>NZ_JBIBXG010000001.1:0-792708 GCF_043082085.1 Streptomyces sp. NPDC014801 | reverse complement strand
ACCTGGGCAACGCCACCGGTCACCCCTCGTTCGTGATGTCCAACTCCTTCGCCAACCAGACGATCGCGCAGATCGAGCTGTTCACGAAGCAGGCGCAGTACCCGACGGGCGTGTACACGCTGCCCAAGCACCTCGACGAGAAGGTCGCCCGCCTCCACCTGGACGCACTCGGTGTGAAGCTGACCCGGCTGCGCCCGGAGCAGGCGGCCTACATCGGCGTCGACGTCGACGGCCCGTACAAGCCGGACCACTACCGCTACTGACCGGCGGCCGCACGGCGCGAGGCGCGCGGCGGCACGGCGCCGGGCGCGCGGCGGCCGCTCTTCCAGTCTTCCTCCATCGCGCCCCGACCCGCGCCCCGCACCCTGAGCCGCAGGTGTCGTTCCGAGGAGGAAGCACGTGTCCGTAAAGCAGCAGCACGTCCCGGTGCTGGTGGCCGGCGCGGGACTGGCCGGCCTGTCCACCGCCCTGTTCCTGTCCTGGCACGAGGTGCCCTGCCTGGTGGTGGAACGCCACCGCGGCATCTCGCCGCACCCCCGCGCGCGGGGCATCAACCCGCGGGCGATGGAGCTGATGCGTGCGGCGGGTCTGGAGGAGCGGGTGCGGGCCACCGAGTCCGCGCGCGCCCTCGCCCACAACACCGGTGTGCTGGCCGCCCAGTCGCTGGCCGGGCACCAGCTGGGCGCCCTGCACGAGCAGTACTTCATGGACGTGCGCACCGATCTGAGCGCGCTGTCGCCGACCGGCTGGTGCCTGTGCCACCAGGACGAGTTCGAGCCGGTGATCCGGGACCGCGCGCGGGAACTGGGCGCGCGGTTCGCGTACTACACGGAGCTGGAGTCGTTCGAGCAGAACGCGGACGGCGTCACCGCGCGGCTGCGGGACCGGGACACCGGCGAGGTGCGCACCGTGACCGCCGACTACCTGGTGGGCGCGGACGGGCCGGCCGGCCCGGTGCGCGCCGCGCTCGGCATCGGCGTCGAGGGCCCCGGCACCACCGGGCACTTCCTCAACGTCCACTTCGAGGCCGACCTCGCCGAGGAGCTGGGCGAGCGCCGGTTCATCATGTGCTACACGTTCAACGACACCGTGCGCGGCGCGCTGATGCCGCTGGACAACTCCCGGCGCTGGCTGCTGCACGTGGTGTTCGACCCGGCCGCCGAGGACGCCGCCTCCTTCACCGAGGAGCGGTGCCGTGAGCTGGTGCGGGCCGCGGCCGGGGTGCCGGAGCTGGAGGTGAAGGTCCTCGGGGTGATGCCCTGGGAGGCCGCCGGGCGCACCGCGACCGCGTTCGCGCAGGGCCGTGTCTTCCTGGTGGGCGACGCCGCCCATGTGATGCCGCCGAGCGGCGCGTTCGGCTCCAACACCGGCATCCAGGACGCGCACAACCTGGCGTGGAAGCTGGCCGCGGTGCTGCGCGGCGAGGCCGGCCCCGGCCTGCTGGAGAGCTACGACCCGGAGCGCCGGCCGGTGTGCGCGGCCACCGTCGAGCAGGCGGTGCTGCGCTCGAAGGACCGGCCGCGGCTGGCGGCGAAGGAACCCGCGCCGGCCGACCCGGCGATCCACGCCGACACCGAGATCTGGTTCGGCTGGCAGTACCGCTCCGGCGCGGTGCTCACCGGCGCGGACGACCAGGTGCCGGACGGCGTGTGGAACGCCGACCCGCACGGCCTGCCCGGCACCCGCGCCCCGCACGTGGTGCTGGAGCGCGACGGGCGGCAGGTGTCGACGCTGGATCTGTTCACCAAGGCCCCGGTGCTGCTGGCCGGGCCCGAGGGCGAGCCCTGGGCCGAGGCCGCACGGGCCGCGGCCGGGCGCGCGGGCGTCACGCTCGACGTGCTGCGCATCGGCGACGCGCTGGACGACCCGGCGGGCGCCTGGGCCGCGGCGTACGGCGTGCGGGCCGGCGGCGCGGTGCTGGTGCGGCCCGACGGCGTGGTGGCCTGGCGCGCAGCCGACGCCCAGGACGACCCGGAGGCCGTGTTCGACGGCGTACTGAAGGCGCTGCTGGCGCGGTGACCCGCGACAAGGGCACCGCCGGCGCGGCGGCCCGTGAAGAAGGCGCCGCCGGCGCGGTGACCGGCCGGGCCGCCACACCCCGCGAGACGACGAGGGAGTAAGCATGTCTGGAATCACCGGCTGGGTGGACTGGTCCCGGGATCTGACCCGGGAACGCGGCACCGTCCTGGCCATGGCGGCGACGATGGCCCTGCGCGGCCCGGACGGCGAGGGCGTGTGGACGAGCCCGCGGGCCGCCCTGGGCCACCGCCATCTCTCGGTGTTCGACCTGGAGGGCGGCGGCCGGCAGCCGGTCGCCCTGGAGCACGACGGGCGGACCGTCGCGGTGGCCGCGCACAGCGGCTCGATCCTCAACCACGAGGAGCTGCGCGCCACGCTGTCCCGGCGCGGCCACCGCTTCCGCCACGGCGGCGACACCGAGACGCTGCTGCACGCCTACCTGGAGTGGGGCGCCGAGGCCGCGCACCGGCTGGAGGGCACCTTCGCCGGCGTGGTGTGGGACGCCCGGCGCGAGGAGCTGTTCCTGGTGCGCGACCGGCTCGGCGTGGAGCCGCTGCTGTACTTCCCGACCGCCACCGGCCTGATCTTCGGCTCGGAGGCCAAGGCGATCCTGGCGCACCCGCAGGTGCAGCCGGAGGTCGACGCGGAGGGGCTGCAGGAGATCTTCACCTACTCCGGCACCCCGCACGTGGCGCCGTTCCGCGGGATGCACCGGCTGCGGGCCGGGCACCACCTGGTCGTGGGCCGCGGCGGTGTGCGGCGCACCCGCTACTGGGGGGTGGACGCCGCCGAGCACACCGACGACCTGGACACCACCGTGGACACCATCCGCGGGCTGCTGGAGGAGAGCATCGAGCGCAACCTGCGCACCGACGCGCCCGTGGGCTCGCTGCTCTCCGGCGGCCTGGACTCCAGCGGTGTGGTCGGCCTCGCCGACCGGGAGCTGCGCCGCACCGGCCGGCGCATCCGCACGTTCACCGTGGACTTCGCCCGGCACTCGGAGAACTTCAAGGCCACCGACACCCGCCAGTCGCCGGACGCCCCGTTCGCCGCCGACGTGGTCCGCCACCTCGACACCGACCACACGGGCGTGGTGCTGGACCCGGCGGAGCTCAGCGACGACGTGGCCCGCTGGCAGGTGCTGCGCGCCAAGGACTACCCGACGCCGCTCGGCGACATGAACACCTCGCTGTACCTGCTGGCGCGGGCCGTGGGCGAGCGGGACACCAAGGTGGTGCTCACCGGTGAGGCGGCCGACTCGCTGTTCCACGGCGTCGCCTGGAACCGGGACCCGGTCGAGTCGCGGATGGAGACCTTCCCGTGGGTGGCCCGCGGGGTGGTGCGCGACGACGCCAAGGGCCTGGGCTGCGGCCTGTTCGACGAGTCGCTGCTGAAGGACCTGGCGCCGCTGGAGTACGCCACGCAGCGCTACCGCGAGTCGGTGTCCGAGGCGCCGCACCTGCCGGACACACCGGCCGAGGAGCGGCACATGCGGGAACTGTGCTGGGTGCACCTGACGAACTTCATGGAGAACCAGAACGGGCACACCGAGCGGCTGTTCAAGGCGGTGGGCCTGGAGGTGCGGATGCCGTACTGCGACCACCGGCTGGTGCAGTACGCGTACAACCTGCCGTGGGAGATGCAGAACTTCGACGGCCGGGAGAAGAGCCTGCTGCGCGCCGCGGTGCGGCACGTGCTGCCGCAGAGCGTCGTCGAGCGCCGCAAGACGCCGTACCCGGTCACCCTGGACCCGGGCTACGAGAAGGCGCTGCGCACGGAGATGCACGCCCTGCTGGACGACCCGCAGGCCCCGGTGCTGCCGCTGCTGGACGTGGCGGCGGTGCGGGCGACGCTGAAGGACCCCGAGGGCCTGAACCGGTGGGCGCGGCGCGCCAACGTGGAGCTGCCGCTGCAGCTGAACACCTGGCTGCGGCGGTACGGGATCCGGCTGGTGCTGTGATCCGCTGAGGGAGGCGGGACGGACGAAGGCTCCGGGACGTGGTGGCGTCCCGGAGCCTTCGTCTTTCCCTGTGCCCCAGCCCTCCCGGGCCCCCTCGTGGCCCGGCGGGGCTCAGTGGTGGTGGGTCCCGCTCCCCTCCACCGTCCGCGGCGCGCCGGCCTCCGTGCCGGGCCGCACCACGGTGAACTGGCCCATCATTCCCTCGTCCTCGTGACGCAGGACATGACAGTGGTACATGTACGGCTTCGCCGGGTCGGTGTAGGTGTCGAACCGGACGGCGAGCCGGGTGGTGCCGAACTCGTGCAGATAGACGGTGTCCTTGGGCCCGCGGGCGTACGCCGGGGGCTGCTTGCCGTTGACGTCGAGGACGTGGAAGACGCAGCCGTGGACGTGGAAGACGTGCACCCACTCATCGCCGCGCTCGATCTCCCAGATCTCGGTGGCGCCGGCCGGCACCACCTCGTCGATCCGGGTCATGTCCATCGTCTTGTGGTTGATCTGCAGGCCGGTGAACTCGAAGTGCCGCCGCCGCGCCCCGGCCGGGGCCACGACGGGCGCCGCCGCGCCGTCCAGGCGGGTGGGCAGCGCGGGCGCCTCCCGCAGCTCGCGGGCGGCGCGCAGGGCGAGGATGTCGAAGGTGTCGTCGCCGCCCATGAAGCGTTCCGTGGGGAAGCCCAGGTCGAGGGCGGGTTCGAAGCTGCGCAGCACGGTCTCGTCGCCGGGCTTGAAGTCCACGACGATCTCGGCGCGTTCGCCGGGCGCGAGCAGCAGCCGCTCCATGGCGAGCGGGCGGGCGAGCAGTCCGGCGTCGGTGGCGACCTGGTGGAAGGTGCGCCCGTCGGTGAAGCCGAGCCGGTACACGCGCGCGTTGGAGCCGTTGAGCAGCCGCAGCCGCACCCGCCGGGTGGTGACCTCGAAGTACGGGTCGTAGGTGCCGTTGACGAGGATGGTGTCGCCGAGGACACCGAGGTTGTCCACGCCGGCGATGGTCTCGGCGAGTTTGGTCTCGGTGAAGTCGAGGGTGCCGTCGCCGTGGAAGTTCTTGTCCTGGATGACCAGGGGCACGTCGTCGACGCCGTACTCGCGGGGCAGCGCGGCGCGTTCGGAGTGCTCGTCGTCGATGACGATCATGCCGGCGACGCCGCGGTAGACGTGGGTGCCGGTCGCGCCGTGCGGGTGGGGGTGGTACCAGAGCGTGGCGGCGGGCTGGCGCACCGTCCAGGTGGGGTTCC
The DNA here is from genome assembly GCF_043082085.1 of Streptomyces sp. NPDC014801. Lineage (NCBI taxonomy): Bacteria > Bacillati > Actinomycetota > Actinomycetes > Kitasatosporales > Streptomycetaceae > Streptomyces > Streptomyces sp. NPDC014801. The sequence goes on along the minus strand of NZ_JBIBXG010000001.1, from coordinate 787,497 downwards.
AGTCGGCGCCCGCGTCGATCGTCTGGTGCGGGCCGCCGTCCATCGCCGCGGGCAGCAGCATGCCGTGCCAGTGCAGCGTGGTGGCCTCGGGCAGCCGGTTGCGTACGGTGACGGCGACCCGGTCGTCGCGGCGCAGCCGTAACGTCGGCGCGAGGTAGGGGCCGTTGGCGCCCCAGGTGGGGGTCTTCTTGCCGGGCAGGAGTTCGCTGGTGCCCGGGGCGAGGGTGAGCCGGTAGTGGCGGCGTCCGTCGGCGGACGGGCGCGGGGCGAGCTGGGCGGGAATCCGCAAGCGGGTGCGGAAGGACAGTTTTCCGACGTTGCTGCGCCGGCGGCCCTGGTAGGCGGTCAGGAAGGTGGCGCCCCAGCCGGCGCCCGCCGCCGCGGCGACGCCTCCCACCCCGAGGACGAACCGGCGGCGTGGGAGGCGGAAGGCTGGCGTCATGGAAGGGTCCTCATGTCGGGGCCGATGGATCCGGCCCCACCCTCGGTCAGGCCGGCTGAGGGGCGCTCGAGACCGGCTCGAGCCGGTGCACGACCTCGGTGACGGCCATGTCGCCGCCGCGCCGGAACGGCTTGAGCCGCTGCCGGTGCAGGGTATGGCGCGGGCTGACCTCGAAGTCGCGGAACGCGCGCTCGTCGGCCCAGTCGGTGAGGACGTAGTACACGCCCTCCTCCTCCGTGGACCGCACCAGCGTCTGTCCCCGGTTGGCGGGCTCGCGGGCGATGGACTCCCCCACGGACAGCCACACCTGCTCGAAGTCGGCGGCCATCTCCGGGTGCACCTCCATGCGCAGGATCACCCGCAGCGGCTCGCTGCCGTGCGTGGCCTGACGGCCGGCGGTCTGGGTCACCGTGTCTCCTTCTCGGCGGGCGGCCGGTCCAGCCGGAGCAGCCGCTTGGTCATGGCGCGCAGCACGGTCCGGGTGAAGATCGGCGCGTCGGCGCAGCGCCAGGCGACCACGCCGTCGGGCCGGACCAGCACGGCGCCCTGCGCGGTGACGCCGTACAGCTCGGGCCAGCGGTCGTCGAGGTCCTCGACGTCGGTGCCGATGCCGTACACCTGGACCGGGGTGCCCAGTTCGGCGGAGACCGAGCGGACGGCCTCGCGCCAGGGGCGGTTGTCGGGCCCGGTCAGCAGCACCATGGACCGGCCGAACAGGTCGTGCACGGAGATCTCGGCGCCGCCGTGGCGGAGCCTGAGGTGCGGGGCGCGGCTGCCGGGACGGCCGTCGTTCTCGGCGGCCCACAGCCCGTAGCCGGGCAGGACGCCCTCGTCCCAGGGCATCACGGCCATCGAGCGGTAGCGGGCGGACAGCCACACCAGCGGGTCCTGGACCAGGTCGGGGTCGGCCGGGTCGGGGTAGGCGGCCAGCAGCCGGGCGCGGTCCTTGGCCCGCAGCACGGCCTGTTCCACGGTGGCCGCGCAGACCGGGCGGCGCTCCTCGTCGTAGGAGTCGAGGAGGTCGGGGTGGGCCCAGCCGTCCAGGACCGCGACGAGTTTCCAGGCGAGGTTGTGGGCGTCGATGATGCCGGTGCCGGCGTCGAAGCCGCCGCTCGGCGGCATCACGTGCGCGGCGTCGCCGACGAGGAACACCTGGCCCTCGCGGAAGCGGTCGGCGACCTTCGCCTCGCCCGCCCAGGCGCTGACGCTGTCGATGCGCGGCTGAAGGTCGTCCACGCCGGTCGCGGCGCGCACCAGCGCGGTGCAGCGTTCCCGGGTGAAGGACTCGGCGCTCTCCTGCTCCGGGTCGTGGCGCACGTGCAGCAGCCAGTCGGCCCGGTTGTCCAGCGGCATCAGCGATCCGCGCACGCCCGGGTTGTCGACGTACGCCATGATGAAGCGGCGTCCGCGCAGCTCCCCGGTGAGGTCGGCGGTGAAGCGGATGGTGACGAAGTGGCCCATGGTGCGGCCCTCGAAGCCGATGCCGAGCTCGTCGCGCACGGCGCCGCCGGTGCCGCCCGCGTCGACCAGGCAGCAGGCGCGCACCCGGTGCTCGTCGCCGCTGCCGCGGTCGCGGACCGTCGCGAGGATGCCGTCGTCGCCCCAGCCGTCCCGTTCGAAGGAGACCAGTTCGGCGTCCGGGCGCATGCGCACGCCGAGCCGTTCGGCGCGGTCGCGCAGCGCCTCCTCCAGCTCGCTCTCCTCGCACAGGCACCAGCTGGTGGGCGAGAGGCTGCCGAGGTCGGTGGCGGCGTCGACGACGTACTTGGCGTCCAGGGCGCCCAGTTCGTGCCCGGCGAGCGACTCCATGGCGAGGATGCCGGAGTTCGCGGCCAGGGCCCGCGCCGAGGGCAGGTCGCGTATCTCCCGCTCCATCCCCAGGGAGCGCAGCAGCTCCATGGCCCGGGGGTGCAGGCCGAGGATCCGCGGCGGCCTGACGCGCTCCCGCCGACCGCCGAGCAGAGAGCAGTCGACTCCTTGCTGGGCGAGGAACAGAGCCGTCGCCAGCCCGGCCGGCCCCGAGCCGGCCACCAGGACATCCGTGTTCCGGAGCGCGCTCCGGCCTGTACTGTGCACTGCCTCACATCCCTTCGACTGGTGCCATGACGAACGGCGCCCGGGAGGTGCGGGCGGCGGCCCGCACCTCCCCCGGCCGCTCAGTGCTCCACGAGCACGGAGGCGTCCTTGTCCCCGTCGCCCGCGGCGACCACCGCGGCGAACCGCTCGCGCACCTCGGCGAGCACCGGCATGTCGGTGCCGGCCTGCGCGGCGGCCTCCAGGGCGAGCCGGATGTCCTTCTCCATCAGCTCCGAGCGGAAGAAGGCCGGTTCGTAGGACTGCTTGAGCATCAGATCGGCGCGAAACCGCATCACCATCGAGCTGAAGCCGCTCGCCGAGACGACGCTGATGAGCTGTTCGCGGTCCAGGCCCGCGGCGGTGCCGTAGGCGACGGCCTCGGCGAGCGAGGCGACCTGCGCGCCGAGCAGCAGGTTGAGGATGAGCTTCAGGCTGGCGGCGGTGCCGGGGGCGCCGACGTGGACGACCTCGCTGCCGATCGCCTCCAGCACGGGCCGGGCCTCGTACAGGTCGGCCGGGTCGCCGGAGACGTACACCCGCAGCTCGCCCTTGCGGGCCTGCAGCGGGTTGCCGACGACGCAGGCCTCCACGCGGCGCAGTCCGGCGGCGGCGAGCCGTTCGGCGGCCTGCCGGGCGTAGCCGGGCGAGACGGTGGAGGTGTCGACGATGACGCTGCCGGGCTGCAGGACGGGCACGATCCGGCCGAACAGCACCTCGTCGACGGCCTTCTCGTCGGCCAGGCTCAGCAGCACCAGGTGGTGGCCCGCGGCCGCCCGCTCCGGGGCGTCCGCGAGCTTGGCGCCCGCCTCGACGAGCGGTGCGGCCTTGCTCGCGGTCCGGTTGTAGACGGTGAGCGTGTGCCCGGTGTCCAGCAGCCGCCGGGCCATGCCCCCGCCCATGTTGCCCAGGCCGATGAAGGCCAGCTGGGGTTTGGTCATGGTGGGTTCTCTTCTCTGTCGGGTTCTCCTGCGGGGGCCGCCGCTCAGTACGCGGCGTCGACCTCGTAGACGGCGAAGGGGGACGCGGTGCGGGTGTCGCGGTAGGGGCGCAGCGGGGCGGTGTCCTGACGGTGGCCGGCGCCCTCCTCCCAGGCGCGGAAGGCGTCCAGGGACTCCCAGCGGCTCATCACCGCGAGCGCGGTGGGGTCCAGCGGGTTGCGCAGCAGTTCGTTGCCGAGCATCCCGGGCACCCCGGCGAGCCGCCGGCTGACCTGGTGGTAGGCGGCGCGCACCGCGTCGAGCTGCGCCTCGTCGGCGGCCGCCTGGTACACCAGCACGCGGACCTCACCGGTCATGGCCGGCCGCCTGTCCCGGGATGGTGTGCTGGACCTCCATCACATGGAAGGAGCCGCCGGTGCGGAACGGGTGCAGGGTGGCGCGGTGTTCGAGGTGCGCGGGGCTCTCCTCGAACTCCCGGAACCGCGGCTCGTCGACCCAGTCGCTGATGATGACGTAGGTGCCGTCGGGCTCGCGGGCCAGCGACTGGCCGAGGTTGGCGGGGTGGCCGGTGACGGCCTCGGTGCCGGCCAGCCAGGCCTTCTCGAACTCGCTGTCCTTGCCGGGCGCGATCTCCAGCCGCAGCATCACACGGAAGGCCATCAGGAGATCCCCCCGTCGACGCCGATGGTGTTGCCGGTGACGTACCGGGACAGGTCGCTGGCCAGCCACAGGATGGCGCCCGCGACCTCGTCGGGCCGGCCCAGCCGGCCGAGCGCGGTCTTCGCGCCGTACCGCTGGGTCATGAGGTCCTTCTGGTCCTGCGGCATCGCGTGGAAGTTCTCGGTCTCGATGACGCCGAGCGCGACGACGTTGAAGCGGATGCCCTGGCCGCCGAACTCCTTGGCGAGCGAGCGGTTCAGGCCGACCAGCGCGGCCTTGGTGGCGGTGTAGTGCGAGCGCAGCGGTATGCCGGCGTCCACGGCGCGCGAGCCGATGGAGACCACCGAGGAGCCCTCGCCGAGCAGCGGCAGCGCGTACTGGATGACCAGGTGGGCGCCGGTGAGGTTGGTGTTGACGATGCGCTGCCACTCCTCCAGCGACAGGTTCGCGTACGGGATGTGGCTGATCGCGCCCGCGTTGTTGACCAGCAGGTCGAGGCGGTCGCCGTGCAGTTCGCGGACCCGCTCCAGGAGCTCGGCGATCTGCTCGGGCTGCGACAGGTCGGCGCGCAGCACGTGGTGGTTGCCGCCGATCTCCTTCAGCTCCTGCTCCAGCGTGGTGACGAACTCGCTGGGGTGCTGGTAGCAGGTGACGACGTCGACGCCGGCCCGGGCCAGGGCCAGCACGATGCCCCGGCCGACACCGCGCACACCGCCGGTGACCAGGGCCTTCTTGCCTCGCAGTTCGAGGTCCATGGGGTTTCCCTTCAGAGCAGGAAGCCGAGCGCCGTGCAGTTGACGGCGAGGGCGGCGATGGTGATCCAGCTGCGCCGGCTGTTCCAGGCGCCCCACTCGGGGCGCGGGTCGACGAAGTCGGCCGGCAGGTTGTCCGGGTCGAGGGTGCGCATCCAGCGGTTGACCGGGGCGTTCTTGACGATCGCGATGACCGGGGTGGTCGCCGTGAGCAGCGCGGCCAGGGCGAACAGCACCCGGGCCGTCGTGTCCGGTGCCGCCACGGCCAGCACCACGTCCAGGGCGAGCGTGCCCAGCAGGCAGATCGGCATGGCCGGGTCGTAGCGCTGCCCGAGGAAGGCGTGCGCGTGGACGTAGCGGTCGACCGGCAGCGCGGCCATGTACGGGAAGCCGCCGAGCTGGGTGCCGAGCATCACGCCGGCCGCGAGGCCGTTGAGGAGCAGCAGCAGGGGGGCGAGGACGGTGAGCACGGCCGGGGCTCCCTCACCGGGTCACGGCGTGGGCCGCGGCCGCGGCCTCCACCTTCTGCTTGATGAGGTCCATCTGCACCTTGGTGTTGCGGTTCAGGTGCGCGGTCATCTGCTCGTCGTCCACCGGGGCGGCGGGCTTCATGTGGAAGTCCTGCACCCAGCGCATGCGGACACCGCCGCCGGGCTCCTCGGTGTACTCCCAGTAGATGTTCATGAACTCGAACGGCCCGGTCTCCACGCGTTCGGCGCGCACGGTGCGGGTCTCGCGGAAGCTGGTGCGCTTGGACACCCAGCTCCAGACCTGGCCGTCCTCGTCGGGGTGCATGGTGAGGCGGAAGACGATGGTGTCGCCGTCGCGCTCCAGCACCTCCGCGGAGGCGTACTCGCTGAACAGGTCGGGCCAGTTGGGCACGTCGTTGGTCATCTCCCACACCAGTTCCAGCGGTGCGTCGATGACGACGTGGTTGTCGGTGTGTCCGGCCATCGTGCATTCCTTCCGTGTCAGCGGCCCAGGACCAGGGCCGAGGTGAAGCCGCCGTGGCCGCGGGCCAGCACGAGCGCGTGCCGCAGCGGCAGCTCCCGCACCTCGGTGACCAGGTCGATCTCCAGACCGGGGGCGGGCTCGCGGACGCCGGTGGTGGGCGGTACGACGCCGTCGCGCAGGGCGAGCAGCGCGGTCGCCACGTCCAGCGGGGCGCCGCCGCCGTACAGCCGGCCGGTGAGTGTCTTCGGCGCGGTGACGGGCACGCCGCGCGGACCGAACACGGCCGCGATGGCCTCGGCCTCGTCGCGGTCGTCGGCCGGCAGCCCGGCGGCGTCCGCGAACACCACGTCGATGTCGGCGGGGGTGAGGCCCGCGTCGCGCAGGGCGGCCTCGGCGGTGCGGCGCAGCACCCGGGGGCGGCCCGACTCGGGCGCCGGGTCGAAGCCGGCGGCGTAGCCGAGGACACGGCCGTAGCCGGTGGTGCCGCGCTCGGCGGCGGCCTCGGCGCTCTCCATGACGAGGATCGCCCCGCCCTCGCCCGGCAGGTACCCGGACGCCTCGGCGTCGAAGGGCACATAAGCGCGCTCCGGGTCGGGGACCGTGGAGAGCTTGCCGGTGGTCAGCTGGGCGGTGAGGCCGTACGGGCACAGCGAGGCGTCGGTGCCGCCGGTGACGACGAGCCGGGCTCCCTTGCGGGTGAGCCGGCGCGCCTGCCCGAGGGCGTCCAGACCGCCGGCCTGCTCGCAGGCCAGCACCCCGCACGGGCCGCGCATCTTGTGCCGGATGGAGAGCTGGCCGGTCGTCGCCGCGTAGAACCAGGCGATCGACTGGTAGGCGCCGACCCAGCTGGGGTCGTTCTGGTAGAGGGCGGTCATCTCCTTCTGGCCGAACTCGGTGCCGCCGGACGACGAGGAGGTGACGACCGCCTTGTCGTACTCGGGGATGGCCTCGATGTCGGCGCCGCAGTCCGCGAGCGCGGCCTCGCCGGCGGCGAAGGCCAGATGCGTCCAGTGGTCGGTCTGGGAGATCAGCCGGCTGGGCACGCTGGCCTCGGTGTCGAAGCCGGGCACCTGCCCGGCGTACCGCACCGGGTAGCTCTCCGGGTCGAAGCGGGCGATGCGGCCGATGCCGGACTTGCCGGCCAGCACCGACGCCCAGTGCGCCTCGACGCCGATGCCGGTCGGGGCGACGATGCCGAGCCCGGTGATCACCGGGGCCGGGGACGACGTGGTCATCACTGACTCCTTCCGGCCGCGGCGGCCGCGCTGCCCGGGCGGGCCAGCAGCATCGCGGTCTGGAAGCCGCCGAATCCGCTGCCGACGCTGAGCACGACGTCCATGGCGTGCTCGCGGGCGGTGACCGGGACGTAGTCCAGGTCGCACAGCGGGTCCTTGGTCTTCAGGTTGGCGGTCGGCGGCACCACCTGGCGGTCCAGGGCGAGGGCGCAGGCGGCGACCTCGATGGAGCCGATGGCGCCCAGCGAGTGGCCGACCATGGACTTGATGGAGCTGACCGGGATGTCGTAGGCGTGGGAGCCGAGCGACCGCTTGAACGCCGCGGTCTCGTGCCGGTCGTTCTGCTTGGTGCCCGAGCCGTGCGCGTTGATGTAGCCGACGGCGGTCGGGTCCAGCTTGGCCTGGTCCAGGGCGACGGTGATGGCCTCCGCCATCTCCCGGCCGTCCGGCTTCAGCCCGGTCATGTGGTACGCGTTGCTGCGGCCGGCGAAGCCGACGATCTCGGCGTAGATCCGGGCGCCGCGGGCGAGGGCCGCCTCGCGTTCCTCGATGACCATGACGGCGGAGCCCTCGGCGAGGACGAAGCCGTCCCGTTCGCCGTCGAACGGGCGCGAGGCGTGCTCCGGGTCGTCGTTGTTGGGCGTGGTCGCCTTGATGGCGTCGAAGCAGGCCGAGGTGATGGGCGAGATGGGGGCGTCGGTCGCGCCGGCCACGGCGACGTCCGCGGAGCCCTCCTCGATCAGCTGCACGGCGTGGCCGATGGAGTCCAGGCCCGAGGTGCAGCCGGTCGAGATCAGCGCGACCGGGCCCTCGGCGCCCACCTCCCAGGCGACCTCGGCCGCCAGGGTGGAGGGGACCATGTAGCCGTACAGGTGCGGAACGCCGTACTCGTGGTCGACGAGCCACTTGCGGCCGCTGTCGGAGAGGGTGACGTACTCCTCCTCCAGGCCCATGGTGCAGCCGACGGCGCTGCCGATGGAGACGGCGACCCGCTCGGGGGCCAGCGCCGCCAGCTCGATGCCGCTGTCGGCGACCGCCTCACGGGCGCTGACGACGGCGAACTGCGCGGCGCGGTCCATCCGGCGGACCTGACGCGGGGTCAGTCCGGCGGCGGCCGGGTCGAAGTCCACCTCGGCGGCGACCTGCGAGCGGAAGGCGCTCGCGTCGAAGAGGGAGATCCGCCGGGTGGCGGTACGGCCCTCCGACAGCGTGCGCCAGAACGCCTCCCGGCCCACCCCGCCCGGCGCGACCGCGCCGACCCCGGTGATGACGGCCCGACGGGTCACGGTGCCCCACCCACATCCGGGTTGGACTGCTCGGGGCGCTGCGCCTGCTCGGTGTCGACGTGGCCCAGCTCGGGGCGCGGCGCCAGCGGCGACAGGTGGAAGGTGCACCGGGCGGTGACGTCACCGGTGTTGACCAGGCGGTGGCGGACGCCGATCGGGACGAGCAGCGAGTCGCCGGCGGTGAGGGTGACGGCCTGGCCGTCCAGGCTCATCTCCAGGGTGCCGTCGATGACGTGCAGGAACTCCTCGGAGTACGGGTGGTAGTGCTCGGTGACCCAGTCGCCGGGCTCCAGGGTCATGACACCGCCGAAGCCGGAGGTGCAGCCGACGGTCTTGGGGCTGAGGGTGACGCGGAGGTCGCCCCCGCGCTTGGTGTTGGACTCGACCTCGTCCGAGGACACCTTCACGGTGCGGGTGATGGCGGTGGTCACTGGATTCGTCCTCCGTCCTTGGTCCAGACGTAGAAGGGCTGGGCCATGGCGTCCTTGGGCTCCTTCCAGTCGGGGTCGTAGGGCTCCACGCACTGGGCGAGCTTGGTGTTGATGTCGTCGTAGAGCGGGTGGCTGCGGGCCCGGTACAGGTTCGGGTTGATGTCCTCGTCGGCCTCGACCAGGTGGAAGTAGAGACCGTGGAACTTGAACAGGGTGCGGCGGCTGACACCGACCATGTGGGGCAGGTCGGTGGCGTCCGACTCGGCGAAGATCTTCGCGATGTCCTCCGTCTTGTCCGGACGGAGCTTGGCGACGATCAGGGTGCGGTGCACGGGTACCTCCTGGTCCGCTCGGCCGAAGAACGCCCCCCACGGGGCGGCCGAACGCGAACGTCCCACCGCGGACTACAGGTCGACTCGAATAGCCCTTCAGCCCCCGAATCGCCGGGCTGCGCACCCACGGCGTTCACGACACCCCCGGGCACCGCTAACCCCCGGGCACCTCACCGCCGGCGTTCACCCCATCCCCAGGGCACAGCTCACCGTTCGAGTCGTTCTCGTGCCGAATGAGGTCTGCTGAAGCCCCCTATCACCGAGCGAGTAAGGGTCAGCCATGCCGTTCGCAGCCATCACGTACGACATCAAGCCCGGCTACGAGGCCGAACTCACCGAGATCTTCGGCAGCTTCAAGCGCGTCAAAAGCAGCCGCGTGCAGGACGCGCAGGGCGAGACCGCCGGCACCATCCTCGCCACCGCGGTGTTCCTCCGCGACGACACCCTGGTCCGCGTCATCGAGTACACCGGCGACCTGGACGCCGTCGCCCGCCACATGGCGTCCCAGCCGGGCGTGCGCGAGGTCGAGGCCAAGCTGAAGCCGTACCTGAGCAAGCCGCGCGACACCGACACCGTCGAGGGCTTCGTCGCCACGTTCAAGCGCAGCCTGCTCAACACGGTCGCGCAGATTTCGGTACGGGACGTGCCGAGCGCGGCGTGACACGGGGGCCGTACGCGAGAGCGCGTACGGCCCCCACATGGTGCGGCGGCCGTACGCGAGGACGCGTACGGCCGCCGCACCCTGTGCGCCGTGGTCAGAGCGCCGTGACCCCCGCCGCCGTGACGGCGAGCGCCACCACCGCCAGCGCGGTCCGCAGCAGGTGCCAGCGCCGCCACAGCGGCCGTGGGTCCTCCCAGTCGGCTGGGATGTCGGCCGGGTCGCTGATGGCCTTGACCCGGCGGTTGATGGGCACGTTGCACAGGTGGGACACGCCCGAGACGCCCAGCAGCAGCACCGCGGCGGCCGCGAACAGCGGGCGGGCCGCGCCGTCGCCGACGACGGCCAGCACCGCGTTGACGAGCGTGCTGCTCAGCACGATCACCGGCATGGTGGGGTCCCAGTTGCGCCCGAGCAGCTTGTGCGCGTACACGTACGTGCCGGTCTCCATCGCGAACAGCGCCGGCAGCACGCTCAGCGCGACCGCGAACAGCACGCCCGCGGTGACGCCGCTGCCCACCAGGGCGGCCACCGCGAGAACGCCTTCCAGCCCCGTCATGACCTGCCGGCTCCCGCGGGGTGGCTGTCCACCGTCAGCTGGGCGATCGTCCGCATGGTGGCGTCGCGGAAGTACGCGGCGAAGCCCTCCGGGGAGGTGGTGTCGGTGGTGCGCTGCTCCAGCAGGTACGGGGCGAGCTTCGTCTCCAGGATGTGCACGCCCTTCTGCCGGGCCATGTGCCGGCCGACCGCCGCGAAGTCGCCCTCGTAGTGGATGACGCGCACCAGCACGTCGTCCTTCAGGAACACGCCGGTGCCGAGCAGGCGTCCGGCCGCGTCGCCGTCGTCGCCCGTGAAGTCGGGCGTGTCGACCCGCTGGAAGTTGGCGAAGATCTCGGCGATCTCCTCCTCGTGGCCGGGCTTCACCCGGTAGGTGATGGCGGCGTAGGGCATCAGATTCCTCCGTCGACTTCGATGGTGGTGCCGGTGACATAGGTGGCCGCGTCGCCGGCCAGGTAGAGCACCGCCCCGGCCACGTCCTCGGGCCGGCCCAGCCGGCCGAGCGCGGTGGCCGCGGTGAGGCGCGCGACGAGCTGGGGGGGCAGGCCGGCGTCCGGCTCGGTCTCGGTGACGCCGGGCGCGACCAGGTTGACCCGGATGCCGCGGCTTCCGAGCTCCTTGGCCAGGGCGCGGGTGAAGCCGACCAGGGCGGCCTTGGAGGTGCTGTAGTGCACGCCCAGCGGGCGGCCGCGCAGCGCCACGGACGCGCCGATGGTGACGACGGACCCGCCGTCGGCGAGCAGGTCGAGCACGGCCTGGGTGACCAGGTAGGCCGAGGTGGTGTTGTGGCCGAGGACCCGGTGCCACTCGTCCTCGGTGAGCTTCTCGAACGGCACGTGCCCGTCGACGCCGAGGTTGTTGACCAGGACGTCCAGGCCGCCGAGGTGCTCGCGCACCGCGTCGGCGAGCCGCCCGGCGCCCTCGGCGCCCGTCAGGTCGGCGGCGACGAGCGTGAAGTCCGCGCCGAGGTCGGTCAGTTCGGCGCGCAGCCGGTCGGCGGACTCGCCGTCGCCGCGGTGGGCGACGACGAGCCGGGCACCGGTGCGGGCGAAGGCGAGCACGGTGGCCCGGCCGATGCCCCGGGTGCCCCCGGTGACCAGCACCCGCCGGCCCGGCGGCAGCCAGGGCGGCGTGTCGGTGCGAGCGGTCATCGCACGGCCCCGGCCCGCGGCGCGGCGGCGATCAGCTGCAGCAGCAGGCGCGGGGTCTCGGCCTCGCCGACGGCGTCGTCGTCGAGCACGATGCCGTACTTGCGGTTGATCACGCTGGTGACCTGCAGCAGGGCGAGGGAGTCGTAGCCGAACTCCAGGAAGGGCGTGTCCAGGGCGTCCTCGCCCTCGAACGCCATGCCCTCCTCGGGGGCGCCGACGCATTCGAGCAGCAGCTCGCCGAGTTCGGCCAGGGTGATGTCGCTCACGATGGTTCCTTTCGGTGCTTTCGTCGGGTGTGGCAACAGTGGGCAGGGACGGTCTTGGTGGCCCGGGTGCGGGCGACCTTGGTCGCCCGGTGGGGGCGGCCTTGGTGGCCCGGTGGGCGCGGCCTTGGTGGCCCGGGTGCGGGCGACCTTGGTGGCCCGGGTGCGGGCAACCTTGGTGGCCCGGTGGGGGCGCCTTGGTGGCCCGGGTGGGGCGGCGGACGCCGCCGGGGATCAGGACCGGCTCGCCAGCAGCGGGACACCGCCGGCGGCGCCCACCAGGTCGAGCTGCGGGGAGGAGTCGAGCACCGCGCGGTGCAGGTGCTCGATGACGGGCGAGGGGTCCAGACCGAGGCTCTGGTTGAGCGCGGTCCGCAGGTGCCGGTACACCTCCAGCGCGTCGCTGCGCCGGCCGGCCCGGTACAGCGCGAGCATCAGCTGCTCGTGCAGTCCCTCGTGCAGGGGGTGCCGGGCGGCGAGTCCGGAGAGCTCGCCGACGAGTTCATGGTGGCGGCCCAGCCTCAGGTCCGCCTCGATTCGGCCGTGAAGAACGCTCATCCGCGACTCGTCGAGCCGGGTGGCCTCCACCTCCAGCAGCGGGCCGCACTGCACGTCGGCCAGGGCGCGGCCGTGCCACAGGGCGAGCGCGCGGCTGAAGTACGACGACGCCTGCTCCCAGTCGCCCTGCTGCAGGGCGCGGTGGCCGACGGAGGACAGGGCGTCGTACTCGAAGGCGTCGATCAGGCCGCCCTGGGTGTCCAGCCGGTAGCCGCCCGGCTCGGTCACCAGCACGCTCTTGGCACCGTGCGGCAGCTCGGCCTCCTCCTCGCCGAGGGCCGCGCCGATGACGTGGCGTATCTGGAGGATGTAGGTCTGCAGCGTGGTCTGCACGCTGCGCGGTGGGCTCTCCCCCCACACCTCCTCCACCAGGGACGCCACGGAGACGACCTCGTCGGCCTGGAGGGCGAGCAGCGCGAAGACCTTGCGCGGTTTGACGGCTGTGAGGTGCACCGGCACCCCGGCGAGAGTGGCCCGGAACGGGCCGAGGACGCTGATGTCCATCCGCAGAACTCCTTCGGGAACGATGTGGGTCAGCCGGTCGTCACCGGTGCCGCGGAGCGCAACGCCTGCCCGACGGCGCGCGGCACCTCGCGTCCGCGGACGAAGAAGTGCGCGCCGGGGACCGTCCGCAGCCGGAAACCCGCGCTCGTGCAGTGCTGCCAGGCCTCCACCTGGGGGATCGTCACCATGCGGTCGTCGCACCCGGCGTACGCCTGGATCGGGCAGGGCAGCGCGGTGACGGGCGCGTCGCGCAGGGAGCGGGCCAACTGCAGGTCGGCCCGCAGGGTGTCGAGGGTGCTGCGCAGCCGCTCGGGGTGGCGCAGCAGCACCTCGGGCATGCTCTCCTCGTCGGTCATCGCCTCCTGCAGCTCGGCGTCGGTCAGGCCGGCCAGGTCGCGCCGGTCCAGCAGGGCCGAGGGCAGCTGCGGGGCGCTGCACGCGCCGACCGCCAGCAGCCGGGGCGCCGGCAGCCCGGCCGCGAGGCGGGCCTCGGCGAACCGGTAGGCGACGAGCGCGCCCATGCTGTGCCCGTAGAAGGCGTGCGGCTGCTCCAGCAGGGGCCCGAGGTCCCGGTGCAGGTCGTCGAGCAGCCGGCCGGCGTCGGTGATCCGTGGTTCGCGCAGCCGGGTCTCGCGTCCCGGCAGCCGTACCGGCAGCACCGAGACCTCGGGTCCGACCCGATTCAGCCACCCGGCGAAGGACATGGCGCCCGCGCCGGCGTGGTGGAAGCAGATGAGCCGCGTCCCGGTGCCGTCGGCCTTCGGCCGCACCGCGAGATATCGATGCACCAAGACCCCCCTTCGGTCCCGCACCGCTGGGCGGGTGCGGGCTCCGAGCGTCACCGCACCACCTGGAACCCGGCTCAACACTCACTCAACCGACCGCCACGGATCAGCCAACGGCCACAAGTCCCGCGCGTCGAAAGGACGTTGACGCCGACCCGGGTCAGACGCCCGTGACGCCCCCGTACCGGCGCCCCGTGTCCGGCACACGCCGACGGCCCGAGGCCGGGTCACACGCCAACGGCCCGAGGCCGGCTCGCACGCCGACGGACCGCGCCGGGTCACACGCCGACGGCCCGAGCCGTGCTCCACCGGCGGCACGGGCCCGCACCCCGGCCGCCCGGACCACCGGCCGCACGGCCCGCACCCCGGGCACGCGCGCCACCCGGCCGCACGGGCCCGCACCCCGGCCGCCCGCGCCACCCGGCCGGCGGGCCCGCACCCCGAGCCGCCCGAGCCGCCCGAACCGCCCGCACCGCGGCCCGCGCCGCACGCGTCCGTACCGCCCCGCGGCGCGGGCCCGTGCCGCCCCGCCACCCGCTCACTCCCCCCGTCGGGGATCCGCCAGTGCCGGCAGCAGGGCCCGTGGGGCCGTCCGGTCGCGGTGGCCCGAGAAGCCGGGGTCGTAGACCGCCGCGCTCAGGGTGTACGTGTCCTCCGCGAGCCAGCTGTGGAAGGACCACTCCCAGCCGGCGCCGGGCGTGCCGTCGGGGCGGAGCATCTGGACCTGCTGGTCCTGCGGGGTGAAGCCGAACTCGGTGAAACGGAACCGCAGTCCCTGCCCGATGGCCTTGCTGTAGGCCTCCTTCAGCGTCCACAGCCTGACCAGCTCCCGGTTGCGCCGGTCCTCCGGCACGCGCGCCACCCGGCCGCACGGGCCCGCACCCCGGCCGCCCGCGCCACCCGGCCGGCGGGCCCGCACCCCGAGCCGCCCGAGCCGCCCGAACCGCCCGCACCGCGGCCCGCGCCGCACGCGTCCGTACCGCCCCGCGGCGCGGGCCCGTGCCGCCCCGCCACCCGCTCACTCCCCCCGTCGGGGATCCGCCAGTGCCGGCAGCAGGGCCCGTGGGGCCGTCCGGTCGCGGTGGCCCGAGAAGCCGGGGTCGTAGACCGCCGCGCTCAGGGTGTACGTGTCCTCCGCGAGCCAGCTGTGGAAGGACCACTCCCAGCCGGCGCCGGGCGTGCCGTCGGGGCGGAGCATCTGGACCTGCTGGTCCTGCGGGGTGAAGCCGAACTCGGTGAAACGGAACCGCAGTCCCTGCCCGATGGCCTTGCTGTAGGCCTCCTTCAGCGTCCACAGCCTGACCAGCTCCCGGTTGCGCCGGTCCTCCGGCACGCTCTCCAGCGCCTCCAGTTCGTACGGCGTGCACACCTGCCGCTCGGTGCCCAGCCCCAGCATCCGCCGGTCGGCGTTCTCCAGGTCGACGCCGATGCGGCCGTTGCGGGTGAGCCCCACGACGAGCAGTTCCTCGGTGTGGCTGATGCTGACGTCGAGCTGGTCGACCCCGCGCAGATGCGGGCGCCCGCCGGGCTTGTAGGCCAGCTCCAGTTCCTCCGGCGAGGTCCCGAGCACCGCCGCCGCGGCCGACTTCAGCAGCAGCCGCGAGGTGACGAAGCGGGACCGGTTGGGCACATGGGTCATCTCCATGAGCCGTTTGTGGTCGCGGCCGAGCGCGGCCACGAGGTCGGGCCGCCCGAGGTCGTCGGGCAGCCAGTCCGCGACGGCCGCGTAGACGACCGACGTACCGGACGACTCCATCTCGCGGCGCACGGGCAGCCAGGAGTCCGCGGGACCGCGGTTGCGCAGCGGCCGCATCACGTCACCGGCGCTCCGGTCAGGCGCGCGAGCCGGCCGGCCAGCGCGCCGAGCGTCTGCACGCCGGGCAGCACGTCGGGCAGGCCGGCGCCGCGCAGCCGGGGGAAGCGCTCCTCCAGGCGGCCCAGGAGCTGCAGCATCATCACCGAGTCGAAGCCCAGGTCGTGCTGCAGGTGGAGCCCGGGGGCGAGCGCGGCGGGCGGACGCTCCAGGATCCGCGCCACCTCCTCGACGAGCACGCTCAGCGCGGTGGCGCCGGCTCCGGCGCCGCCCGTGGGGGCGCCGGCGGCCACCGCCGTGGTGGCGGCCGCCGGGCCGGCGGTCGGGACCGGATCTGCCGTCTGGTTCATCGGATGCCTCTCCTCATCGTCCGATCGGGGTCGCGTACAGGTCGTAGCTGCGGGCGTCGTCGAAGCGGTCGAGGACCTCGCCGAGCAGGTGCTCGGTACCGGCCTCGGGGACGCGGACGGCGCCGCGGTCGAGCCGGCCGACGACGCGGGCCAGCGCCAGGGCCGCCCAGGCGGGGTCGGCGAGCAGCCCCGTGCCGTGCCGCCACACGCCGAGGCAGGCCGCGCCGGCCGCGATCAGCGCGTAGCGGTCGGCGAGGGCGTACACCCGGGGGCTGAGCCGGCGGCCGGCCGGGCGGGCGGCCAGCCGCGCGCAGTCCTCGCGCAGCAGCCGCAGTTCGCCGTCCAGGGCCTCGGCCGCCTCGCCCAGCGCGTCGGCGAAGTCGCCGCGCGCCTGCCGGGCCCGGCGCACGGTGGCCGGCAGCGAGCCGAGCAGGGTGTCGCCGTCGGCGGGCAGGGTCAGCTCCCCGGGCCGCAGGGGCGGAAGGTCGGGGTCGGTCCGGTCGAACAGCCGCGCGTACAGCCCGTCCTCGGGCGTTCCGGAGGCCCCGTACGGCCCGAAGTCCCCGTACGCCTCCGAGCTCCCGTGTCCCTCGTACGTGCCGGACGGCTCGCCGAGGTCCGGCACCCGCAGCAGGTGCCCGACGATCGCCGACCGGCTGGCGGCGGTGCCGGCGCTGCCCAGCCCGATCATGGGCAGGTCGCGGGCGGCCTTCTGGAACAGCCCGTAACTGCCGGTCGTGGCGTACGCCTCGGAGCCGAGCACGATCGACAGGTCGTACACCATCTCGGTGAGGATCGTCGGCAGCAGGTACTTCACCACCGCGCTCAGGGTCCCGCTCTCGCGCGGCAGCAGGTGCGCCGCCCGGGTGGCGACCAGCGCCAGGCAGTCGCACAGCAGCAGGTCGGTGAAGGCGTCGGCGAGCGCCGCGCGGGTGCGGGCGCTGCTCAGCGAGGCGCGGCTGCGCGAGCGGTGCGCGCGGGCGAACGCCACGGTGGTGCGCAGCGCGGTGTCGGCGCAGCCCAGCGCCATGGAGGTGCCGGTGGCGCGGGTGACGGGGAAGGCCCGCTCGGCGACGGCCGTGCCGCCGCCCTCGGGGCCGAGCAGCCGGGAAGCGTCCAGGCGGTGGCCGGTGAACTCCAGGCCCTGCACGACACAGCCGCGGATGCCGCTGGTGCGCCGCCGCGGCAGCAGGCGCACACCGGGCCCGGCGGCCCCGGGGCCGGGGAGCAGGAACGCCGTCTGGGCGTCGTCCCCGGCCTCGGGGGTGTGCGCGAACACGACGAGCGAGTCGACGCGTACGGCGTTGTTGAGGGCCTCCTTGCGGCCGTCGAGCCGGTAGCCGCCGCCGTCGCGGCGCGCGGTGAGCCGGTTGTGCAGGAAGTCGTTGCCGGGGGCGGGTTCGGGGTAGGCGCAGGCCATCCGGCCGCCGGACAGCAGCAGGCGCGCGGTGTCGCGCCGCTGCTCCTCGGTGCCGTCCGCCCACACGGTGACCGCCGCGAGGTAGGAGGTCATCCCGTAGCCCAGCCCGAGCGCCGCGTCCCGGCGGAAGACCGCCCGCAGCACCCGGGCGAGCACGTCCAGCCGGTCGAGCCGGCCGCCGAGTTCGCCGGGGACGAACTCGGCGTTCAGCCCGAACGTGTCGAGGAGCCGTTCGGCGGCGGGCAGCAGCTGCTGCCTGCCGTCGGCGGCGAGGAAGTGGTCCGCGCCCAGCGGGTTGCCAGGGTCGTCCAGGTCGCCGAGCTCGTGCTCGAGCCGGGCTATACGTTCCTGTACGGCCCGCTCGGCCGCGTCCGCCCTGTTCAGCACCGTGGTCATGGCTGTCTCCGTCCTCGATTCGTCGGCCGCTGCGCCCCTCCCTAACCGGCGTGACTCAAGAGGCCCTCAAGTCCTCCCAGGCAGGCTCCTCGGCGTCGTCGACGAACGCCAGGCGCGGCACCGGGGTGCCGTCCTGGTCGAAGTCCACGCCGCCCAGCCACATGCCGCCGTAGGCGACCAGCGCGTACCAGACCGGCCGCAGCATGCGGTCGACCGCGATGCGGGCGAGCGTGCGTCCGACGTCGTCCGCGATCCGGTCGGCCTCGTCGGTGATGGTCATGGACGTCCCTTCCCTTCGGGTTCGGTGATGCGGGGGAAGGACGGTCGCGGCCGGCGCTCGCCGCGCCCTCGAGGAACCCTCGGGCCGGTGAGGTCCGATCGGCGTTCGAGGGAAATTCAAGTAACGCGTGGTCGACTGGTGGCGCGCGTCCGCACGCCGCCGGCGCGGCGCGCGCGGGAGCGGGGAGAGGGAGGTGAGCCGGGCCGATGCCCCAGCGTCATCCCGTGAGTCACCGGGTCACCACTGTGGAACGTTTCACCGCGGTGGGCGCGGCCACCGCCCTGGAGAGCGGGCTGCGCGACTACGCCCGCCACCGGGCGGGGCTCCGGGGCTTCGAGAGCGGGATCACCCTGCGGCTGATCGGCCGGAGCGGCTCCTACGTCCGGCTGGAGCAGTGGCGGGGCGTGGAGGCGCTGCTGCGCTCCACGCACGCCGAGGGGCACCTGCCGCACCTGGCGTCGGTGTCGGCGCTGGCCGGCACCGAGCACGAACTCACCGTGAGCGTGGGCAGCATGCCGGCGACGGTGCCGATCAGGGCGGCCGCGCGGCTGGTGCTGGTGCGGGCCGAGGTGGAGAGCGAACCGGCCGGTTTCGAGATGGACTTCGGCGCGCTGGTGGGTTCCTGCGTGACCGCCGAGGGGTACGGCGGCAGCGACCTGCTGCGGTCGGTGAGCGACCCGCGCGCCTACACGGGCCTGCTGTGGTGGCGCGACGCCGCGTCCTACGACCGCGTCCTGACCACGACGACGTACCTGGACCGCCACACCAAACTGGCGACCACGGCCCACATCACGGAGCTCCACGCCCTCCCCCTCACCGCGCCCTGATCCCCACCGCGCCGCCGCCACGGCCCAACACGCCGGCCCACGCAGCCGTGTTCGGCCGGCCTCCATCCGCCCCGAGCCCCAGGAACCCGCACGCGCCCTGCCGCCGGGATCCGGCCACCGGTCTGCACGCCCGCCGCCCCCGGTCGCGAGCGCCTGCGAGCGCCCCGCACCGCCATCCGCCCCACGCCCTCCCGGAGACCGGCGTACGAGCGCTTCCCCGGTGGATCCCGAGCGGGTCTCGAGGCCGCGGCGGCAGGCTGGCCAGCATGGAATCTCCCTTGTCTCTCGCCATCGTGCGCGGCCGCCCCACGGCGGAGGAGCTGGCCGCGGTGACCGCCGTCCTGCTCGCCAGGCTGCGGGAAACCGCGGGCCGGGACGGCGCCGCGGACGGGGCCGGCGGCCCGGCGGACGGTGCGGCCGGGGTGTTCGACGAGCCGGCGCGGAAGGCCGGCTGGGGCGGCGGGCGGCCGCGCCGCCGTCCGCCGGTGGGCTGGTCCCGGTCCTGAGCGCGTCCCTCACGACCCAGCTCCGGTCGAGTGTCCCTCTAGAACTCGCGCATTACGTTCGAAATCGGGATGGGTCCTGGGTGTCCGAACAACGACGGGTGGGACATCCGGACCGACGATCTGCTGGGGGACCTCTCATGACTCACCACCGCACCTTCACCGACGTGATACTCGACAGAGCGGAGCGGACTCCCGAACGCGAGGCGCTGCTCCTGCTCCCCGAGAGCGACGACCGCGGCCGGCCGAATCCGGTCTCCTACGGCGCGCTGGACGCCGCCGCGCGGGAACTCGCCGGCTGGCTCCAGGCGCGCGGCGCGCAGGGCGAGCGGGTGGTGCTGATGCACCTCTCCCGCCGCCAGTTCGCCGTGTCTTTACTGGCCTGCCTGTACGCCGGCGCGATCGCCGTCCCGGTGCCCCCGACCGGCGGGCGGCGCCACCACGCGGTGCGGGTCGCGGGGATCGTCAAGGACGTGGCGCCCTGCGCGACGTTCACCGACGCCGCGCTGGCCCCCGACGTCTCCCGGCTGCTGGCGTCCTGCGGGTACGGATCGGTGCCCTGCCTGGCCGCCGACGCGGTGCCGGTGCGCGTCCCCTGGCAGCGGCCCGAGCTGTCCGAGGACACGGTCGCCTACCTGCAGTACACCTCCGGCTCGACCGGCACCCCGCGCGGGGTGGTGGTCACCCACGGCAACCTGCTCGCCAACCTCGCGGCGATCGAGGAGGCGCTGGGCGCCGGGCCCGGCGAACGGGTCGGCGGCTGGCTGCCGTTCCACCACGACATGGGCCTGGTCGGCCAGTTGCTGCTGCCGCTGTATCTGGGCGGCACCTCGGTCCTGCTGTCTCCGGAGGCGTTCCTGAAGCGGCCGGCGCGCTGGCTGGAGGCGATCGGCCGGTACGGCATCGGCGTCAGCGGCGCCCCGGACTTCGCGTACGAGCTGTGCGCGCGCCAGGTGACCGACGAGCAGGTGGCGGGGCTGGACCTGTCCGGGTGGCGGGTCGCGGTGACCGGCGGCGAGCCGGTGGCCGCCGCGACCGGCCGGAGCTTCACGGAACGGTTCGCACCGGCCGGCTTCCGCCCCGAGGCGCTGACGCCCTGCTACGGGCTGGCGGAGGCGACCCTGCTGGTCTCCGGCGGATGCCTGGAGACCGCCCCGGCGGCCCGCGCGGTGGACGGGGAGGCGCTGGAGCGCCACCAGCTGCGCGAGCCCCGTGCGGGACGTGCGCCGCGCACGCTGGTGGCGTGCGGGCGGCCGTACGGCAGCGAGGTCCGCATCGTCGACCCGGAGTCGCTGCGCACGGTCGCGGACGGCGGGATCGGTGAGATCTGGGTGCGGGGCGCCGGGGTGGCGGGGGGCTACTGGCGCGACCGCACGGCGACGGCGGAGGTGTTCGACGCGGTCACCGCGGACGGCGAGGGCGGTTTCCTGCGCACCGGCGACCTCGGCACGCTGCTCGACGGCCGGCTGCATGTGACCGGCCGGCTCAAGGACGTGATCGTCGTCGGCGGACGCAATCTGTACCCGCAGGACCTGGAGCACGCGGTGCAGCAGATCAGCGCCCTGTTCGGCACGGGCACCGCCTTCTCGGTGCCCGGCGAGCGCGAACGCGTCGTCATGGTGCAGGAGTTGCGCACCCACAAGCGGTACGACCTCGACCTGGACGGGCTCGCCGGTGACGTGGAGCGGTGCCTGGCCGAGGAGTTCGGGATCAGCGTGGACGGAGTGCTGCTGGTCCGGCCGGGAACCATACGCCGCACGACCAGCGGCAAGGTGGAGCGGGCGGCGACCCGCCGGCTCTTCCTCAACGGCCGGCTGCAGCCCCTGCACCAGCGGCTCGGCCGGGAGTTCGCACCGGCGGCCGGGCGGACCGGCGCGGCACGCAGTCGGTGAACGTGTCCGAAAGGAGCAGAGGGTGAGCGGTACGGGGCGGGAGCTCCCGGACGAGCGGGGGTATGTCGAATGGCTCACGGAACGGATCGCCGAGCGGGTCCGCAGGGATGTGCGTGAGGACATGCCGCTCATCGAGTGCGGCCTGGACTCGGTGGCGCTGCTGGGTCTGTACGGCGACGCGGAGGAGGCGTTCGGCCCGCTGCCGGACCACCCGGTGGAGGTCTGGCCGTACCACACGATCCGTGACCTGGCCCGCCGGCTGGCGGGCCGGGACCGCGCGTCCCGGCCCGACGGCCGGATCCGCACGGCCTTCGTGTTCACCGGGCAGGGCTGCCAGCACCCGCGGATGACGGCGGGACTGTACGCGCACTGCACCGCCTACCGGCACGCCCTCACGGAGGCGGACGAGGCGCTGGCCGCCCATCTGGGGCGCTCGGTGGTGGAGTCGGTGCTGGAGGGGGACCCACTGGTCCACCAGTCGGCGCTGGCCCAGCCGGCGCTGTTCGCCGTCGGCTACGCGCTGGCGACGACCCTGCTGGAGGAGGGCGTCCGGCCGGTGGCCGTCCTCGGCCACGGCACGGGCGAGTTCGCGGCGGCCACCGTGGCGGGCGCGCTGCCGCTGGCCGCGGCGGCCGAACTGGTCGTCAACCGGGCCGCGTTGCTGGAACAGATGCCGGCGGGCGGCGGGATGATGGCGACCTGCGCCGACCCCTTCGAGGCCGCCGAGGCCGCCCACATGGAGCCCGGCGTGTCGATCGGCGCGATCAACGCGGCCCGCGCCACCGTGCTCACCGGCGACATCGCGGGCCTGGAACGCGCCCGGCGCCGCCTCGCGGACATCGGCATCGCCAGCACGTTCCTCCAGGTGACGCACGCCTTCCACTCACCGCTGATGGCCCCGGTGACACCCCGCCTGGAGGCCCTGGCCCGCCGGATGCCGACGGCGGCCCCCGCCCTGCCCTTCTACTCGACGGTCTACGGCCGGGACTACGACGGCCCCCTGGACGCGGCGTACTGGGGCAGCCAGATCACCGCCCCCGTCCGCTTCGCCGACGCGGCCCGCGCCCTCCTGGCCGAACAGCACCCGACACACGTGGTCGAGGTCGGCCCGAAGCCGGTCCTCACCCCGTTCCTCCGCCGCATGGGCGGCCCCCGAGGCCCCCGCTGCCTCCCGGTCTGCCGCGGCCCCCAGAGCAACGCGGTCGACCTGGCCGGAGTCCTCTCGGCCCTCAACGCGGGCCCCCTGGCAGACGACATGGAAGACCCCCGCCTCTGACACCGACCCGTAGCCGCGGAACGGCAGTGCACGCCACGAGGTTGCCGCAGTCGCCGACGGTGGGAAGGAGCCGGGGCCCCTTCCCACCCACCGGAAGAAGGCGCTACATCAGCCACAGCGGACCGCAACGGGCCGCCGCAGGCACTAAGGGGCGCGGGGAACGGCGCGAGCAACCACAACGAAACCCGCACCCGGCAACAAACGCGCGCCCCCAAAGGCCAAGCCGCCGGAGGCTACGGCACCCAGCCCGCCTCCTCCGCGATCCGAATCGCGTCCACCCGATTCCGCGCATGCAACTTGTCCACGATCGCGGTCAGATAGTTCCGCACGGTCCCCGGCGTCAGAAACAGCTCCTCCGCGATCTCCGCCGCGTCCGCCCCCCGCGCGGCGAGCCGCAGCACCTGGGTCTCCCGCCGCGAGAGCGGGTTCTCGGGCGCCTCCCAGGCGCTGAGCGCCAGCTCGGGGTCGATCACGCGCCCACCCCCGGCGACGGTCCGCACCGCCTGCGCGAGCCGGTCCGGCGGCGAGTCCTTGAGCAGGAACCCGGAGACCTGCGCCGCCATCGCCCGCCGCAGCGTGCCGGGCCGGCCGAGGCTGGTGAGGATCAGGCTGCGGCACTCGGGCACCTTGCTGCGCAGTTCCGCCGCCGCGGTGAGCCCGTCGGTGCCGGGGAGGTCGATGTCGATGACGGCGACGTCGGGGCGTACCTCCTGGGCGGTCTTGACGATGAGATCGCCCCGGTCGACCGAGGCGACCACCTCCAGGTCCCGTTCCAGTTCCAGCAGCGCCACCAGTGCGCCGCGGATCATGTGGACGTCCTCGGCAAGCAGGATTCTCACCGACAGCATGCACTCCCCCATTTCCCCGCCGACCGTGCCCCTCGCGGCCGTACCCGTCGCGGCGCCCTGCGCCCGTCTCACGCCACGGAGGCGCTGGACTCCTCGCCGGCTTCGGCGACCTTGCAGGTGACCGGCCGGACGGGAGCCTCGGCGACGAGCCGGAACCGCCCTTCCCGCGTGGCCTGCGCGCTCAGCGTGCCGCCGATCTCGGTGAGCCGGGTGCGCAGGTTTCCGAGGCCGCTGCCGCTGCCCTGGTTGCGGGGCGTCTCCTGCGGGACCACACCGTCGTTGACCAGCGTCAGGCGCACGGTCTCCCCTTCCGCGTCCGCCGTGATGACACATGACTGGACCTTGCTGTGCCTGAGGATATTCGTGACGCCCTCCCGAAGGGCAGTGGCCAGCACCGTGTCCACCAGGGGGTGCAGCCGGCCGCAGTCGATGTCCACCTCGACCTGGACGTCCGCCGCGGCCATCACCTCCGCGACCGCGGCCGCCTCCGCCTCCAGCGACATGTCCCGATAGCCGCTGGCCACCAGCCGTACGTCGGCGAGCGCCTGGCGGGACACCCCGAGCACGGAGGCGACCTCCTCGCGGGCGCGTTCGGGGTTGACGGGGACGAGACGGTGGATCAGTTCGCTCTTGAGGGTGATCGTGGAGAGACTGTAGCCGAGCAGGTCGTGCAGGTCACGGGCGAAGCGCAGCCGTTCCTGCATGACGGCCATGCGGGCCATCTCGGCGCGGGCCGCGTGCACTTCGCGGACCAGATCGGTCAGGCGGGTGAGGCCGTAGATGACGAGCCCGGTGAGCGCGGTGGAGATGGTGAAGTAGCCCTGTTCCAGGGCGGGTGCCCCCTCGACCTGCGACCAGCCGAGGATGGTGAGCGTCACCGCGCCGTACAGCGGCCAGGCGAGCCGTGCGGGAAGCAGCAGCAGAATCGATCCGCCGAGCGGTCCCGCCATGCTGCCCCAGGCCATCCCGATCCACACCATGGGGACGAAGGTGAGCAGCGCCTGGGTGAGCAGCGCGAGCGCCCGGCGGCGGGTGGACCACCGCCGGGCGCCCGCCGAGGCGACCAGGAACTGCACGGCGTAGAGCACCAGCACCGCGCCCAGGCAGGCGGCCAGCAGCGTGCCGTCGGGGACCGCGTTGTGCACGTTCAGCATCGTGATGATGCCGAACCCCGAGATGACGGTGATGCTGATGCCCTGCGCCAGCCGCGGCGCCGGTACTTCGAACCGGTCTCCTTGCCGTCTTGTCACCGCGGCAGGGCTGCGCATCACATCGTCCCCCTATCCGGATCCTCATCCTCCGGTGCGCGGAGGCGGACCCCCGCGCGCCCGGTCAAGGCTGAGAAAGTGACCCGTCCACGCCGAATCCCCGTGTCGGACTCGGGAAGATCTGTGAGTGAACTATAGGCCGTACCGGCACGACAAGAGGGATATGTGCTACGAGCAGATGTTCACAACGGCAGGGGAACAGGGTTGAGTTCGCCGAACGAGACGGGGCGTTCCCGGTGGCCGAGACGTACCGGCACGTCGTACAGCCTGCCGGGGGCGAAGCGCGCGTAGAACGGGCGCAGCCCGGGCACTACGACCTTCACAACCGGAATGCCGACGTCCGGCCTGGTCTGGTCCAGCACGAGCAGTTCCATGCCGTGCCGGGCCACCAGCGCGCGGATCTCCGCCACGTCGCCGAGCAGGTCCGCGTGCCGGGGAAAGGCCGTCCAGTCGCCCGGACACCTGGCCGACTGGCCCGGGTCGGCGAGCAGTTGCGGCTGGGCCAGCAGCGTGCCCGACGGCAACGGCTGCGGCGCGGGCAGGAGCTGGACCGCCTCCGTCAGCGCCCGGCGCAGCGCGAGCCGCGGATCGAAGTGCGCCCCGAACCCGCACACGAAGTCGGGCTGCGCGTCGGCCGCGGGCATGGAGACCACGGCCACCACCGGAATGCCGAGGTCGGTGGTCAGGTCGAGCGCGGTCACGGTGCGCCCGGCCCGGCCGAAGGCGTCCCGCAGGCCCGCCAGCCACGGCTCGTCGAACGCGTCGAGGTCCAGGGCCGGCAGCCGCAGCCGGTTGTACCACCACACGGCGACCGCGTCCCGCTCGACCAGTTCCAGGAAACCCTGGACGACCGCGTCCTCCAGACTGCTGCCCGCCGCGTTGCCGTTGGAGTCGGCCCACAGACCGTCGGCGGCGCCGGCGCGCGAGGAGTCGAAGTACAGGGTCGACGTCGGCAGCAGCCGGTGGGTCTGCGCGGTGAGCGACCACACCGGCGTCCAGTCGGTGACGGTGGCGGTGCCGAAGGGCCGGCTCACCCGGTGGAAGGGGCCCTGAGCGGCGTTCCAGCGATCCCGGTCGGCGTACTGCCGTTCGTGGAAGAGCTGGTAGGCGTTGGGATGGACGGCCTGCGCGCCGAGCCCCGCGCAGCTGTCGCGGACGGTGAGCTCGTCGCCCTGGCGGGAGGCGCTGTAGCGCTCCACCGCCTCGCACAGCGCGCTCGCCCGCGCCTCGACCGCGGTCACGCCCTTGCCGCCGCTGCGGGCGCGCAGCACCCGCATCAGCTCGGCCGGCGACTGGCCGCCGAGGGCGAGGTTGTGCCCGGAGTCGTAGGCGTGCAGCCCCTCCGGCAGCCCGGGCAGCGGCCGGATCCCGGTCACCACACCGGTGAGCCGGCCCACCAGATGGGCGTGCCGCTCCAGCATCTGCTCGGCGGACAGGGCGCGGTCGTTGCTGCCCGACCCAGCCGCCTTCGGCCGGGACACCAGCACCACCGGCCGCCGGGTCCGCTCGGCGACCAGCCCCGGGTCACCGCAGTCCGGGCACTGCGGGCGCCGGCGTACCGGATGGTGGGTGCTGCGCAGCGTGAGGCTGTCCAGCGCGCACACCGACCGCTGTTCCGGACACCGCAGCCCCGCCAGCCACTTGGACACCTCCAGTACGGCGCTGTGCAGCCCGAGGACGCGCACCGCCGCCAGGGACGGCGCGGGCCGCGGCACCGGCAGGCCGGTGCCGAGCACCCGCTCCACCTCCCACTCGGCCCGCCGGTGGGCGCGCAGCCGGTGCGCCAGGCAGCTCCAGCACGGCCCGTCGCCGTCCGGAGCGAACACCGGACCGGTCCAGGGCTCGGCCCCGAACGGCTTGGCCAGCAGCCAGGGCCGCCCCCGGCCGCGCAGCCGCGCGGCCAGGGGACGGAGCTGGGGGTGCAGATAGTCGTCGCACAGGACCAGCGCGAACGGCGCGTCGGCGTCGGCGGGCACGGTGCTCAGCCCGGCCGTGCGGCACGCGGCGCGTGCCTCCTCACCGTCCACGTCCCCCACGGTGATCAGCGCCACCGGGGTGCCGTGGACCTGCTGTTCGGCGGCGGTGCCCTCCAGGCCGGCGCGGTCCCAGTAGGCCTCCGCCGACCGGCCCTCGGCGCCGGCCTCCTGCGGGCACCGGCCGCCGGGCCGGTAGCCCACCAGGTTGGCCTCGGCCAGGCGCCGTACCAGGCGCCCGGCCTCGGCCACCGGCATCGCCGCCGCGGCCTCCCGCAGCAGCTGGGGCAGGGTGCGGCTGCCGTCGAGCAGGGCGGCCAGGGTCTCCACCCCGGCCCCCCGGACCGCCGTCACGTCCGTGTCGGACCACAGGAACACGGCCTCCCCCGGTACCGTCTCCGCCCGCACATGGCGCTTGAACGCCACGAACGGCTCCGGAGCGGGGGTGTCGGTCCCGCTCACTCACTCACCCTGGCCGGCGGGAGACCAGCAGTAGCACCAGGTGGCGTCCGAGATGTCGGCGCTGGCGCCGCTGAGGCTCAGCAGGGCGGGGGTGCCGCCGGTGACGTGCTGCGCCTCGCCGGCCGACAGCCCGAACTCTCTGAGGACCGCCTCCGGGTCCGCCTCGAACCGGCCCGCCAGCGCCGGCTCCAGACCGGTACGCGCCGCCAGTTCCGCGAAACGGAGAACTTCTTCTGCCACGTTCATGTGTGCCCCCTGTGATGAACGAAACGCGCATGGATGACACCCGGGAGGGAACCCGAGCGGAAGGAACCCCGGGTGGAAGCCAAGCAGGTGGAGCCCCGGGTGGGACCGAACATTTCCCGCCGATTCGAACGTTCCGTCGGCGTCTGACGGAGAGTCTGGAGCGGAGCCCGCCCCGGCGTGCAGTGCCAGGTTCACAGGGCACCCATGACATTTTCATGATTGAGCGCATGTGCCTCTCACTGGGCCGCGCGGGGTGCCGGCTGCCAGTCTCAATGGCCGGACTCCGTACGGGTCGCCACGGGGATTGTCAGGCGGCCGCGCCCAAGGGGGAGAGACACGCATGGAGATCAAGGTCCTGGGGTCGCTCGCCGCGCACGAGCGCGGGGTCCCGGTGGTGCCCACCGCCGCGAAGCCCCGTCAGCTGCTGGCCCTGCTCGCCCTGCACGCCGACCGGGTGGTCGGCGTACCGACACTGATGGAGGAGATCTGGGGCGAGAACGTGCCCCGCAGCGCCTCCACCACCCTGCAGACGTACATCCTGCAGCTGCGCCGCAAGATCGCCGCCGCGCTCGCCGACGAGCCGCTGCTCGACGCCAAGGACGTCCTGGTCACCCGGCTCGGCGGGTACCTGCTGCGGGTGCAGCCCGGGCAGGTCGACGCGCACGAGTTCGAACGGTTCTCCGAGGACGGCCGCACCGCGTTCGAACTCGGCGACTACCGCACCGCCTCCGACCTGCTGCGCCGCGGCCTCGCGCTGTGGCAGGGTCCCGCCCTGGTCGACGTGCCGGCCGGTTCCGTGCTGGAACTGGAGGTCCTGCGCCTGAACGAAGAGCGCACCACCGCGCTGGAGCGGCGCATCGAGGCCGACCTCCGCCTCGGCCGGTACGCCGAGGTCGTCCCCGAACTGCGCGTCCTCGCCGCCCGCCACCCCCTCCACGAGGGCTTCTGCGCCCAGCTGATGCGCGCCCTGCACCGCACCGGCGGCAGCTGGCGCGCCCTGGAGGCCTACCAGCGCCTGCGCGGCTCCCTGGTCCGCGAACTCGGCCTGGAGCCCTCCCCCGCCCTGCAGGAACTCCACCAGGCCGTCCTCTCCGGCGACCCGGACCACGCCCTCCACCCGACCTCGGCCCGCTGACCCGTCGGGTCCCAGGGCCCTGCCCTTTCCACGGCGCGCTGACGACCCGGAGCCGCGGGCCCGTCGGCGGGGTCGGCAGACCGTGGGGCACGGGGCCCGTCGGTGGGGCCGGCGGCCGTGGGGCACGGGGCCCGTCGGTGGAGTCGGCAGCCGTAGGGCACGGGGCCCGTCGGTGGGGCCGGCGGCCGTGGGGCACGGGGCCCGTCGCTGGGGTCGGCAGCCGTGGGGCGGAGGCTCCGCGGGTCGGCCGGCGACGGTCCGGGCGGCGGACTCCCGGTGACGGCCCCGCCCCGCGAAGGGCCCCCGGCCCCCGGAGTCGAGCCGTTCTCCAGAAGACATGGCGGAGCCTTCGAGCACCGCTTCCTACGGTGCGGCAATGACGACCTTCGACGAACTGCTCGCGCTCGCCCCCGCTCCCGATCTGCAACGCTCCACCGACGAGCTGAAACGGCTGAAGGAGGAGCTGAGCCGGGGCCCCGACCCGGAGGCCACCCGGCGCCAGCACGCCAAGGGCAAGCTGACCGCCCCCGAGCGGCTGCAACTCCTCTTCGACGAGGGCACGTTCACCGAGATAGAGCCGCTGCGCCGGCACCGCGCCTCCGGTTTCGGCCTGGAGACGCGCAAGCCGCACGGCGACGGCGTGGTGATCGGCTGGGGCCTCGTGCACGGCCGCACGGTCTTCGCGTACGCCCATGACTTCCGTGTCTTCGGCGGAGCCCTCGGCGAGGCCCACGCGGAGAAGATCCACAAGGTGATGGACCTGGCGGAGGCGGCCGGCGCACCCGTCGTCGGCCTGAGCGACGGCGCCGGCGCCCGCATCCAGGAGGGCGTCACCGCACTCGCCGGCTACGGCGGCATCTTCCGCCGCAACACCCGCTCCTCCGGCGTGATCCCGCAGATCAGCGTCATCCTGGGCCCGTGCGCGGGCGGCGCCGCCTACTCCCCCGCGCTCACCGACTTCGTGTTCATGGTGCGCGGCACGTCCCAGATGTTCATCACCGGCCCGGACGTGGTGCAGGCGGTCACGGGCGAGCGGATCACCCACGACGGCCTGGGCGGCGCGGACGTGCACGCGTCCCTCTCCGGCGTGTCCGGCTTCGCCTACGACGACGAGGAGGAGTGCCTCGCCGACGTCCGCCACCTGCTGTCCCTGCTGCCGCAGAACAACCGCGAGTTGCCGCCGGTGCTGCGCGGCGACGACCCGGCCGACCGCCGCACCGACGCCCTGACCTCCCTCGTCCCGGCCGACCCCCAGCGGGCGTACGACATGCGCGCGGTGATCGAGGAGATCGTCGACGACGGCGAGTACTTCGAGGTGCACGAGTCCTGGGCGCAGAACGTGGTGTGCGCGCTGGCCCGGCTGGACGGCCATGTCGTGGGCCTGGTCGCCAACCAGCCGACCGCGCTGGCCGGCGTCCTGGACATCCACGGCTCGGAGAAGGCCGCCCGCTTCGTGCAGTTCTGCGACGCCTTCAACATCCCCCTGGTGACCCTGGTGGACGTCCCCGGCTTCCTGCCGGGCGTCGACCAGGAGCACAACGGCATCATCCGGCACGGCGCGAAGCTGCTGTACGCCTACTGCAACGCGACCGTCCCGCGCATCTCGCTGGTGGTGCGCAAGGCCTACGGCGGCGCGTACATCGTCATGGACTCCCGCTCGATCGGCGCCGACCTGTCGTTCGCCTGGCCGACGAACGAGATCGCGGTGATGGGCGCGGAGGGCGCCGCGAACGTGGTCTTCCGCCGCGAGATCGCCGCGTCCGACGACCCGGAGGCGACCCGCACCCGTCTGATCAAGGAGTACAAGTCCGAGCTGATGCACCCCTACTACGCGGCCGAACGCGGCCTCGTGGACGACGTCATCGACCCGGGCGAGACCCGTATCGTCCTGATCCGCTCGCTGGCCATGCTCCGCGCGAAGCAGACGACCCTGCCGGAACGCAAACACGGCAACCCGCCGATGTGACACTGCCGACCGGTGCGGCCGGCGCCGTGGCCGGAACCGACCGGCCCGGGCCGGCCGCACCGGAACGGGTGCACTACGGTGAGATCATGAAGACCGGGACGGCCTTGCGCCACACACGGATCGGCGACCCGGCGCTCCCCTGAGCGCCAAAGGGCCCGTCCAAGGGCCGCAGTTGCCGCAACGACCTCGCATCCGCACCCGCACCACCACCCGAGCCCCACCTCCGTCGCGTTGATCACAACCTCGACAGATCGACGACGACAGGAGACCGGTATGCCCAGCGAGACGTTGCAGATCCCCACCGCGGCCGGCCCGGCCGACGCCTTCGCCGCCTACCCCGACGGCGGTGAGCGGCACCCGGCGGTGCTGATGTACCCGGACGGCTTCGGCCTGCGACCGGTACTGCGGGAGATGGCCGCCCAGTTGGCCGGCCACGGCTACTACGTACTGGTCCCCCACATCTTCCACCGCCACGGCCCCGCCCCGGTACTGGACCTCCCCGAGCACATCGGAGAGGACGTCCGCCCCGCGCTCTTCGCCCGGGTGATGCCGATGATCGAGGCGCACACCCCCGAACGCGTCCTGAGCGACGCCGCCGCCTACCTCGCCTTCCTCACCACCCGCCCCGAGGTCGCCGCAGGCCCGGTCGCGGTGACCGGCTACTGCATCGGCGGCCTCCTGGCGCTGCGCACCGCGGCGGCCCACCCCGGCCGGGTGGCCGCCCTCGCCGCGTTCCACGCCCCCGTGAACGCCGACGGCCCCGCCCCGTTCTCCCGGCTGACCGCCCGCGTCCACCTGGCCCACGCCGAAGGCGACCTGACCCCCGAGTCCCTCGCCGACCTCGACCGGACCCTCGCCACCGCGGGCGTAGAGGGCACCTCGGAGATCTACCCCGCCACCACCCACGGCTTCACCATGCGCGACACAGCCGCCTTCAACGCCCCGGCCCTGCAACACCACTGGAACAACCTCCTCCCCCTCCTGACCCGAACCCTGCGCCCCACCTGACAAATCGCGCCACGTCCTCCTTTCCGCGTTGCGTCTGCAACCCGATATACGTGAGGATGTTCGATACGTTAAGCACACTCACGGGGGTGAGTTGATGAAGTTCGACATGGGGTCGACGACCCTGTCGCAGCTCGGGACGAGCACGGCGGGTTCCAGCACCGATCTGGGAACGCTGATCCGGCTGCTCATCCAGGCGGCCGAGCCGCTGGAGGGCAAGTTCAACGGCGCCGGCAAGGCCGCGTTCGACACGTTCAAGGCGCACGCCGACGAGATCACGGCCGATCTGAACAGCTCGCTGGGCGCGATCCTGGGCGGCCAGTCCGGCATGGACAACGCGTTCGGCAGCGGTGACGTGGAGTTGGGCGACAACGCGCACCAGAACATGAGCATGGCCAACTTCGACGCGGCGCGCTTCGGCTCCCGATAACCGCCGCCACCGGTACCGCACACTGCCAACCGCATCACAGGGGGAGCTGAACCATGCCTCAGAACGACGACCGCCGTTCGTACGACACGGGCGCGTCCGCCGACGTACAGATCGGCCTGGCCGGCATCATCGGCCAGCTGGAGCGCGTCCTGACCGACCGCGACCGGGCGGTCAAGGCCGCGATGGCCGACTTCCGGGCCGACGGCGTCTCGGACGAGTACCACGGCAAGGAGATCCGCTGGCAGCGGGCCGCGACCGAGGTACGGGAGATCATCCGCCTGGTCCGCACCACGCTGGAACAGAACGACACCACAGCCCAGGCCACCCTCGCCAAGGCCAAGGCAGCAGTGGACAACATCGGCTGACACAGCCGACGGCCGGGCGGATCGCCGGCGAAGAGGTCAACGGGGAACAGAGGGTTTGTTGTGACGGGGTGCTTGTTGTGACGGGGTGGGACATTCACCCGACCGGGGTGTACAAGGTGCTGTCCGACTGCGGCGCCGCTGCGAAGAGCATGTCGGAGACCGGCAGCGCGATGCAGGGCAACCTGGAGGAGGCCGCTTCCGCTGCCGGCACACTGACCAGTCAATACGGTCCGTACACCAGCACGGCGGGACTGGTCGGCTCGGCGCTGGCCCAGTTCGTCCAGCACTGGAGCCGGGACCTGGTGTACATCGCCAAGCGGGCGTCGAAGTCCTTGAACGGCGCGGACCAGGCCACTCGCGCCTACATGGCCGGCGCGGTGGAGCAGGCCCTGAACGCGCAACGGGAGGCGGCCAAGGAGCCGAAGGTGGACCTGCCCGGCGTGAACAAGGCCGGCGACGGCGCGAAGGGCCGGTGACCATGGGCGACGAGGCGAAGCTGATCGATCCGTCCGGCATACCGCACTTCATCGGCGACCTGGGCACCCTGGACACCGATGTGATGCTGCTGACCGCGAACGCCAGCCAGTTCCGGGCGTCGGGTTCGAACCTGCACACCACGTTCCAGCAGCTGTCCGCGTTCTACTCGGCGCCCGAGGCGGAGCAGCTGTTCGGCACCACGCTGCCGGTGCAGCAGAAGTCCGACGCCTTCGCCGACGGCCTGGAGCAGGTCGCCGGCGCCCTGTCGGACTACAGTCTCGAGGTCCAGCCCCTGGTGCAGAAGCTGGACGCGCTGAAGGCGGAGGCGACCGCCTTCGTGAACTCGGTGTCCGGCGACGACGACTGGCGCAAGGACCACGACAAGGTCGACCGGAACAACGACCTCTGGCACGACGTCAACCACACGGTCGCCGCCTTCGAGGCCGCCGAACGCAAGGCCTACAACAAGATCATGGCCTTGATCGGCGGCACGCCGCTGGTCGCCGACGACGGCTCCCACGGCAAGAACATGTACGGCTTCGACGCCGCCGTCCTCGACCAGGCGCAGGAAACCCCGTGGGGCGCGCCGGCGGAGAAGGAGTACGAGGGCTGGGCGTGGGTGGTCCACCAGGGCAAGCAGGTCTGGGACGGCATCTGGTACGACGGCGTGGTGGCCACCGTCCACGGTCTGGGCACCCTCGTCGGCTGGGACGGCTGGGACGCCGCCGGCGAGGCCTGGACGAACCTTGCCAAGCTGGGCACGGCCGCCGCCCTCACCTCCGCGACGATGGGTGCCTGGTGGCTGGTCCCCGACAAGGAGCTGCCGTCCTGGCTGCGCGACTCCCGCACCGTCTACAAGCAGACGGTGAAGGGCTTCCTCGCCTGGGACCAGTGGAAGACCAACCCTGCCCGCGCCGCCGGCGGCTTCGGCTTCAACGTGTTGACCATTCTGGGCACCGAGGGTGCCGGCGCCGCGGCATCAGGCACCGGCAAGGCAGGGGCGGCGGCCCGCGTCGCTTCCGCCGCCGGAAAGGTCGGCCGGGTCATCGACCCCATGACCTACGTGGGCAAGGCGGGCAAGTTCGCCTTCGTCAAGGTCGGCGACACCTTCACCGCCCTCCGAAACCTGCACACCAGCGCAGCGACGGACCTCCTCGAAGAAGCGAACACCCTCCGCTCCCCCGGTATCCCGGACACCGCGATCCCCTACCTGGACAAGACGACCGGCAAGATCGTCTACCTCACGGACGAGGGCCACATCCTCAACGCAGACGGAACGCTGCGCCAACACGCCACGGAAGCCGCACACGAATCCAGCGCGGCTGACCGCGCCCGGCTCACCCCGCGGTCACCCCACAGTGAACCTCCTGTCCGACGGCCCGAGCCCGTCGGTGCACGTTCCGAAATGTCTTCCGCTGCTGACACGACACAACCGGGAAGACGGTTGGATCCGGGGCACGCGACTGCGGGCGCCGCAGACACCGTCCACCGCATGCCAGAAGACCTTCCGTCCCGAACCGGTCATGGGACACCCGCGGGGCACAGCTCTGGCAGCGGTAGCAGCGGTGGGAACGGCGGCCACAACGACACCCACCACAGCGCTGAAGACGAAACAGGCAACGAGACCGGTGCCACGGTCGATCCGGACAGTGGCATCCCAAGTCAGCGTGCCGACGCCCAGCGCCCGCCTTTCATGCATGAGGGCCCCAACCCGTACGGGCCTCGCGGCTCACTGTCGCTGGAACAGATACAACAAATCCAGGTGTATCGCGCCAATCATGAGCCTGGGTATTACGAGCACTTCTACAAGAAGAATCTCGGCTGGCGGAAGGATGTGGACCTCCGCGACGAGAGCGGATACGCACCGCCCCAGCTCGCCAAGCTGTCCGATGACGGACCTTGGGTCAACGCCAAGGAGACTCCTGCCGCTCCGGAGCCACACTACCTGGACGACGACTACGTCAACGTTGGCGCCGATACCGTAAAGGATAAATCGCGACTTGCCCTTCTGAATGCAGCAGCGCAGAAGCGCTACTTCGCCGTACAGTGGGACAACCTCGTCAGAAAGTGGACGGCACACGCCGGTGAAGTCCACCAGGTTCACGGCACCACTGAAACCGGCGCCGAATGGGCGGAGGCACGCGGAACATACAAGGAATCGCACACCGCCATGGGTGATGCGACCGAGCAGTTTGGCGAAGCCGCGGCCCGCCATCACTACATTGCCGAAAATTACAGCGACTTCGAGGAGCAGAGTCTACTCGGCCCGAAAAACGGCAACGACCAGTTCGATCAGGTTTGGAAGCATGACGACGGCCGAATCGTCGTTGTCGAGGCCAAGAGCAGCCCTGGTACAGAACTGGGCAGCCGTAAACTCGCCGACGGACGGCGAGCCTCGCAAGGAAGTAAAGAATACTTTCTCGACATCGTTGAAGCCATGGAAAAGCGTGGCGAATTCGACCTGGTCGAGGACCTGAGAAAAGCCTTCGAAGACAATAAGCTAGAATATGTGGTAGTCAAGGGTCAGAAGAACACTGGAAAATACACTGGCTACCTGTACCGCCGGTTCGACATCAGCAAGGGAACGCTTCCGTGACCGTACACATCGCCCGGCATGCACTACCGGCCGGCCCCGAGGCCGAGCAGTTCACGGAGCGGCTCATCGAGCACTCGGTCAAGGGCATCGACCGTCTTGAAGCATCGACGGCGCTCGTCGACTCCAGGTTCAAGACCGCTGTCATGGCCTTGCGTGCGCGCTGCGTCATTGATCCCAGGGCCGCGAAGCTCGAGACCTGGGAGACCGCGGTCGACGCGATGCAACTGGGCTCGGCGCTCTTCTCGGTGACGAGCATCAATGAAGGAACCGTCGAATGCCGCATCCATCACAAGACACGCAGGCTCGCAGCGACCGGTCCGCTCTCAACCGCGGCCGCGGGCACCTGGCTCACGGCCTTCTGGCTGGCCGTCGTCTGTCGTGACCAGCAGCGGATGACGCAGCTCTGCGAGATCCCGCTGGAGCGGCTGCGGGCACCCGAGGGACAGTACGACGAGTACATCTACCACTGGGTGGACACCCTGCAGACGTACTGGCTGCGACGGCCGGGTCTCGTGGAAAAGCTCACAGCGACATTCGAGATGTCGGACCCCTCCGTGGCGCGGATCGCTCCTCGTGATCTTCTCGATGGCCAGCTCTACCCACCGATCAACCTCTTCTACCACTTCGTCCGCAGGGACACGGAAGGGTTCGGCCCCGCCCTGGTCGATGCGTTGAAGCTCCACAAGGCCTACTGGACTGTGACCGAGGAGCGAGAGAAGGACATCGACGGCAGTATCGCTCTCGGGCCACTGGCCATCGCCTGTCTCGCCTACGACGGCGGGTTCCCCATCGAGGTCGAATCCGAGTACCTGCCCCACCATCTCCTCCACCGCACCTGGCTGGGCGAGTTCCCCACCTGATAGCACCCGAACCGAAGCTACGACATGTCAGCCCAGGATTACGACAGTCAACTACTCGAGTCGGTGGCCGTGCGGCGTCGGCGGTTGCGGGATGCGCTTCTGTTCGGGGGGCAGCGGCAGCGGCGGACCGTGGACGAGCGGATCGGGAAGGCGTTCGCCGGTGTGGTGATCGCCGCCGTCGTGTGTGCCGGATGCGTGGGGTGGTCCTTCATCAGCCACCGGGTGGTGGGGAAGGCTCCTTACGGGACGTCCGTGCCCTCCGCGCCGGCCACCGGAACGCCGCAGCCTGCGCTTTCGGCCCGATGATAGGTTCGAACGCGTGATATCCCGGGGGACTGTGAACCGTACGGCATTGAGTCGAGTCACATTGGTCGGCGAGCGGCGGCGGGTGGACCTCGTACTGCCGTCCCGGGAGCCGATCGGGGTGTTGCTGCCCGAGGTGATGCGGCTTCTCGACGACCGGGTGGGCGAACGCCCCGAGGCACGCCACCTGGTGAGGGCGGACGGCACCGCCCTGGAGCCCGACGCCACGTTGGAGTCGGCCGGGGTGCCCGACGGTGCCGTGCTGCGCCTGGTGCGCGTCGAGGACGCGCCGTCCGCGCCGGTCGTCCACGACGTGAGCGACGAGGCCGCCCGCGACCTCGACGTAAGGACCTGGCGCTGGGACGCACGGTCCCGTCGTGTCGTGGCCGCGGGCGCGAGCGTCGGGTGGGCGCTCGCCGCCGGCTTCTTCGCCCGTCAGGGCTTCCAGGCCGGGGCAGCCGGATGGGGACTCCTCGTGAGTGCCGTCGTGGCCGCGGCCGCCGGTGCCCTGTTCGGCCGCGTCGGCAGCAAGGGGCCCGCCGCCGCGCTGATCGGTGTGAGTGCCACGGTGGGTGCCCAGGGTGCTTGGGCGCTGGCCGATGCTCAAGCCTGGTCGGGACCCGTGCGGTTGGCCGCTGTTCTTACGGTCGCCGTGGTGACGCTGTTGCTGCTCGGCTGGTTCTCGCCGTTCGGACGCGGCGCGGTGCTGGGGGCAGGCGCCCTGGCCGGGGCCGGCGCGTGCTGGGAGGCCGCGCTCGCCCTGCAGAGCGGCACGGCGGGTGCCACCCGCGCCGGCGCGCTGCTCGCCGTGGTGTCCGTGGTGGCGCTCGGCGTGCTGCCCCGGCTGGCGCTGGCCGCGTCCGGGCTGTCCGCCTTGGACGACCGGCGCGCCGCCGGAGCGTCGGTCAGCCGTTACCGGGTGGCGACCGCGTTGGCCGCCACGCACCGCGGGCTGGCCCTCGCCACGGTCGTCCTCGCCGCCTCCGCCGCCGTCGCCGGGGTCCTGACGGTGCGGACCGTGACCGTGTGGACGGTGGTGCTGGCAGCCACCGTCACCGTCGTGCTGGCGCTGCGAGCGCGCGCCTACCCGCTGGTCGCGGAGGTCGTCTCGCTCCTCGCGGCGTCCGTGGTGGTGGCGTTGCGACTGGCCTGGCTGTGGCGGGAGCACGGCGGCGCCGCCGCTCCGCTCGCCGCGCTCGTCGTATGCGTCCTGCTGTCGTTCGGTGTGCTGGCCGTGCAGCCGGCCGAGCATGTGCGGGTACGGCTGCGCAAGGCCGGCGACGCACTGGAGTCGGCCGGTGTGATCGCGCTGTTCCCGCTGCTGCTCGGGGTGTTCGGCGTGTACGGGCGGCTGCTCGGCACCTTCGCCTGAGGAGGTGGCGGTGATGACGACTTCCGGCCGTTGGCAGGACGACGTGCTGCGCGAGCTGAGGCCCACCCACGCGCCTGAGAACACCCACGCGCCCGAGAGCTCCGACGCGGTCGCCTCCGGCGGTGACCGTCCCGCGCTGCCCGTACGCCACCCGGACGCGGCACGCCCGCATCCCGGGCGGCCCGCCCCCACGTCCACCACCGGGCACGGCACCGCCTCCACCACCGGGCACGTCGCCGTACCGACCGCGTATCCGCCCAGCCCGTCTCCGGACCTGGACCCGCACCCGCACCCGCACCCGCACCCGCACACCCCAGCACCGCCAGCCCAGACCGCGCCGTCCCAGAGCGCGCCGCCCCAGGAACCCCCGCTCCCCGCCTCTCCGGCGGTGGACACTCCCCGAGCGGCCGACGCGCCCCTCCCCCCACCTCCCACCGACACCTCCCCCGCCGTACGGGCACCCCGCCAGCCCCGCCTGCCGATCCCCACCCCCGAGTCCGTGCCGGCCCTCGACCCGCGCCTGGCCATCGCGCTCGGCTCCCCCCGGCACGGCGACTCGCTGGCCCGGCGTTCGGGGCGGTCACTGCGCCGGCTGACCGCGTCCGCGGCGCAGGAGGTCGCCGAGGAGAGCCGGCTCGGCAGCATGCTGCAGCAGCCGGTGACCACGGGGCGGGTCATCGCCGTGACGTCGATCCGCGGTGGTGTCGGCAAGACCACCACCGCCGCCCTGCTGTCGCGGACGTTCAGCCACTACCGGCACGACCCCGTGCTCGCCCTGGAGGCGGACGCCGCGCTGGGCACGCTGCCGGTGCGGATGGGTGCGCAGTCCGTGCGCTGGTCGTGCGTCGAACTCGCCCGCATCCTCACGCCGTCGATGCAACTGACCGACGTCACCGGTTACTTGGTGCCGGTCGCGGACGGCGGCTGGCTGCTGCCCGCCAGTCAGGGACGGGTGGGCGCCCCGCTCGACATCCCCACCTACCGCGCCGTCACACTCGCCCTGCGCCGCTACTTCGCCGTCACGGTCGTGGACTGCGAGACGCTTCCCGGCGAGGTGGCCCGCACGGCGATGGACACCGCGCACGCGCGGGTGGTCGTCGCCCCGCTCACCGCCGAGGGCGTCGGTGGCACCCGGATCGTCCTGGACTGGCTCGGCGGGCTGCCGCACGCGGCCCTTTCCTCCACCGTCGTGGCCCTTGTCTCGACCACGCCCGACACGGCTCTCGATCTGAAGGCCGCCGCAGCGCATCTGCGGGAAACCGGAGTCACTCTCGTGCATCTGCCCTACGACCGGCACCTGGCCGGTGGCGGCCCCATCAGGACCGACCGGCTCGGCGAGGCCACCCGCCGCGCCGCCGCCCAGCTCGCCGCGGAGGCACTTCAGCGGGCGGTGCGCGTCCGGTGACACAGCACCAGATCCACCGCCCGGCCCGCTCCCTGCGCCCCCTGCTCCCGCCCCCGGCGCGCACCATCGAATCGCCACCGAACCTCCCCGAAGGCAAGACCGGCAGCCCGGCGACAGCCCTGCTGCCGATGGCCGGCGTCATGAGCTCGGTCGTGATGATGACGGTGATCCGCTCCAGCCAGTTCGCGGGCCTGGGCGCGATCGTGCTCGTCATCGCGCTGCTGGGCGCGGTCGCCCTGTTCCTGTCGCAGCGCGGCAAGGCCCAGCGGCAGCGGCGTCTCCAGCGCGAACGCTACCTGGAGTACCTGGAGGAACTGCGCGCCGAGCTGAGCGCCGCCGAACGCGAACGCCGCCGCGGCGCCCTCATGCTCCACCCCGCGCCCGCGGCCCTGTACGACGTGCTGCGCGATCCCGCCCGGCTGTGGGAACGGCGCCGCACGGACGCCGACTTCCTCGAGGTGCGGGTGGGAGTCGGAGACGTATCGGTGCAGGAGCTGAGCATCGGACAGCACGCTGCCGGAAGGGTGCTGACGCCACCCGATCCGTTCATGCTGAACGAGGCGCGCGCCCTGCAGGCCCGCTTCACCACGGTGCCCGACCATCCGCTGACCGTGCCGCTGGACCGGGCGGGCAACATCAGCATCGTCGGCGACCGTGCGGGGGTCCTGCAGGTGGCCCGCACCCTGCTCGTGCAGGCCGCCGTGACCCACGCGCCGGACGACATGGCCCTCGCGGTCGCCGTGCCCGGGGACCGGATCGAGGAGTGGGAGTGGACGAAGTGGCTTCCGCACGTCCTCGATCCGGCCGGCCGGGACGGCGCCCCCGCCCGCCGTATCGCTCCCGGCCTGATCCCGCTGGCCGAGGTGATCGGCACGGATCTGGGACGGCGTGCCTCGTACGCGGCCGAGGTGCGCCGTGGCCTGTCCGACCGGAAGGCGCTCGGCCTGACCGACCGGCTGCTCGTCCTCAGCGACGAGTACGGCGAGAACGCCGTGGACCTCCCCCGACCGGATGCCGCCGTCGCCCTGGACGACATGGGCGTCACGGTCCTGCACCTCCTCGCCGAACAGGTGCACGAGCCCGATCACGTCTCGGTGCGCATCACCGTCGACGGCGACCAGGTCACGGTGGAAGACCTGCGCGGACAGCAGGTCGTACGGACGCAGGGGACGTACGACCGCACCAGCCCCGCCGAAGCCGAAGGCCTGGCGCGGGCGCTCGCACCGCTGCGGCTGTCCGCCGAGTCCGCCACCGAGGGCACGCCCGTCGCCGGGCCCGTCGACTTCCCGCAGCTGCTCGGCATCGACGACATGGCCGCGCTGGACCCGGCCCGGCAGTGGGCTCCGCGGGGGGAGCGGGACTTCCTGCGTGTGCCGATCGGCCTGGACGACCAGCACCGACCGGTGCTGCTGGATCTGAAGGAGTCCTCCGAACTCGGCATGGGCCCGCACGGGCTGTGCGT
This sequence comes from Streptomyces sp. NPDC014801, assembly GCF_043082085.1. NCBI lineage: Bacteria > Bacillati > Actinomycetota > Actinomycetes > Kitasatosporales > Streptomycetaceae > Streptomyces > Streptomyces sp. NPDC014801. The sequence continues at coordinate 746,984 of NZ_JBIBXG010000001.1, read as the reverse complement.
CGGCGCGACCGGCTCCGGCAAGAGCGAACTCCTGCGCACGCTGGTCCTCGCGCTCGTCACGACGCACGCGCCGGACGATCTGGCGATGGTCCTCGTCGACTACAAGGGCGGCGCGACGTTCGCCCCGTTCGCCCCGCTGCCGCACGTCGCGGGCGTCATCACCAACCTGGAGAACCAGGCGGGGCTGGTCGAGCGCGTGCACACCTCGCTCGCCGGTGAGATCAAGCGGCGCCAGCAGGTCCTCAAGGACGCGGGCAACATCGCCGACATCGGGCACTATCGCGCGCTGCGCGCGACGTCCCGGCCCGACCTCGAACCGCTGCCGCACCTGTTCGTCGTCATCGACGAGTTCGGTGAACTCCTCACGGCCAAACCGGACTTCATCGACCTGTTCCTGTCCATCGGTCGGATCGGCCGCTCCATCGGCGTCCACCTGCTGCTGTCCAGCCAGCGCATCGAGGGCGGCAAGCTCAGGGGGCTGGAGACGTATCTGTCGTACCGGCTCGGCCTGCGCACGTTCTCGGCGGACGAGTCGCGTACGGTCCTGGAGACCTCCGACGCCTTCCACCTGCCCCCGCTGCCCGGCTTCGGTTACCTCAAGGTCGACACCTCCACGTACACACGCTTCAAGGCGGGCTTCGTCTCGGGGGCGTACCGCGGCCCCGTGGTGCACGAGGCCGCCGCCGGCACCGAGCCGCTCGCCCTGCCCTACCCCGCGTTCGACGCCCCCGTCGCCGCGCAGCCCTCCACCCCGGACGCGGAGGCGCCCGCACCGCGGGAGCGCGAGACGGGGCCGACGGTCCTCAGCGTCGCGGTGGACCGGCTCGTCGACGCCGCCGCGCCCGTACGCCGTATCTGGCTGCCACCGCTCCCGGACGCCGTCAGCCTCGACGGCGCCGCCGGCCCGGTCCGGCCCTCCGCCGACGGACTGCGACTCGCCCTCGAGGAAGGGCCGTTGCGGATTCCGCTGGGGGTTCTCGACGACCCGGCCCGGCAGTGGCAGGGGACCTGGGTGCACGACCTGAACACCGCCGGCGGGCACACCGCGATCATCGGTGGACCGGCGTCCGGGAAGACGACCCTGCTGCGCACCATGGCGCTCTCCCTCGCCCTCACCCACACGCCGCGCGAGGTCGCCGTCTACGGCCTCGACCTGGTCGGCGGCGGACTGAGCGCCCTGTCCGGCCTGCCGCACGTCGGCGGCATCGCGACCCGCGCCGACCACGAACGCGCCGCCCGGACCGTCGCCGAAGTACGCGCCATGCTCGCCGAGCGCGAGGAGATCTTCCGCGACCGCGGCATCGACTCCGTCGACCAGCTGCGGGCGGCGCGCGCGAGGGGCGAGCTGCCCCAGCTCGGCTCCACCGACGTGGTGCTGATCGTCGACGGCTTCGGCGCGCTGCGCGACGAGTTCGCCCACCTCGACGACCACATCGCCGATCTGCTCAAGCGCGGCAGCGGCTACGGCATCCACGTCGTGGCCGGCATGCTGCGCTGGAACGACGTGCGCATCGCCACCCAGTCCCTGTTCGGCAGCCGCATCGAACTGCGTCTGAACGACCCCGCCGACTCCTCCGTCGACCGCAAGCTCTCCGCGACCCTCGCGGCGGACACGCCCGGCCGCGCGCTCACGGACGGCAAACTGTTCGCCCAGACGGCACTCCCCCGCATCGACGCACACGCCACGACGGACGGTCTCGGCCCTGCCCTGGAGCAGGCGGCGGCCACCCTGCGCGCCACCTGGCACGGTGAACTCGCCGCGCCCGTACGGGTCCTGCCGTCCAGGCTGCCCGCCGGGCGACTGCCCTCCACGGTGGCGGAACCGCACGCGGTGCCGATCGGCGTCGACCAGGACACGCTCTCCCCGACCGTCCTGGACCTGTTCGGCGCCGACCAGCACCTGCTGGTGCTCGGCGACAACGAGTGCGGCAAGACGAACCTGCTGAAGCTGATCACCGGCGCCCTCATCGACCGCTACGGCGACAAGGAGCTGGTCTTCGGCGTGTTCGACCCGCGGCGCGGTCTGCGCGGCGTCGTCCCGGAACCTTACCGGGGCGGCTACGCGCACAATGCCGCCCTCTCCCAGGCACTGGCCACCGGCATCGCCACCGAGCTCGCCAAGCGGCTGCCGGAGACCGCCGACCCCGACGCCCTCGCCGACGAGCCCTCGTTCACCGGCCCCCGGATCGTGATCCTGGTCGACGACTACGACATCCTCACCGCGGCCGGCCAGCAGCCGCTCGCCCCGTTCCTGCCGTACGTGTCCTCGGCCCGCGACATCGGCCTGCACTTCGTCGTCGCGCGCCGCGTCGCCGGGGCCTCGCGCGCCCTGTACGAACCGTTCCTGACGGCCCTGCGCGAAACCGGCGCCACGGCAGTGGTGATGACCGGCGACCGCACCGAGGGCCAGCTCTTCCCGGGCCTGTACGCCTCCGCCCAGCCGCCCGGCCGCGGCACCCTGGTCCGCCGCGGCCGCCGCCACCAACTGATCCAGACCGCCCTCGCCCCCGAGCCCGAACCTCAGGAGTCGCCGGCATGACGAAGGACGTCATCGCGCTCACGGAGAGGATGCCGGACGCGCCGACCCTGCTGGCCGCCCTGCACGCCGGCGGTCCGGATCTGCACCTGACCGCGACCGACGACGGCGCCGTCGTCCACCTGTGCACGCCGGCCGGCCGGCCCTTGGTCTCCGTTGAGTCCCCACTTCTGGTGCACGTGCCGGGTGAGGCCGAACGCCTCCTCGGCCCCGACGTCACCCCTCCACAGCTTCCGTACTGGTGGACCGAGGCGCGCGCCTCCACCGCGATTCCCACGGCGGAACCGCTGGCCGGCTCGGTGTGCGGACGTCTGGCCATGCTGCTGGGCGGTACGACGTGGCCGCGGGAGGCGGCCGGCACGGCGGTCGTGGAAACGGCCGAAGCCGACGAGGCGGTGACCGCGACACCGCTTGCCGACGGGGCCCTGCCCGCCGTGGACGTCCTCACCGACTCCACCGCGGTGGTCCTCGCGGACCGCCCGGTCCTAGGCCTCACCACCTGGCTGTCCGACGTCCTGCGCACCACGGCGGCGTCCGGCCGCGCCCTGCACCTCGTCACTCCACCGGACGTTCGCCTCACCCTGCCCTTGCGCACAGCCCTGGCCGGCGCACCGAATCGCTGGGTCGTCGCAAATCCCCAAGGCGGCTACTACGACGGCTTGTCCGGCGCCGAACTCTCCTGGCAGGACGGCACGTTCTCGCCGACCGCTTCCCCGGCCAAGGTCGCCGACGCCTTCGCGCGGGGCGCGCGGCCGACCGCGGCACGCCGCCTGACGGTGGCACTGCGCACCGTGCGCTCTCCGGCCGCCGACCTGGTCCTCGGCACCGCACTCGAAACGGCCTGGCGTCACCTGACCGGCGCCCCGCCCGCCGGCTGGGGCACGGCCGAACCGATCAACCTGCCCTGGTCGCCACGCCAGTTGACGGACCTGGCGCGCAGCCGCTCACCGGAGCCCACCCACGCGCTCGTGGTCGGCACCCCCGACCGACCGGCGGTCGCCACGCACCGCACGACCCGCACCACGGCCGGCGTCGCCGAGGAGATCACGCTCACCGTCGGCTACCCGTCGGCCGATCAGGTCCCCCTCGACGCCCTCGAGCCCCTGGCCGCGGAACTCGTCGACGCCCACGGCCTGACGACCATGCTCACCACCCTCACGGCTGGAGGAACGGACCTGACGCTGGCCCCGGTTCTCACCGCCCCACCCAGCCCCCTCACCTTCACCCTCGGCCCCAGGGACATCGGCACCATAGGCCTCACCCACGCCCGCCGCCCCCCGCTCACGATGAAACCGGTACGACTCGGCGCACCGTCGGCCCCGGCCCTGCACTATCCCCTGGGCGACGGCACCGACCCCACTGCCTGGACGGCACTGCAGACCCTCACGGCACACCTCAAGGCGGGAACGCCGACAGGGGGAGCGCGCATCTGACGCTACCGGTGCAGGTGATTTCCCATGACTTCTACGTCCCCAATCGGGGGTTGATCATCGTGCCCTGAAACTCTGGCCACCGCGAACACCACGTCCGTGGAGGTCACAGTCGATCCATCGAGGAATTTTGTGATTACGACGATCGATCCTGTCGGCAGTTGGTCCTGGGAGGCGAAGGTCGCGAGCCCGGAAAGCGACCTGATCGTGCGATGCGTGCGGCAGGTGCTTGATGTGTGGGCGACGCTTCGGTCACTCGGCATGGTCGAGGCGAGGGCAGAGGCGGACGTCACCGTTCACGACGCAGACAACCGTGCGGTGCTGCTGCGGAAGGAACGGGTACCGGCCGGAGCACCCCACGCCGGAGCCGAAAGCGCACTCCTTGACGCCTGCAGCACGCTGAGCGGGCAGCACGTCGGGTGCGTGACGATCGACCTGTCACTGCCCGGGGCGTCTTACCGGGGAGGTGTGCCGCATGCCGTCCGGCAACTCTTCGTCGTATCGCTCGACATGTGGCCGAGCGGAGTCACGACGACCACTTTGCACACGTTCTCCGATGCTTGGTTGTCGCACGATTTGCGGGGACATAGGCAGCCTGACGTACAACAAGAGAATGCTCCGCGTCTCAAGGCTGCTCTCGCCGCCATCACCGAACTGATCGGGTCCCCGGTTCAGCCGTGGGACCCCGGCGCCCACGGCGTTCCGACAGAAGACGGATTCGAGGATTTCCCGGACGACGATCCTGATCTTCTCGACTCGTGGTACATGTTCGAGATTCCGCGACGTACGGAGCGACTGCAGGAAAAGATCCCACAGGACGCACCGCGTTATGAATCGGAGACTTCGACGCCGGTCGAGTTCGTGGATGTGTCACTCGACGAAGAAGTCATCGGTTATCTATGGGCAGCCGAGAGTGGTGACGCGGCAGGATACGAGCCACGCACCCCTGCGGGCCACGTGGCAATGGACGCCGCGGCAGACTGGTTGGCTTACCTGAGCCAGGCCAAGGGGCGTGGCCTGGCTTCGTTGGACGCTTTGCGGGAAGCCATGGATGGGGAGGGCACCAAGCGTTCCGGTGCTGTGGCATCGGGGTCGCTGCGCAGAGCGTCGTCGGCGGAGGAAGTACAGGAGCTGTCCGGGCGCGAGTAGCGGACTCTGGATCGTCGCGCCCGCCGCGAACTAAAGGCACCACATGAGACGGATGACGGAAGGCTCCTGTCTCCGTCAAGGCTCCGCTTTGCCCGCACGGCTGCCGCGGCCGGTGGCGGCTCAGCTCTCGGCGGCTCCCGATTCTCCCCAGATTCTCGCCCAGCCCCCGTCTGACGGGGCCGCTGGAGGGTGTTGTCGCAGCTCAGTGAGCGGGGCGGCAGACGAGTCGGGCTGTACGCCGGGTTCTGTTCCCGGGCTCCTCGCGGAGCGCCGGGCGACGGCCATCCATCTAGGGCCGGCGTTGCCGCCGGCCTCGTGCGGTCTACCCGCGGACTCGGGCGGGCCGCCCTCGAACATCCGCGCAGGGGCACCGGGGTGCCCCCTTCTTGACCTTGCTCCGGGTGGGGTTTACCTAGCTGCCCAGGTCACCCTGGGCACTGGTGGTCTCTTACACCACCGTTTCACCCTTACCGAGGGCCGAAGCCCCCGGCGGTTTGCTTTCTGTGGCACTGTCCCGCGGGTCACCCCGGGTGGCCGTTAGCCACCACCCTGCCCTGTGGAGCCCGGACGTTCCTCGGGAAGCCCCCCGTCAAGGGGACTCCACGCGGCCGTCCGCCCGGCTCGTCTGCCGTGCCGACCATGGTACCGGGCGCACGCGCCGTACCGGACCCGCGGCCGTCGCCAGGACCGAGCCGGCCAGGATCAGGGCGAAGGACACCGCGATCGTCCCCGTCAGGTGCTCGTTCAGGAAGATCGCGCCCGCCGCCACCGCGACCGCCGGGTTGACGTATGTGATCACCGTCGCCCGCGTCGGGCCGGCCTCCTTGATCAGTTCCAGGAAGGCCACGAAGGCCACCGCCGTGCAGATCACGCCCAGGCCGGCCAGGGCCGCCAGGACCGTCGGGGCGGGAACCTCGGACGGCCAGGTCAGCGCGGCCGCGGGGGCGTACACCAGCGCCGCCAGCGCCAGGCAGGGGGCCGTCAGGTGCAGGGACGGGACGTCCTTCAGGTGGCGCGCGGCGATCAGCGGGGCCGTCGCGTAGCCCACCACCGTCAGCAGCACCTCCGCCAGCGAGCGGGCGTCGCCGCCGGTCAGGTGCGGCGCGGTGAGGACGCCGACGCCGGCCAGGCCCAGGGCGAGGCCGATCACACGCCGCGGGCCGAGGCGTTCACGGTCGCCCAGGAAGAGCGCGAAGGTCACGCCGACGATCGGGACGCCCGCGATCAGCAGGCCCGCCGTGGAGCTGGACAGGTGCCGTTCGGCGTCGGTCAGGGTGAACCACGGGCCGATGATCTCCAGGCACGCGAAGGCCAGCAGGGGACGCCAGTGGGTGCGGACCGTGCGCCCGAGGCCGGGCTGGCGCAGGGCGAACGGCAGCAGCAGGGCCGCGCCGAGCGCACAGCGCACGAACACCACCGTGGCCGGGGACACCGCGTCCACCGCCACCTTGATCATGAGATAGGGGATGCCCCAGATCACTCCCATGAGGGAGAAGAGGAACCAGCCGCGTGCAGTCATGCCGCGAGTCTCGGCCAGAGCCTCACCGCGCGTCTTGAACGCTGTTGCGGTACGCCACCCGGCCTCACCGGGCATCTTGACCGCCGTCGCAGTACGCCGCCGCGCCCCGGCAGCCATCTCGCACGCCGTTGTGGTACGCCACCCGGCCTCACCGGGCATCTTGACCGCCGTCGCGGTACACCGCCGCGCCACGGCAGCCGTCTCGCACGCCGTCGCGGTACGCCGCCGGGTCTCACCGGGCGTCTCGGACGCTGTTGCGGTACGCCACCGCGCCTACCGGGCGTCCTGGACGCTGTTGCGGTACGCCGCCGGGGTCACGCCGAGCACCCGGCGGAACCAGCGGGTCAGGTGCGCCTGGTCGGCGAAGCCCACCAGGGCGGCGACCTCGGCGGGGCGCAGGCCCGAGTCCAGCAGCGAGCGGGCCCGGGTCACTCGGTACTGGGCCAGCCAGGCGTACGGCGGCACCCCCGTCGCCGTACGGAAGGCGCGCAGCAGCTGGTAGCGGGACAGGCCGAGGCCGGTGGCGAGGTCGGCGAGGGAGGGCGGGGCGGTGAGTTCGTCGGCCAGGCGGTCGCGGACGGCCGCGGCGATGCGGTCGGCGCCGGGGACCGTGTCGTCGGCCGCGCGGGCCGTGGAGTGGCGGCGGGCCAGCGCCGTCAGCAGCCACGGCAGGCGGGACTCGGCCTCCAGCGGGTCGGGGCAGGCGGCGAGTTCGGTGTGGGTCAGGCGCAGGGCCGTGGCGAGTTCCGGGTCGTCGAGCAGCGCCTCGCGGAAGTGCGGCTCCCCGCCGAGGACGCCGTCGGCGAGCAGGCCGGGCGCCGCGTACAGGGCGCGGTAGGCGTAGCCGTCCGTGGGGGTGGCCGGGCCTCCGGTGTGCATCTCGCCGGGGGCGAGGACGACGATCGAGCCCGGCCCTGCGTACACGCGGCCGCCGCGGTAGGCGATCACCTCGGAGCCGCCGACGCAGACGCCGACGGTGTACTCCTCGTGCGCGTGGGGGGCGTAGACGTGCCGGTCGAAGGAGGCGGTGAGCAGGTCGAGCGGCGGGCCGCAGCGGCCCAGGCGTGCCCTGGTCCAGCGTGCCTCTTCCCGTCCGTTCATACGTCCGTTCATGCGTCCGTTCATGACTGCACCCCCTGGTTCCCCAGAGGGTGCAACGCGGGAGGGCTCGGAGAAAGTCCGCGGTGTCGAGGCTTCCCGGTCGACGTCCGTGCGTGAATCGCCGCTTGACCCTGCCGCGGCGTCAACGTCTTCACTGGGCGTATGCGGATCGGAGAACTCGCCGCGGTCGTCGGGGTCACCCCGCGGGCCGTACGGCACTACCACCACCTCGGACTGCTGCCCGAACCGGAGCGGCTGGGCAACGGCTACCGGGACTACACCCTGCGGCACGCCGTCGTCCTCGCGCGGATCCGGCGGCTGACCGAGCTGGGGCTGGGGCTCGCCGAGGTGCGGGACGTGCTCGCGGACGACGCCGGGAAGGACCTCGTCGAGGTGCTCACCGAGCTGGACGAGGACCTCGCCCGGCAGGAAGCGGCCATCCGGGACACCCGGCGGCGGCTGCGCGCGCTGCTCGACGCCGGGGAACTGCCCGCCGAGGGGCCCGTGTCCGCCGAGCTCGCCGCGCTGCTCGCCCGTGTGCCCGGCTCCGGCTCCCTCACGGCCGCCAAGGACCGCGAGATCCTCGCCCTGCTCGACACGGCCGCGCCGCCCGAGGCGCGGGCGCGGATCACCGGGCTCCTCACCGAGGCGCTCGCCGACCCGGACGCCGTACGGAAGGCGGAGCGCGCCTACGCCCTGCTCGACGCCCTCGCCGGCGCCGTACCGGACGACGATCCGCGGGTGGAGGAGGCGGCGCGGGCGCTGGCGGAGGCGGTCCCGGGCGGGCTGGTGCCCGAGGAGGGCCTCCCGGAGGGCGACGCCTTTCTGCGGGCCGTGTGCGCCGACTTCTCCCCGGCGCAGGCCGAGGCGTTCCGGCGGGCGCTCGCCCTCGTCGCCGGGGAGCGGCCGTGAGAGTGGCCCGCGCGCTGGTCCGGCACGAGGCGCGGCTGCTGGCGGGGCTCGTGCGGTGGCTGGTGCTCGGGGTGACCGGGCGACGCCCCGGCTCGCGTGGCACGGCCGGCGCGTTCGGCTACGCCCGGGGGCAGGGAGCCGTGACCGCCGGTCTCGCCTTCGTGTGCGCGGTCGAGACGTTCACCCTGTCCGTCCTGCTGCGGGCGTGGCCGGCGGCCCACGCCGTGGTGCTCGTCCTGGACCTGTACACGATCGTCTTCGTCGTCGCCCTGCACGCCGCCTCGGTCGTGCGCCCCCACCTGCTCGACGGGGACGTGCTGCGGGTGCGCCACGGCGCCCATGTGGACCTGAGCATTCCGTGCGCGGACATCCGAGCGGTACGGCGTGAGCGGCGCGCGCGGCAGGAGCGCGTCCCCGGCGTGCTCGACGTCGCCGTCGGCGGGCAGACCACGCTCACCTGGAGCTGGCCCGGCCGGTCACCCACACCACCCTGCTGGGCCGCCGGCGCGAGGTCGGCGTCGTACGGCTGCACGCGGACGACCCCGACGGACTCGCCCGGGCCCTCATGCCGGTACGGAGCTGACGCCGGGCCTTACGCGGCTCCGGTACGGAACTCGTGCGTGCCGCTCACGCGGGTGCGGAGCCGGCCCCCGTACCGCACTCGTGCGACCCGCTCACGCCGGGACGAAGCGACCCGCTCACGCCGGGACGAAGCTGACCTTCGCCGCCTGCGGGTCCGCCTCGGTGAGCCGTACCGACAGTCGTTCGCCCAGCGTGCCGGGGCCGGCGCCGCGGATCTCGCCGATGACCGCGGGCGACTCCACCTGCACGGTCCCGCGGTGGTCCTCCAGTTCCACCACGCATCCCTGGAAGACCTCGCCGACCCGGCCCTGCAGCACCGCCGCCTCGACCAGTGCGATGCAGGCCCGGTCGACCTTGTTCGCGAGCCGGCCGCCCTCGGCCATCCGCGCGCGCACCGCGTCCAGCGCGGCGTCCACCCACTCCGGCGGCTCCTTGCCCGCGCAGGCGGCGATGGCGATCTCGCCGGTGTAGCGGTCGACCAGGCGCCGCAGCGGGGCGGTGCAGTGGGTGTACGGCGCGGCGACCGCGGCGTGCGTGGTCAGCTCCGGGATCCGATGGTCGCGGAAGACGGTGTAGTCGGCGTGGCCCATGACCGTGGCGCACGCCTGGAGGAAGGCGGCGTGGCGCGGTTCGCGCGGGTCGAGGGAGCGCACGAGCTGCGCGTACGAGACGTGGTGCGGCCAGTCGATGTGCAGCGCGAACGCGGTACGGCGCAGCCGGTCGACGGCGCCGACGGGGGTCGGCGGGAGGGTGCGCAGCACGCCCGTGCCGTGCGCCAGCATCAGGTCGGCCGCCGCCATGCCGGTGAGCAGGGATATCTGGGCGTTCCAGCCGTCGGCGGGGAGCGGGGCGCGGTAGGTCAGCTCGTAGGTGTGGTCGTGGGCGACGATCTCCTGCTCGGGCACGCGCAGCGAGACACCGCCGCGTTCGGCCTCCTGCCCCTCGCGCAGCCGCCCGACCGTCTGCAGCAGGGCGACGGGTTCCTCCGCGGTGCCCGCGTCGATCTCCTGCTGGACGCCCGCGTAGTCGAGCCGGGCCCGGCTGCGCACGAGGGCGCGGCGGACGTCGACGGCGGTGGTCCGGCCGTCCGCGTCGAGGTCGATCGTCCACAGCACGGCCGGGCGGGTCTGCCCGGGCAGCAGGCTCGCGGCGCCCTCGCTGAGCACCGGCGGGTGCAGCGGGATGCGGCCGTCGGGGAAGTAGAAGGTGTTCACGCGCCGCCGTGCCTCCCGGTCGAGCGGCCCGTCCGGTACGACGAAGGCGGCCACGTCGGCGATGGCGTACCGCACGCGGTAGCCGGTGCCGTGCCGGGACAGGTGCAGCGCCTGGTCCAGGTCCAGGGAGCCGGGCGGGTCGATGGTGAACAGCGGGATGTCGGTGGCGTCGTGCACCGGGAGCACCGGGTCCCGGGCGGCCCGGTCGGCCTCGGCGAGCACGTCCGGCGGGAACGCGCCGGGGACGTCGAGGCGGGTGCGCAGGGCGTCGAGAGCCCCGCGCAGGGGGCCCTTGGGAGCGCCGGTCACGTGCACGGGGCTGCGGAGCATACCGCCACGGTAGGGCGCGGGCGGCCGCGCGGCACGCCGTACGCTGGGCCGGTCCCCCTTGCAAAGGAGAAATTCCCGTGCTCGTCCTTCTCCCGCCCTCCGAGGGCAAGGCTCCCTCCGGCTCCGGCGCCCCGCTGCGGCTCGCTTCGCTGTCGCTGCCGGGGCTCACCGCCGCGCGTGAGACGGTCCTGACGGAGTTGGTCGAGCTGTGCGCCGCCGACGAGGAGAAGGCGCGCGAGGTGCTGGGGCTGAGCGAGGGGCTGCGCGGCGAGGTCGCCAAGAACGCCGCGCTGCGCGAGACGGGTGCGCGGCCCGCCGGCGAGGTGTACACGGGGGTGCTGTACGACGCCCTGGACCTGGCCTCGCTGGACGCGGCGGCCCGGGAGCGGGCGGCGCGGGAGCTGCTGGTGTTCTCGGGGCTGTGGGGTGCCGTGCGGGTGACGGACGCGATCCCCTCGTACCGCTGCTCGATGGGCGTGAAGCTGCCGGGGCTGGGGGCGCTCGGGGCGTACTGGCGCACCCCGATGGCGTCCGTGCTGCCGGAGGCGGCCGGGGACGGCCTGGTGCTGGACCTGCGGTCGGCGGCGTACGCCACGGCGTGGAAGCCGAAGGGCGAGATCGCGGGGCGCACGGCGACGGTGCGGGTGCTGCACGCGCCGACCCGGAAGGTGGTCAGCCACTTCAACAAGGCGACGAAGGGGCGGATCGTGCGCAGCCTGCTGACGGCGGGCGCCGCGCCGAAGGACCCGGCCGCGCTGGTGGAGGCGCTGCGGGATCTCGGATACGTCGTGGAGGCGCAGGCTCCGGAGAAGGCGGGGCGGGCGTGGTCGCTGGACGTGCTGGTGGAGGAGATCCACTGAGGTTTCCCGCGAGGGCGTTGCAGCATATGCAATGACCTTTGCGCAGAGTGCAGCGGGTGGGCAGGATGTGGCCATGCCCGAGTCTCTGCCTGCCTCCGTGCTCGACCTCGCCCCCGTCCTCCCGGTCGTCGTCCTTCAGGACGCCGCCGACGCCGTACCGCTCGCGCGGGCGCTCGTCGCGGGCGGGCTGCCCGCGATCGAGGTGACGCTGCGCACGCCCGCCGCGCTGGAGGGGCTGCGGGCGATCGCCGAGGGGGTGCCCGGGGCGGTGCCGGGCGCGGGGACGGTGATCACGCCGGAGCAGGTGGCCGGCTGTGTGGCGGCCGGGGCGCGGTTCCTGGTCAGCCCGGGGTGGACGGACGGGCTGCTGACGGCGATGACGTCGGCCGGGGTGCCGTTCCTGCCGGGGGTGTCCACGGCGTCGGAGGTGGTGGCGCTGCTGGAGCGGGGGGTTTCGGAGATGAAGTTCTTCCCGGCGCAGGCCGCCGGCGGTACGGCGTACCTGCGGTCGCTGGCCGGTCCGCTGCCGAGGGCCCGGTTCTGCCCCACCGGCGGCATCACCCCCGAGTCCGCGCCCGCGTACCTGAACCTGCCCAACGTCGGCTGTGTGGGCGGCAGTTGGATGGTTCCGCCGGACGCGGTGGCCGCGGGCGACTGGCCCCGCATCGAGCGGCTGGCCCGCGAGGCGGCCACGCTCGGCGCCCGCCGCTGAGGGCGTCGGACGCGGGGTGCCCGGGCACGGGCGCGGGGCGTACGGCGCCGAGGCCCGGGGCGCGGGCGTGCTCCGCCGGCCCCGGGCGCCGGGCCGTCAGAGCGAGCGGAGGGCGTGGCCGAGGTCAGGGCCGTAGGGGCCCCAGCACCGGATGTCCCCGGTGTCCGAGACGAGGTCGCCGAGGTACCAGTCGCCGTCGTCGGCCCGTACGGCGCACAGCCCGTCGACGTCGATCGCGCAGTCGGCCGCGAGGGGCTCGCCGTTCAGGGTGACCGTGCCGACGGTGGGCAGCAGCCGGGCCTCCGCGCAGCCGGTGACGCGCCGCACGTCCGCCATGGTCCACGGCTCGGGCAGGCGCTCGTCGCGGGGCTCGGCGGCGGGGAGCACTTCCGCCACCGCGAACCCGAGGCGGGGGCGGATCCACTCGCCGTCGCGTTCCACGCCGAGGACGCCGCCGAGGAAGGCCAGGTCGCGGGTGCCGGTGAGGGTCTCCCAGCGGAACGGGACGTGGGAGACGTGCGAGGGGAAGTCCTGCTCGTCGCTGGTTCCCGGGCCGAACGTCTGCTTGGGCGACGGTCCGTCGTCGGTGTACCGGTGGGCGAAGAAGGCGGTGATCCAGCCGGTGACCCGGTCACCGCCGGACGCCGACTCCCACTTGTAGAGCGACCGCCAGAACGTCTCGTCGACGCCCCACCCGGAGGCCGCCGCCCAGACCGAGTCCAGCACCGGGTGCAGGGCGGCGAACCACGGCCGCAGCCCCTCGAACCAGCCCTCCAGCTCCCGCACCCGGGCCGCCAGCAGGCGCCAGTCCCGGTCCGTGCCCTCCAGCCGGATCCGGGGGATGCCGCACAGCGAGGTCCACCGGAAGCGGTAGTACGGGCTGACCACGTCCAGCAGCGCCACCAGCGCCGCCGTGGCGTCGGTGGGCGTGGTGGTCGAGAAGGCGGGACGGAACAGGTCGGCCACGTCGTCGCCGATGCGGGCGCGCAGGGGCTCCTCGACCAGGTGAACCGAGCGCTCCCAGTCCAGCGGGGCCAGGTCGTCGCGGACGGCGATGGTCTGCCGGTGCCCCGGCGTGTCCGTGAAGAGGCCCGCGTAGGCGTCGGGGTGGAGCCGCACATGGACGGCGACCTCGTGCACGACGGCGTACCAGAGCAGGTCGGGCGACAGACTCAGCGGCAGGTGAGCCGTGAAGCACAGGTGCAGGGCGCGCAGCAGGAGGCTGGAGGTGGGCTCGGCGCTCTGCCGGGCGCCGGTGGGCAGGCCGACGAGGCGATCGGTGCTGCGGTGGTGCAGATGCGCCGGGTCGCGGAGCACGGCCCGCAGGAAGCGCTCGTTGCCCAGCTCGGTCAGCTCGGAGGCGAGCCGGGCGGCCTCGGGGTCCTCGGCGAGCGGCAGGTCGAACTCGAGAGCCATCCGTGTCCCCCCGAAAGCGTGATCGGCCCCGCATCCTATGCGGTTCGGTGGGGGCCGGGTGCGCTGCCCTGGGGGCCGGTTCGGGTTCCGCGGGGATCGGGGCCGGTGCCGGAGAGTCGGTTCGGGCGCGGGCAGCGGCGGACAGTGCGGAGCGCGTGGCCTGCCTGCGGCGCGGGAACTCGCGCACCACCAGCGGTGTCCAGCGGCCCGCCGGCGAGGGTGTTGTCACCGTCTTCAGCGCTCACGACCCGTGGGCGCCCTGCGGCCCGCCTCTCCGGCCGGGCCGCAGAGGGCCCACGGCGGTCAGCGCAGGTGTGACGTGTCGTTGAACAGGCGGACGCTCGCGTTGCCGTCGGCGTAGTACGCCACGACGGACAGGGACGCCGCCGACAGCTCCATGCGGAACAGGGCCTCCGAGGGCGCGCCCAGGGCGAGCTGGATCAGCGTCTTGATCGGCGTGACGTGCGTGACCAGCAGGACCGTGCGGCCCGCGTACGCCGCCGTCAGCTTGTCGCGGGTCGCGGCGATACGGACAGCCGTGTCCGCGAAGGACTCACCGCCACCCGTCGGCGCGACCTGCGGCGAGGCGAGCCAGGCGTTCAGGTCGTCGGGGTGGCGCTCGCGCACCTCGGCGAAGGTCAGCCCCTCCCAGGCTCCGAAGTCCGTCTCGCGCAGGCCGTCCTCGACGGTCACCTCCAGGCCGAGGCGGGCGGCGACGATGCCGGCGGTCTCGCGGGTGCGGGCCAGCGGTGAGGCGACGATGTGCTGGATCGTGCCGCGCCGGGCGAGCGCCTCGGCCACCCGCTCGGCCTGCTCGCGGCCGATGTCGGACAGCGCGGGATCGGTGCCTCCACTGCCCGAGAAACGCTTCTGCGGGGTGAGCGGGGTCTCGCCGTGCCGGAGGAGCACGAAGGTGGCGGGGGCACCCAGGTCGGGGGCGGAGCTCCAGCCCTGAGCGGAGGTCTCGGCCGTCGCGGCGCCTGCCCGGCCGGCGTCGGCCGGGGCCGGCGCAGCGGCACCGTCCGAGGAGTCGGCGTCTGCCGACGATGCCGTACGGCTTGAGGGGACCGCCCCACCGGACGGCGCCAAGCTCTCCGGCGCCGAGGCCGCGGGAGCCGACGCGCCGGGCGCCGCCGTCCCGGGTGCCGACGTCCCAGGAGCCGACGCGCCGGGCGCCGCCGTCCCGGGTGCCGCCTTCCCAGGCGCCGCCGTCCCGGGAGCCGACGTGCCAGGCGTCGACGTGCCAGCCGCCGCCACCGTCCGTGCCGCCCGGACGTCGGCCAGGGCCGCTCGGGCCCGGGCGGCGCCGGCCGTCGCGTCGCCGGGCGGGCCCGACGGCTCCGGTACGGCGGAGGAGGACGCGGTGGCGTCCAGTTCCGCCCGCGACGCCGACGGAGTCCATCGTTCGCCGCGCGCGCCCGCGTCCATCGCCTCGTTGGCGAGCCGGTCGGCGTGCTTGTTCCGCTCGCGCGGGATCCACTCGTAGGTGACCCGGTCCGGCGGGAAGACGGTGGCCGCCTCGGCGGCGAGCGGCTTCATCGCGGGGTGCTTGATCTTCCAGCGGCCCGACATCTGCTCGACGACGAGCTTGGAGTCCATGCGGACGTGCACCGTGGCGTCGGGGTCGAGTTCGTGCGCCGCGCGCAGGCCGGCGAGCAGCCCCCGGTACTCGGCGACGTTGTTCGTGGCGACGCCGATGTACTCGGCCCGCTCGGCGAGGGTCTGCCCGCTCGCCGCGTCCCGGACCACGGAGCCGTACCCGGCGGGCCCGGGGTTGCCCCGCGACCCGCCGTCCGCCTCGACGATGAACTCCCGCACCCCGTCGGCCCCTTACAGCCCGGACTCGGCGGTGCGCACCAGGATGCGGCGGCAGTTCTCGCAGCGCACCACGGTGTCGGGCGCGGCCTTGCGGATCTCGCTCAGCTCGGTGATGGCGAGCTCCTGGCGGCAGCCCTGGCAGGTGCGCTGGTACAGCTTGGCCGCGCCGATGCCGCCCTGCTGCGCGCGCAGCTTGTCGTACAGCTTGAGCAGGTCCGCGGGCACGGCGGCGGCCACGACCTCGCGCTCCTTGGTCACGGAGGCGACCTCGCCGTCGATCTCCTCGAACGCGGCGTCCCGGCGGCCGGTCGCGTCGTCGATCTTGGCCTGGACGGAGCCGACCCGCTCGGTCAGCTCGGCGACCCGCTCCTGGGCGGCCTCGCGACGCTCCATGACCTCCAGGACGACGTCCTCCAGGTCGCCCTGGCGCTTGGCGAGGGAGGCGATCTCGTGCTGGAGGTTGGACAGGTCCTTCGGCGAGGTCACGGCGCCGGAGTCGAGGCGCTGCTGGTCGCGGGCGGCGCGCTGGCGGACCTGGTCGACGTCCTGCTCGGCCTTGGTCTGCTCGCGGGCGGTGTCGCTCTCCTCGGTCTGCGCGGCCACGAGCAGGTCGCGCAGCTGGGTGAGGTCCTTGGTGAGCGACTCGATCTCGGCGTGCTCGGGCAGCGACTTCCGCTTGTGCGCGAGCTGCTGCAGGCGCACATCCAGGGCCTGGACGTCGAGGAGTCGGATCTGGTCGGCGGGCGCGGCGTTCAGTTGGGGGCTCCAGGTGACGGGGAGTGGCTGGTCCAGGGGTCGGTGACCGTCTTCGAGACGTGGACGCGCAGGTCCCATCCGTGCCGGTCGGAGATCTCGTCGAGCTGGCTCGCGGCCAGCTCGCACCAGGGCCACTCGGTGGCCCAGTGCGCCGCGTCGAGCAGCGCGAGAGGACTGTGGGCGACCGCCTCGCTCGCCGGGTGGTGGCGCAGGTCGGCGGTGAGGAAGGCGTCGACGCCGGCCGCGCGGACCTGGTCGAAGAGGCTGTCGCCGGAGCCGCCGCTGACGGCGACCGTGCGGATCGTGGCCCCGGCGTCGCCGGCCACGCGGATGCCCTGCGCGGTGGCGGGCAGCCGCTGGGCGACGCGGGCGGCGAACTCGCGCAACGGCAGCGGGTGGTCCAGTTCGCAGATCCGGCCGAGGCCCCGGCGGCCTTCCGGATCGCCCGGGTCGGGCACGAGCGGCCGGACGACCCGCAGGTCCAGCGCGCCGGCCAGCGCGTCGCTCACGCCCGGGTCGGCGGTGTCGGCGTTGGTGTGGGCCACGTGCAGCGCGATGTCGTTCTTGATCAGCGTGTGCACGACGCGGCCCTTGAAGTGGGAGGCCGCGACCGTGGTCGTACCGCGCAGGTAGAGCGGGTGGTGGGTGACCAGCAGGTCGGCGCCGAGCTTGACCGCCTCGTCGACGATCTCCTGCACGGGGTCGACGGCGAACAGGACCCGTGTGACCTCGGCCTCGGGGTCGCCCACGACGGTGCCGACCGCGTCCCAGGACTCGGCCCGCTCGGCGGGCCACAGCTTCTCCAGCGCGGCGATGACTTCAGACAGACGGGGCACGGGTGCAAGGCTACCTGGCTGATCTGCCCCCCTGTACAGCCGTCGCCCCCGCTGTGACCGGCTGTGCGCCACTCAGCACATTCGCCCCGGTTTCCTCAGCTGAATCGCTTCTGCACCACCCTTATGTGTGAAGGCCCGGCCGCCGCGTGCCACGCCCGTGCGTGCGAAAACTAGCTTCGTCGCCGGAGGTGACCGAACGATGACGGCCTGTGCGATCGAGCCCGCCGCGGCGGACGAGGACGGCTTCTCCCCGCGGCCCGGGTGCGTGATCACGGTGGACGGCGGCTACGCCGCGCGTCTCGCGCACGACGGCGAGTCCGCCTTCCCCGAGCGCTGGACCCTCGCCGGCCCGGAACCCTACGCCGTGCCGCTGCCCGGGAACCAGCCCGAGGAGCCCGGCACCGAGCTGCAGCCGCTGGCGGACGGCCGGGTGCTGATCGGGCGCCGGGTCGGCGGACGCCACGACTTCAGCCTCCTCTACCCGACCGGCCCCGGCACCGGCGAGCTGCCGCTGGGCGGGGTGAGCACCCCGCCGGACGGCACGGTACGGCTGCTGCCGCCGGCGCCGGGCGGCGAGCGGGCGTACGCGCTCGCGGTCGGCGGCGGCTCCAGCACGGTGTGGCAGGTCGCGGGCGGGGGGTTCGGCCCGCAGCGGCTGGCTCAGGTGCCGGGGCGCTGCTCGGGCGGGGTGTGGCTGGACCACACCGGGCGGATGCTGGCTCTGGACCGGACCACCGGCGGGCGGACCAAGACGGTCGTGGTGGACCTGGGGCGCGGCGGCGAGGTGTCGCCGCTGCTGCAGATCGCCGAGCACAGCGACGACCGGCTGCTGCTCGCCGACCCCGACAGCGGGCTGCTGCTGATCTCCTCCGACGCGCCCGCGCCCGGCGAGCCACGGCTCGGCTGGGGCGTCCTGGGCAGCACCCTGCCGGTGCGCTTCCCGGACAGCCTGAGGCTGCCGGATTGCCGGGTGACGCCGTTCGCGATCCAGCCGGGGCAGGTGCTGACGCCGGAGAGCTGCGCGGTGGCGCTGCGCATCGACGGGCCGCTGGGCACCTGGGCCGGGGTGTGGCGGCCGGCCGAGCGGCAGGTGCACCATCTGCCGGCGCCCGCGGGCTGGCTGACCGGTGCCGGTCTGGTGACCCGCGAGGGCGAGCTGCTGCTGCCGTACGCCACGCAGGAGGTGCCCTGCGGAGTGGCCCGCACGCCCCTTCCGGCGACGGCGGCGCGGACCCTCGGCGGGACGGCCGGGGAGTACGGCAACGAGACCCGCGGGGAGGCCGGCGAGGAGGCCCCCGGGGAGGCTCCGGCGCCGGCTCCGGAGCCGGTCGCGGCCCGTCCTGTGCCGCTGCAGCAGGCGCCTCTGGGACGACTTGTAACGAAGTAGTGCCGGTTGGCGTGTGCGGCTGGATTCCGCCCGAGGTGCGCCGGTTACACTCGCCCGGCTGTAAGGAAAGATCATGTTGACGGGGTGAGTTCTTCCGATGAGCGACGCCAGCACGACGCAGCCGCAGGCCCGTGAGACCGAGATGGCCTCCACGGGGCACGGCAGGCACCGTGGGCCGATCTCGACGCAGGACGGCGAGTCGGCCCCTCGCGGCCGGCACCGCCGGCCGGTCGAACAGGCCGAATCGGCGGCCTGACGGCACGTGTGCGAACGGCCCCGCCCGGGTGCTCCGGGCGGGGCCGTTCCGTGTTCTGCGTCCTGCCACCCGGTGAGGTGACCGCGCTTCAGGACTTTGCGCTTCAGGAATGCTCGACGACCGTGTCGGTCAGGACCGGCGCGTCCTCCCGGTCGGCCGCGCTCACGGCCACCCGGACCCGGCCGTCCCCCCGCCACATGCGCATCCGCAGGGTCTCCCCCGGGTACACCACCCCGGCGAACCGCGCGGTGTACGACCGCACCCGGGTCACCTCCCCGCCCAGCAGTGTGTCGACGACCGCCTTGAGGGTCATGCCGTAGGTGCACAGCCCGTGCAGGACCGGCCGCTCGAAGCCGGCGCGCCGGGCGAACTCGGGGTCGGCGTGCAGCGGGTTGAGGTCGCCGGAGAGGCGGTACAGCAGCGCCTGGTCCTCGCGGACCGTCCGCTCGACGACCCGGTCGGGCGGACCGGCGGGTGCCTCCCCGGGGCGGGCGGAGGGCCCGCGGTCGCCGCCGAACCCGCCCTCGCCGCGTACGTAGATGGTGGCGTCGTCGGTCCACAGCGGCCCGTCGGCGTCGGCGACGGCGGTGCGCAGCACGAGCACGGCCGCCTTGCCCTTGTCGTACACCGCGGCGATGCGGGAGGTGGCGGTCGCGGTGCCCTCGACGGGGATCGGGCGGTGCACGGTGAGTGTCTGCGCGCCGTGCAGGACGCGGGCGAGGTCCACCTCGACGCCGGGCATCGACAGCCCGCCGATCACGCCGGGCGCGCCGGCCCCGGCGACGGTGGCGAAGCTGGGCAGGACGTGCAGTCGGGACTCCAGGGTGTAGCGCAGCTCGCGGGAGTCGGTGGCGGGGCGGCCGGCGCCGATGCCGAGGTGGTAGAGCTGGACGTCCTTGGCACTCCAGGAGACGGCTCCGGTGCGCGGCGCGGCCGCGAGGGCCAGGGCTGCGTCGATGGGCATGGGGCTCCTGACGTCACGGTCCGGTCCGGCGCCCTCTGTATAGCCGAGTGCGGCGCCCCGGGGAAAGACGACTGACGGCCCGTCAGCTCCGGAGGGGGTACGGCGGTGAGCCGGGCGGCCGTGAGACGTACGGCGGTGAGCCGGGTGGCCGTGAGGCTCGCGGCCGTGACCCGGGCGGCCGTGACATTTGTCCTGCCGGAGTCCGTACAAGCGCATCTGCCGCGAGCCGCCCCCCGCTCCGTACTGTCGTACCGAAGCCGTGGCGGAAGCGGCCGGACGGCTCACCGGATGTGATCGGGGGACAGGCGATGGGGTGGCGGGACGGGATCGGATGCCGGCTGCGGGCCTGGCGGGACGCGACGGCGCGGAGCAAGGCGGAGATGGCGTGCTTCCGGGCGGCGCAGCAGGAGGCCCGCCGGACCGGCAGGGCACTGGAGCATCCGGGGCCGCCGCCCAGCGGGTTCACCCTGCTGCCGTGGCTGCTGATGGGCCTGGGCGCCTTCTCCAACCTCTTCCAGGGCAAGACCCCGAACCCGTGGATCGGCGGGATCGGTCTGCTCGCCTTCAACTCGCTGTACATCTACGTCGTCTTCCGGGCGTTCGACAAGAAGAAGCGGCAGGAGCGGTCCACGCGCGTGGCGCTGCTGCTGATGGCCGCCCTCACGTGCGGGCTGGCCGCCGCGTACGGCGACAACTGGCTGCTGTTCTTCCCGCTGCTGGGGCTCGCCACGGGGGCGGCGGTGCGCGGGCCGCGGCTGAAGGAGGCCGGCACGGCCGTGGCCGTCCTCGCGGGCGCGGTGTCGTACGCGCACGAGGGCTGGGGCGGGACGACCATCGCGTACGCGACGTGGATCTCGACGATGGTGACGGCCGCGATCCTGTCGCTGTCGGAGGCGGTGCGCGATCTGCGCGCCGCGCGGGAGGAACTGGCGCACCGGGCGGTGGAGCGGGAGCGGCTGCGGTTCTCCCGCGATCTGCACGACCTGCTCGGGCACACCCTGTCCGTGATCGTGGTCAAGTCGGAGGCGGCGCGGCGGCTCGCGGGGCGGGACCTGGAGGCGGCGCTGTCCCAGATCACCGACATCGAGTCGGTGGGACGGCAGGCGCTCACCGAGATCCGCGAGGCCGTCACCGGGTACCGGGAGGGCAGTCTGTCCGCGGAACTGGACCGGGCGGGCTCCGCGCTGACCGCGGCGGGCATCGAGCCGGTCGTACGCCGCTCGGGGCCGCCGCCGGCCGCGCAGACGGAGGCGCTGCTCGGGTGGGTGGTCCGCGAGGCGGTGACCAACGTGGTGCGCCACAGCGGGGCGCGGCGGTGCGAGATCGTGGTGACGGGGGCGGCAGAACGGGTGCGGCTGACGGTTACGGACGACGGGCGCGGGCCCGCGGCATCCGACGGCGGGGCCGGTGTGCGCGGCGGTACGGGGCTGAAGGGGCTGACGGAGCGTCTGGCGGCCGCCGGCGGGACGCTGACGGCGGGGGCCGGGGAGCGGGCCGGGTTCGTGTTACGCGCGGAGCTGCCGGCCACGGCGGACGTGACGGAACCGGTCGCGGGCTGAGCGGCAATCGGCGCGGGCTGAGCGGCGTTCCGCGCACGCCCCCACGCCCTCACTCCACGCCCCGCGCCCAGCCCTTCGCTCACGGCCCCACGCCCATCCCCTCGCCCACCCCCACCCCCTCCCACGGCCCCGCGCGAACCCCCTCCCCTCCCCCGGTCCCTCTTCTACGCTTGGTGCGTGAACGAGGAGATGCCCCGGGGGCGGCGGGCCGGCAAGTGCATTCGTGTGCTGCTGGCCGAGGATCAGGGGATGATGCGCGGGGCCCTGGCCTTACTCCTGGGCATGGAGGCGGACATCGAGGTCGTCGCGCAGGTCGCCGCGGGGGACGCCATCGTGGACGCCGCGCTGACCCACCGCCCCGACGTCGCTCTGCTCGACATCGAACTGCCCGGCATCAGCGGCCTGGACGCCGCCGCCGAGCTGCGCGACCAAGCGCCCGACTGCCGGGTGCTGATCCTGACGACATTCGGCCGGCCCGGCTATCTGCGCCGGGCGATGGAGGCGGGCGCCGCCGGCTTCCTCGTCAAGGACGGTCCCGTGGAGGAGCTGGCGGAGGCGATCCGCCGGGTGCTGACCGGGGAGACGGTCGTCGACCCCGCGCTGGCCGCCGCCGCGCTCAGCGCCGGCCCGAGCCCGCTGACCACCCGTGAGTGCGACGTCCTGAAGGCGTCCGCGGACGGCTCCACGGTCGCCGACATCGCCGCCGTCCTGCACCTGTCGGAGTCCACCGTCCGCAACTACCTGTCCTCCGCGATCGGCAAGACGGGCACCCGCAACCGCACGGAGGCCGTCCGCGAGGCCCGCCACCAGGGCTGGCTCTGACCCCGCAGGGCCTGACCCCGCAGGGCCGGCCTCACGGCACGCTCACGCCTCCCGCCGGAACACCGCCGCCCAAAGGAACGGCTCCCCGAAGCACGGCGACTCGGGCGCCTCGTCCCGCATCCGGCGCAGCTCCCGCACCGTCAGCCCCGCGAAGATCGCCCGCAGCGACTCGGCGCCGTAGGCGAGGCCGCCGTGCAGAGCGCCGGTCCGGTACAGCTCGGCGTCGGGCAGTTCCGAGCCCATGCCGCCGGCCGCGAAGCAGGTGAGGGTGAAGTGGCCGCCGGGCGCGAGCAGCCGGTCCAGCAGCGCCAGATAGCTGATCCTGCGGTGCGGCGGGAGGTGATGGAAGCAGCCGGAGTCGTGGATGAGGTCGTACGGTCCCGTCAGCTCCGTCCCGGCCAGGTCGAAGGCGTTGCCGCACAGGTAGCGGACCGGCGCGGCGCCCGTCGCCTCGCGCGCCCAGGCGACGGCCCGGGGCGACAGGTCGACGGCGTCCACCTCGAAGCCGTTCGCCGCGAGGTGGCGGGCGTTGCGGCCGGGCCCGCAGCCGAGGTCGAGGGCGCGCCGCCCGGTGATGCGGCCCGAGTCCACCCAGGCGGCCAGGTGCTCGTCCGGCTTGTCCGCGAAGAACGGCACCGGGCGGGAGCGGTCCGTGTAGAAGTCGTCCCACCATCCGGCGGCCCCGGCCGTCCACCGGTCGGCGCCGGGCGCGAACAGCCCGTCCAGCAGCGTGAGCAGGTCTTCCGTGGTCCGGATGTGGCGATCGATGCCGTCCATGCAGCTCCCCTCCGCTGTGCCCGCCGACCGGGCCCGTCGATCGTAGGCACACCGAGGGCGTATGCCCAGGTCAGCGCTGCTCAACGGGCTTTCGGGAAGGCTCTGTTCGCGGATGTGGCGGCCTGGTGCGGCGGGTGCGGGCGGACCACCCCGGCGGCGGGGCGACGGCCTCGCACGCCCCCGCCCACGCGCCGCCACACGGCCTTCGACGCCGACGCGGCGGTCCCTTTTTCCGGCGGGCGGCCCGGAGTCAGCGAGTCGCCGTCGAGCCGCGCGGCAGCCACGTGAGCATGAGGACCGCGCCCGCCAGCAGGACCGCCGTGGAGATGCGGAAGACCAGGGCGTAGCCGTCGGTGAGGGCCGCCGGGGTGTCCTCGCCGCCCGTGCGGGTCGCGGCGATGGTCGACATGACCGCGAGGCCGAGGGAACCGCCCATCGTGCGAGAGGTGTTGATGAGGCCGGACACCAGGCCGGCCTCCCCGGGCGCCGCGCCGGACGTGGCGAGCGAGGCCAGCGGGGTCGCCGCGAGACCCGCGCCGAGCATCATCAGCACACCCGGGATCATGATCGTCGTGACGTAGGGCCCGTGCGCGCTCATCGTCGACTGCCAGCCGAACCCGGCCGCCGCCACCAGCGACCCGAGCACCGCCACGGTCCGCGCCCCGGCCGACCGCATCAGCCGCGGCGCCAGCTTGGAGCCGAGGACGACGGCCAGCGAGCTGGGCACCAGGGCGAGTCCGGCCTCCAGCGGGCTGTAGCCGAGGACGTTCTGGGCGTAGAGGGTCATGAAGAACCACATGCAGAACATCGCCGAGCCGCTGACGAACATGGCCGCGTTCGCCGACGCCACCGACCGCAGCCGCAGCAGGCCCAGCGGCATCAGCGGGGACGCGGTGCGCGCCTCGACGAGGAGGAACAGCGCGACCAGGAGCAGTCCGGCGGCCAGCGGGGCGAGCGTCGCGCCCGCGGTCCAGCCCCGCGCCTCGGTCTGCGAGATGCCGTAGGCCAGCGTGGCCAGCCCGGCCGTGACGAGGACCGCGCCCGGCAGGTCCAGGCGCCGACCGTCGCCGGCGCGGCTCTCCGGCAGCCGGGCCAGCGCCCCGGCGAGGACGACGGCGCCGACCGGCACGTTGATGAGCAGGACCCAGCGCCAGTCCAGGACGTCCACCAGCACCCCGCCGACCAGTCCGCCGGCCGCGCCGCCGCCCGCGCCGACGGCCGTCCAGGTGGCGATCGCGCGGGCCCGGGCGGCGCCCTCGGGCACGGCGGCGGTGAGGATGGTCAGCGTGGACGGGGCGAGCACGGCCGCGCCCAGGCCCTGCACCGCGCGGGCGAGCAGCAGGTGCCAGCTCTCCTGGGCGAGCCCGCCGCCCAGCGAGGCGAGCGTGAACAGGGCGAGCCCGACGAGGAACATGCGCTTGCGCCCGTACAGGTCGCCGGCCCGCCCGCCGAGCAGCATGAAGCCGGCGAAGGCGATGGCGTAGGCGTTCACCACCCATTGCAGGCCCGGCGCGCTCAGCCCGAGGTCGGTGCGCATGGACGGCAGGGCCACGTTGACGACGGAGACGTCGAGGACGACGAGGAACTGCCCGGCGCAGGCGAGCGCCACGACCAGCCAGGTCGGCGGGGCGGAGCGGGCGGGGGTCCGGGTGGTGGCGGCGGCTTCCAGCATGGGTGTCATGCTCTCAACCGGTCCGCGCCCCTGCATCGGGATTTCGCCGGGCGACCGGTCCGCCCGCGGTCCTAGGACCGGGCGCGCGGCCCACTGATCCCGCGACCCCGGCGCCTGACGCCCGTTCAGATCGTCATGACATGGTCAAGAAATCGTTAGCTGACCAAAGCATCGGAATAGTTGCCCATGCATACGGGTTGCCGCTGGACATGACACGAACGACGACCGACCAGCCCGCCCGGTCAGCGAGCGGGGCCGTCGTCCCGGTGCTCGCCTTCGCGGGCATCGTGGTCGCGGTGATGCAGACGCTGCTCGTCCCGGTGATCAAGGACCTCCCGCAGCTGCTCCACACCGCACCCTCCAACGCCACCTGGGTCCTGACCTCCACCCTCCTCTCCGGCGCCGTGGCCACCCCGATCATGGGCCGGCTCGGCGACCTGTACGGCAAGCGGCGCATGCTCATCGCCAGCCTCGCCGTGATGGTGGTCGGCGCGCTGATCAGCGCCGTCACCGACGACCTGCTCACGATGATCGTGGGCCGCACCCTCCAGGGCTTCGCGATGGGCGCGATCCCGCTCGGCATCGGCCTGATGCGCGACACCCTGCCCCGCGAGAAGCTCGGTTCGGCCATGGCGCTGATGAGCTCCTCCATCGGCGTCGGCGGCGGCCTCGCCCTGCCCGCCGCCGCGCTCGTCGCCCAGCACGCCGACTGGCACGCCCTCTTCTACGGCGCCGCCGGCCTCGGGGTGGTGTCCATCGCGCTCACCCTGCTCACCGTCCCCGAGTCCCCGATGCGCGCCGAGGGCTCCTTCGACGTGCTCGGCGCGCTCGGCCTGTCCGCCGGCCTGGTGCTGCTCCTGCTGCCCATCACCAAGGGCAGCGACTGGGGCTGGGCCTCGGGCACCACGCTCGGCCTGTTCGCCGCGGCCGTTCTCGTCCTGCTGCTGTGGGGCGTGATGGAACTGCGCCTGAAGGCGCCCCTGGTCGACCTGCGCACCACCGCCCGCCGCGAGGTGCTCCTGACCAACCTCGCCTCGATCATGGTCGGCGTCAGCTTCTACGTCGTCTCGCTGGTCCTGCCGCAGCTGCTGCAGCTGCCCACCGCGACCGGCTACGGCCTCGGCCAGTCCATGGTCGTCGCGGGCCTGTGCGTGGCCCCGCTGGGCCTGACGATGATGTTCACCGCCCCCGTCTACGCCCGCCTGTCCGCGCGCTACGGCCCGAAGGTCACCCTGATCACCGGCCTGCTCGTGATCGCCGTGGGCTACGCCGGCGGTCTCGGCCTGATGGACGCCGCCTGGCAGACCGTCGTCACCTCCGTCCTGCTCGGCGCGGGCATCGGCCTCGCCTACTCCTCGCTGCCCGCGCTGATCGTCGGCGCGGTCCCGGCCTCCGAGACCGGCGCGGCCAACGGCCTGAACACCCTGATGCGCTCCATCGGCACCTCGGTGTCGAGCGCCGTCATCGGCATGGTCCTCGCGAACACGGCCGACCACGTCGGCGGCGCGGCGATCCCGACCATGCACGGCTTCCGGGTGTCCTTCCTCATCGCCACGGCCGCGGTCGCGGTGGGGCTGGCGATGGCGTTCCTGCTCCCGGGGCGCCGTCCGGCGGCCGGCCCGCAGCTCGTCGCCTCCAGCGAGGAGGACGCGAACCTGGAGCGTGCCGAGGAGGCGCTGCGCGGCTTCCGCGGCCGGGTGCTGGCCGCCGACGGGACGCCCGTGGCCCGGGCCAAGGTCACGCTGATCGACCGGCGCGGGCGGCAGGCGGGGGCGACGGTCTCCGCCGACGACGGCCGGTATGCGCTCGCCGTGCCGGCGGCGGGTCCGTACGTCGTCGCGGCCAAGGCCGCGGGGCACGCGCCGCTGGCTTCGGCTGCGAGCCACGCCGGGGGTGAGCTCGCGGTCGAGCTGGATCTCTCGTTGCCCGGTGAGACGGTCAGCGCGTAACGCCCCATGAGGCGCCCCGGACCGCCGTCCGGCGGCCGCGGTTCGTCGTGGCTTCGCACCGTTGCCCGCGCCCCTTCGGGCACTGCCGCACCCCCCGCCGAGAAGCCGGCCGGGGGTGCGGCAGCATAAAGGCCCCTGGCTCAGCCGTACGACCGAGAGGCGCCCGCATGTCCCCCGCTCCCCAGCCCGAGATCCTCGCCGCGTTCGAGGCGGCCAAGGGGTTCATGCCCCTCGACGAGGGGCTCGCGCTGTACGCGGCCGCGGTGGAGGCGGGGGCGCTGGGCCTGCCGCTGCTGGAGGTCGGGACGTACTGCGGGCGGTCCACGATCCTGCTCGCGGACGCCGCGCGCCGGGCCGGGGTCTGTGCCGTCACCGTCGATCATCACCGGGGCAGCGAGGAGCAGCAGCCGGGGTGGGAGTACCACGACCCGCAGACCGTGGACCCCGAGATCGGGCTGATGGACACGCTGCCCACGTTCCGCCGCACCCTGCACCGGGCGGGCCTGGAGGACCACGTGGTCGCGGTCGTCGGCCGCTCGCCGCAGGTGGCGGCGTTCTGGCGCAGCCCGCTCGGGCTGGTCTTCATCGACGGCGGGCACACCGACGAGCACGCGAGCGCCGACTACGAGGGCTGGGCGCCGCACGTCGCCGAGGGCGGGCTGCTGGTCATCCACGACGTCTTCCCGGACCCGGTGGACGAGTTCACCGGCCAGGCGCCGTACCGGATCTATCTGCGGGCGCTGGCCTCGGGGGCGTTCACGGAGGTGTCCGTGACGGAGTCGATGCGGGTGCTGCGCCGCACGGGCAGCGGAATCTGACCGTCGGGGCATCCGCCCCGGTTAGGGTGTCAGGCGTGTCGTACGCAGGCCCGGAATTCGAACCTCCGCAAAACCGCCGCTCCCGCCGCCGCCCGCTGGTGGTCGGGCTGGCGGCGCTGGTGCCGGGGGCACTGCTCGGCTGGCTGGTGTACGAGGCGGTGGGCGCCCCCGGTGGCCCGGGCGGCACGGCCGGGACGGCCGGCGCGACCCGGACGGCCGCCGTGGCGTCGCCGGCGCCCACGGCCGGCTCCCCGTCGGCCGACGACGACAAGCGGCCCGCCGGCTCCCCCACGCCGGTGCCGAGCACCGCCTCCGCCCCGGCCGCCGCGCCCCGGGGCCCGCTCACGGGCAAGGTCGTCGTCATCGACCCGGGCCACAACCCCGGCAACTTCCGGCACACCGCCGAGATCAACCGCCAGGTCGACATCGGCACCAACCGCAAGGAGTGCGACACCACCGGAACCTCCACCAACGACGGCTACACCGAGGCCCGGTTCACCCTCGACGTCGCCCGCCGGCTGCGCACGCTGCTGCAGCAGCAGGGCGCCACGGTGAAGCTGACGCAGGACGGCGACCGCCCGTGGGGCCCGTGCGTGGACGAGCGGGCCCGGATCGGCAACACCGCGCGCGCCGACGCCGTCGTGTCGATCCACGCGGACGGATCGGCGGCCGGGAACCGCGGCTTCCATGTGATCCTGCCGGCGTCCGTGCACGCCGGCGCCGCCGACACCCGCGCCATCGTGGGCCCTTCGCGCGACCTTGGCGAGCGCATCGCGGGCAACTTCGTGCGCGTCACCGGCAGCGCGCCCTCCAACTACCTCGGCGACGGCACCGGGATCGTCACACGGAAGGACCTGGGCGGTCTCAATCTGTCAACGGTTCCCAAGGTGTTCCTCGAGTGCGGCAACATGCGCGATAGCAAGGACGCGGCGCTGCTGACCAGCGGCGCCTGGCGGCAGAAGGCGGCGCAAGGGATCTCTGAGGGAATCGTGAGTTTCCTGCGCGGGTAGGGATCAGCGCGCTGTTCCCTGCGGACAGCCTCGTCGGACGGACGATAAGGTCGTCCCTACGATGAGGGGCCACCCCCGCGCTTCACACCGGGGCCTGACGGCGACATGGTGACAGCGACGCCTCTTCCGACGACGAGACGACCTATGAAGGACCTGAAGTGAATATCCGCTCCCTCACTCGAGGCGACGGCGTGGTGATCGGAGCAGCGGTATTGCTGTTCATCGCGTCGTTCCTCGATCTGTCCGGCTGTGACGCACCGGACTCCGTCTGCAGCGCGGCCGACCTCCCGAACGCGTGGGACAGCCTGGGACTTGGACTGGGCACCTACCTCGCCGGGGTGATCGGTGGCGCACTGGTCGTCCTCGCCCGTCTGCAGCCGACGCCGCGCAAGGTGGCGGGCCAGGACCTGGGAGCGTTCGGCACCGCCATCACCGTCGTGGTCGCCTGGGTCCTGCTGTGGTTCCTGATCGACTCCGGCAACGCCGGCGCCGGTCTCATCCTCGGCTTCCTCGCCGCCCTCGTGCTGGCCGGCGGCGCCGTCGCCACGCCGCTGGTGCCCGCCCTGCAGGGTGCCCTGGTGCCCGCGCCGAAGCCGGCCGCCCCGCAGCCCTACGGCGCCCAGCCGCAGGGCGGTTACGGCTACCCGGGCGCGCAGCAGCCGTCCTACGGCGGCCAGCCCCAGCCGGGTGGCCCGCAGCCGTACGGCGCGCAGCCGCAGGCCGCCCAGCCGCAGGCGCAGGCGCAGCCGCCGGCCGGGGACTTCTCGCCGTTCTGGTTCGCGGTGCCGGTGCCGCGGCCGCTGTACGCGGAGGACGGCTCGCCGACGCCGATCGCCGAACTCGCGCCGGGCACCTGGTACCTGGCCGTCGAGCAGCGCGGGGCGCAGCTCGTCGCGCAGACGCAGGACGGCCGCCGGGGCGTGCTGCAGGACACCTCCGGCATCCAGCGCGGCTGAACCGCCGCCCGCCGTCACCCACGGCCCCTCACCCCCGGGTGAGGGGCCGTCGCCGTGTCCGCACGTACCGAGGAGAATCCCTGGGAGCCGGCCGCCGGCGGCGGAGGTGACCCTTGCGGAGGCTCGGCCGGGATCTCCTCTGCCACTTCTCGCGCAGCCTCACCCGTGGTGTCACAACCGGGCGGCGGGACGCGGCCGTTGGGGTTTGCGGTCCCGGCGGGCGGCAATCCGACTCGTATGTCCCCTCGATATCGCAGCAGCGCGAATCAGGCCGGGACGGTCGTCGCCGTCGTGGCCGACGTCATGGCCGTCATCCTCGGCCTGTGGATCCTGATGTACCTGCTGGACGCCAACCGCGCCAACGACCTGGTCCGGTTCGTCCACCACACGGCGGACTGGCTGGCGGGCTGGTCGCGGGACCTGTTCACCTTCGACGAGGCCTGGGCCCGCGTGGTCGCCGGCTACGGCCTGGCCGCCGTGGTCTACCTGTTCGTGGGCCACGCGATCGCCAACCGCATCCACCGCCACTGACCGCTTCGCGGGCCCGCGGTACGCCCCCGGTCACGACGGCCGGGGGTCGCAAACTTGATCGAAAATTGGGCCCGGTCAGCACCGAGTTGACGTAGTGTCTCCCCTGCTCGCCGACCACGAGCATGCCCATGAAGGGGGAAACACCCATGCGTCACAAGATCGCGGCCCTGGCCGCGACCACCATCGTCCTCGCCTGCGGGTCACTCGCCACCGCGACCTCGGCGTCGGCGACGGTCGACCCGCCCGGCGGGGGCTGGGACCACACCTGGACCACTTCGGACGCCAAGCAGGGCGGCACGGTCTACATCGCCGAGCACGGCGACGTCGTCTCGCTGTGCGACACGGCGGCCGACGGCTACGCCCCGCGGGCGGAGGTCTTCGCCGAGGAGAGCATCGCCGGCCTCTACGACCTGCAGTACACCCTGACCGCCTCCGGCGGGGAGGGCTCGTGCGTCTCCAGCCGGGCTTCCCAGGGAGGCGTGCACGACCTCCCCGAGGGCCGGCACATCAGCGTGACGATCTACCTGGGTCCGGACCGCAAGTACCAGACCACGCACACCTACCTCAACGACAACTAGGCAGCAGACGGCAGTCGGCAGGCAGGCACGCAATCGACCGCGGCCCGTTCGTCCCGCCTCACCCGGCGGGCGGACGGGCCGCGTCGCGTCACCGCGCCCCCGTCACCTCACCCGCAGCAGTCCGTCTCCAGGCCCGTGGGGAGCAGTTCGCCGCCGAAGACCGCGCAGGTCGCCTCGTGGCCGCCGAGGGCCGCGACGGCGAGCAGCAGCGAACCGGCCGTCCACGTCGTCAGCTCGCGCGGCCAGATCGCGTCGTCGTCGAAGACGTAACCCGTCCAGTACAGGCCGCTGTCGGGGTCGCGCAGGTGCTGGATGGACTGCAGGATCTGCAGGGCCCGGTCGGACTCGCCCATCGCCCACAGCGCCAGGGCCAGTTCGGCGGACTCGCCGCCCGTCACCCACGGATTGGGCACCACGCAGCGCACCCCGAAGCCGGGCACCACGAAGTCGTCCCAGCGTTCCTCGATCCGGGACTTGGCCTCCGCGCCGGTCAGCGCGCCGCCCAGCACCGGGTAGTACCAGTCCATGGAGTAGCGGTCCTTGTCCAGGAACCGCTCGGGGTGCCGGCGTATCGCGTGCCGCAGCGCGCCCGCCGCCAACTCCCAGTCCGGCTGCGGCTCTTCGCGCTGCTCGGCGATGGCGAGCGCGCAGCGCAGCGCGTGGTGGATGGAGCAGGACCCGGTGAGCAGCGCGTCCGTGGTCGCCGTGCCGTCGGCCTCGCGGCGCCAGCCGATCTGCCCGCCGCCCTGCTGCAGCCGCAGCACGAACTCGACGGCCGCGTACACGGTGGGCCACATGCGGTCCAGGAAGGTGTCGTCACCGGTGGACAGGTAGTGGTGCCACACCCCTACGGCCACGTAGGCGACGAAGTTGGTCTCGCGGCCGGTGTCGGTGACGTCGTCGTGGGCGCCGTCGGCGTAGGCGGCGTACCAGGAGCCGTCGTCCAGCTGGTGGCGGGCGAGCCAGTCGTAGGCCCGTTCGGCGGCGGCGTGCTCGCCGGCCGCGTCCAGGGCCATGGCGGCCTCGGTGTGGTCCCACGGGTCGAGGTGGTGCCCCCGGAACCAGGGGATCGCCCCGTCCTCCCGCTGCGCGGCGAGGATGCCGCGCACGGTGGCGGCGGCCTGCCCGGCGGTGAGGACCCCGGGCAGGACCAGGTGTTCCGTCCGGGGAGTGGTCACTCGGCGGCCGCCTCGTCGGCGAGGCGCGGCAGGTGCGGCTTGGTGGCGTAGACGACGAAGCTCTTGCCGATCAGCGGGTTCAGCGCCTGCTCGGCGACCCGGGTGGCCAGCGGCTTCTTCATGATGTCCCAGACCAGCAGCTTGTGGTACGCCTTCACCGGCAGCGCCTTGTCGTTGTCGACGCCGAAGGCGCACTTGAGCCACCAGTACGGCGAGTGCAGCGCGTGCGCGTGGTGGGTGCCGTAGGGCCTCAGGCCGGCCTCGCGGACCTTGGCGAGGAGTTCGTCGGCCTTGTAGATGCGGATGTGGCCGCCCTCGACCTCGTGGTAGGCGTCGGACAGCGCCCAGCAGACCTTCTCGGGGCCGTAGCGGGGCACGGTGATGGCGATGCGGCCGCCGGGCCGCAGCACCCGCACCATCTCGGCGAGGACGCCCTTGTCGTCGGGGATGTGCTCCATCACCTCGGAGATGATGACGACGTCGAAGGAGTCGTCGGGGAAGGGCAGCGCGAGCGCGTCGCCCTCCATGGCCGTGGCGGTGGCGCCCTCGGGTGCCTCGCCGGCCTCCTTCATCGCCGCGAACCACTTGGCGACCTCGCGGATCTCCTCGCCGTTCTGGTCGAGGGCCACGACCTGGGCGCCGCGCCGGTAGCACTCGAAGGCGTGCCGGCCCGCCCCGCAGCCGAGGTCCAGGACGCGGTCGCCCGGGGCGAGCGGGAACCGGGAGAAGTCGACGGTCAGCACGTGGCCCTGCTTTCGGGATAGACACCGGTGTCACTCGTCGAGGTCGCGGAGGCGACGCTCGCGGGGGCCGCGGAGCGGCCGGGGAGCCGGGGCTCGGGGCGGCCGGCGCCCGCCGCGGAGCGGGCGATGGCCTCGCGGTAGCGGGCGACGGTCCCCTCGGCGGCGCGGGCCCAGGTGAAGTGCCGCAGCACGCGCTCACGGCCGGCCCGGCCGAGCCGGGTGCGCAGCTCCGGGTCGCCCAGCAGCCGCCCGAGCGCCGCGGCCAGCGCGCCCGCGTCGCCCGGCGGCACCGCCAGGCAGGTCTCGCCGTCGGCGCCCGCGACCTCGGGGATCGCGCCGCCGGTGGTGGCGACCAGCGGGGTGCCGGTGGCCATGGCCTCGGCGGCCGGCAGCGAGAAGCCCTCGTACAGGGACGGCACGCAGGCGACCTCCGCCGAGCGCACCAGGTCGACGAGTTCGGCGTCGGAGATGCCCTTGACGAACTCGACGGCGCCTTCGAGGCCGTACCGCTCGATCGCCTGCGCGACCGGGCCCTCGGTGGGGCGCTTGCCGACGACGACGAGGTGGGCGTCGGCGTGCTCGGTGCGCACCTTCGCCAGGGCCTCGACGAGGAAGACCAGGCCCTTGAGCGGGACGTCGGCGCTGGAGGTGGTGACGATCCGGCCGGGCACCTTGGCCACGGACGGGTCGGGCGAGAACAGGTCGGTGTCGGCGCCGATGTGCACGACGTGGATGCGGTCCTGCCGTACGCCGAGGTGGTCGACGATCTCCTGGCGGGAGGTGCCGGAGACGGTGAGCACGGACGGCAGGCGGCGGGCGACGCGCTTCTGCATCCGGGTGAAGGCGTACCAGCGGCGCACCGAACAGCGGCGCTGCCAGGTGGCGGCGGCGTCCAGCTCCAACTGCCGGTCCACGGTGATGGGGTGATGGATCGTCGTCACCAGCGGGGCGCCGATGTCGCCCAGGAGGCCGTAGCCGAGCGTCTGGTTGTCGTGGACGACGTCGAAGTCGCCGCGGCGGGCGCGCAGATGGCGGCGGGCGCGCAGCGAGAACGTCAGCGGCTCGGGGAAACCGCCGGTCCACATGGTGCCGACCTCGAGGGCGTCGATCCAGTCCCGGTACTCGTCCCGCTTGGGGGTGCGGAAGGGGTCGGGCTGGCGGTAGAGGTCGAGGCTCGGCAGCTCGGTGAGGCTCAGCCGGCCGGCGTAGTCCTCGCCCTCGTCGAGGACGGGATAGGGCTGGGCCCCGATGACCTCCACGCGGTGGCCGAGGCGGGCCAGTTCGCGGGAGAGGTGGCGGACGTAGACGCCCTGTCCGCCGCAGAACGGGTTCCCTTTGTAGGTCAGGAGCGCGATGTCGAGCGGTCGCCCGCCGTCCGCGGCGCGGTCCGCACGGGACCCCGTCCGACTGGCCTCAGCGGTCACTCCGGGCCCCTCTCTGCCTGCACTGTCCCGCGAGATTACGCCGGGACGCTAATCTAGAACAAGTTTCAGACTTGATCGCTCAGGAGGCTCCGAATCTACCGGCAGGTAGCGACGCTGTAAGCAGTGGATCAGGTGATTCACGCCACGGGCGCGCGGCTGCCATGCTGTCCGAACGCACGCCCTCACCGACTGTCACGGACGGGACCCATGCCTGCGCACGCCCCTACCACGCGCCCCGCCACCTCACCGCTCACCGAGCGTCAGGAGGAGCGCCGCCGCCGCATCCTGCGGGCGAGCGCGCAGCTGGCCGGCCGGGGCGGCTTCGACGCGGTGCAGATGAGGGAGGTCGCGGAGGCCTCGCAGGTGGCGCTGGGCACGCTGTACCGCTACTTCCCGTCCAAGATCCATCTGCTGGTGGCCATCATGCAGGACCAGTTGGAGCACATGCACGGCACGCTCCGCAAGAGGCCGCCGGCGGGCGCGAGCGCGGCCGAGCGGGTGGCGGAGACGCTGATGCGCGCCTTCCGCGGCCTGCAGCGCGAGCCGCTCCTCGCCGACGCCATGGTCCGCGCGCTGACCTTCGCGGACCGCAGTGTCTCCCCCGAGGTGGACCAGGTCTCGCGGCAGACGACGGCGATCATCCTGGACGCGATGGGCCTTCAGGACCCGGGCCCGGCCCAGCTGTCCGCGGTCCGCGTCATCGAGCACACCTGGCACTCGGCGCTGATCACCTGGCTGTCGGGCCGCGCCTCCATCGCCCAGGTCAAGGTCGACATAGAGACGGTGTGCCGGCTCATCGACCTCACCGAGGCCGACGCCGCGGGGCCGGCCGCGCCCTGACCCGGCGACTACCGCCGCGCGTCGGGCCGGTAGTCGCGGGCGAGGAGCCCGAGCAGCACCTCGTCCACGAACTCGCCCATCACCCACGCCGAGGAGCGCAGCACGCCCTCGCGGACGAAGCCGTTGCGCTCGGCGGCGCGCAGCATCGCGGTGTTGTCCGCGAGCGTCTCGATCTGCAGCCGGTGCAGGCCGCGCACGACGAAGCCGTAGTGGCACAGCGCCGCGACGACGTCGCTGCCGTAGCCCTTGCCGCGGCAGGACGGCAGCAGGCCCAGCCCGATGTGGGCGCAGCGGTTGTGGGTGTCGATGCCCCACAGGTTCGCCATGCCGACCAGCGTGCCGCCCTGCAGCTCCACGACGGAGAACGGGACGCTCCCCTGCTGGGCGGGGTCCGGCTCCAGCCGCGGGTCCTTGGCACCGGGCATGACGGGACGCCACGGACCGGCCTCGGCCCGCGAGGCGTTGACCACGTCGTCGAAGAGCTCGGCCCGCAGTACGGGGATGTCGTCCTCGTGCCGGGCCCGGAGCCCGACCTTGCCGCCTTTGAGCATGCCCGCTTCCTATCGGCCCCGGGAGGGCGGCGGCAATCGAATAAAACGAAGAACGGTCCCTCCTGAGCCAGGGCGGCGGCGATCCGCGGGGGGCGTGCGCGGCCGGGCGAGCGTCACCCCGGGCGGCCGCCACCGGGCCGCCCTCGGCCGCCCCCGGGCCGCCACCGGGCCGCCCCTCGGACCCTTCCTACGGCCCGGTAAAGTAGCGGCGTCGTCATCACACCCGTACAGGGGGAAGCCGGTGCAATTCCGGCGCTGACCCGCAACCGTGAGCCGCCCATCGACGGCGAGCCGGATCGCCCTGCGCGGACGTGAACGGCTCACGCACCGTCGAGGTCTACGGAGCCGAGCCGCCCGGGGTCCTCCCGCGCTGCCCGGCTCCCGTCCAGGGAGAGGCAGCCGCCGATCATGAATGTCCGTCGCAGCGCCGCGGCCGTCGCCGCCGTCGCCGTGCTCGGCGCCGCCGCGCCCGCCGTCGCCGCGTCGCCCGCCCCGTCCCCGTCACCGGCCCTGCCGTCCGGGCTGTACGGCACCGCCGACCCGACGTACGACGGCGTGTGGCGCCAGTCGCTCGCCCTGCTCGCGCAGCACACCGCCGGGGTGAAGCCCGCCGGCAAGGCCGTGGACTGGCTCACCGGCCAGCAGTGCGCGAACGGCGCGTTCGCCCCGTTCCGCGCGGAGCCGGCCAAGCCGTGCGACGCCAAGACGATGGTCGACACCAACCAGACCGCCGCCGCCGTGCAGGCCCTCGCCGCGCTCGGCGGCCACGACGCCGTGACCGGCAAGGCGATCGCCTGGCTGAAGT
Source organism: Streptomyces sp. NPDC014801 (assembly GCF_043082085.1). NCBI lineage: Bacteria > Bacillati > Actinomycetota > Actinomycetes > Kitasatosporales > Streptomycetaceae > Streptomyces > Streptomyces sp. NPDC014801. The sequence goes on along the minus strand of NZ_JBIBXG010000001.1, from coordinate 710,993 downwards.
CCGTGCAGAACAAGGACGGCGGCTGGGGCTACACCGCGGGCGGTGCCAGCGACGCCAACTCCACCTCCGTGGTCGTCGGCGCGCTCGCCGCGGCCGGGGAGAAGCCGGAGAGCGTCACCAAGGACGGCAAGTCGCCCTCCGACGCCCTGCTGAAGCTCGCTCTGCCGTGCGCCGAGGGTGGCGCCTTCGCCTTCCAGCCCGACAAGGCCGGCAAGCTCGCCGCCAACGCGGACGCGACCGCGGCGGGTGTCCTCGGCGTGCTGGGCAAGGGCCTGGTGACCACGGCGGGCCCGCGGGCCGAGGCGGTCTGCAAGGACGCCCGCACGCCGGCGCAGGCCGCCGCCAACGGCGCCGCCTACCTCGCGCAGGCGGTGGCCAAGGACGGCCACCTGACCTCCGCCATGCCGGGCGCCACCGCGCAGCCCGACTACGGCAACACCGCCGACGCCGTCGTCGCGCTCGCCGCGCAGGGCGGTGCGGCGAGCGCCGCCAAGCCGCTGGCGTGGCTGGAGAAGAACGGCGCGGCCTGGGCCAGGCAGAGCGGCCCCGCCGCCTACGCCCAGCTGATCCTCGCCGCGCACACGGCGGGCGCCGACCCGCGCCACTTCGGCGGCCAGGACCTGGTCGCCGGCCTGAACGCGACCGGCCCGGCCCCGCAGGCCGCCGGGCAGAAGGCCGACACGGCCGAGAAGAGCGAGAAGGACGACGACTCGCCCTTCGGCGTGTGGTGGTTCGTCGGCGTCTGCCTGGTCGCCGGCATCGGCGCGGGCTTCCTGATCAGCGGCCGCAAGGGGCGCGGCAAGTGATCCGCCGCGCCGCCGTGCTGTGCCTGGCCCTGCTGCTGCCCCTGGTGGCGGCGGGCCAGGCGCGGGCCGTCGGCTACCGGTACTGGTCGTTCTGGGAGCGCGACGGCGGCACGTGGACCTACGCCACGCAGGGCCCGTCGACGGCCCGCCCGGCCGACGGCGCGGTGCAGGGCTTCCGGTTCGCGGTGAGCGAGGACTCCTCCTCCGCGCAACGACCACGCGGTGCCGCCGACTTCGCGGCGATCTGCGCGCGGACGCCGGCCCAGGACGGCCACAAGCGCGTCGCGCTGGTCATCGACTTCGGTACGGCCGCCGACGCCCCGTCCGGCGAACGCCCGCCCGCCGCCCGCACGGCGTGCGCCCGCGTCCCCGAGGACGCCACGACGGCCGAGGCCCTGGCCGCCGTCGCGAGCCCCCTGCGCTACGACACCAACGCCCTGCTGTGCGCCATCGCCGGCTATCCCGGGCGCGGCTGCGGCGAACAGGTCTCCGCCAAGGCGACTCCCACGGCCGCCCCCGAGCCCGGGAAGTCCTCCGACGGCCCGTCGGTGGGCCTGATAGCGGCCGGCGCGGCGGTACTCACCCTGGCAGCAGCAGCCACCTGGCAATCCCGCCGCCGCCACCACCATGACTGACGACGCCCACACCCCTAACCCCCAGAGAGCAGCGGGCAATCGAGCCGACGCAGCAGCGGGCAATCGTGCCGCTGGGGCGATGGGGGTCCCCCCTGCACCGGAGCTTGTCGGAGGTGCTTGGGGGAGGGTGGGCGCTGCGGCACCCCGCAACGCCGGGCAGCAGAACCCCACGGCGCTCACCGGGACACGCGGCACAGCCGAACGCCGGGCACCGCACCCCACGGCGGTCACCGCACCCACCAGGACAGCTCACCCCACCCTCCACCCCGCCGCTTGGTGGCTGTGGGCCCTCGGCCTAGGCACCGCCGCCACCCGCACCACCAACCCCCTCCTGCTCGCCCTCCTCGTCGCCGTCTCCGCGTACGTCGTGACGACCTGCCGCACCGACGCCCCCTGGGCCCGCTCCTACTCCGCGTTCCTCAAACTCGCCCTGGCCGTCCTCGCCGTACGCCTCTTCTTCGCCGTCGTCCTCGGTTCCCCCATCCCCGGCACGCACGTCGTCGTCACGCTGCCCGAGGTCCCCCTGCCGCACTGGGCGCAGGGCATTCGCCTCGGCGGCCGGGTCACCGCCGAGGGCTTGCTGTTCGCGGCGTACGACGGCCTGCGGCTGGCCGCGCTGCTGGTCTGCGTCGGCGCGGCGAACGCCCTCGCCAACCCGCACCGGCTGCTGAAGTCGCTGCCGGGCGCGCTGTACGAGACGGGCGTCGCCGTGGTCGTCGCGCTGACCTTCGCCCCGCACCTGATCGCGGACGTGCAGCGGCTGCGGGCCGCGCGCCGGCTGCGCGGCCGCCCGGACCGGGGCCTGCGCGGGCTGCTGCAGGTCGGCCTGCCGGTGCTGGAGGGCGCGCTGGAGCGGTCGGTGGCACTGGCCGCCGCGATGGACGCTCGCGGGTACGGCAGGACGGCCGCCGTGCCCGCCCGGGTGCGCCGTACGACGGCCGCGCTCACCCTGGGCGGGCTGCTCGGGGTGTGCGCCGGCACCTACGGTCTGCTGACCGCCGACGGCGGCCGCTACGGGCTGCCGGTGCTGTGCGGCGGGGTCGCCGCGGCGCTGGCCGGCCTGTGGCTCGGCGGCCGCCGTACCGCGCGCACCCGTTACCGCCCCGACCCGTGGGACGCGCGCGCCCTGTCGGTCGCCGCGAGCGGGGTCGCCGTGGCCGCGCTGCTGGTCCTCGCCGACTCCCCCGCCCTGCACCCCGGCGTGGTCCCGCTGGCCGCGCCCGCCCTGCCGCTGTGGCCGGCGGCGGCCGCGCTGCTCGGCCTGCTGCCCGCGTTCCTGGCCCCGGCCGCCCGCGAACCGTCCGCCGGGAAGACGCCCGGAAGAGAACCCAGAAGAAGGCCCGGGTCGACGCCCGAGGAGGAGCCGTCGTGATCCGCTTCGAGAACGTCTCCGTGACCTACGACGGGGAGCCGGAACCGACCGTCCGGGGCGTCGACTTCGAGGTGCCCGAGGGCGAACTCGTGCTGCTCGTCGGCCCGTCCGGCGTCGGCAAGTCGACCGTCCTGGGCGCGGTGAGCGGGCTCGTCCCGCACTTCACGGGCGGCACCCTGCGCGGCCGCGTCACGGTCGCGGGCCGCGACACCCGCACCCACAAGCCGCGCGAACTCGCCGACGTCGTCGGCACGGTGGGCCAGGATCCGCTCGCGCACTTCGTCACCGACACGGTCGAGGACGAGCTCGCCTACGGCATGGAGTCCCTCGGTCTGACCCCGCAGGTGATGCGGCGCCGCGTCGAGGAGACCCTGGACCTGCTCGGCCTCGCCGACCTGCGCGACCGCCCGATCGCGACCCTTTCCGGGGGCCAGCAGCAGCGCGTCGCGATCGGTTCGGTGCTCACCCCGCATCCGCGGGTGCTGGTGCTGGACGAGCCGACGTCGGCGCTGGACCCGGCGGCCGCCGAGGAGGTCCTCGCGGTCGTCCAGCGGCTGGTGCACGACCTGGGCACGACGGTGCTCATGGCGGAACACCGGCTGGAACGCGTCGTCCAGTACGCCGACCGGGTCGCCCTGCTGCCGGGTCCCGGTGAACCGCCCGTCGTCGGCGCCCCGGCCGAGATCATGGCCGTCTCGCCGGTGTACCCGCCGGTGGTGGACCTGGGCCGGCTGGCGGGCTGGTCCCCGCTGCCGCTGACCGTCCGCGACGCCCGCCGCCGCGCGGCCGACCTGCGGCAGCGCCTGACGGAACGGACGCCTCCGGAGGCCGCCACCTCGGCAACCTCGGCGGCTGCTGCAGCCTCGGTCACCTCGAAAGCCTCGCAGGCATCGCAGGCCTCAGAGACCTCAGGCATCGCAGACACCTCAAGGACCGCAGACACCTCATCACCCTCGTCCGCCGCCCCCTCCCTCCTCGCTCGCCTGCTCCGGCGCCGCCGCACCACCCACGCCCCCGCCGAGTCGGCGTACGCGGCCGAGGTGCGGGCGCTGGCCGTGCGGCGGGGCGGGGTGCGGGCGCTGCGCCACGTCGACCTGACCGTCTCCCCCGGCGAGACGGTCGCCCTGATGGGCCGCAACGGCGCCGGCAAGTCCACCCTGCTGAACGCGCTGGTCGGACTGGTGCGGCCGACGTCCGGCGCCGTGCTCGCCGGGGGCGCCGTCCCGTACGGCTCGCCGCCGCGGGAGCTGGTGCGCCGGGTCGGGCTGGTTCCGCAGGAGCCGCGCGACCTGCTCTACGCGGACACGGTCGCCGCCGAGTGCGTGGCCGCCGACCAGGACGCGGGCGCGGAGCCGGGCACCTGCCGTGCGCTGGTGTCCGCGCTGCTGCCCGGGGTGACGGACGGCACGCATCCGCGGGACCTGTCCGAGGGGCAGCGTCTGGCCCTCGCGCTGGCGGTGGTGCTCACCGCGCGTCCGCCGCTGCTCCTGCTGGACGAGCCGACCCGCGGCCTCGACTACGCGGCGAAGTCGCGCCTGGTGACGGTCCTGCGCGAGCTGACCGCCGCCGGGCACGCGGTGGTGATGGCCACGCACGACGTGGAGCTGGCCGCCGAGCTGGCGCACCGGGTGGTGCTGCTGGCCGAGGGCGAGGTGATCGCCGACGGTGCCACGGCGGACGTGGTGGTGTCCTCCCCGTCCTTCGCCCCGCAGGTGACGAAGATCCTCGCGCCGCAGCAGTGGCTGACGGTCGCGCAGGTGCGGGAGGCCCTCGCATGAGCGCCCGGATCCGGGCCGTCCGCCTCGGCCCCCGCTCGGTCGCGACGCTGGTCCTGGTCTCCGCGGTCGGGGTGGCCGCGCTGATGTGGCCGTTCCTCGCCCCGCCCGGCTCGCAGGTACTGGCGCACGCGCAGGACGCCCCGTGGCTGTTCGCGGGGCTGCTGGTGCTGCTGGTGGCGGTGGCCGCGGCGACGATCGCCGAGTCGGGGCTCGGTCCGAAGGCGGTCGCGATGCTGGGCGTGCTGGCGGCGACGGGAGCGGCGCTGCGGCCCATCGGCGCGGGCACGGCCGGGATCGAGCCGATGTTCTTCCTGATGGTGCTGAGCGGCCGGGTCCTCGGCCCCGGGTTCGGGTTCGTGCTGGGCGGGGTGACGATGTTCGCCTCCGCGCTGCTGACCGGCGGGGTGGGGCCGTGGCTGCCGTTCCAGATGCTGTCGATGGGCTGGTTCACGATGGGCGCGGGCCTGCTGCCGGGCCCGGAGCGGCTGCGCGGCCGCGCGGAGCGGGTGCTGCTCGCGGGGTACGGCTTCCTCGCGGCCTTCGCGTACGGCACGGTCATGAACCTCGCGGGCTGGACGTTCATGGGCGGCAACGCCGCGAACATCGCCTTCGACCCGCACGCCCCCGTCGCCACCAACCTGGCCCACTTCGTCGCCTACTGCCTCGCCACCTCGCTCGGCTGGGACCTGGGCCGGGCGCTCGTCACCGTCGTCCTCACCCTGACCCTCGGGCCGGCGATCCTGCGGGCGCTGCGCCGGGCCACGCGGCGGGCGGCGTTCGTGGCGCCGGTCACGTTCGACGCGGCCGGGGAGTGAGACCTCGTACGCCGACGGTGAGCGGGCGGGGGCCCCGGCGGTGAAGCACCCCACATGACCCACGTCACCTACGAGGACGGGCCGTAGATCCATCCCCGCGTCATGAGCGCGTCGTCGTGGCCCCTGACCTGGGCATTGAGAGACGCGTCACAGATCAGGCCGTTCTTCTCGATGCGACCACAACTAGTAAAAGCGGTCATTGCGGACGCCTGCCCGGCCTGTTTCTCTTGAGGACGTCGCACGGCGCCGACGTGCCCCCCAGGGCCGCGGCGCCGACGCGTGCCACGGCCGCACCCACGCGGCCCCCGCACTCCAGCGGTCCCGGCATGCCCGCGACCCCCCGTCCCCGACGAAAGGCATCCCGTGTCCGCCGTTTCCCTCCTCCGTCGTGCCGCCGCTCCGAAGAAGGCCCTCGCCGGTGCCGCCCTGGCCGCTGCCGCCTGCGGTTCCCTGATCGCCGCCGCGCCCGCCCAGGCCGCGCCGGCCCAGGCCTCCTCGGCGCAGGCCGTCGCGCAGAAGATGATCGGCAACACGGCGCAGTACCAGTGCTTCTCGAACATCGTCGAGCGCGAGAGCGGCTGGAACCCGAACGCCACCAACTCCTCCAGCGGTGCCTACGGCCTGGTCCAGGCCCTGCCGGGCTCCAAGATGGCCTCGGCCGGCTCCGACTGGAAGACCAACCCGGCCACCCAGATCAAGTGGGGCCTGAACTACATGAACGAGCGCTACGGCAGTGCCTGTGGCGCCTGGGGCTTCTGGCAGGCCAACGGCTGGTACTGACCGGCACCAACGGCCGGCACCGACCGGACCTGCCCGCTCCTGACAGACGCGAAGGCGGCGACCCCCGATCCCCTGGGTCGCCGCCTTCGCCTTTCCGGAAACCGCCCGCGCCGACGACCTGGGGGTGTCCACGACCGTGCCCGCGTGGGCGGAAGACACCCGGCCCGTGGTCGAGGCGCTGCGCGCGCTCGGCGCGGAGCGCGCCCGCGTCGAGGCGGTCCCGGCCCGCGACCACCGCGAGGCCGCGGCGCTCGCCCGGCACGTCGATCTGGACCGGGGCTGGAACCGGCAGCTCGACGTGGAACCCTCCCGCCTCTTCTACGACGGCACCTTCTCCGCCACGACCTACCGGGCCTGGCTGGACCGCTGGGCGTCGGCTACGTCGTCCTGCCGCTCGGACGGCCCGACGGCTACGCGCGGCAGGAGGCCGACCCGGTGCGCGACCACACCCCCGCCCTGGCTGGAGCCGGTGTGGCAGGACGCGCACTGGCGGGTGTTCCGGGTGCGCGACGCGGTGCCGCTGGTGTCCGCGCCGGGCAGCGTGGTGCGGGCCGGCAGCGCCGATCTGGTGCTGCGGGTCGCCCGGCCCGGGGCGGTGACCGTGCGGGTGGCCTGGTCGCCGTGGCTGCGCGCCGACGGCGGCTGCCTGAGCCGGGACGGCGCCTTCACCCGGCTGACCGTGTCCGCGCCGGGCACCTACCGATCAGCTCGGAGTACGGTCCTTCTCCGGCTCCCTCGGCGCACTGCCGGCCCGCGCCCCGGTGACCGCGACGGGCGCCGCCCGGGGTCCCTGGACCAGATACGTCAGGCCGAAGCCGGCCCCGACCACGGCCGCGCCGCCGACCGCGTCCAGCACCCAGTGGTTGCCGGTCGCGACGATCGCGGAGAGCGTGAACAGCGGGTGCAGCAGCCCGAGCGCCTTCATCCACCCCCGCGGCGCCAGCAGCACGATCACCAGGCCGCACCACAGCGCCCAGCCGAAGTGCAACGAGGGCATCGCCGCGTACTGGTTGGTCAGCTCGGTCAGCGTGCCGTAGTCCGGCCTGCTGAAGTCCTGCGGGCCGTTGACGGTGTCGACGATGCCGAGGCCGGGCATCAGGCGCGGCGGGGCGAGCGGGTAGAGCCAGAAGCCGGCCAGGGCGAGCACGGTGGCGAAGCCGAGCGCGGAGCGGGCCCAGCGGTAGTCGACCGGGCGGCGCCAATACAGGACGCCCAGGATGGCCAGCGGGATGCCGAAGTGGAACGACTCGTAGTAGAAGCTGAGGAACCGCTCCAGCCAGCCGATCGAGACGACGGTGTGGTTGACCCAGTGCTCGACGTCGATGCGCAGCGCCGCCTCCACGGCGTGGATCTCCCGCCCGTGCCGCTCCGCGACGGCCCGGCCGCCGGTGCTGCTGCCGCCGGTCGCGGCGAGCCTGACCTGCGCGTACGCGAAGTAGGTGAGGCGGATCAGCACCAGCTCGAACAGCAGGTTCGGGCGGCTGAGCGCGCGGCGCAGGGCGGGCACGAGCGGCACGTGCCGCAGCCGGGCGGGGACCGGCGCGGCGTACCGGACGGGCACGGGGCTGTCGAACCAGGGCGAGGAGCGCACGAGGAACGGCACGGCGGTCGCGGCGGCCAGCGCGGCCACCAGGACCAGGTTGTCCAGCAGCGGCTGGAACAGCGGCTTGTCCGGCAGCAGCGTCCTGGCCGGCAGGGTCATCACCAGCACCACCGCCACCGGCCACACCGGGCGGTCGGCGGCCCGCCTGCCCACCCGGCCGACGACGGTGAGCAGCACCCACAGCAGCTGGTGCTGCCAGGCGGTGGGTGAGACGGCGATCGCGGCGCAGCCGGTGACGGCGACCGCGAGCAGCAGCTGCCCGTCGCGGGCGTAGCGCACGGCGCGCCGCACGCCGAGGACGGCGACCACCGTGCCGAGCGCCAGGAACAGCGCGATCTCCAGCGGGCCGGTGAGGCCGGCGCGCAGCAGGGCGCCGTGCAGGGACTGGTTGGCGAGGCCGTCGGCGGGGCCGCCGAGGCCGGCACCGGCCATGTGGTGCACCCAGTAGGCGGCGGAGTCGTGCGGCATCGCGACCCAGGCCAGGGCGGTGCACACGGCGAAGGAGGCGCCGGCGGACATCGCGGCGCGGCGGCGGCCCGTGCACCACAGCAGCGGTGTGAACAGCAGCAGCGTCGGCTGCAGCGCGGCGGCCAGGCCGATCAGCACCCCGCTCGTGCGCTGCCCGCGCACCACGAAACAGCCGAGCAGGACCAGCAGCACCGGCATGATGCTGGTCTGGCCGAGCCACAGGGCGTTGCGCACCGGCAGCGACAGCATCAGCAGGCTGATCGCGACGGGCGCGGCCAGCAGCGCGGTGCGCCGGCTCACCGGCTGCGGCAGGGCGCGGGCGGCGACGACGCCGAGCGCGGCCACCAGCAGCAGGGTGCCGAAGGTCCAGCCCCAGCCCAGGGCCTGCTCGGCCGCCCGGGTGAGCGGTTTGAGGACGAGCCCGCCGAAGGGCGTGCCGGTGAACCGGGTGGAGTCGTACAGGGAGCCGTTGACGTGCAGCACGCCGTGCGGGCCGACCCAGGTCTCCAGGTCGGTCAGCCGCTCCCCGCGCGGGGAGGTCAGCACGACGGCGACCTGGCGGGCGGCCAGGACGGCCGCGATCAGCCACAGGCCGAGTCTGAGGACGCGCAGACGGGCCCGCACCGCGCCGACAGCCGTCGCTCCGATGGCTGCCGCCGGCCGCCCCCTGTGCTCAGCATCCGCCACGCCTGCCCGTCCCTCCCGCCCCGCTCGTCCCGACTGTCCGCGCGTGAGGGTGCGCTGCGAAACCCGTACTTTCCACACCACCTCCGGACAGGGACGCAGGCAACCCAGGGGTGCCTGACATCCGCTCCCCTTTTGTCCGGAAGACGATAGTCGGCCCCGGTTACGACCGCTTCCAGCGGCGCGACAAGGATCACACCGGCGCGGCGGATGAACCGCCCGCGACCGGGCAGACACGCCTGGACAGCCGACATTTAGCTGCATCATGCAACGGGGTGCGTACGGCCCGTAAGGGGACCAACGGCGCCTATGGTCGGTTTCCGGTCCGCCGTCACCGCCGCCGCGTGGACCCTGTCCCTGTCCCCGTCGAAAGGCAGGCGAGCGAAGTTTTGTCTTCGGCCGCGACCGTCGCCGCTCATCCCGTCCGTCCCGTCACCCTGAAGAAGACCCAGGACGTCACCGTCACCGACCCCGCGCTCGTCAGGCGCGCGGTCAAGGCGGCCGCACTGGGCAACGCCATGGAGTGGTTCGACTTCGGTGTCTACAGCTACATCGCCGTCACCCTCGGCAAGGTCTTCTTCCCCTCGGGCAACCCGACCGCACAGCTGCTGTCCACCTTCGGCGCCTTCGCCGCGGCCTTCCTGGTCCGGCCGCTCGGCGGCATGGTCTTCGGCCCGCTCGGCGACCGCATCGGCCGCCAGAAGGTGCTCGCGCTGACCATGATCATGATGGCGGCGGGCACGTTCGCGATCGGCCTGATCCCGTCGTACGCGACGATCGGCGTCGGCGCGCCGCTGCTGCTGCTCGCGGCCCGGCTGGTGCAGGGCTTCTCCACCGGCGGCGAGTACGCGGGTGCCTCCACCTTCATCGCCGAGTACGCCCCCGACAAGCGGCGCGGCTTCCTCGGCAGCTGGCTGGAGTTCGGCACGCTGGCCGGCTACATCGGCGGCGCCGGCCTGGTCACGCTGATGACGGCGCTGCTGTCGACCGACGACCTGACCTCCTGGGGCTGGCGCATCCCGTTCCTGATCGCGGGCCCGATGGGCATCATCGGCCTGTACCTGCGGATGAAGCTGGAGGAGACCCCGGCCTTCGCCGCCGAGGTCGAGAAGGCCGAGTCCAGCCGCCCCAAGGTCCCGCTGCGCGAGATGATCACCGGCCAGTGGAAGGCGCTGCTGCTGTGCATGGGCCTGGTCCTGGTCTTCAACGTCACCGACTACATGCTGCTGTCGTACATGCCGTCGTACCTGACCAGTGAGCTCAAGTACGACGAGACGCACGGCCTGCTCGTCGTGCTCGGCGTGATGGCGCTGATGATGATCGTCCAGCCGTTCGCCGGTGCGCTGACCGACCGGGTCGGCCGCCGTCCGGTCATCGCCGCGGGCTGCGCGGGCTTCCTGCTGCTGTCCATCCCGGCGGTGCTGCTGATCCGCCAGGGCAGCCTGGTCGCCGTCGCGCTCGGCATGGGCGCGCTGGGCCTGCTGCTGGTCTGCTTCACCGCCGCGATGCCGTCGGCCCTGCCGGCGCTGTTCCCGACGCGCGTGCGCTACGGCTCGCTGTCGGTCGGCTTCAACGTGTCGGTGTCCCTCTTCGGCGGGACGACTCCGCTGGTGGTCACCGCGCTGATCGGGGCGACCGGGAACATGATGATGCCCGCGTACTACATGATGGCGGCGGCCGTCGTCGGCGGCGTGGCCGTCTGGTACATGACGGAATCCGCCGGCCGCCCCCTCCCGGGCTCCGCCCCGGCGGTGGAACGCGCGGCATAGCCGTTCGGCCCCGGCCCGGGTGGGTGCGGGCTGAGTGCCGGGTGCGTGCGCCTGCGGTGCCTCGACGGGTGGGTGCGTGTCGAGTGCCGGGTGCGGGCACCTGCGGTGCCTCGACGGGTGGGTGCGTGTCGAGTGCCGGGTGCGGGGGCGTGGGTGGCTGATCGCGCAGCTCCCCGCGCCCCCGGGGGGGTGCAGTCCCGCTCGCTCAATCCGCGGGCATGCTTGACCTCTGGGCCGGCGTAGGGAACCACCCCCTCCGCCGGCACCGTCCCTAGCTGGCGTGCACACAACACCCCGTCACACCACACCCCGCGCCCTCACCCTCCTCCTCACCCTCCTCGCCATCCAGCTCGCCTGGTTCACCACTCCCGCCCACGCCTGCGCCTGCGGCGCGATGATCCCCGGCGCCCACACGCAGATGCGCGTCGACCGCGAGGTCTCCGTCGTCCGCTGGGACGGCCGCGAGGAACAGATCGTGATGAGCCTGACCGTCGCCGGCACCGCCGACCGCGCCGCGTGGATCATGCCCGTCCCGCACCGCGCCACCGTCCGCCTCGGCGACGGCCACCTCTTCGAGCAGCTGGAGGAGGCGACCGCCCCCGAGGAGCGCACCCGCACCTACTTCTGGCCCCGCTCCGGCGACTGGCCCTTCGCCGGCGGCAGCGGCGACGGCGCCTCCGCGGCCCCGGCGGCCGGCGCCCGCCCCGGCGTCGGCGTCGTGGGCCGGCAGCGCCTGGGCCCGTTCGACGTGGCCCGCCTGACCGCCGACGACCCCGCCGCCCTCAGCGACTGGCTGCACACCCACGGCTTCACGCTGCCCGCCCGCCTGGAGCAGGCCCTGCAGCCGTACGTCGACCAGCACTGGGAGTACGTGGCGATCCGCCTCGCCCCGCAGGCCGCGCACATCCCGCTGACCGGCGTCCTCGACCCGCTGCACCTCACCTTCGCCGCCGACGCCCCCGTCTACCCGATGCGGCTCTCCCGCCTCGCCCCCGTCCCGCAGTCGCTCGGCCTGTACCTGCTCGCCCCGCACCGCATGGAACCGCGCACCTCCATCGGCGGCGAGAAGCCCCGGATCACCTTCGCCGGACGCCTACAGGACACCGCGGGCCCGCTGGCCGAGCTGACCCGCGGCACGGACTACCTCACCGCGCTGGACCAGGAGTTCCCCGTCCCGTCCCGCATCTTTGGTGACCACGAACTGCGCCGGGCCGCCACCGACCGCCCGTACCGCGAGGTGATCTACACCTACCGGCTGCGCGAGATCGCCGGCATCCCGGCGTGGCTGCTCACCACGGCCGCGGCCCTGGCGGTGCTGGTGACGGCCGCCGCCGTGTGCACCGTACGCGCCACACGCCGCCGCACCTCCCGGGCACCCGTGGGCAACCTCTGAAATGCTGTGCCCTGGGACGCGGGATTCGCATGGAAGGTGCAGACGCATGAGCGGGTCGCAGCTCTGGGACGACGTCGACGACTACTTCTCCACCCACCTGGCACCGGAGGACGACGTGCTGCTGGCCGCGCTGCGCGACAGCGAGGCCGCGCAGCTCCCGCGCATCAGCGTCACCCCGACCCAGGGCAAGCTGCTCCAGCTCCTCGCCCAGATCCACGGCGCCCGCACCGTCCTGGAGATCGGCACCCTCGCCGGCTACAGCACGATCTGGCTGGCCCGCGCGCTGCCCGCGGACGGCAGGCTGATCTCCCTGGAGTACAGCCCCAAGCACGCCGAGGTCGCCGCCCGCAACATCGCCCGCGCCGGCTTCGACAAGCTGGTCGAGGTGCGGATCGGCCCGGCCCTGGAGACGCTGCCCCAGCTCGCCGACGAGAACCCGCCGCCGTTCGACCTCGTCTTCATCGACGCCGACAAGGCCAACAACGCCCACTACGTCGAGTGGGCGCTGCGGCTCACCAGCGCCGGCAGCCTGATCGTCGTCGACAACGTGGTGCGCGGCGGCCGGGTCGCCGACGCCGGCAGCGACGACCCCGACGTCCGCGGCACCCGCGCCGCCCTCGAACTGATCGGCTCCCACCCGCGCCTGAGCGGCACCGCGATCCAGACGGTCGGCAGCAAGGGATACGACGGCTTCGCCCTCGCCCGGGTGGTGTGAGCGCCGAAGCGGTCGCGCGGGCGGCGGTGGGCCGGAGTCTCGGGGCCACGACCCCGGGGCCACCACCCCGGGCTCGGACCTCGGGGCCACGACCCCGGGCTCGGACCTCGTGCCTCAGACCTCGTGGTAGAAGCCCACGTTCACGCTGCGCGGGCCGGTGCGGTCCTGGATGACGATCTCGCCGGAGCCGCCCCGGGGCAGCGGCACCGTGCCGCCGTAAGCGAGCGGCTGGGCGTACTCCCCGACGACCAGACGGACCTCGGAGGACGGGTCGGGCTGCGAACCGCGCACCCAGGTCAGCTGCCAGCCGCCGTCGGGACCGCAGCGGAACTCCAGGTGGACGCGGGAGACGAACAGCCAGTCCTCCGGCGTCACGAGCCGGCACTGGGAGGCGTCCCGCCCGACCCTCAGCACGGCACCCGGGGCGCTGGGCGCGTCGGCCATGGTCATCCCGGCCGTGGCGCCCTCGTCTCCGGCGGAGACGGAGGCCATGGTGAGTTCGAGCACGTGCGCTCCCTTGTGCGACGTCGTGATGCGGCCGCCTGGTCGGCCGGCCGCCGCCGCATGATAAATCGGCCGACGGGGCCACGTCCGGCACAATGGGCTCATGACCGAGCGAAAGCCACCCGGGGTGCCGTTCGAGTCCTGGGTCGACAAACAGATCCGCGACGCGCAGGCCCGCGGTGAGTTCGACCGGCTGACCGGCGCGGGTGAGCCCCTGCCGCCCGAGGTCGAGTCCACCTACGACGAACTGTGGTGGGTCAAGCGCAAGTTGCACCGCGAGGGTCTGTCGGTGCTGCCGCCGGCGCTGGCGCTGCGCAAGGAGGCCGACGACGCCCTCGCGGCGGCGTATGCGGCGCCGTCGGAGGGCGTGGTGCGGCGGATCATCACCGACGTCAACGTCAAGATCCGCGAGATGATGTTCAAGCCCCCGCCCGGCCCGCCCCTCGGCCGCAAGCCGTACGACGTCGAAGAGGTCGTACGGCAGTGGCGGGAGCGCCGGGCGGCGGCCGGCTGACGTCGCCGTCAGATGTGGAGCAGGCGGCGGGAGAGCTCGCGGTAGTCGCGCAGGGCGAGGCGGAGCTGTTCGGTGTCGGCGCCGGTCGTGGGCCGGCCCTCGCCGGCCTCGCCGCCCTGCCAGGCCATCCGCAAGGTGCGGCGGCGCCGGGAGACCGCGTCGGTGACGTGCGCGGCGATCTCCTCCAGCAGCCGGTCGGCCTCCTCCACGGCCGCACGCGGCCCGTCGACGAATCCGGCCAGCGCGTGCGAGAGCCGCTGCTGGAGCTCGTCCACCTCGTCGTGCGGCATGAGGGGGGCCTCGGAACCGTCGTGCGCCGCCGGGGCGGACGTGCCGCCGGGGGTGCCGGGGTGGGTACCGGAAGCACTGCCGTCCCGGGTGCCGGTGACGGCGCCGTCCGGGGTACCGGTGACGGCGCCACCCGGACTGCCGGTGACGGTGCCGTGCGGGGTACCGGTGACGGCGCCACCCGGGCTGCCGGTGACGGTGCCGTGCGGGGTCTCGGTGACATTGCCGTGCGGGCTGCCGGTGACGGTGCCGGTGGCGGTCTCGCCGCGGGCGTCGGGGGCGGGGCGCGGGGAGCCCGGGGGTGCCGGGCGGACGTCCGCACCGGTGTCACCGCGGGCCGCGGCCCCTGTCTCCCCGCCGAACGGGGCGGGATCCTGCGGTGCCGGCGGGACGTAGTCGGGCGCCGGGGTGCCGCGGCGGGCGCCCCGAGGGTCGTCGGCGGTCATGACGGTCAACTCCCCTTCGCGTGGCCGCGGGTCAGGCCCCACGGCAGATGGGTGCGGTGGGCCGGGCGGGCCGTGGCGCGCTCCTCACGCCCGGACTCCACCGCGCGGTCGTGGCGTTCCGCGCGCTCCGCGCGGTGCCGGCCGGTGTCCTGCGGGGCCTGCGCGACCAGTTCCTCGAACAGCCCGCGTGCCTCGAGCAGCGCCTCGCGCAGTTCCTCCGTGTCCGGCCCGTCGCGGTCCGCGCCCAGCGGCGCGTTGGCCACGCGGTGCACATGTCGGTAGCCCTGGACCCGGCTCGCGTGGTGCACGGAGAGCGCGTCGAGCTGCTCCTCGTACTGCCCGCCGTCGGGGTAGCCGCGGACGCCTGCCAGTTCGGCGAGCAGTTGGTCCGCCTCGGCGACGGCCTCGCGCGGTGCGTCGACGAAGCGTTCCTGGAGCGCCGTCCAGCGGGCCTCGTACTGCTCGCGGCGGGCCGGTTCCAGCGGCCGCTCGCGCAGCTGTCCGTGCTTCTCGACGCGCCGGGCGAGGTCCCGCTCGGCGGCCTTGACGTCCCCGTCGTGGCGGGCGACGGCACGGTCGTACTCGGGCCCGAAGCGCCGCTTCAGACCCGGGCCGCCGCCCGCGCCGCGGGCCCGCAGGAGGAGGGCGGCCGCGACGAGGACGACGGCCGCAACGATGACGATCACAGCGATGAGCACGCCTGTGGACATGAATGCCTTCCGGGTGCCTTGCGGGGTGTCTCCGGCCGGTCCGGCCGGTTTTCCTTCGGGTTGCCCGCGGCCCGCCCCGCAAACTGCCCGTGCACGACCCGGGCACGGTGGGTTGCGTTAATGGCTTGCGCCGCACCCGGGCCCGCTTCCCACAATGACGCCCATGACCTGGACCATCGCCCCCGAGCCCTACGACTCCCCGGACGCCCGTGCCCTGTGGCGGGCGTACTACACGGAGGTCAGCGACCGCTGGTACCTGCTGCACGAGGGGCGCCGCACCGACCCGGACGAACTGGAGCGGGAGATCGCCGCGGCCGATGGGTCCGACCTGGCCCCGCCGCGCGGCCGGCTGCTGATCGCGCGCCACGGCGGTGAGCCGGCCGGCACGGCGGGCGTACGGCTGCTGGATCCGGCCACGGCCGAGCTGAAGCGGGTGTTCCTGCTGCCGGGGATGCGGGGCCGGGGCGGCGCGACGCTGCTGGTCGCCGCCGCGGAGGACGCGGCGCGAGCCCTCGGCGCCACGGAACTGATCCTCGACACCCGCACCGACCTGGTCGAAGCCCGATCCCTGTACACCCGCCTCGGCTACAAGGAAACCCCCCGCCACAACGACGACCCGTACGCAGAACACTGGTTCCGCAAGCAGCTCGTCTGACCCAGCCGCGGGCATCCGATCCGCCGTAGCTGCTGCGGGCATCCGATCCGCCGCAGCTGCGGACAGTCGTACCTCCCCCAAGCTCTTCGAGCAGGGGGGACCCCCAGGGCGGCACGGGTGGGCGCTGGGGGTGCCCCGCAAGCCGGGCCACGCACCCCACCCCGCGCAGCTGCGGGCAGTCGTGCCTCCCCCAAGCTCTTCGAGCAGGGGGGACCCCCAGGGCGGCACGGGTGGGCGCTGGGGGTACCCCCTGCACGTAGTGCTTGGGGGAGGCACCCCGCACGCCGGGCCACGCACCCCACCCCGCGCAGCTGCGGGCAGTCGTGCCGCTGGGGCGGCACGGGTGGGCGCAGCGGCACCCCGCACCGCCGGGCAGCGCACCCCCCGGCGTTCACCGAAGGCGCCGGGTGCCACGCAACGCCGGGCACTGCACCCCACGGCGGTCACCTCACCACCGGGCGCGAGCAACCGCAGGGCAGCGCACCCCCGGCGGGCCCCGCACCGCAGGTCACCGCACCCCGCTCAAGAAGCCGCCGTAGCCCGCCCCTCCCACGGCTGCTCCCGACTCGACCCACACAGCTCCTCGTTCAAAAGCTTCACCAGCTGCGTGAGATCCGTGGGCCGATCCGGCCCCCACCAGTCCCCCAGCAGCTCGGCCAGCGACTCCTCCCGCGCCTGCGCCAGCCGCGCCGCGACCTCGCTCCCGGCGTCCGTCAGCACCAGGTCCACGCCCTCCCGGCGCACCAGCCGCCGCCCCTCGACCTGCCGGGCGGCCTCCAGGATCACCTGCAGCGGCACCGGCCCCCGCTCGGCGAGCAGGCCCGGCTCCGCCCGGCCGTACCGCTTGATCCGCAGCAGCAGCCAGCTCGCCGCGGGCAGCAGGTCGTACCCGGCCCGGTCGGTGATCTTCCGGTAGACCTCGCGCCGCCCCTCCCGCGTGCCGATCGCCGACAGCGCCCGGCAGACCTCGTCGTACGAGGAACGCTCGACGGGGTTGCTCGCGAGGGTCTCGGTGACGTCCGGCGCGGTGACCGAGGCCCGCAGCCGGTCCTCCTTGAGGAACCACGCCAGCAGGAAGCCGAGGAAGGCGACCGGCGCGGCGTACAGGAAGACGTCGGTGATGGAGGTGGCGTACGCGTGCAGCGCGGCGGGCCGCAGCGAGGGCGGCAGGGCGCCGATGCCGCGCGGATCGGCCTTCAGGGCGTCCGCGGAGGATCCGGCCGGCAGCTTCACCCCGCGGAAGGCGTCGGTGAGTTTGTCGCCGAGGCGGCTCGCGAAGATCGTGCCGAAGATGGCGACGCCGAAGGAGGCGCCGATGGAGCGGAAGAAGGTGGCGCCGGAGGTGGCCACGCCCAGGTCCTCGTAGGAGACGGCGTTCTGCACGATGAGCACGAGGACCTGCATGACCAGGCCCAGCCCGAGGCCGAAGACGAAGAAGTACGCGCTCATCTCGGCGGTCGAGCTGTGCTCGTCGAGCCGGTGGAGCAGCAGCAGGCCGATCGTGGTGACGGCCGTGCCGGTGATCGGGAACACCTTCCAGCGGCCGGTGCGGCTGACGATCTGCCCGGACAGGGTCGAGGACAGCAGCAGCCCGAAGACCATCGGCAGCATGTGCACGCCGGACAGCGTGGGGGACACACCCTGGACGACCTGCAGGAACGTCGGCAGGTAGGTCATCGCGCCGAACATCGCGAAGCCGACGATGAAGCTGATGACGGCGGACAGGGTGAACGTGCGGATCCGGAACAGCTTCAGCGGCAGCACGGGTTCGGCGGCCCGCCGCTCCACCGCGACGAACGCCCCGGCCAGCGCGACGCCTAGCACCGCCAGGCCCACGATCTGCGGTGAGCCCCAGTCCCAGGTCGTACCGCCGAGGGAGGCGACCAGCACCAGGCAGGTGGCGACGGAGGCGATGAGGAAGGTGCCGAGGTAGTCGATGACGTGCGGGGTCGCCTTGCGCGGGATGTGCAGCGCGGTCGCGATCACGGCGAGGGCGACGACGCCGACGGGCAGGTTGATGTAGAACACCCAGCGCCAGCTGAGGTGTTCGGTGAACAGCCCGCCCAGCAGCGGTCCGAGCACGCTGGTCGCGCCGAACACCGCACCGAACAGGCCCTGGTAGCGGCCGCGTTCGCGGGGCGAGACGACGTCCCCGACGATCGCCATCGACAGCACCATCAACCCGCCGCCGCCGAGGCCCTGCACGGCGCGGAAGACGATGAGCTCCGGCATGTTCTGCGCCATGCCGCACAGCGCGGAGCCGACGAGGAAGATGACGATCGCCGTCTGGAACAGCTTCTTGCGGCCGTACTGGTCGCCGAGCTTGCCCCACAGCGGTGTCGCCGCCGTCGACGCCAGCAGGTACGCGGTGACCACCCAGGACAGGTGCTCCAGGCCGCCGAGGTCGCTGACGATGGTGGGCAGTGCGGTCGACACGATGGTCTGGTCGAGTGCCGCGAGCAGCATGCCGAGCAGCAGGGCGCCGATCGAGACGAGCACGTTGCGGGACACGTGCTCCTGCTGCGCACTCGCCGTGCCGGCGTGCGCGTCCACGGTCATGGAGGCCTCCCCTGCTGTCGTGACACACCCATCGTGATCGGTGTGTCCGGTTATGGCCTGTTGAGTCCTGCTGGAGCCCAGAATTCCGGGGGGAGCCGCGTTCACTCGTGTGGGGGAACCGCATAATCTCTGGAGTTTCCGTGGGGGCGGGGCGGGGCGGATGCGCAGGGGGAGGCGACGCGTGAGCTCGGGGAGGGGCGAAGACGTGGACGGGGACGGACGCGGGGGCGGGCCGGGGGCCGGGCGGTGCCCTCAGTGCGGGGCGGCGCGGGAGGCCGGTGGCGCGCCGTCGTGCGGCTGCGGGGAGCGGGCGGCCGACGCGCTGCACGCGGAGCGCGTCGCGCAGGCGGCCGCGGCGGAGGACTTCGATCCGTTGCGGATCAGGCCGTATGTGGAGCTGGAGGGAGCGGGGCCGTCTGGCGCGGGGCCGTCTGACACGAGGCCTTCAGGTGCGGGGCCTTCGGTGGACGAGACCGTGCCGCTGCGGACGGTGGAGCCGGCGGCGCCCGTACTGCCCACGCCGTTGGCGCCGTCGGCGGCCGCGCCGAGCGCGACGGATCTGAGCCTGTTCGAGACGGGGTCCTCGGGCCGCTCGGGTGAGGACGCGGGCCGGGAGCTGGTGGGACCGGCGGGCGGAGCTGGGGCTCGGGGGCGCCGGCGGCGGGCCGGACTGCTCGCCGTGGCGGGGGCCGCGGTGGCGGTGGTCGCGGCGGTGGGGGTGGGCGCGGGGCTGCTCTCGTACGACACGCCGTCGCGGGACGGTGCGGTGCCGGACGACGTGCGGGCGGCCGTGCCGGACACGGTGACGGCGCGGGCGGAGGAGCCGGGGGCGGGGGTGGCGTCGCCTTCGGCCTCTCGGCCGACTGCGTCGCCGAGCGGAGGGGTGAGCGCGTCCGCGTCCGCGTCGACCTCCGCGTCCGCTTCTGCCTCCGGCGGTGCGTCGCCGTCGGTCTCGCCGTCGGGGTCGGGCGCGGCCGGGCGGCCGGGGTCCACGCCGACGGGGTCGCCCACGCCTGCGGCGACGGGCTCGCCTTGGGGGGACACGGTCGCGCCCGGTGACGGCGGGGGCGGCGGGGCCGGACAGGACGGTGACGGCACCGGGGCGCCGGTGCTGCGCCGGGGCGACCGGGGGCCGGAGGTCGTGGAACTGCAGCTGCGGCTGCGGCAGCTGTACCTCTACACCGGCGAGGCCAACGGCATCTTCAACAACCAGGTCGAGAGCGCGCTGCGGAACTACCAGTGGGCGAGGGGCGTCACGAACGACGGGCTGGGCGTGTACGGACCGCAGACGAGAAGAAGCCTGGAGTCGGAGACGAGGGTCCCGTAGCTCTTTGGCTCGCGGCGACCGTGCGGGTGGGTACGCAACGTTGCCGGGTGCGGGTTTCGTCGTGGCTTGTCGCGCAGTTCCCCGCGCCCCTGAAATGCCTGCGGCGGCCTGCGCGGGTCCGGTGGGGGCTGATGTAGCGCGTCCGGTGGGTGGGTGAGTCGGGGCCGCGGTGGGGGGTGTCCGTCCTCGGTACGGCCCTACGTCTCTCAAGAAGCTGACGAAAGGCAATGCCGTCCGCTGCGGGCGGACACCCCCCACCACGCCCCCTCCCCGCCGTCGGCGACTGCGGCGCCATCGTGGCGCGCGCCGCCCGCCCCACGCGCGTCGCCGCGGGCGGTGCGTCCGCCCAGCCCGCGGGCATGCGTGCCGCCTGGGGCGGCACGGGTGGGCGCGGGCGGCACCCCGCACCGCCGGGCAACGCACCCCACGGCGGTCACCCCAACGCCGGGCGCCACTCACCGCAGGGCACGCGCCCCACGGCGGTCACCGCACCGTCGGGTGCAGCGCACCGCAGGGCACCGTGCCCCACGGCGTTCACCGTGCCCCAGGGCACAACGCCCCCCCGTTGCTAATCGCCGACGCGCACCCGGGCCGAGCCGTCCCCCGGGTTTTCGATGTGGACGGACGTCAGGTCGGGGACCCACGCGTCGGGCTCGTGGACGGCCGCGCGGGGCCCGACCCCGACGACCCGCATCCCCGCCGCCCGCCCCGCACGGATCCCCGCCCCGGAGTCCTCGAAGACCACGCACTCCGCCGCCGGCACCCCGAGTTCCGCCGCGCCCTTCAAGAACCCCTCGGGATCGGGCTTGCTCGCGCCCACGCTCTCCGCCGTGATCCGCACCGCCGGCATCCGCAGCCCCGCCGCGGCCATCCGCGCCGTGGACAGCGCCACGTCCGCCGACGTCACCAGCGCGTGCGGCACCCCGCCGGCGGCGAGCGCGTCGAGGAACGCGCGCGCACCCGGCACCGGGACGACGCCGTCCATGTCGGCCGTCTCCTCCGCGAGCATCCGCGCGTTGTCCGCGAGGTTCTGCTCGCGGGGCCGGTCCGGCAGCAGGACCGCCATGGAGGCGTGTCCCTGCCGCCCGTGGACGACCTTCATCACCTCGTCGCCGTCCAGCCCGTGCCGCTCGGCCCAGCGGCGCCAGATCCGTTCGACGACGGCGTCGGAGTTGACGAGCGTGCCGTCCATGTCGAGCAGCAGGGCACGGGCGGTGAGAACGGTGGCCGGCATCGGCGACTCCCAGGAAGTGAGCGGCAAAGCCCCCGGAGGGACAAGGTGGTCCCGCCCGCCGGTCAGGGAAAACGGGCGGGAACCACTTTGTTTCTCTACGGTACAAAACCCGGCGGGCATCGCGCCACCACCCCGGGCGACAGTTCACCGGCCGTTCAGCGGAGCGACCCCGCCCGGCCCGGCGGGGCGACCCGCTCAGCCGGCGATCGCCTCCCACAGGCTCCACACGCCCAGCGCCACCATGACGATCGCCGCGATCTTGGTGATGAGCGCCAGCGGCACCCGCTTCATCAGCGCCTTCCCGCCGACGATGCCGATCCCGGCGACCGCCCACAGGCCCAGCACCGCACCGAGGCCGACGGACAGCGGGTCGTCGTAACGGGCGGCGAGGTTCGCCGTCATGATCTGGGTGAGATCGCCGAACTCGGCGACCAGGATGAGCATGAAGCCCGCGCCCGCGACCTTCCAGAAGGACTGGTTCTCCGGGCGCCGCACCTCTTCCTCGTCCTCGCCCTTCTTCATCAGCAGCACCGCCGCGCCGCCCAGGAACAGCACACCGGTCAGCGCGTGCACGATCTGCTGCGGCAGCAGGGTCAGCACGCTGCCCGCGGCGACGGCGAGCGCGACGTGCAGCGCGAACGCGGCGGCGACGCCGGCGAAGACGTAGGACGCGCGGTAGCGGGTGCCGAGGACGAGGCCGGCGAGCGCGGTCTTGTCGGGCAGCTCGGCGAGGAAGATGACGCCGAAGACGAGCGCCGTCACGGTGATGCTGATCAAGGTTCCTCAATCGGTCGGGGCCGCCCCGCCGAGAGTGCGCTGCAACGCGAATCGAAGACACCTCGGCACGGCAGCACACGGGCGCCCGCGCCGAGGGGCACGGACGTGCACTGCTTGCCGAAGGTCTCGCTGGCGGGCCACCGCGGGGTCCGCCTCCGGGCGCCGGCTCGGAATGACCGAGCAGTATGTCGACGACACCGGCGAAGAGCTACTCCCCTTCTGCGCCCCCCATGGTACGGGACGGAAAGTTCGACCGTGAACCTTGTCGTGTCATGAACGCGTCACTAACCTCTCACCGCGCGCACATCTCCCCGCAACACGGCACCGCGAGCATTCCTGCGCTCGCGCTCCAACACCCCCACCCCTCAAGGGAGTTCGCATGCCGAAGTTCTACGCGCGTCGACGGGTGAGCATACTCGCGGCGCTCACCGGGCTCATAGCCTCCGCCGCCCTGTTCTCCGCCCCCACCGCCTCCGCCGCCCTGCCCACCCCGGTCAGCGCGGCCACCGCCCGCAGCTACCTCTCCCAGCTCACCGTCGCCACCGAGGACCGCACGGGCTACAGCCGCGACCTCTTCCCGCACTGGATCACCATCAGCGGCACCTGCAACACCCGCGAGACCGTCCTCAAGCGCGACGGCACGAACGTCGTCACCGACTCCTCCTGCGCCGCGGTCAGCGGCAGCTGGTACTCCCCCTACGACGGCGCCACCTGGACCGCCGCCTCCGACCTCGACATCGACCACCTCGTGCCGCTCGCCGAGGCCTGGGACTCCGGCGCGAGCAAGTGGACCACCGCCCAGCGGCAGGCCTTCGCCAACGACCTCACCCGCCCGCAGCTGATCGCCGTCACCGACAACGTCAACCAGGCCAAGGGCGACCAGGACCCGGCCACCTGGATGCCGTCGCGCACCGCCTACCGCTGCACCTACGTCCGCGCCTGGGTGCAGGTGAAGTACTACTACGACCTCTCCGTCGACACCGCCGAGAAGAACGCGCTCACCAACTACCTCGCGAGCTGCTGAGACCCGCCGCCGGCCGCCGCCCCCGTGGATTTCCGCGGGGGCGGCGGCCGTTGCCGTACAGCCGTGGCCGAATGTTGAACTTGCAAGCACTCCTTAGGTCTGCCTAACCTGTGGGCCCGCCCGGCGCCGCCGTCCCCCACGACCGGTACGCCGCGGCCGTTCCGCTCGCCCACCCGAAGGAGCCCCCACATGACCGCACGCCTCAACGGCGCGCAGCCGTACGTGCTCGGCCTGTTCCGCATCGTCGTCGGACTGCTCTTCGCCTGCCACGGCGCCGCCTCGCTCTTCGGCGTCCTCGGCGGCGCGGCCGGCGGCAACGGCGGCACCATCCCCGCCGGCACCTGGCCCGGCTGGTACGCGGCCGTGATCCAGCTCGTCTGCGGCACCCTGGTCCTGCTGGGGCTCGGCACCCGCGCCGCCGCGCTCGTCGCCTCCGGGTCGATGGCGTACGCCTACTTCGACGTCCACCAGAGCGCGGCGCTGTGGCCCATCCAGAACGGCGGCGAGGCCTCGGCCATGTTCTGCTGGGCCTTCTTCCTGCTGGTCTTCACCGGCTCCGGCGCATTCGGGATCGATCGTCTCCTGGCCCGCCGCAGCGCCGCCGCGGACCGCCCGGCCCCGGAACGCGCCCCGCTGGCCGCCTGACCCACCGGTTCCGTCCCGTTCCGGCCGCTGGTCCCCGACTGCCCGCCGGCGAGCCCGACACGGCCTCGCCGGCGGCGCGTCCTCCCGCCCGCCGTCGCCGTGAACGCGCCCCTCCTGACACACCAACCCCCCATGAACCTGCCGTCACAGCCGCGGCGTACGCTGTATGGCTGTCATCGGCCGGTTTCTGCCGCTCCCCGCGCTCGACGCGGCACGGTACGGCCCACGGGGGAGTACGGGGAGTAGCGGTGCTGGAGAGTGTCGGGTCGTTGACCGGCAGCCCATGGATCTACGCGGTCGTCGCGACGTCGGTCCTGCTGGACGTCTTCCTGCCGATCCTGCCCAGCGGCGTCCTCGTCATCACGGCGGCGACCGCGGCGGCCGCGGGGTCCGGAGCGGCCGGGCAGACCACCCCCGCGCAGGTCCCCGACGTCCTGTTCCTCATCCTGTCCGCGGCGACGGCCTCCGTCCTCGGCGATCTCGTGGCCTACCGGCTGGCCTGGCGTGGCGTGGCCCGCCTGGACAGCGCCATCGCCCGCTCCCGCCGCCTCAGCCGCGCGCAGGAACGTCTCGGCGCCGCCCTCGCCCGCGGCGGCGGCCCCCTCGTGGTCCTCGCCCGCTTCGCCCCGGCCGGCCGCTCGGTCGTCTCCCTCGGCGCCGGCGCCGCCCACCACCGCGCCCGCGACTTCCTGCCCTGGTCCGCGCTGGCCGGCCTGTCCTGGGCGGCGTACAGCGCGGCCCTCGGCTACTACGGCGCCAGCTGGCTCGGCGCGACCTGGCTGGCCACGGGCGTGTCGATGGCGGCGCTGTTCGGCGCGGGCGCCGGCGCGGCGTACGTCATGCGACGCCGCCCGCGACCGGGCGCCGCCGTCCCCGCGGGGCAGGCCGACGACGCGGCCACCGCGCCTCTGCGCTAGACCCCGGCGGATCACGCCGACCGCGGTCCCGTCCCGGCCGGTGGCCGCCCCACCGAGCCTTACCGGAGCCTGCTCACCTGCGCAGTGGCCGTCCCCTGCCTCCGACCCCGGCCCTACCCCGCCCGGCGGGCCGGCGCGCCGCGGACCTCCAGGTCGCCGAGGAGCTCGGCCGTGGCGGCCGCGATCTGCTCCACCGCCCGGTCGAACACCTCGCGGTTGTGCGCGGCCGGCGCCCGGAAGCCGGACACCTTCCGCACGTACTGCAGGGCCGCGGCCCGGATGTCGTCCTCGGTGGCCTCTCCGGGCAGCACGGGCGGACGCAACGTCTTGATACTCCGGCACATGCCTCAAGTCTGGCCCCTCGTACCCGGTGCGCGCAGCGGCTGCGATGATCTGGCCGAGGCGGCCACCACCCATGGGGCCGACCGACGAGAGGACACATCCGATGACCCTCACCACCCCCACCCGGTCCACCGTGGCCGTGCTCGGCCCCGGCGGCGTCGGCGGACTGCTCGCCGCGCTGCTCGCCCGCGCCGGCCACCGCGTGATCTGCCTGGCGGGCGAGAGCACGGCCGGCACCCTGCGCGAGGCCGGCCTGCGTGTGCGCAGCAGGCATTTCGGCGAGTTCACCGCCGCCGTCGAGGCGGACACCGAGCTGCGCGAGCCGGTGGACGCGTGCCTGGTCGCCGTCAAGCACACCGCGCTGGAGGCGGCCCTCACCCGCGTGCCGCCCGCCGCCCTCGGCGACGGCCTGCTCGTGCCGCTCCTCAACGGCGTCGAGCACCCGGCCGCCCTGCGCGAGCGCTACCGCCGCGACCGGGTCGCCCCGGCCGTCATCCGCGTCGAGTCGACCCGGACCGCGCCCGGCGTGATCGAGCACGGCACCGACTTCGTCGAGGTCGACCTCACCGGCGACCCGGTCCCCCGCGACCGCCTCGCGCGGCTCGCCGCGGACCTGTCCGGCGCCGGTGTCACCACCCGCGTCCTGGACGACGAGGCCGCCGCCCTGTGGGCGAAGATGTCCTTCCTCGCGCCCATGGCCCTGCTCACCACCCTCCACGGCCTGCCCATGGGCGAGTTGCGCACCCGCCACCGCGACGAGCTGACCGCGCTGGTGGAGGAGACGGCCGCGGTCAGCCGCGCCTGCGGCGGCTCCGGCGACCCGGCCGCCTCACTCGCCCGCTACGACGCCTTCCCGGCCGGCATGAAGTCCTCGATGCAGCGCGACGCCGAGGCGGGCCGGGCGCTCGAACTCGACGCGATCGGCGGCGCGTTGCTGCGTGCGGCGCGGCGGCACGGGGTGGCCGTGCCGGTGGCGGCGCGGGTGGTGAAGGAGCTGGGCGGGACGGCCGGCTGAGCCCGGGCGGCGAGCGGCCGAGGAGGGCCCGCGACAACGCGCGGGACTCGTGCACTCATTCGAGTGAAGCCCCGGAAGCCGCTCGCTGCCGTAATTCGAACAGGCGTAGCATTGCCGTGTGGCTACGACCTATGACTTCCCCAGTGACCTCCTCGCCGGCCAGGAGGAGCTGCATCAGGTCCGGGCCGAACTGTCGGCCCTGCTCAAGCGGCTCCCCTGGTCGGTCGAGCCGCTCGACGGCTTCAGCGACGACAACGGCTGGCGCAAGCTGGAACGCCCCGCCTCCCCCGGCTGGACGGCCGACGAACAGGCCGAGGTGGAGAAGCTGCGGCGACGCGAACACGAGCTGGCGGTGTTCGTCACCACCCACCGCTACTGGTCGGAGGTGGCACCGGAGAGCCGGATGGAGGCCCGCTCGCGCCTCAAGCACGCGCACGAGACCCCACCCGGCGACACCGAAACCGACGGCTAGCTCTGCCCGAGCAGCCGCTTCATCTCCGCGATCTCCGCGCTCTGGCCGGTGACGATGTCACCGGCCGTCTTCTTCGCGGGCCCGTAGGCGCCCTTGGCCTGCTCGGCCCGGGCCATGTCCAGGGCGCCCTGATGGTGCTCGACCATCATGGTCAGGAACATCCGGTCGAAGTCCTTCCCCGAGGCCTTCTCCAGATCGGCCATGTCCTGCTCGCCCATCATCCCCGGCATGCCGGAGTGCGCCGCCCCGTGATCCATCCCGGGCATCGGCGAGCCGCCGTGATCCATGCCGGGCATGTCCGTGGCGCCGTCCTGGGGCACCTGCTCGCCCCAGGCCCGCAGCCAGCCGCTCATGGTCCGGATCTCCGGGTCCTGCGCCTTCTCGATCCGCGCGGCGAGGCTCTTGACCTCGGCGGACGACCCGCGCCGGGCCGCCAGCCCGGCCATCTCCAGGGCCTGCCGGTGATGCGGGATCATGCCCTGCGCGAAGGCGACGTCCTGCGCGTTGTGCGCCGTGGCACCGGCCGGGGCGGAAGCGGACGCGGACGCACCGGAGGGCGCGGAGGAAGCGGCCTGCCCGGCGTCGTCCCCGCTGCCGCCCCCACAGGCGGCGAGAAGGAACACGGCACTGGCCCCCGCGGCGGCCAGCCCGGCACGGCGCGCGAACATACGGACGGTGTAGCTCATGGGGGAACTCCTGCTGGAAGTACGGAACGTCTGAGGACACGCGAACGCACCGCGCCGCGAAACGACGGCACGGCACGGGGGGTGTCTAGATCCGCAGAAGCTGGAGTTCGGCCAGAGAGGGCGGGGCACGAGCCCCGTCGGGCGCGGCACCGACGTACCCACACACGGCGTCGTCCGGTACGACGACGGGCCCCGGGTCGGCGACCGGCGCGGGCAGCACGGGCCCACCGCTCACGGCGGCGGAGGCACAGGTGGCGTCGGCATGCCGTACATGCCCGCCCCCGCAGTGCCCGTCGTCCCCGGAACACCCGTCCCCGGCCACGACGGCGACGGTCTCCCGCACGCGCTGATGCTCATGGGCCCCCGGCATGCCGCCCCCGGGCGCCAGCGCATGCATGCCCAGCAACCCGACCAGCAGCCCGAGCACGGCGACCACCCGCCACGACCGCACCCGCGGCCGCCCGGAAGTCACCCACTCGAACCGTCCCACGCGCCACATCGTAAGCAGCAGCCCCACCCACCGCGCCCCACGACCCCCGGAACACGACAAAGGGCCCCCGGGTATCACCCGAAGGCCCTCGATCCGGTGGGCGCGGACGGTTTCGAACCGCCGACATCCTGCTTGTAAGGCAGGCGCTCTACCACTGAGCTACGCACCCGGAACAAGCCGACAGCCTACATTGTCCCGGGCCGTGTCCCGCAAACCCGTGGGGCGGGCACAGACGCAGCCGTGTCCTCAAGGATCGAGCGACGGTGCGCCCCGCGACCGGGACGCCTGCTCGACCGCGCACCCCGAGTGGTCCTGGGCACGCTGGTCGCCCGCGTTCGCACCGCGTCCGGGCGGCACGGATCGTGTCCGTGGTCCGGGAAGGCGGGGGCGGGGTCCCTCGTGCGCCCGGCCCTCCGGTCCGGCCTGGACGGTCCGATGCCCCGCGGGATCCCTCCGGTCCCGTGGGGGCGGTGCCGTCCGACGCCGGATCGGAACGCCGAGCGCACGCCGTCCGATCGCCACGGCGGCCGCGTCGTGGCGGGTGATCTCGCGTGCGGGCGTCGACAGGGGCTTCTGCCAGTGCCGAGCCCCCCACTGCGAGGTGTACGCCGGGTCCACCGCGACGATCGCGAAGCCCCGGTCGGCCGCCATCGACACCAGCCGCCCTCTGAGCCCGGCGGTGGGGAAACGCGAGACCAGCCGGCGGAACTGCTTGCTCCGGCCGTGCTGTTCGCGGCTGGTCCCGTCGGCGAAGTCCAGATCCTCGATCGCCACGGCCCCGACCCCGCAGCGCCGGGCGTGGTGCAACAGCCGGGTCAGCGCGTGCCGGATCTGGGCATCCCGGTGCGAGGCGCCGCCCGAGAGGTCGTAGACGTACCGGCGGGGCGCACCGACCGGATTGCCGTGTGCGTCGAGGTGCCAGGCGGCGAGATGGTCGTCGTTCATGTCCACGGCGAGCACACCGCGGGCCAGCACGGCGCGCAGGGGCGGAACGGGAGCGGCCGGACGCTGCCAGGAGGCGGTCAGGTACCAGCGGCCGCGCACGGCGTCGTGCTGGATGCGGTATGCCACGGCCCGGTCCGCTGTGATGCGGTCCCGCCACTCCCCGGCCCGGTGCCGGAAAGCCACCGCGCCGTCCAGGACGTACCGGCCGTGGGGGGCGTTGGCCAGGTGTGCCAGGGGCCTGGGGAGTTTGAGCGAGAGCTGTCCGGCGTCGGTCACGCGGATCGTCTCGTTGCCGAAGCGCTTCCCGGACTCCCCGTCCGCTGCCAGGAACATGCGCGCGGCCTGCCAGCGCTTGCGCCAGTCCGGCGCGCCGAGCCCGGCGTCGCCCAGGCGGTGGCGCAGGCGGGCGAGCCTCTTGCCGCCGCGCACCACGTGCACGCTGCCCGCCGCCCAGTCCGCCTCCACGGCGGCCAGCCGGTCCTGCAGGGCGCTCAGCCTGCGGGACTTGCCGTGCCACTCGGATCGGGTGGCATAGCCACGCGGCAGGCCGCAACGCTTGTCGGCCTTGGCGCCGAGCGGCCGGGACAGCCGGGCGCGGATCCGCGTGATCTCGCCGCGCAGCCAGGCCCGCTCGGCCGCCTGGGCGCGTCGCGCCGACGCCCACTGGTCGTGTGTCGCCCTGGTGATGCTGCCGGCCCACCGTGACGACGACCGGGCGGTCAGGAGCCGTTTGCGGTCGGGCCACGAGTCCGCGTCGTGGGCGGTGCCGGACCGCGCGCGCACGGCGAGGTCCTGCGACGCCAACGAGCCGAGGAACCCGCCCACCTCGGTCAGCACCGTCTCGTCCGCGGGCGTGAGCCGCAGCCGCGTCCGGATCGTCACGCCTGCGGGAGCGGGCACCACGAGCGGCGCTGCCACCTGCCGTGGTGTGCCCATCCGCAGCCCCTGACGACGTCCGAAGGTCCGTTCGCCTCGTGCAACGACTCTCCGCGCGGGAAGTCACCCGTTCGGCACCAGGACGCCCGCCTCCCTCCCCTTCACCGGCCGCCCGGGGGTTGTCCCCCGGCGGGATGCGGGAGGGAGCCGGATCGTGTGAGGGGTGGGGGGTGCCTAGGGTCGGTGGGGTGTTGTCGGGGCCCCGATCGGGGCGGTCGGGGGGAGTGGGCGTGGGGGCTTGGGTGCGGGGTGGCGTGGGGGCTGCGATGGTCGCCGTCCTGGTCGCGGGGGTTGCCGGGTGTGCTTCGCCGGGGGACGACAAGGAGCCCGAGCAGCGGAGTTTCGCGTTGCGGGGGCCGACGTTGACCGTGGACTCGGACGACTCGGCGTTGGAGATCGTCGCCGTCGACGGGAAGGCCGGTCGGGGCGTGCGGGTGACGCGGTGGTTCGAGGCGTCCGTCGTGCTGGGCGGGAAGCCCGAGGTGACCTGGGCGATGAAGGACGACCGGCTGGTGCTGCGGATGCACTGCTCGGGCTTGGTCGCCGACTGCGCGGCCCGGCACCGGATCGAGGTGCCGCGCGGGGTCGCCGTCCGGGTGGAGGACAGGGACGGCAGTGTGCGGGTCCGTGGGTTCCGGGACGCGCTGAGCGTGCGGACCGAGGACGGGTCGGTGCACGTCACCGACTCTTCCGGGCCGCTGTCGCTGCGCAGCGACGACGGTTCCGTGCGGGCCGAGGTCGCCTCCGCCGACGTGCGGGCGCGGACCCAGGACGGGTCGGTGGACGTGCGGCTGAGCGCCGTGCCGGACCGGGTGGAGGCCGTCAGTGACGACGGGTCCGTGACACTGGCGCTGCCGTCGGCGCGCTACCGGCTCACGACCGCGACGGACGACGGGAGCGTGCATGTGTCCGTGCCGCGGGACGACGCGAGCGCGCATGTCGTCTCCGTGCGGACCCAGGACGGGAAAATCGCGGTGCGGTCGGCGAACTGACCGGCCCGTGTGTTCGTCTTCCACCGGTGGGACAATGACATCGGGCCGGGTCGAACGCAGTACGGGAGAGGGATGTGACGGCGACACCAGCGCAGCCTTACTCGTCGCCGTCGGGGTCGTCCGCGCGTGCCGTGCGGGACACGCTGACGCTGGTCGCCCTGCCGCTCGTGGCGGTGCTGGCGCTGCCGGCCGCCTTCGCCGGCGGGGGTACGCGGCGCTGGTTCGGCGGGCGGGCGGAGAGCCAGCGGGCCGAGGCGCAGGCCGCGAAGGACGCCGCCGCCGCCGCTTTCTACGAACTGGACACCGCCCAGCGGGACCTGCGGATCTCGGTGGAGACGATCACGGCCGTGGACGACTCGCCGGCCGCCCGCCGGGCCGTCGCCGACTTCGCCGCGCTGGGGCAGCGCATCGACGAGGTGTCGCAGCAGTACATCACGGCCGTGGACGCCCATGACCTGGACCGGGACGACCTGGAGGCGTCCGCCGCCGCGCGGGCGCGCACGGAGCTGACGCGGGCCCGGGAGGAGTTGCAGCGGGTCAAGGGGGATCTGGACCGGTTCGGTGAGGGGCTCGGGCCGCTGCTGGGCAAGGCGGAGACGCAGCTGGCGCGGGTCGCTCCGGCCGTGGAGCGGGCCCGGCAGGGGCTGCTGGCGGCGACCGGCGCGCTGGACGCCGTACGGCAGGCGGGGTTGCGTGCCGACGATCTCGCGGCGCGGCTCGCCGCGCTGTCGCCGGAGCTGACGAAGCTGAATCAGGGGGCCGGGCAGCACGGGGTGGCGGCCACGCTGGAGCGCGCGGAGCGGGTGGCGCGGGAGGCGGGGGCGATCCGGGCGGAGGCCGAGCGGCTGCCGGAGCGGGCGGCGGAGATCGACCACCGGCTGGTGTCGCTGCGGACCCGGGCGCAGGCGCTGACCACGCGGGCCGGGCAGGTGGAGCCGGTGCTGAGCGAGCTGCGGCGGCGGTTCACGGTGGCCTGCTGGCAGGATCTGCAGCCGGTGCCGGAGCAGGCGGCTCAGAACGTGCGGCAGGCGGAGCTGAAGCTGCGCGAGGCGCAGGGCGCGCGGGACGCGCAGCGGTGGGCGGACGCGACGGCGCTGCTGTCGACGGTGCGGGCGCTGCTGAACACGACCGACGAGGCCGTGTCGGCGGCCGGGGAGCGGCTGCGGCGGCTGAACGCGGTGCAGAAGGATCCGCAGCAGGAGATCGAGCGGACGCGGTTCGCGATCCGGGACGCGCAGCGGCTGGCCATGACGGGCCGGACGACGCCGGATCCGCGGCATGCCGGGCCGCTGGACGAGGCGGTGGCGCGGCTGGAGCGCGCGGTGGCCTCGCTGGAGGGCGGGCGGCATCCCGACTACTGGCACTTCCTGACGGAGACGGAGGCGGTGCGGGAGTCGGTGGCGCGGGTCGTCGCCCTGATCCGCGAGGAGCGGGGGCATCACGCCGGTTAGTGGTGCGGGGCCGGCCCGCCGGTCAGTGGTGCGTCGTCGCCTGTACGCCGGTCAGTACGGCGGGGCCGGCACGCGCCTTGTCTGCCGAACCGGCGCGCCCGTCGGACCGGCACGCCTGTCCGTTCTGCGCGGCGGGGACGCCGGTTAGTCTGTGGGCATGCCTCGCTATGAGTATCGGTGCCGTACCTGTGGTGACACTTTCGAGCTGAGCCGGCCCATGGCGGAGTCCTCCGCGCCGGCGTCGTGTCCTGCCGGGCACGACGACACGGTGAAGTTGCTGTCGACGGTGGCGGTGGGCGGTACCGCGTCGGCCGCCGCGCCCGCGCCCCGCGCCGGAGCGGGCGGCGGGGGCGGTTGCTGCGGCGGGGGCTGCTGCGGGTGAGTACCCCGGGGGCTGCGGCCCCCGGGTCCTTGTCGTTACGGGGTCGTCTTGCGCGCCGTCTTCAGGAACTCCCGCAGGATGCGTTCCCCCGCCAGTACCCCCCGCTCCGGCAGTGCCGTGATGTGGGGGGCCGTCCAGCCCTCGTCGGCGAGTTCGCCGTGGCCGGGGCGCCAGCCGCGGTCGGCGGCGAGCAGAAGGTCGGCGTCCAGCAGGGAGTCGCCGGCGGCCAGGGTGAGGGCGGCGCCCGTGCGGCGGGCGACCTCGCGTACCGCGGCGCTCTTGGTCAGCGGCCGGGGTACGGCGTAGATCTTGCGGCCCTGCAGGGAGACCGTCCAGCCGCGGGGTTCGGCCCAGGCGGCGAGTTCCTTCACCCATTCCCCGGGCAGCAGGTCGCGTTCGACGACGAGGTAGGCGAAGAGGTCCTCGGCGGTGCGGTGCTTGCGGACCCAGACGGGGTCGGCGGTGCGCAGCAGGTGGTCCTGGATCTCGGCCAGGGGCGCGCACTCGCCGGCCAGGCGGTCGGTGACCTGCCGGTGCCAGTCGGGGTCACAGACGCCGTCGACGAGGAGGTGTCCGCCGTTGGCGCAGATGGCGTACGGGGGCGGCGGGCCGGGCAGGTTGATGCGCTGGTACTGCTTGCGGGTGCGGGTGGTCGTGGGGACGAAGACGGCCGTGTCGCCGAGGTCGGTGAGCAGTTGGGCGGCGGTCTCGGTCAGGTACGACAGGGGTTTGCTCTCGTGGACCTCGACGCACAGCAGGCGTGGTGCGCGGGCGTCGGGCATGGTCAGCGCGAGGGCCGCCGAGGAGTAGATCAGCGTGCGGTCGAGGTCGCTCGCCACCAGGGTGCGCATCAGCCCGTCACCGCCTTGCCGTCGGCGCCGGTCGCGCCGCGCGTGTACCGGGGGTGGATCAGTCCGACGCAGGTGTAGGGGAGGTCGCCGACCTCCTCCACGGGGACGCCGCGCTGTGCGGCGAGCAGGCGGACGTGGTCGAGGTCGGGGCCGGCGTCCTGCCGGGCGAGGATCTTCCACGGTACGCGGCGCAGCAGTACCCGGGTGGTCTCGCCGACGCCGGGTTTGACGAGGTTGACGTCGTGGATGCCGTACTCCTCGCTGATGCGTTCGACGGCGGCCCAGCCCGCCCAGGTGGGGGTGCGGTCGGCGGCGAGGAGTTCCTTGGCGGCGGCGTCGACGGTGTCGGCGACCTCGGGGAAGCGGGCGCAGACGGCGTCGAGGAAGGCGCCGGAGACGTCGGCGCCGGCGAGTTCGCGGTAGAACTTGGCGCCGTGGTAGTCGTGCGGGCCGACGAGGTCGGCGCGCAGGACGGTGCGCGAGATGAGGCCGGAGACGGTGGAGTTGAGGCAGGCGGAGGGGATGAGGAAGTCCTCGCGGGTGCCGTAGGTGCGCACGCAGGAGCCGGGGTCGGCGAGGACGGCGATCTCGGGGTCGAAGCCGGTGATGCCGTGGGTCTTCTCGAACTCGCTTATGGCGTCGGCGAGTTCGCGGGTGATGGCGCCCTTGCCGGTCCAGCCGTCGACGAAGACGACGTCGGAGGGGTCGTGGTGGGCGGCGAGCCAGCGCAGCGCGTTGGCGTCGATGCCGCGGCCGCGGACGATGGACACGGCGTAGTGCGGCAGGTCCAGGCCGTGCCGGTGCTGGGCCCAGCGGCGCATGAGGACGCCGACGGGGGTGCCGGCGCGGGCGAGGGAGACGAGGACGGGGCGCGGGGACCGTTCGGCGACGACGGTCTCGGTGACGACGCCGACGGCGTGTGCGATGCGGGCGGCGGAGGCGTCCAGGGCCTGGTGGAAGAGGGTCTGGTACTGCTCGCTGGGCTGGTACTCCACGGGCAGCGACTCGGCGTAGTGGGCGCCGCCGCTCTGGATGGCCTCCTCGCGTTCCTCGGTCGGCGCCTCCAGGGTGACGTCCGAGAGGTCCTGCAGCAGCCAGCCGACCTCGTCGGGCGCGTAGCAGGAGAAGGCGGGGCCGCGGAGGGGCTCGGGCAGCATCGGGGGCCTTTCGGGGGCGGTCGCGGACTCGGGGACGTACGACGGTACGACGGTGAGGACCACGTGCGGGGTGTGCGCGGCGAGCCGGTCGAGCAGGCCGCCGGGGGCGCGCAGGGCGGGCGTGGCGCCGGCGGAGTCGACGACGGCGACGATCGTGTCGAAGCCGGCGCCGGCGACGTTGTAGGCGTAGCGCTCGCCGGGGCCGTCGGCGGGGTCGTCGTGGGCGGGGAAGACCAGGCGGGTGCGGATGGCGTAGCCGGGGTCGTCGACGGCGAGGACGGGTGAGCGGGTGGTGGTGGAGTAGCGCACCTCGGCGTCGGTGATCTGCTCCAGTTCGCGGGCGAGGCGCAGGGGGGCGTACATCAGCTCCTCGGTGCCGAGGACGAGGACGCGGCGCGCCGTGCCGGGTATCGCGTCGGCGAGGCGGGCCGCCATCGCCGGCAGGGCGGCGTCCAGGCGCCTGCGGTGGGTGGGGGTGAAGCCGTGGCGGCCGCCGTCGGGGAGGCCGGCGGGCCAGCGCAGATCGACTCGGGTGAGGCGACCGTGCAGGGCGTTCGGGGCGGAGCCGCCCATGTCACCGTCGCGCGCCCCCGCCTCGTGCCGCGCGACGAGTTCCCGTCCCTTGTGCAGGACGTCCTGCGGCAGCTTCACGGTGCCCGAGGCCGCTGCCACCAGGTCCACCCGTGCGCCGATCTCCCCGGCGAAGGCGTCCAGGCGGCCGGCGTCCTGCGGTGAGCGCATGTCGACCAGGGCGACGACGACGTACCGCCGGCGCGGGTGGCGTGCGTGGAGGTCGCGGATGGTGTTGAGGACGGTGTTGCCGGTGGAGAACTCGTCGTCGACGAGGACCAGCGGGCCGTCCCCGGCGAGCAGGGCCGGGTCCTCGGGCAGCAGCAGGTGGGTGGTGGCGTGGGAGTGGGACTCCTCGAAGCCGCCGGCCTGGGGGACGCCGGGCACGGGGCGGCGGGTGGAGTGCAGGTAGGGGGCGCTGCCGAGGCCGTCGGCGACGCAGTGGCCGAGGCCGGTGGCCGTCTCGGCGTAGCCGAGGACGACGGCGCGGGCCGCTTCGGCGGGGCCGAGCAGGTCCCGTACCCGCCGGCCGAGGGCGAGCCCGGAGCCGTGGACGACGGACGGGGACTGCGGGACGTGCTTGCCGAGCACGTGGGAGACGAGCAGGTGTGCGCGCTTGGGGTTGCGGCGCAGCGCGAGCCCCAGCAGCTCGGTCAGTTCGTCGTCGCCGACGAGTTCGACGCCGAGCCGCTCGGCGACCCAGGTCCCGGACCAGACCCCGTTGTTCACTGCGTTTCTCATCCGTCCCTGTGTCATCGGCCGGGTATGCCGGCGGCGAGCAGTTCCACGAAGCTGACGCCTTCGCCCGCGACGCCGAAGACCTCGGCGCGCAGCAGGGTGCGCTCGGCCCAGGCGCGGTGCGGCTTCACTTCGTTCATCTTGTTGGTGTAGGCCGACCTCAGGACGCCCCCGCCGTCGCGTTCGGGTCTGAGGATGTCCTGGGCGTCGCTGTACTCCTCGTGGCTGACGACGGACAGCGCGTGCACCGGCAGCACGTGGGAGGGGTGGATGCAGGTCTTGCCGAGCAGGCCGTTGGCCTGGTCGAGGGTGATCTCCCGCAGCAGTCCGTCCATGGCGTGCTCGATCAGTCTCTCGCGCAGTTCGACGGCCTGCCCCTCCAGGAAGGGGCTG
The DNA here is from genome assembly GCF_043082085.1 of Streptomyces sp. NPDC014801. Taxonomy (NCBI): domain Bacteria; kingdom Bacillati; phylum Actinomycetota; class Actinomycetes; order Kitasatosporales; family Streptomycetaceae; genus Streptomyces; species Streptomyces sp. NPDC014801. The sequence goes on along the minus strand of NZ_JBIBXG010000001.1, from coordinate 675,155 downwards.
GTGCGCAGCATCGGCTTGAACATGCGCTCGGAGACGCGGAAGTACTCCCAGACGGGTCCGGTGACGGTGAAGCCGGTGCCGTCGGCGCGGCCGAGCATGTTCACGACGTCGGCGATGACGGAGGCGACGATCTGGACGTCGTAGGCGGTCATGTCGGGGGCGCGGCGCAGGCCGTAGCTGGAGCAGAAGTCGGTGACGCCGAGGCGCAGGGCGAGGACGCGGTCGCGGTACTTGTCGACGGAGCGGAAGATGCCCTCCAGGGTCTCCACGCGGGACTCGCGGTAGAGCAGCTCGGGGGATTCCAGGACCGGCATGGCGAACAGGCGGTGGCCGCAGTCGGCCTCGGCGACGGCGAGGGCCTCCAGGAAGGGGATGCCGCGTTCCTCGGTGAACTTCGGGAACACGAAGCCGGACAGCAGGCGGACGGTGGGTCCGAGCCGGCGGACCAGGTCGGGGATCTGCTGGGGGGTGCGGACGCGGATGAACAGCAGGGGCAGGTCCTCGCCGGGGTGGGCGTCGAGGTCGGCGAACTGGCGGACGAGGTTGTCCTCGCCGTGCGGGACGTCCTCGTCGTTGATGGAGTCCTCCAGGCACAGCACCATCGACACGACGCCGCGCGCGGCCTGCTTGCGGATGTCGGCGGCCAGCTGCGGCCGGGTCGCCGGGCTGTACAGGGTGGCGCCGAGCGCGGCGGACAGCAGCCGGGCCGGGGAGCCGGTGGTGAACTCGCAGGGCTGGCGGTGGAAGAGGCGCTCCCGCACCTCAGGGGCGATGTGCCCGAAATGACGCATGTAACTCCCCCGGGGCGCAAGGATCTGGCCTGTGGATGCGGTAGAAGGTGGCCGGTAATAGTACGTACGGATCCATGTCCCGAGTTCCCGCGGGGCATGAATTTCAAGTAACGGGACGGAGGCCGCGCCGGGTCGGGGCGGGTGCGACCCCGCGTTGTCGTGGACAGGACTCAGAAGGCAGGATGACGGCATGACGCACGCGATGCTGAAGGGGTCGAACGTCCCGGTCCAGGCCACGACGGTCCGTGCCGTCCTGCGCTGGACGCCCGGGCAGGGCGTGCCGGACGTGGACGCCTCGGCGCTGCTGCTGGGTCCGGACGGCCGTGTGCGTTCCGACGAGGACTTCGTGTTCTACAACCAGCCGCGGCATCCGTCGGGGGTGGTGTGGCGGCTGGGCAAGAAGCGGCTGGCCGACGCCCTGACCGACACGATCCAGACGGAGCTGACGGGTGTGGAGGCGGGCGTGTCCCGCATCCTGCTGGTCGCCTCCGCGGACGGGGTGGCCTTCGAGCGGGTGCGGGATCTGAGCATCCTGGTGTACGACGCGTCGGCGGCGGACGGTGAGGCGCTGGCGTCGTTCGCGATCCGGCCGGAGACCGGGCAGGAGACGGCGCTGATCTGCGGGGAGCTGTACCGGCGGGGCGAGGGCTGGAAGTTCCGGGCGCTCGGCGAGGGCTATTCGAACGGGCTGAAGGGCCTGGCGACGGACTTCGGCATCTCGGTGGACGAGTCGGAGGAGGCCGCGCCCGCGGCGGGAGAGGATTCCGCGCCCGCTCCGGCGGCGGAGGCCGGGCAGGCGTCCACCGCACCGGCCGCCGTCTCGCCGGGGTCGCAGCCGCTGCCGCCGGAGCAGCCGTCGGCGGTGCCGACCCAGCCGGGGTACGGCTATCCGCAGCAGCCCCCGGCGACGGCCCCGGTGCCGGCGTACGGCTATCCGCAGGGGGAGCCGGCGTACGGCTATCCCCCGGCGGCGGCGCCGGGCAGCTACGGCTACCCGCAGCCGGCGGCCGCCGCGCCCGACGGGGACTTCCGGCTGCCGCCGATGGGTCCGCAGTTCATCGGCCGCTGAGCGTTCCCGGCCGGCCGGGAGCCGGCCACCGCTCCCGCGCGCAGGGGGCGGCCGCTCGCGCCCCGGCCCCGGGTGTGCGGCCGCGGCCCGCTCAGCGCTCGGCCTTCGTCTTGTAGCCCCGGCCCCACTGCAGCCCCCAGCCGTAGAGCCGGTCGATCTCGCCCTGGAAGCCGTAGACGAACTTCACCTCGCGGCGGACGATCAGCTCCCCCTTCACGTTCTCGATCATCACCACGGCGCAGGAGCGGGCCTGCGGGTGCCGCTCGTCGAGGCCGATCTCGATGCGGGGCCCGTTGCTCGGGTACAGCGTGACGATGGCGTGTGTGCGGTCGAAGGCGGGCGTCTGGTCGTAGATGTAGACGAAGACGAGCAGCCGTTTGATGTCCTCGCGGTGGTCGAGGTTGACGTACATCGTCTCCCCCGAGCCGGACCCGAACCGGTCGTCGCCGGTGATTTTCACGTACGGCGGTGCGTTGACGTCGCCGAGGAAGCCGCCGAGCGGCTGGACGACGCCCTTGGTGCCGTCGGTCAGCTCGTACAGGCAGCCCAGGTCGAGGTCGACGTTGACCATGGACTGGCTGTGGCCGAGGACCTCCGGCGGTTTGAGGGCCTTGAAGGGGTGGCGCAGCAGGCTCTCGCGCTGGGGGCCGCCGATGTCGGAGGTGCGCATCCGCCAGGTGAGGTTGACCCGCAGGTTGCCGGTGGCGGCGCCCTGCTGGGTGAGGGAGACCTGGCGGTGCCGTTTGGTCAGCTCTATCGCGTTGGTCCCGGCGCTGCCCGAGTCGAAGTCGGCGGCACGCCCGCCCAGCAGCCCGTCGAAGAATCCCATTCCCGCCCCCAGGTGTCACGGCACAGACCGGCGGGACGGCCGCAGGAGATGTGTCCTGCACGCCGCCCCGCCGTGAAGCGTTCCCTCGCCGGGGAGGTGGTCACACCCCGGAGGAGATCTCGGTCTTGTCGTCCGAGCCGGCTCCGCCCTCGGCCGCCGCGAGGGCCTTGTTGCGGCGGACGGAGGACCAGAAGGACCAGGCGATCAGGATGACGCCGACCAGGCCGGTGATGACCTCGTTGATCTGGTACTGGATGGTGACCAGCAGCAGGATGGCGAGGGCGCCGATGGCGTAGTGGGCGCCGTGCTCCAGGTAGACGTAGTCGTCGAGGGTGCCCTGGCGGACCAGGTAGACGGTGAGCGAACGGACGTACATCGCGCCGATGCCGAGACCGAGGGCCATGAGCACGATGTCGTTGGTGATGGCGAACGCGCCGATCACGCCGTCGAAGGAGAAGGACGCGTCCAGGACCTCCAGGTAGAGGAACATGAAGAACGCGGCCTGGCCGGCCAGCTTGACCGCGTTGCGCGGTTTGCCGGTGCGTTCGGCCTGTTCCTCCTCCTCGTGCTCGCGTTCCTCGTCCTCTTCGAGCTTGTCCTCGAAGTAGCCGGACAGACCGCCGACGATCATGTAGGTGATCAGGCCGGCGATACCGGCGATGAGGACCGTCTGCGCCTTGTCGGCGTGGGCGCCGCCGTGCTGGTGGGCGTGGGTGGCGAAGGTGAAGGAGGTGATCAGCAGGACGATCAGGGAGATGCAGACCGACAGCATGTCGACCTTGCCGAGCTTGGCCAGCGGCCGCTCGATCCAGCGCAGCCACTGGATGTCCCGGTCCTCGAAGATGAAGTCGAGGAAGATCATCAGCAGGAACATGCCACCGAACGCGGCGATCGCCGGGTGCGCGTCGGTGACCAGTTGCTGGTAGCGGTCCTTGTTGTTCAGGGCGAGGTCGACGGCCTCGATGGGGCCCATCTTCGCGCTGATCGCGACGATCACCACGGGGAAGACCAGGCGCATGCCGAAGACCGCGATGAGGACGCCGACGGTGAGGAAGATCTTCTGCCAGAAGGCATTCATCTTCTTCAGGATTCCGGCGTTGACCACCGCGTTGTCGAAGGACAGCGAGATCTCGAGGATGGAGAGGATCGCCACGATGCCGAAGGCCTCCCACCCCCCGTAGAAGACCGCCGCGACCAGCCCGACCGCGGTGACCGCGAACGACCAGCCGAAGGTTTTCAGAAGCACTGGCTACCCAATCCTGTGTCGGGGGTCCCCCCGAGCGAGGCGAGGAGGGGGAGCGGCTGCTCCCCCGCGCCGCACTCGGCTTTACGAAACATTGACCCCGAAGTCTAGAGCGATGCCCCGCAGCCCCGACGCGTACCCCTGTCCCACGGCCCGGAACTTCCATTCGCCCTGGTACCGGTAGACCTCGCCGAAGATCATGGCGGTCTCGGTGGAGGCGTCCTCGCTGAGGTCGTAGCGGGCGAGCTCCTGGCCGTCGGCCTGGTTGACGACGCGGATGAAGGCGTTGGAGACCTGGCCGAAGGTCTGGCCGCGCTCGTCGGCCATGTGGATGGAGACCGGGAAGACGATCTTCTCGCAGTGGGCGGGCACCTTCGCGAGGTCGACGAGGATCGACTCGTCGTCGCCCTCGCCCTCACCGGTGAGGTTGTCCCCGGTGTGCTCCACCGAGCCGTCCGGGCTCTTGAGCTGGTTGTAGAAGACGAACCACTCGTCGCCGAGGACCCGGTTGCCGGCGCCGCACAGCAGCGCGCTGGCGTCCAGGTCGAAGGGCGCGCCGGTGGTGGAGCGCGCGTCCCAGCCGAGCCCGACCATGATGTGGGTGAGGTTCGGTGCGGCCTTGGACAGGGAGACGTTGCCCCCCTTGGCGAGCGTGACGCCCATGTGCTGGTCCTCCCCTGGTGGTGCCTGTGTGGATGTCTTGCGCGTCCGGCGCCGCGCGCAAACCGCGCGGCGCCGGACGGTGACGTTCAGGCGATGGTCTCGACGTCAGACGTTGACGCCGAAGTCCTGCGCGATGCCGCGCAGGCCCGAGGCGTAGCCCTGGCCGATGGCGCGGAACTTCCACTCCGCGCCGTGCCGGTAGAGCTCGCCGAAGACCATCGCCGTCTCGGTGGAGGCGTCCTCGCTCAGGTCGTAGCGGGCGATCTCCTGCTGGTTGGCCTGGTTGACGACGCGGATGAAGGCGTTGCGCACCTGGCCGAAGGACTGCTGGCGGTTCTCGGCGTCGTAGATGGAGACCGGGAAGACGATCTTCTCCACGTCGGCCGGGACGCCGGCCAGATTGACCTTGATCTGCTCGTCGTCACCCTCGCCCTCACCGGTGAGGTTGTCACCGGTGTGCTCCACGGAGCCGTCGGGGCTCTTGAGGTTGTTGAAGAAGACGAAGTGCTGGTCGCTGGCGACCTTGCCGGAGTTGTTCAGCAGCAGTGCGCTGGCGTCCAGGTCGAAGTCGGTGCCGGTGGTGGTGCGCACGTCCCAGCCCAGACCCACGATGACGGCGGTCAGGCCCGGGGCCTCCTTCGTCAGCGATACGTTGCCGCCCTTGCTGAGGCTGACTCCCACGAGTCCTCCATTGGTGTTCGGGGGCGGGGAGCCCCGTCGTGCTGTGACATCGGATCAACGAACCGATCCTAGTGACGGGTTCCCGCCCGCCGCAGGCCCTGGCACCCGGAAATCACCGGGTGTGGGGCCGGACGGGCGACGCGGGGGGCCGGCGTGGTCAGAGGGTGTCGAGGGCCTTGACGTACTCGCTCAGGTCGCGGGCGTCGGGCAGGCCGTTGACGACCGTCCAGCGGACGACGCCCTCCTTGTCGATGACGAAGGTGCCGCGCACCGCGCAGCCCTTGTCCTCGGCGAAGACGCCGTAGGCGCGGGAGACCTCGCCGTGCGGCCAGAAGTCGCTGAGCAGCGGGTACTCCAGGCCCTCCTGCTCGGCGAAGACGCGCAGGGTGTGGATGGAGTCGTTGGAGACGGCGAGCACCTGGGTGTCGCGGTCGGAGAACTGCGGCAGGTTGTCGCGGACCTCGCACAGTTCGCCGGTGCACACGCCGGTGAAGGCGAACGGGTAGAAGATCAGGACGACGTTCTTGCTGCCGTGGAAGTCGGACAGCTTCACGGTCCGGCCGTGGTTGTCCTTGAGCTCGAAGTCGGGGGCCTTGTCGCCGACCTGGATCGCCATCGTGGTACGTCCCTTTCGGTGCGCTGTTCGGGTGAAACGCCGGACTCCACCCTACGAGGCGATCACACGGGGACGACGGCAGGCCCAGGGGCGGGCCGGCGTCGGCCGGCCCGCCCGGGCACATGGTCTACCGCTTGGACTTGGCCGCCTTCGGCGTGGCCAGCCGGCTGCCGCTCCAGTCCTTGCCCACGCTGACGCTCTTGGACGCCGTCAGCCCCGCCGTGGTGGCGGCTTCCGAGATGTCACTGGGCTCGACGTATCCCGAACGGCCGGTCTTCGGCGTGAGGAGCAGGATCGCGCCGCCCTCTTCGATGTACGTGGTGGCATCCACCAGCGCATCCGTCAGGTCGCCGTCGTCGTCACGGAACCACAGCACAACGGCGTCGGCCACGTCGTCGTAGTCCTCGTCCATCAGGTCGCCCTCGATGGCTTCCTCGATGGCCTCGCGGAGCTCCTGGTCGACGTCGTCGTCGTAGCCGATCTCCTGGACCACCTGCCCGGGCTGGAACCCCAGCCTGGCGGCAGGGTTCGTCCGCTCCTCCGCGTGGTCCGCGGTCGCGCTCACGGGGTGCCTCCTGATCATGTCTTGGTGAATATCTCAGCCACGCGCGTGCGCGAAGCATTGGCCGTAGTCCACACGGGCGGGACGGATCGCGCAAGTACCCGGCGGTTCAGACCGCCGAAACGGTGACGATCCTGGCCGTGTCGCCGCAACCTACGGCACACGATCCCAGGCCCAGGTGACGTACACCACACCTTTCTGCCCCCTTTGGGCGTTTGGGAACCGTCTGTGGGTACGAGACTCGAATGAGTTTCCCACCCCCGGGCGCCCCCTTGGTCACCGCTGGTTACCTTTCGGTAGGGACGGCGTCGGAGATGACGTGTGCCCCACCCGGGGTGGACGATGGGGGCGGCGTCAACACAGCCCTGTGAACAGATCTGGACAGGTCCCTTTCGACAGGCTCCTTCGACAGGTAAGGATCAGCGTGGCTTCCGGTTCCGATCGCACACCGATCATCATTGGCGGCCTTCCGAGTCAGGTCCCCGACTTCGACCCCGAAGAGACCCAGGAGTGGCTCGACTCGCTCGACGCCGCCATCGACGAGCGCGGCCGGGAGCGGGCGCGCTATCTGATGCTGCGGCTGATCGAGCGGGCCCGCGAGAAGCGCGTGGCCGTGCCCGAGATGCGCAGCACGGACTACGTGAACACGATCGCCACCAAGGACGAGCCGTTCTTCCCCGGCAACGAGGAGATCGAGCGCAAGATCCTCAACGCCACCCGCTGGAACGCCGCGGTGATGGTCTCGCGGGCGCAGCGGCCCGGGATCGGCGTCGGCGGGCACATCGCCACGTTCGCCTCCTCCGCCTCGCTGTACGACGTGGGCTTCAACCACTTCTTCCGCGGCAAGGACGAGGGCGACGGCGGCGACCAGGTCTTCTTCCAGGGGCACGCCTCGCCGGGCATCTACGCGCGCGCGTACCTGCTCGACCGGCTCACCGCCGACCAGCTGGACGGCTTCCGCCAGGAGAAGTCGAAGTATCCCGACGGCCTGTCCAGTTACCCGCACCCGCGCTCCATGCCGGACTTCTGGGAGTTCCCGACGGTCTCCATGGGCCTCGGCCCGATCGGCGCGATCTACCAGGCGCGGATGAACCGCTACATGGAGGCGCGCGGCATCGCCGACACCTCCAAGTCCCATGTGTGGGCCTTCCTCGGCGACGGCGAGATGGACGAGCCGGAGTCGCTGGGCCAGCTGTCCATCGCCGCGCGCGAGGGCCTGGACAACCTGACCTTCGTGGTCAACTGCAACCTGCAGCGCCTGGACGGCCCGGTGCGCGGCAACGGCAAGATCATCCAGGAGCTGGAGTCGGTCTTCCGCGGCGCCGGCTGGAACGTGATCAAGCTGATCTGGGACCGCAGCTGGGACCCGCTGCTCGCCCAGGACCGCGACGGCGTGCTGGTCAACCGGATGAACACCACCCCGGACGGCCAGTTCCAGACGTACGCCACCGAGTCCGGCGCGTACATCCGCGAGCACTTCTTCGGCGACGACCACCGGCTGCGCGCCATGGTCGAGAACATGACCGACGACCAGATCCTGCACCTGGGGCGCGGCGGTCACGACCACCGCAAGATCTACGCGGCGTTCAAGGCGGCCAAGGAGCACAAGGGGCAGCCGACGGTCATCCTGGCGAAGACGATCAAGGGCTGGACGCTGGGGCCGAACTTCGAGGGCCGCAACGCCACGCACCAGATGAAGAAGCTGACGGTCGACGACCTCAAGCGCTTCCGCGACCGGCTGCACCTGCCGATCTCCGACAAGGAGCTGGAGAGCGGCGCCCCGCCGTACTACCACCCGGGGCGCGACTCCGAGGAGATCCAGTACATGCACGACCGCCGCAAGCAGTGCGGCGGCTATGTGCCGACCCGGGTGGTGCGCTCCAAGCCGCTCGCGCTGCCGGACGACAAGACGTACGCGACCGTGAAGAAGGGGTCGGGCAACCAGTCGATCGCCACCACCATGGCGTTCGTACGGCTGCTGAAGGACCTCATGCGGGACAAGGAGCTCGGCAAGCGGTTCGTGCTGATCGCGCCGGACGAGTACCGCACGTTCGGCATGGACTCCTTCTTCCCGAGCGCGAAGATCTACAACCCGCTGGGCCAGCAGTACGAGTCCGTGGACCGGGAGCTGCTGCTCGCCTACAAGGAGTCGCCGACCGGCCAGATGCTGCACGACGGCATCTCCGAGGCCGGCTGCACGGCGTCGCTGATCGCGGCGGGCTCGGCGTACGCCACGCACGGCGAGCCGCTGATCCCGGTGTACGTCTTCTACTCGATGTTCGGTTTCCAGCGCACGGGCGACCAGTTCTGGCAGATGGCCGACCAGCTGGCGCGCGGTTTCGTGCTGGGTGCGACCGCCGGCCGCACGACCCTGACCGGTGAGGGGCTTCAGCACGCGGACGGCCACTCCCAGCTGCTCGCCTCGACCAACCCGGCGTGCGTGGCGTACGACCCGGCCTTCGGCTTCGAGATCGCGCACATCGTCAAGGACGGCCTGCGCCGGATGTACGGCGGCTCCGAGGAGCACCCGCACGGCGAGGACGTCTTCTACTACCTCACCGTCTACAACGAGCCCATCCAGCACCCGGCCGAGCCGGAGAACGTGGACGCCGAGGGCATCGTCAAGGGCATCTACCGGTTCGCCGAAGGGCAGGCCGGGGCGGTCCCGGCGCAGATCATGGCCTCGGGTGTGGCCCTGCCGTGGGCGATCGAGGCGCAGCGGATCCTCGGCGAGGAGTGGAACGTCAAGGCCGACGTGTGGTCGGCGACCTCCTGGAACGAGCTGCGGCGTGAGGCCGTGGCCTGCGAGGAGCACAACCTGCTGCACCCGGAGGAGGAGCAGCGCGTGCCGTACGTGACGCGCAAGCTGTCCGGGGCGCAGGGGCCGTTCGTGGCCGTCTCCGACTGGATGCGGTCGGTGCCGGACCAGATCGCGCGGTGGGTGCCGGGCACGTACCAGTCGCTCGGCGCCGACGGGTTCGGTTTCGCGGACACCCGGGGGGCGGCGCGGCGCTTCTTCCACATCGACGCGCAGTCGATCGTGGTGGCGGTGCTGACCGAGCTGGCCCGCGAGGGCAAGATCGACCGGTCGGCGCTCAAGCAGGCCGTCGACCGGTACCAGCTGCTCGACGTCACGGCGGCGGACCCCGGCGCCGCGGGCGGCGACGCGTAGCCCTCCGGGGCGCTCGCAGGGCGGTGCAGGCCGGTTTTCCCGGCCTCCACCGCCCTTATGCGTTCCTTACGATGGCGGTCATGGACGCACAATCGCCGCAGGTCCGCTGGGAGCAGCGCACCCAGCGGCCCCTGCTGGCCCTCGCCGTGCTGTTCGCCGTCGCCTACGCCGTGCCGATCGTGGACAGCGACGCGGGGTGGCCGGTGACGCTGGCGTGCACGGTGGTCGAGTGGGTGGTGTGGGGGGCGTTCGCCACCGACTACCTGGTGCGGCTCGCGCTGGCCGCCGACCGGCTGCTGTTCGTGCGCCGGCACTGGCTGGACCTGTGCGCGGTGGTGGTGCCGGTGCTGCAGCCGCTGCGACTGCTGCGGATCGTCGCGACGCTGCTGCTGGTGGGGCGGCGGGCGCGGATGGCGAACCAGATCCGGCTGACGACGTACGTCGTCGGGGCGGTCGTCGGGCTGCTGATGTTCGGGTCGCTGGCCGTGCTGTCGGTGGAGCGGTCGGCTCCGCACGGGAACATCCGGACGCTGGGTGACGCGCTGTGGTGGTCGTTCACGACGATGACGACCGTGGGGTACGGGGACCACGCGCCGACAACCGGGCTGGGGCGGCTGATCGCGGTCGGGCTGATGCTGTCGGGGATCGCGCTGCTGGGTGTGGTGACGGCGAACATCGCGGCGTGGTTCATCGCGCGCTTCGAGAAGGACGATGTGGAGGAGCGGCGTCAGACGGAGGCGATCGAGGCGCTGACGGAGGAGGTACGGGCGCTGCGAGCGGAGGTCGCGGCGTTGCGGGACCCTTCGCGACGGTGACTTGTGCCCCAGGGTGCGCGTGCCTGCGGTGCACTGTGCCTGGCGTTGCGCTGGACGCCGTGGGGTGCGCAGCCCGGCGCTTACGGGGTGCCTCCCCCAAGCACTACGTGCAGGGGGTACCCCCAGCGCCCACCCGTGCCGCCCTGGGGGTCCCCCCTGCTCGAAGAGCTTGGGGGAGGCACGCATGCCCGCGGCTTGAGCGGACGCGGTGCCCGCGGCCGACGGGACTGCAACTCCTCAGGGGCGCGGGGAACTGCGCGACCGGCCACCCACCGGGCCGCAGGTGAACGACGGCCAATACCCACAGCCCGCAGCGACGCGAGGTCGCGGCCGACGGGACTGCAACCCCCAGGGGCGCGGGGAACTGCGCGATCAGCCGCCCACCGGGCCGCAGGTGAACGACGGCCAGTGCCCCCCGACCGGCGGAGCCGCTAGCGGGTCGCCAGCGAGATCAGGGCCACCAGCGTGTCGATCGCGCCGAGGGCGAAGGCGATCAAAGCCGGAGGGCGTCGGGCGGCGCCGGACCAGGTGCGGCCCAGGGCGAGCCAGCCGCAGAACATCGCCGCGGGGCCGAGAACGATGCCCAGGGCGAAGAAGCCGGCGACCGCGCAGACGGCTCCGATGATGCCGAGCGTCGCGCGGTCCGGCCCGGTCCGTGACCACGTCCGGCCACGTGACCGGGGGTACCCGCGCGTTCCGTTCCCGAAGCCCGCCATCATCAACTCCCGGAGCCCCGGGGTCAGTTGGTGGTGCATCGGGGCTCTGTCTCTGCGGGTAACCGGGGTTGGCGCGGTCATGCCGCCGAACGGCCGGAATTCGCGAAAAAGCCCGGGCGCCGCCGCGCCGTCCCCCTCCGCCGGCGCGGCGGCACCCGGGCCGCCTTCCGGTGCGGGCGCACATGCCAGGCAGCGATGCCCGGGGAACGTGCCGTACCGGAAGGCTTGACCCACTGTGACGTGTGCCCGGCTGCCGGGGGGAGGGTTCCCCGGCACTGTCACCCTGATGGGCGAACTTCGCCGACGCGGCGTCAGATGTGCGCCGCGCCCGCGCCGGCCTCCGCGTTCTCACCGCGCTTGGTGAGGAACGCGACGAGCACCGCCACGACGGCCACCCCGGCGGCGACCAGCGAGGCCAGGCTCATGCCGGAGATGAACGTGTCGTGTGCGACGCCGGTGATCTTCTCGGCGAACTGCGCCGGGGTGCCCGGCGGCACGGGGGCCACGCCCACCTGGACGGCCTCGGAGGCCTGGCCGAGCTGCTGCTCGGTGAGCGGCGGCAGACCGGCGTCCTTCCAGTTGCCCGGCAGGTCGCTGTCCACCTTGGAGGCCATCACGGCGCCCAGCACGGCCGTACCGAGGCTGCCGCCGATCTGCATCGCGGCCTGCTGGAGACCGCCGGCGACACCGGAGAGCTCCATGGGCGCGTTGCCGACGATGACCTCGGTGGCGCCGACCATGACGGGGGCGAGGCCGAGGCCCAGCAGGGCGAACCACAGCGACATCAGGCCGCTGCCGGTGTCCACCTTCAGCGTCGACATGCCGTACATGGCGATCGCGGTGACGGCCATGCCGCCCGCCAGCGGCACCCGCGGGCCCAGCTTGGTGATCAGCGCGCCGGCCAGCGGCGAGCCGACGATCATCATGCCGGTGAGCGGCAGCAGGTGCAGGCCGGCGTCGATGGGGCTCATGCCGTGCACGTTCTGCAGATAGAAGGTGACGAAGAACAGGCCGCCCATGAAGGCGATGGCCATGAGGACCATGAGCACCACACCGGCGGACAGCGGCACCGAGCGGAACAGCTGCAGCGGGATCAGCGGCTCGCGGACCTTCGTCTCCCACAGGGAGAAGAGGACGAAGCCGAGCACGGACGCGCCGATGAACGTCCAGGTCGACCCGTCGCCCCAGCCCCACTCGGGGGCCTTGATCAGCGCCCAGACCAGGCAGAACATCGCGCCGGACAGCAGGGCGATGCCGAGCAGGTCGAAGGAGCGCGGGGCGTTCTGGGCGCGGTGGTCGAGCAGGATCAGCAGGCCGAGGATCAGGGCCAGCGCGCCGACCGGCACGTTGATGAAGAACACCGACTGCCAGCTGACGTGCTCGACGAGGACGCCGCCGAGGATCGGGCCGCCGGCGGTGGAGGCGCCGATGACCATGCCCCAGATGCCGATGGCCATGTTGAGCTTCTCGGCCGGGAAGGTCGCCCGCAGCAGGCCCAGCGCGGCCGGCATCAGCAGCGCGCCGAACAGGCCCTGGAAGACGCGGAAGGTCACGACCAGCGCGATGGAGTCGGACAGGCCGATCGCGCCGGAGGCGGCGGCGAAGCCGACGACACCGATCAGGAAGGTCTGCCGGTGGCCGAAGCGGTCACCGAGCTTGCCGGCGGTGATCAGGGAGACCGCGAGGGCCAGGAAGTACCCGTTGGTGATCCACTGCACCTGCTGGAAGGTGGCGCCGAGGTCCTTCTGGATGGCGGGGTTGGCGATGGCCACGATCGTGCCGTCGAGGGCCACCATCATCACGCCGACGGCGACGGTGATGAGGGTGAGCCAGGGATGGCCCCGCAGGCCGGAGGCGGCGGGCGCCTGCCCCGACGAGTCCGGGCCGCTGCCCCCCGGTCCCGTCTTGTCGAGGGTGATCTGACTAGTCATACGTTCGAGGCTAGTGACAGTCACTGACAATTGACAAACCAATTCACAAGTCGGTAACTGACAGGACACGCTCGGATAGCCTGAACTGGGAGAACTGTTCCGAAGGAGGAATGTGGACACGCTCGGGACCCCACGCGCGACGCCGCGGCCGGGGCTGCGCGAGATCAAGAAACAGCGCACCCGGGACGCGCTGGTGCGGGCCGCCCTGGAGCTGTTCACGACCCAGGGCTACGAGCGCACGACGGTCGACGAGATCGCCGAGGCGGTCGACGTCTCCCAGCGCACGTTCTTCCGTTACTTCGCGGGCAAGGAGGACGCCGCGCTCGCCGTGCAGGCCATGACGGAGGCGTCCTTCCTCCAGGCGGTGCGCGACCGCCCGCCACAGGAGACGCCGATGCAGGCGCTGCGGCAGGCCCTCGTGGAGGGCTGGGACCGCATCGGCGAGTCGATCGAGGCGGTCGTCCCGGTGGAGCTGTACCTGCGCATGTACCGGATGATCGAGTCGACCCCGGTACTGCTCGCCGCCCATCTGCGCCGCTCCGCCGAGACGGAGGAGAAGATCGCGCGGGTGCTGGCCGACCGCGAGGGCATCGACGTGGACGCCGATCCGCGGCCGCGGCTGCTGGTGGCGGTCTTCGGCGGGGTGATGAGGGTCACCGAGCGCCGCTGGAGCGTGGGCGAGGACGGCAGTGTGGAGGCGATGCGCGAGCTCACGGCGCACTACCTGGACCAGGTGGGTCCGGCGATCACGGGCACCTGGCGCACCCCCTGATCCCTTCACCGCGTTTGCGAAACGTGATCCCTGTCACTCGGTTCACGCGAGACCCTCTCGTTCTCCTAGTGTGTCCTCCCAGTGACTTCCTTCGACTCCTCCTCACCGCAGATCAACGTCTGGCGCATGCTGCTCGCGCTGGCCGTGGTGTTCGTGATGCTGGCGACCACCGGCTGGACGGCCATGCGCCACGGGCGGGAGAGCACCGCGCTGCAGGCGTCGCTCTCGGCCTGGGAGCAGGGCAGTGTGGGCGGCCACCGGCTGCCCGACCCGGACGCCGGGCCCGCCCGCCTCACCCGTTTCTTCGCCTCGCTCACCGTCCAGCAGCGCGACGCCCTCGCCCGCCGCTATCCCCTCGCCGTCGGCAACATGAACGGCGCCCCGCCCGGTCTGCGTTACCGGGCCAACCGGGTGGCGCTCGCCCAGGCGGTGCACACCGAACGGGACCGGATGAGCGACGCCCGGCTCAGCAGGGCCGGGCAGCAGGTGGCGGGCAAACGGATGCACCGCTTCGAGTCGATGCTGCGGAACGGCCGGCAGATCCTCGCCTTCGACCCGGACGGCTCCGGGCGGGCCGCCGAGGTCTTCGGCGACCTCGACCAGGCCGAGCGGATCTCGGTGATCGTCCCCGGCGTGGACACCAACCTGCTCACCTTCCAGCGCACCTACCGCGGATACTCGGCGCCCGTCGGCATGGCCGGCTCGCTGTACGCGGCCGAGCGGGCGGCGAGCCCCACGACCCGTACGGCCGTGATCGCCTGGGCCGACTACACCGCGCCCGCCGGTCTGGGCATCGACTCGGCGACCGCGATGCGCGCCGAGGACGGCGCCGTACGCCTGAACGCGCTGCTGCGGGCGCTGCCCGGGCGCGCTCCGGTGTCGCTGTTCTGCCACAGCTACGGCTCGGTGGTGTGCGGGGTCGCCGCGCACGACCTGCCGAAGCGGGTGGCCGACATCGCGGTGGCGGGCAGCCCCGGGATGCGGGTGGCGAAGGCGGAGCACCTGGGCACACCGGCCCGGGTGTGGGCGATGCGGGACGCCACCGACTGGATCCAGGACGTGCCGTACCTGGAGTTCGGCGGGCTGGGCCACGGCGCGGACCCGGTGTCGCCGGCGTTCGGCGCGCGGGTGCTGTCGGCGCGGGACGCCGACGGGCACGCCGGCTACTTCGCCCCCGGCACGGACAGCCTGCGCAACTTCGCCGACATCGGCGTCGGCGCATATGACGCGGTGAGATGCGCCGACGAGGACGGTGCCTGCCGGGTGGGTTTGTCCGGTGCCTCGATGGCCGGACGCGCGTAGAGACAGCAGGAAGTGCGGTCTGCGGGGGGATGGGCCGAAGAAGCGGAGCCGCATACGATGAGCCGCATGGGTGACGTACTGGCCGGATTTCATGCCGCCTGGGAGTTCGAGTCCGACTCCGTGCTCATCCGTTACGAACGGGGGATCCGGACACCGAAGCTGTTCCCGGCGCTCGGTGAGCGGCGTGTCCCGCTCGCGGCGCTGGAGTCGGTGACGCTGACACCCGGCAAGCGGGGCACGGTCGTACTGCGGGCCGTGCCGCGGCCGGGGGCCGATCCGCTGTGGGAGGCGGCCGACGGTCAGCTGAAGGAGGGCGGCGACCCCTACCGGCTGGTGCTGCCGGCCGAGCGGGAGACCCTCGCCGAGTACTACGCCGACGAGCTGCGGGGCCTGCTCACCGCGTCAGGTCCCACCGAGCGGTTCCTGGTGGAGGCGCCGCGTACGCCGCGCGCGTTCAAGGCGTACGACGCGAAGGCGTCCTTCGACGGGTCCGTCGTGCGTTTCCGCTGGTCGTGGACGGGTGCGTCGTCGGCGAAGTGGAAGGCCGGGGACCAGAGCTTCGCCGTGGACGCGCTCAGCGGGGTGGAGTGGCGCTCCCCCGAAATCTTCGAGGGGCATCTGCGGCTGATACGGCGGGACGACGACGGCGCCGCGCCGCCGACACCGGACCAGGACCCGGCGGCCGTGGTGTTCGGCCTGGGGTACGGGCCCGTGCACGAGTCGCTGCCATTCGCGGCGGCGGTGCTGGCCGCGGTGCGCGAGGCCCGGCCTGTGGTGGCGGTGCCGGCCGCCCGGCGGGATCCGGCGGACATCGCCGAGCGGATCCGGCACCTGGGAGAGCTGCATCAGGCGGGGCTGGTCACGGACGAGGAGTTCTCCGTGAAGAAGGCGGAGCTGCTGGCGCAGCTGTAGCGGCGCTCGCGCCGGGCCGTCCGGCCCCCGCATAGAAGTCGATCTTGCGGTCGAGCACCGCGAGCGTGTCGTGCAGCTCGGCGATCCTGGCCAGAACGTCCCGGCGGGTCGCCTCGAGCAGTTCCTGGCGTTCGGCGTAGGTGCTGTCCCCCTCGCGCACCAGCTGCGCGTACCGGACCATGTCGGCGACCGGCATGCCGGTCAGCCGCAGCTTGCCGACCAGGTCGAGCCAGTCGAGGTCGCGGTTGCTGTACCGGCGCTGGCCGGTGTGCGAGCGGTCGATGTGGTCCATCAGCCCGATCCGCTCGTACCAGCGCAGGGTGTGCGCGGTCAGGCCGGTGAAGGCGACGACCTCGCTGATCGTGTAGCGGTCCTGTCCGTCGGGGCGCGGGTGCCGCGGCGGCGGGGCGGAGCAGAGGTCCCTTCGGGTGGCTGTGTCCTCGGCCCTCCGGCGGGCCTCGGCCGTGGTCTGCATCACCGTCATGACCCCCACGCTATGACCTTGGAGTGCACTCCAAGCAAGCGGATTGAACAAGGAGTTCCCGGGGACAACGGACCCGGATGTAAGTACCGTAGGCGGTATGAGCCTAGTACGTCGTGCCGTGCCGGAGGACGCCGGGGAACTGCTCCGGCTGCGCCAGGTGATGATCGACGCCGTCCGCTCGGAGCGGGCCGCGGACTGGCACGCGGAGTCGCTGCCCGGGCTGCGGGCACGGCTCGCGGACCCGGACGGCGACTTCGCGGCGTTCGTCGTGGACCATCCCGAGCGGCCCGGGGCGCTGGCCGCCCTGGTCGTGGGGACGCTGGAGTACCGGATCGGACGGGCGGGCCATCCGCGCGGGATCGCCGGGTTCGTCTTCAGCGTGGCCACCGACCCGGACGCGCGGCGGCGCGGGTACGCCCGCGCCTGCATGGAGGAGTTGCTGGCCTGGTTCCGTGAGCGGGGCGCGGGCTACGTCCATCTGACCGCGTCCGCCGAGGCGGAGCCGCTGTACGCGTCGATGGGGTTCGTGCGCAAGCCCGACCCCTTGATGGAGCTGACGCTGTGAGCGCTTAGGCTCGTCGGCATGTCGCTGCAGAGCCTCGCACTGATCGAGAACTGGCCGGTTCCCACCGCCGCCGCGGGTGTCGTCCGGGCCGACGGAACGGTCCTCGGGACCCACGGCCCGGCCGGGCACCGCTTCCCGCTGGCCTCGGTGACCAAGCCGCTCGCGGCGTACGCCGTGCTCGTCGCCTACGAGGAGGGCGCGATCGAGCTGGACGAGCCGGCCGGTCCCCCCGGGTCGACGGTGCGGCACCTGCTGGCGCACACCTCCGGTCTCGCCTTCGACGAGCACCGGGTCACGGCCGCGCCCGGGGAGCGGCGGCTGTACTCGAACGCCGGGTTCGAGCAGCTGGGCGACCATGTGGCCAAGGCGACGGACATCCCGTTCGCGGAGTACCTGCGCCAGGCGGTGCTGGAGCCGCTCGGCATGACCGCCACCTCACTGGAGGGCTCCCCCGCCAAGGACGGCGTGTCGACTCTCGAGGACCTGCTGCGCTTCGCCGCCGAGGTGCAGGCGCCGCGGCTGCTGGACCCGCGCACGGTCGCCGCGGCGATGACCGTGCAGTACCCGGGCACCAAGGGCGTGCTGCCGGGCTACGGCCACCAGAACCCCAACGACTGGGGCCTCGGCTTCGAGATCCGCGACGGCAAGGCGCCGCACTGGACGGGCACCGCGTCCTCGCCGCGCACCTTCGGGCACTTCGGCCAGTCGGGCACGTTCCTGTGGATCGACCCGGACGCCGGGCGGGCGGGCGCGCAGGGTGCCGCCTGCGTGGCACTGACGGACCGGGCGTTCGGGCCGTGGGCGATCGAGGCGTGGCCGGCGTTCACGGACGCGGTGCTCGCCGAGCTGCGGACCTGACCCGGGGCCGGGTGATCACTTCCGCTAACCTCCCTGTGCGCGAAGGTCGGTGTCGTGACGCTCGGGGGAGACAGGGATGGCAGGGACACAACAGCAGGGCGAGTTCCGGCCGTTGGAGGCGGGTGACCCGGCCGAGGTCGCCGGCTACCGGCTCGCGGCCCGCCTCGGATCGGGCGGCATGGGCACCGTGTACCTGTCGTACACGCCCGGCGGGCACCCGATCGCGCTGAAGATGATCCGGCCGGAGCTGAGCGAGGACCCCGAGTTCCGCCGCCGCTTCCGCCAGGAGGTGCAGGCCGCGCAGCGCGTGCAGGGCCTGTACACCGCTCCCGTCATCGACTACGACACCGAGGGCCCGCGCCCGTGGCTGGCCACCGCCTATGTGGCGGGCCCCTCGCTGGCCGCCGCGGTCGCCGAGCACGGCCCGCTGCCGCTGCCGTCGGTGCTGCTGCTGCTCGCCGGGATGGCGGAGGCGCTGTCGGTGGTGCACGGCGCGGGCATCGTGCACCGGGATCTGAAGCCGTCCAACGTGCTGCTCGCCGCGGACGGCCCGCGGGTGATCGACTTCGGCATCGCCCGGGCCGTCGACGCCACCGCGCTCACCGGCACCGGCGTCTCCGTCGGCACTCCGGCGTTCATGTCGCCCGAGCAGGCCGCCGGTCAGCCGGTGACCCCCGCCGCGGACGTCTTCGCGCTCGGCCAGGTCGCGGTGTTCGCGGCGCGCGGCCGGGGCGCCTGGGGCGACGGGCCCTCGCACGCGGTGCTGTACCGGATCGTGCACGAGGAACCGGACCTCGCCGGGCTGCCCGCCCCGCTCGCCTTCGTCGCCCGCTGCCTGGCCAAGGACCCCGCCGAGCGGCCCTCGCCGGCCGAGCTGCTCGCCCTGTGCCAGGAGGCCTCCCCCACGCCGCTGCGGCAGTCCGGCTCCTGGCTGCCGCAGGCGATCGCCGCGCAGATCACCCAACGGGTGTCCGCGTCGGCGGCGCTCGCCTCGGCGCCCACGACCGCGCCGGCCGCCCCGCCGCCCACCGCGCCGGTCACCCGGCTCGACGCTCCCGGGACCCCGCCGCCCGCGTCCCCGGCGCAGGGCTCCGCCGCGCCGCCCGGGCACGCCGCGCCCACCGTCGTGGCCGCCCAGCCGCCGGGCGCGCACACCGCGCACGCCGCGCCGACCGTCGTGGCCGGTCCGGGACACCCGCCCGCCGCCCCGCGGCCGGCCTACGGCCCGCCCACGCCCCCGCCGTCCTACCCGCCGGGCCCGGCCGCGCCCCAGCCGGTCCACGCACCGCCGCACGGTCCCGCCCCGCAGCCCGTCTGGCAGCCGCCGCAGCCGGTGCCACCCTCGCGGGCCCGGGTCGGCCGGGGGCTGGCGATCGGCGTCGGCGTGGTCCTGGCGCTGGTCTGGCTGGGCGGCTGCATGTCGCTGCTGGCCAACCTCGGGTCCGGCGACTCCGCGGACGGGCGCTCCGACGCCACGGCCGCCCCGCAGCCGCTGCCCGACCCCAAGCCGGTCACCTACCGGGGCGTCACCATCCCGCACGGCTACTGGGTGCGGTTCGCGGACTCGCCGCCCAAGCCGCTCACCGACGACAGCTCCAACGCCCGCTACGGCGAGAGCGCCGACCTCTACTACGACGACGACCCCTCCTACTCGGCGGACGAGACGCCGGTCGTCGGCAGCGACCACGAGCGGCTGGTGCTGCTGTCCAACGCCGAGAAGGGCTCGCTCGCGACCTGCCGGAGCGTCACCCGGTACACCGACGACGTCCACCTCTCACAGCTGAGCAAGGGCTCCCAGCTGTGCGTGCACACGCGCTCCGGGCACATCGCGCTGGTCACCTACCGGGGCGCGGCACCCAAGGACGACCCGAGCGACTACGTCACCGTCGACATCACGGTGTGGCGCAACGCCGAACAGGCCACCGACCAGGAGTGATCCACGCCCCGGGAGCGTCACGGGGCTAGAAAAAGGCCCGGCGCTCGCAGGTCGTGGAGACGAAGTCGCCGGGGTCGGCGACGACCTGGTCGACACCCGTCGCGGAGTTGCCGTCGCAGTTGACGGAGTCGTTGCCGCGGACGCCGTCGCGCACGCTGATGGTGTCGTTGCCGGCGCCGGTGGTGATCACGTCGGGGCCGGTGCCCGCGTCGACGGAGGCGGGGATGGCGACGTCGTCGGCGATGAAGAGGGTGTCGCCGTTGTCGCCGAGGAGGATGCGCAGCTGGGTGACGCCGGTGCCGCAGTCGGCGGAGACGGTGCTGCCGGGCAGCCGCTGGCAGCCGTTGAACGCGGCGATGCCGGACTGGTCCTCGACGATCAGGTGGCCGGCGTTCAGGCCGACGGTGACCTGGTTGGCGACGCCGGAGCGGGCGAGGAGCTGGACCGTGCCGCCGGAGCGGGTCACCGTCGATCCGGGCGGGTCCTGCGCCACGGCGGGCAGGGCGAAGGCGGTCAGGACCACTCCGGCGGCCGCGGCGGGCGCGGCGGCGCGTATCAGGGTGCGATGGGTGAGCTTCATGCTGCTCGTTCTCCTTGGTTTGAGGGAGGCCCGAGGGGGTAACTCCGGGCCTCCCTCAGGTAAGCAGCGTGTAGCGGGACGTGCACACTCGGCTACATGCGTTCGAGTGCCGAACGTGCATGCGACATCTCCCAGAGCAGGACCTCCGCCGATGTCTCCGCGAGCAGCTCCAAGCCCTCGGCGTCCGTGATCCGCACGGCGTCACCGGGGCCCAGCCGCCCGGCGTCCGCCGCGTCTCCGGACTCCTGCCCGCCGGCATCCGCCGGGTCTCCGGGCTCCTGCCGCCCGGCGCCCACCGCGTGATCCGGCCCCGGCCGCCCGGCGTCCAGGCGGAGGTGACCGCGCACCACGTGGACGTACACGCACGCCGCGTCCGGCACCGCCGTCCGCTCCCCCGCCGCCGGCCGCCGCACGTGCAGCAGCGCGCCCGCCGCCGGGACGGCGTACGGGGTGGAGTCGGCGATGCCCCGCACCACCTCGTACGACGGCTCGCCGCCGGGCTCCCGCGGGGCCAGCCACATCTGCACGAAGGTCAGCGCGGCAGCGCCGTCGTTGCGCTCCACGTGCCGCACGCCGGCCGCCGCGCTCAGGTGCTGCACGTCGCCGGGGCGTACGACCGTCTCGTGGCCGGTGGAGTCGCGGTGGGTCAGCTCGCCCTCGACGACCCAGGTGACGATCTCGGTGTGGCTGTGCGGGTGCTCGTCGAACCCGGCGCCGGGCGCGAGCCGCTCCTCGTTGCAGGCGATCAGCGCGCCGAAGCGCAGATTGTCCGGGTCGTAGTGCGGGCCGAAGGAGAAGGCGTGCCGCGTCTCGATCCCGGCCCCGGGCTCGCCCCCGGGGTAGCGCTCGTCCGCGCGCCGTACGTCCACCATCACGGGCCCCACGGTAGCCCCGCCCGGAGCCGCCCAGGGCACCGGCGGCCGGGCCTTTCGGGCCGTTCCGCGACGCCGGCGGCGGCACGCGGTGCCACCGAGGCGGACGGACCCGTACCCGGCTCCACACGCCGACGTCCCGATAAGGCAGTCTTGTCCCCGTGCCCGAACCCGAATCCCGTCATCCCGACCCCGCAGCGCACCCCGTCCATCCGCACTCCGCGACGCTGAAGCGGCTGGAGAAGTCCTCCGGTTCACTGGCCGCGCAGGCGATCGCGCGGATGGACGAGACGCTGCCCTGGTACCGGGCGATGCCCCCGGAGAACCGTTCCTGGATCGGGCTGGTCGCCCAGGCGGGCATCGCCGCGTTCACCGAGTGGTTCCGGCACCCCGAGACCCCTCAGGCCATCTCCACCGACGTCTTCGGCACCGCGCCGCGCGAGCTGACCCGGGCGATCACGCTGCGCCAGACCGTGGAGATGGTGCGCACCACCATCGAGGTCATGGAGTCGGCCATCGACGAGGTGGCCGCCCCGGGCGACGAGAGCGTGCTGCGCGAGGCGCTGCTGGTGTACGCCCGCGAGATCGCCTTCGCCACCGCGCAGGTGTACGCGCAGGCCGCCGAGGCACGCGGTGCCTGGGACGCCCGCCTGGAGTCCCTCGTCGTCAACGCCGTACTCAGCGGGGAGGCCGACGAGGGCGCCGTCAGCCGGGCCGCCGCGCTCGGCTGGAACGCCCCGGAGCATGTGTGCGTGGTGCTGGGCACGGCCCCCGACGGGGACAGCGAGCTGACCGTGGAGGCCATCCGGCGCGCCGCCCGGCACGCCAAGCTGCAGGTGCTCACCGGGGTGCTGGGCAGCCGGCTGGTGGTCATCGCGGGCGGCAGCGACAACCCGCTCGCGGTGGCGAGGTCGCTGATCGGCCCGTTCGCCGCCGGGCCGGTGGTGGCGGGCCCGGTCGTGGCCGACCTGCTCGCCGCGACCCGGTCCGCGCAGGCCGCCGCGGCCGGCCTGAAAGCGTGCGCGGCCTGGCAGGACGCGCCGCGGCCGGTGCTGGCGGACGATCTGCTGCCGGAGCGCGCGATGGCCGGTGATCCGATGGCGCGCGAGCAGCTGGTGGAGGAGATCTACAGACCGCTGGAGGAGGCCGGCTCCGCGCTCCTGGAGACGCTCTCCGTCTATCTGGAACAGGCCAGCAGCCTGGAGGGAGCCGCGCGGATGCTGTTCGTTCACCCCAATACCGTGCGCTACCGGCTTCGACGTGTGACTGACGTCACCGGTTGGTCGCCTTCCGATGTACGCTCTGCGTTCACCTTGCGCATCGCACTGATCCTGGGGCGTCTGGCCGACGGTGATCCCCAGACCTAGTCTTTTGTCGGGGGCCCACAAAACCCCCTCGTGTTCTTCGTCCTTGTCCCCACGGGCGGCCACGGCCGTCCCCAAGAGAGAGTGTGAGAGTGCTCGTACTCGTCGCTCCCGGCCAGGGCGCTCAGACGCCCGGCTTCCTGACTCCCTGGCTCGACCTGCCCGGCGCCGCCGACCGCGTCGCCGCCTGGTCCGAGGCCATCGGACTGGACCTCGCCCACTACGGCACGAAGGCCGACGCGGAGGAGATCCGCGACACCGCGGTGGCCCAGCCGCTGCTGGTGGCGGCCGGCATCCTGTCCGCCGCGGCACTGGGTGACGTCACCCCCGGCGCGGTCGCCGGCCACAGCGTCGGCGAGATCACCGCGGCCGCGTTCGCGGGCGTCCTCGGCGACACGGCCGCCCTGACCCTGGTGCGCACCCGGGGCCTGGCGATGGCCGAGGCCGCCGCGATCACCGAGACCGGCATGTCGGCGCTGCTCGGCGGCGACCCGGAGGTCTCCACGGCACACCTGCAGAAGCTCGGCCTGACCCCGGCGAACATCAACGGCGCCGGCCAGATCGTGGCCGCCGGCACGCTGGAGCAGCTCGCCGCGCTGAACGAGGACAAGCCCGAGGGCGTCCGCAAGGTCGTCCCGCTGAAGGTGGCCGGCGCCTTCCACACCCACCACATGGCGCCCGCCGTGGACAAGCTGGCCGAGGCCGCCAAGGCCCTCACGCCGGCCGACCCGAAGGTCGCGTACGTCTCCAACAAGGACGGGCGCACCGTCGCCTCCGGCGCCGAGGTGCTGGAGCGGCTGGTCGGCCAGGTGGCCAACCCGGTCCGCTGGGACCTGTGCATGGAGACCTTCCAGCAGCTCGGCGTCACCGCCCTGCTGGAGGTGTGCCCCGGCGGCACCCTGACCGGCCTGGCCAAGCGCGCCCTGCCGGGCGTGAAGACGCTGGCGCTGAAGACCCCCGACGACCTCGACGCGGCCCGCGCGCTCATCGCCGAGCACGCCTGAGACGCCCAAGGAGCCGAATCGAACATGGCGAAGATCAAGGCCAGCAAGGGCGCCCCGTACGCGCGCATCGTCGGCGTCGGCGGCTACCGCCCGACCCGCGTGGTCCCCAACGAGGTCATCCTCGAGAAGATCGACTCCTCCGACGAGTGGATCCGTTCGCGCTCGGGCATCCAGACCCGGCACTGGGCGAACGACGAGGAGACCGTCGCCGCGATGTCCGTCGAGGCGTCCGGCAAGGCGATCGCGGACGCCGGGATCTCCGCCGAGCAGATCGGCGCGGTGATCGTCTCCACGGTCTCGCACTTCAAGCAGACCCCGGCCGTGGCCACCGAGATCGCCGACAAGCTCGGCACGAACAAGGCCGCCGCATTCGACATCTCCGCGGGCTGCGCCGGCTTCGGCTACGGCCTGACCCTCGCCAAGGGCATGATCGTCGAGGGTTCGGCGGAGTACGTGCTGGTCATCGGCGTGGAGCGGCTGAGCGACCTGACCGACCTGGAGGACCGCGCGACGGCCTTCCTGTTCGGTGACGGCGCCGGCGCGGTCGTGGTCGGCCCGTCCCAGGAGCCGCACATCGGCCCGACGGTCTGGGGCTCGGAGGGCGACAAGTCGGAGACCATCAAGCAGACCGTGCCGTGGACGGACTATCGCGAGGGCACGGTCGAGAAGTTCCCGGCCATCACCCAGGAGGGCCAGGCGGTCTTCCGCTGGGCCGTGTTCGAGATGGCGAAGGTCGCCCAGCAGGCGCTGGACGCGGCCGGGGTCAGCCCCGACGAGCTGGACGTCTTCATCCCGCACCAGGCCAACGAGCGGATCATCGACTCGATGGTGAAGACCCTGAAGCTGCCGGAGACGGTCACGGTCGCCCGGGACGTGCGCACCACCGGCAACACCTCCGCCGCCTCGATCCCGCTCGCGATGGAGCGGCTCCTGGCGACCGGGGAGGCCAAGAGCGGCGACACCGCGCTCGTCATCGGATTCGGGGCGGGTCTCGTCTACGCCGCGACGGTCGTTACCCTCCCCTAGGCACTCCGTGCCGGATCATCGATTCCGGCACGGCGAAAGCACCACCCTGCCGCTCCCGCGGCGGGCGCCACACCTGGAAGAACATCAACGAAGGAGCGCCACCATGGCCGCCACTCAGGAAGAGATCGTCGCCGGTCTCGCGGAGATCGTGAACGAGATCGCCGGGATCCCGGTTGAGGACGTCCAGCTGGACAAGTCCTTCACCGACGACCTGGACGTCGACTCGCTGTCCATGGTCGAGGTCGTCGTCGCCGCCGAAGAGCGCTTCGACGTCAAGATCCCGGACGACGACGTCAAGAACCTCAAGACCGTCGGCGACGCGACCGACTACATCCTCAAGCACCAGGCCTGAGTCCTGCTCGGGCCGGGGAGCCCCGGCCCCGCCACCCGGCGGTGGCGCCGTGAGAATCCTCGTTCAATCGTTGGAGAAAGAATTCCCGTGAGCTCGACCAATCGCACCGTGGTCGTCACCGGTATCGGCGCAACCACACCGCTGGGTGGCGACGCAGCCTCGACCTGGGAGGGCCTGGTCGCCGGCCGTTCCGGCGTCAAGCCCCTGGAGCAGGAGTGGGCGGCCGACCAGGCCGTCAAGATCGCGGCCCCGGTCGCCGTGGAGCCCACCGAGGTCATCCCGCGGCCGCAGGCCCGCAAGCTGGACCGCTCGGCGCAGTTCGCGCTGATCGCGGCCCAGGAGGCGTGGAAGGACGCCGGCTTCGAGGCCAAGGCGGGTGAGGACCCGAACATCGACCCCGACCGGCTCGGCGCGGTCATCGCCTCCGGCATCGGCGGCGTGACGACCCTGCTGGACCAGTACGACGTGCTGAAGGAGAAGGGCGTCCGCCGCGTCTCCCCGCACACCGTCCCCATGCTGATGCCGAACAGCCCCTCGGCCAACGTGGGTCTGGCCGTGGGCGCCCGGGCGGGCGTGCACACGCCGGTCTCCGCGTGCGCCTCGGGCGCCGAGGCCATCGGCTACGCCATCGAGATGATCCGCACCGGCCGCGCCGACGTCGTCGTCGCCGGCGGTACGGAGGCGGCGATCCACCCGCTGCCCATCGCCGCGTTCGGCAACATGATGGCGATGTCCAAGAACAACGACGACCCGCAGGGCGCCTCGCGCCCCTACGACGTCGCCCGCGACGGCTTCGTCCTCGGCGAGGGCGCCGGCGTGCTGGTCCTGGAGTCCGCCGAGCACGCCGCCAAGCGCGGCGCCCGCGTCTACGCGGAGGCGGTCGGCCAGGGCATCTCCGCCGACAGCCACGACATCGTGCAGCCGGAGCCGGAGGGCCGCGGCATCGCGCACGCCCTGCAGAACCTGCTGGACCGCACGGACCTGAACCCGGCCGAGATCGTGCACGTCAACGCGCACGCCACGTCGACGCCGGCCGGTGACATCGCGGAGCTGAAGGCGCTGCGCAAGGTCTTCGGCGACGACGCGGACCACATGGCGGTCTCCGC
Source organism: Streptomyces sp. NPDC014801 (assembly GCF_043082085.1). Lineage (NCBI taxonomy): Bacteria > Bacillati > Actinomycetota > Actinomycetes > Kitasatosporales > Streptomycetaceae > Streptomyces > Streptomyces sp. NPDC014801. The sequence goes on along the minus strand of NZ_JBIBXG010000001.1, from coordinate 648,934 downwards.
GACCAAGTCGATGACCGGTCACCTGCTCGGCGGCGCCGGCGGTGTGGAGTCGGTCGCGACCGTGCTCGCGCTGTACAACCGGGTGGCTCCGCCGACCATCAACGTCGACAACATCGACCCCGAGGCCGAGGCGAACGCGGACGTGGTCCGCGGGGAGGCGCGCAAGCTGCCCGTCGAGGGCCGTATCGCCGCGCTGAACGACTCGTTCGGCTTCGGTGGGCACAACGTGGTGCTGGCGTTCCGGACGGTCTGACAGCCACGTACGCAAGCGTGAAGGGCCCCCACCCGCGCGGTGGGGGCCCTTCGGGCTTTTTTTTGGGGGGGGCTTACGGGTGGCTTGCGCTGCTCAGACGACCTGGTGCAGCCAGCGGACCGGGGCGCCCTCGCCCGCGTACCGGAAGGGCTCCAGTTCGTCGTCCCAGGGCTTGCCGAGGAGCTTGGCGATCTCGGCCTCCAGGTCGGTCTCGTCGCGCTGGGAGCGCAGGAGGGCGGCGCGCAGCCGGTCCTCGGGGATGAGGATGTCGCCGTGGATGCCGGTGACGGCGTGGAAGATGCCGAGGTCGGGGGTGCAGGAGTAGCGCTCGCCCTCGGCGGTGGCGCAGGGCTCGGCGGTGACCTCGAAGCGCAGCAGGTGCCAGCCGCGCAGCGCGGACGCCAGCTTGGAGGCCGTGCCCGCCTCGCCCTGCCAGGAGAACTCCGAGCGCCAAGTGCCGGGCGCGGCGGGCTGCCGGATCCAGTCGAGGTTGACGCGCGTGCCGAGCACCCCGGCGACGGCCCACTCGACGTGCGGGCACAGCGCGCGCGGCGCGGAGTGCACGTACAGAACTCCACGTGTCGTCACCGGGACCTCCGGGCAGGCGGGTCGTCTTGCGGGCGGGGCGGCGGCCGGGCGGGCCACGCTGATGGCGAGGCTACCGTGCGGCGGCGCAAGGAGTGTGACGTACCGTCGGTCCCGGTGCCGTGAAACGCCCGCCATTCACCCAGGGGGACGCTTGAGCGGGTGTGAGCCGTTGCACGGCACGGCGGGGGAACTCCCGCGCGTTGTCATGGTGGGGAGGAGTCTGCCGGACGAGGTGAGGGGTCTGCAGGGGATGCGCAAGCGAAGCCATCGGGCGCGGGCGGTGACGGCTCTCGTGGCGGCCGTCGTGCTGGGCGCCTCGGGCTGTGACGCGATCGGCGGGGACTCCCCCGGCGGGCCGGGGGGTCAGGCGCGTCCGTCGCCGACCCCGTCGTGGAACACCAGGCCGGACTCGGTCGCGGCGGTGGGCGACTCCATCACGCGCGGTTTCGACGCCTGCTCGGTGCTGTCGGACTGCCCGGAGGTGTCGTGGGCGACCGGCAGCAGCCCGCGGGTCGACTCGCTGGCGGTGCGGCTGCTGGGCAAGGAGCGGGCGGCCACGCACAGCTGGAACTACGCGGTGACGGGCTCGCGGATGGCGGACGTGCCGGCGCAGATGGCGCGGGCGGTGGCGCACCGGCCCCAGCTGGTGACGGTGATGGCGGGCGCGAACGACGCCTGCCGGGACAGCACCGCGGCGATGACGCCGGTGGCGGACTTCCGCGCCCGGTTCGAGGAGGCCCTGCGCACGCTGCGGGCGAGCCTGCCGACGGCCGAGGTGTACGTGGCGAGCGTGCCGAACCTGAAGCGGCTGTGGGCGCAGGGGCGGACCAACGCGCTCGGCAAGCAGATCTGGAAGCTCGGGATCTGCCCGTCGATGCTGGGCGACGCGGACTCCTTCAGCGCGGCGGCGACCCTGCGCCGGGACACGGTGCAGGACCGGGTGGAGGCGTACAACGGCGTGCTGAAGGACGTGTGCGCCAAGGACCGCCACTGCCGCTTCGACGGCAACGCGGTCCACGACTTCCGCTTCGGGACGGCCCAGTTGAGCCACTGGGACTGGTTCCACCCGAGCACGGACGGCCAGGCGCGGCTGGCGGAGATCGCCTACCGCACCGTCACCGCGAAGGAACCGGTGACCTAGGGTTTCCCACATGAGCGAACTGTTCGGCACACTTTCCGACGGCACCCCGGTCCACCGCTGGACCCTGGAGCGCTCGGGTGTGCGGGTCCGGGTCCTGTCGTACGGCGGGATCGTGCAGTCGGTGGAGGTCCCGGACCGTCAGGGGCGCACCGGCGCGGTGGTGCTGGGGTTCGAGGAGCTGGAGGGCTATCTCGCCCATCCGGAGCCGTACCTGGGCGCGCTGGTCGGGCGGTACGCCAACCGGATCGCGGGCGCCCGTTTCACCCTGGACGGGCGCACCTGCGCGCTCCCCGCGAACAACGGGCCCAACGCGCTGCACGGCGGTGAGCGCGGCTTCGACAAGCAGGTGTGGGACGTGGAGCCGGTCGCGCACGGGCTGCGGCTGTCCCGGGTCAGCCCGCACGGCGAGGAGGGCTTCCCGGGCCGTCTGGAGGTCACGGCGACGTACACGCTGGACGCCTCGGGCGCGCTGCACCTGGCGTACGAGGCGGTCACGGACGCGCCGACCGTGGTGAACCTGACCAACCACAGCTACTTCGACCTGGCGGGCACCGGTCACGCGGGCGGCCTCGAACTGCGGCTGGCCGCCTCCCGCTACACGCCCGTCGACGGCGACCTGATCCCGACGGGGGAGCTCGCGGACGTCACCGGCACCCGCTTCGACTTCCGTACGGCGCGCACGATCGGCTCGGGCTACGACCACAACTTCGTCCTGGACAAAGGCGTCAGCGCGGCCCCCGTGGAGGTGGCCGAACTGTACGACCCGGCCTCCGGGCGGGTGCTGACGGTGGCGACGACCGAGCCGGGCCTGCAGCTGTACACGGCCGACCACCTGGGCGCGCCGTTCAGCCCGGGCGCCGGCGTGGCGCTGGAGACGCAGCACTTCCCCGACTCCCCGAACCGTCCGGAGTTCCCGAGCACGGTCCTTCGGCCGGGCGAGGTCTACCGCTCGGAGACGGTGTACGGCTTCTCGGTGCGCTGAGCGGCACAGAGCCGGTGTACGGCTTCTCGGTGCGCTGAGCGGCACGAGCCCCGGTCCGGGGGTCAGGTCCCGGACCGGGGCTGCTGGTGGGGGGCCGTCCCCCGTCAGGTGGGGCGGCCCCGGTTCAGACGGTAATCGGGGCGGCGAGACGGCGGTCGGCGATCGAGCGCCCGACCTGAATTTCGTACGAACCCTTCACAAACGACCACGAGTTGGTCGTCTCGTCCCAGATCTCGAACGCGCGGCGCGGCAGTTCGAGGACCGTCTCGGCCGGCTCGCCCGGCCCGGCCTCGACGACCGCGAACCCGGCCAGCCGGCGCGCCGGGCGGCTCGCGTCGGGTTCGGCGGGCGCGAGGTAGACCTGCACGACCTCCCGTCCGGCCCGGGTGCCGGTGTTGCGCACCCGTACGGTCACGGTGGTGCCGTCCGTGGCGACGGACTCGTACGTCCAGTCGGTGTAGCCGAGGCCGTGGCCGAAGGGGTGGGCGGGGGTGCGGCCCGCCTTCTCCCAGGCGCGGTAGCCGATGAAGACGTCCTCGTCGTAGGTCAGCCGGCCGTCGGTGGGCGCGACCCGGGTGACGGGCGCGTCGTCCAGGGAGCCCCAGGTGGTGGGGAGCCGGCCGCCCGGCTCGTGCGCGCCGGTGAGCACGTCGGCCAGGGCGGCGCCGCCCTCCTGGCCGGGGAACCAGGTCAGCAGTACGGCGGCGACCTCGTCGCGCCAGGGCATCTCGACCGGGGAGCCGGCGTTGACGACCACGACGGTGTCCGGGTTGGCGGCGGCGACCGCGCGCACCAGGTCGTCCTGGCGGCCGGGCAGGCGCAGGTCGGCGCGGTCGAAGCCCTCGGACTCGACGCGTTCGGTGGTGGCGACCACGACGACGGCGGTGTCGGCGGCGCGGGCGGCCTCGGCGGCCTCGGCGATCAGCTCGTCGGGGTCGCGCTGCGGGGCCTGGTGGGCGAGCGCGAAGAGGACGGCCGTGATCGGCGAGCCCTCCGGCTGCCGCACGACGTAGGTCAGGGAGACCTCGACGGGCTGCCCGGCGGTCAGTTCGGCCCGGGCGCGCTCCACGGGGGTGCCGAAGAACGCCTCGAAGGGGTCGCTGTCGTCGGCCGGGGGCTGGTCGTCGTCGAAGTACGTGGTGCCGTCGACGCGCAGGGTGAAGGTGCCGGTGCCGCGGATGCCGAAGGTGTGCGGGCCGCTCTCGCGCGGGGTGAAGGTGCCGGTCAGTTCGACGGAGTGCAGTGTCTCGTGGGTGACGCCCTCGGGCAGGTCCGCGCCGAGCCACTGCACCTGGCCGTTGGGCGCGGTGGCCTCGCCGATGACCGCGCCGGTCGCGTCGCGGCAGACGGCGCGCAGGGTGAAGCCCTGGTCGGCGACGGCGAGTTCGGTGGCCGGGTCGGCGCCGAGGGCCCAGCGGACGGCGCCCTCGGGCAGGGCGGCGGTGAGGCCGTCGAGCGGGGAGACGATCCGGGCCGGGAAGACGGTGGCGGAGCCGCCGCCGAGGATGCGGGCGTCGCGGGCGGCGGCGCCGATCAGGGCGACGGTGCGGCCGGGCCGCAGGGGCAGCGCGGCCCGGTCGTTGCTCAGCAGGACGAAGGAGCGGCGGGCGATCTCGCGGGCCAGGGCCTCGCCGTCGACGGGCTCGGGCAGGTCGGTGACGGCGGGTTCGGCGCCGGCGAGGGCGCCGGTGCGGGCGGCGAGCCGCAGGACGCGGCGCACGGCGTCGTCGACGGTGGCCTCGGCGACCCGGCCGTCGCGGACGGCCCGGGCGAGGGCCTCGCCGTAGACGGTGCGCGGGCCGGGCATCGCCACGTCCAGGCCGCCGTTGATGCCGGCGACGGTGTCGCGGGCGGCCATCCAGTCGGAGACGTTGAAGCCGTCGAAGCCCCACTCGCCGCGCAGCACCTCGTTCACCAGGTGGTGGTGCTCGGTCATGGTGGTGCCGTTGACCGTGTTGTAGGCGGTCATGATGCCCCAGGGGCGGGCGCCGGCCACGATGGCCTCGAAGGGCGCCAGGTACAGCTCGCGCAGGGCGCGCGCGGAGACGCGGTTGTCGACGGTGAAGCGGTCGGTCTCGGCGTCGTTGGCGACGAAGTGCTTGACGGTGGTGCCGACGCCGCCGGACTGCACGCCCCGGACGTAGGCGGTGCCGATGCGGCCGGTGAGGTACGGGTCCTCGCTGTAGGCCTCGAAGTGGCGGCCGCCGAGCGGGGAGCGGTGCAGGTTGACGGTGGGCGCGAGCAGCACGTGGACGCCCTTGCGGCGGGCCTCCTGGGCCAGCAGCACACCGGCCCGGCGGGCGAGTTCGGGGTCCCAGGTGGCGGCGAGGGCGGTCGGGGAGGGCAGGGCGACGGACGGGTCGTCGGCGCTCCAGCGCACGCCCCGCACGCCGATCGGGCCGTCGGACATGACGAGCGAGGCCAGGCCGATCTCGGGCAGTTCCGGCAGGGACCACATGTCCTGACCGGCCAGCAGCCGGGTCTTGGCGTCCAGGCCGAGCTTGCCGAGTGCGGACTCGACGGCCGCCTCGCGGGCCTCTTCGGCCGGGGTGCGCTGGGTTCCCGCCATCGCGGTGCCTCCTCGTTGAGTGCGTGGCTCTGCAGGTGGCTCCCATCGTGCACCCGTTACCTGTAGGGCGGTAGGTTTCGTTATCTTGCAGTTATGAGCGGCTCGGAGGAATGTCGTACCGTGACGCCATGAGCGCGAGGGTCAGGAGCGAGGAGCGGCGCGCGGAGATCGTGCGGGCGGCCCTGGAGGTGATCGCCGAACGCGGCTACCGCGGCGCGAGCCTCGGCGCGGTCGCGGAGCGGGTCGGGCTGACGCAGCAGGGGCTGCTGCACTACTTCCCGACCAAGGAGGCACTGCTGGTCGCCGTGCTCCAGGAGCGGGACCAGTGGGACGCCGTCCCCCACAGCCGGTGGCGGGTCGACCTGCTCGCCTCCCTGGTCGACTACAACGCGATGCGGCCCGGCATCGTCCAGACCTTCTCGGCCCTGCTCGGCGAGAGCGTCACGGAGGACCATCCCGCCCGCGCCTACTTCACCGACCGCTACCGCGAGGTGCGGCAGACCATGGTGGACGTCCTGCGCGCCGAGTACGGCGACCGCCTGCCGAACGGACTCACCCCGGAACGCACCGCCCCCCTGCTGGTCGCGGTGATGGACGGACTGCAGTACCAGTGGCTGCTGGACCCCGAGTCGGTGGACATGCCGGCCGCCTTCCGCGACTTCCTCGCCCTGCTCGGCGAACGGGTCGACTGAGGGAGGACGGCCATCCGGGCGGGCCGGGCGCACCGGCCGGCTGAGGGCATGCGCCACGACCCGGGACCGGACACGGCCCGGGACCGGACACCTCACCGGCCGGCGGGTACCGCGGCCACCACCTCGACCTCCACCCTCGCCTCAGGGGTGAACAGGCGGGACACCTCGAAGGTCATGCTGGTCGGCGCGGTCCCGGTGAGGAACTCCCGCCGTACCGCGCCGTACTCGTGCAGCGTGCCGATGTCGGTGAGGTACGTCCGGATGCTGACGACGTCCGCGAGCGAGCCGCCGTGCGCCGACAGCAGGGCGTCCAGCGCCTCGAAGACGCCCCGGGACTGCTCGGCCACCGTGGTGCCGTCGGCGACCTGCCCGGAGACGAACAACAGGGCGCTGCCGTCGGCGTTCTCCACGCGGGCGACCTGCGAGTAGTAGGAGTTGGCGGGCTGCGGGGCGCCGGCCGGGTTGTCCAGGGTGACCTTCATCGTGCTCCTTCGGCGCTGCGAACACCGGCGGTTCGGATACGGGGGACGGCCCGGGCGAGGTCCGCGCCGGCCAGGGCGGGGTCCGCGGCGGCGGCCCGCAACTGCTCGGCCACCGCCCGGGCCGCGGGCAGCGGCGTGACGGCGGTGGCGAGCGCGAGGTCCTTCACCGCGAGGGCGGTGGCGAAGTGCGCCCCCTCGGCGAAGGCACGGGCCACCACTCCCCCGAGCGGGCCGGCGGCCAGGGCGGTGCGGGCGGTGCCGTCGTCGAGACCGAGCGCGTCGGCGAGCCGCAGGGCCTCCGCGACCAGGCCGACGCCGCCGATCACGGCGGTGTTCAGGACGAGTTTGAGGGCGGCGCCGGAGCCGAGCGGGCCGGTGCGGGTGACGCTGCCGAGGCGGGCCAGGACGTGCTCGACGGCGGAGGCGTCCCCGCCGGCCAGGATGCCGAGCGTGCCCTCGGCCGCGCGGTCGGTGCTGCCCATGACCGGTGCGTCGACCAGCCTCACCCCGTTCCCCAGCCGCCCGGCCAGTTCCCGGACGGCGTCCGGGCCGACCGTGGACATCTCGGCCCAGGTCACGCCCGGCCGCAGCACCGGCACCACGGCGTCGGCGACCGCGGCGAGCGCCTCGGGCCCCGCGAGCATCGTGATCACCACGTCGGCGTCGCGCACCGCCCGTTCCGGCGAGTCGGCCGCCACGGCCCCCTCGGCCACGAGCGGTTCGGCCCGGGCGGGCGTGCGGTTGAAGACGGTGAGCGGGTGCCCGGCGGCCAGGAGCCGGCGGGCCATGGGCGCGCCCATGCGGCCGAGCCCCAGAAAGGCGATCTTCTCCATGGCGTCGACGCTAGGACCGGGTGCATGGATGCGACAAGCGAATGTCTAGCATCACAGCCATGCGCCCTTCGCATCTCTACGGGGAGACCCCCGATCTCGCGACCGTCTGGCTGCGCGTCTTCCTGGAGGTCGCCCGGCACGGCTCGTTCACCGTGGCCGCGCGCACGCTGGGCTGGACCCAGTCCGCGGTGTCCCGGCAGATCTCCTCCCTGGAGTCCGCCCTCGGCGGTGGCCCGCTGTTCGACCGGCTGCCCCGGGGTGTGGCGCTCACCGAGGCGGGCCGCGCCCTCCTGCCGTACGCCGAGACCGTCGCCGACGCGCTGCGCGGCGCCGCGCGCGAACTGGCCGATCTGCGCGAGGCGGCCGGCGGGCGGCTGCGGTTCGGCGCGTTCGCCACCGCCGACGCGGCGCTCGTCCCGCAGGCCCTGGCCGCCTTCCGCGCCCGCCACCCCGGCGTCCGCGTCACCCGCGAGGAGGGCCTCTCCCCCGCCCTGCTGGACCGGCTCACCACCGGGCACCTCGACCTCGCCGTGGTCTCCACGACCGGCCGCGCCCCCCTGGAGTCGTACGAGCTGCACCACCTGCTCGACGAGGCCCTGTACGTGGCCGTCCCGGCCGGCCATCCGCTCGCCGCGGCCGATGCGCCGGTACGGCTCGGCCGGTTGGCCGACGCCGACTGGATCGCGGGCAGTCCCCGCCCCGAGGGCACCCTGCTCGCGGCGGCCGTACGGCAGGGGTTGTGGCCCCGCGTCGCCCACGTCGTCGGCGAGTGGACGGCCAAGCAGGGCTATGTGGCCGCCGGCCTCGGCGTCACCCTGGTCCCGGCGCTGGCCGCCGCGTCCGTCCGGCCCGACGTCGCCCTGGTGCCGGTGTGCGCCGAGGACGCCCCGCCGCGGGCCGTGTACGCGGCGAGCGCCCGGGGCCGGTCCCTGACACCGGCGGCCCGCGCCTTCGTCGCCGCGCTGCGGGAGGCCGCCGCCGGCCTCCCGGCGTGACCGACGGGTGCCCCCGCGTGGCCGACGGCCCCATGGCGCACGTCACTCGCGTCACGCGATACTGCGGCCGTCCCGCAAGTACGCGCCCCACAGCGACGGAAGGACCCGAACCGCCTTGATATCCCCCCGCGTTCGCGCAGCCGCCCTCGGACTCGCCCTCACCGCGGCCCTCGCCGCCCCCACGACCGCGCAGGCGGCGCCCACCGCGCCGATCGCCCCGTCCGCCGCGCCCCTCGCGCCGACCGTCGAGGAACAGCGCCTCGACCGGGCGGTGCCGCAGGAGATCCTGCGCCGGTCCGGATTCGACACGCTCACCCGTGAGTTCGGCCGGGCGCTGAGTCGTGCACGGTCCTACCCGCAGGCGCGCGCCGTCGTCGTACGGGAAGGGACCGCGTTGTGGCAGCGGGCCGTCGGGCGGGCGCAGGGGCGCGGGCCGGCGGGCGGGGACCTGAGCCGCGACGACGACCGGCCGCTGTACTGGGCGCGGCTGGCGATGACCCGGCAGGTGCGCGGGTGGGAGCCGCGGTTCGCCCTCACCGAGGCGCAACGGGCGTCCCTGCTCGACGGGTTGGAGCGCACCTCCCGGGGGCAGACCGGCATCCGGTATCCGCGGGCGGCCCAGGGGATGAAGCGGATCCTCGTCACCGGGTTCGATCCGTTCACCCTGGACCGGGACATCCGGATCTCCAACCCGTCCGGCGCGAGCGCACTCGCCCTGGACGGCACGGTCATCGAGACGGCCGGGGGCCCCGCGCGCGTGGAGACGGTCGTCTTCCCGGTGCGCTGGCGGGACTTCGCCCAGGGCACGGTGGAGCGGGCGCTGCGGTCGTATCTGCCGCGCGTCGACCTGTTCACCACGATCAGCCAGGGCCGCGTCGGCCGCTTCGACGTCGAGCGCACCAACGGGGCCTGGCGGGGCGGATTCGCGGACAACGAGAACACCGGTACGGCGGGCCCGATCCCGGTCACCGATCCGGCGACCCGGCCACAGTGGACGACGACGACCCTGCCGTACGCGCGGATCACGGCGGCGGACACCGGCCGGTTCCCGGTGTACGACAACACCAGCGTCACGGAGATCCCGGCGGGCGGGAGCGAGCCCGTCGTACGGCCGGACGGGCCGACGCCCGGGTCCGCGGCGCGGGCCGGGGGCGGCGGGGACTACCTGTCGAACGAGATCGCCTACCGGGCGACCCTGCTGCGCGACCGGCTGGGCCTGCACGCCACGCTGCCCGGCGGGCATCTGCACACGCCGGTGCTGCAGTTCGGCGCGGGCAACACCGACCCGGCGACGGGCACGGTCACCGATCCGGAGTTCGTGCGCAACCGGCTGGACGTCATCGCCCAGGTGCGGGCGATCCTGTCGGTGGCTGCGGGAGCGCGGTAGCGGCGTCGGCGTCCTCGCCGTCGTCGTCCCGCTCGCCCTCCTCGATCTCCTCGCCGCGCAGGTCGCGGGCGAGGAGCGTCGCCCCGGCGACCGCGCCGGGCATCAGGAACACGGCGACGAAGGGGACGAGGAAGGCCAGGCCCAGCGGGGTGCCGAAGCCCCAGACGAGGAGCTTGCGCGAGCGCAGCAGGGCGAGGCGCTCGCGCAGGGCGACACCGCGGCGCTCCAGGGCGACGGCGGTGAGCTCCTCGGTGAGGAAGAAGCCGGTGACGAAGAAGCCGATCACCGGGACCACGGTCTGGCCGGCGACGGGCACGAACCCGAGGGCGAAGAGGAGCACGCCCCACAGCGCGGCCCGGACCAGGATGCGCAGGCTGTCGCGGGCGGAGATCCACAGCTCGCGCCACAGCGGCAGCCCCGACTCGGGCGCGGTGCCGTCGGCGGAGACGTCCCGGTCGACCCTCTCGGAGAGGCTCTCGTAGAAGGGCTGGCCGATCAGCAGCGTGACCGCGGTGAAGGACAGCACGGCGAGCAGCAGGCCGAGCGAGAACAGCACGGCGGTGAGGAAGCCGCGGAACAGGCCGGCCCAGGGGCCGGACCAGTCGTCGGCGAACGGCGTCGCCCACGTCACGGCGTCCTCGCCCCACAGGCCCAGGCCGACGAGCGCCGCCGCGTACAGCACGAGCGTCACCAGGCCGGGCAGCAGCCCGAAGCCGTAACTCTTGCCGTGCCGGCCCACCCACCGCTGGCCCTTGAGCAGATAGCCGAAGCCCACCCCGAGATCACGCATACGGCAACTGTAGCGAGCCCCGCCCACGGCTCCGCCGCCGTGCGGACCGCCCGGCGACCGGTCCCACCGGACGACCCGCGTCCGCCGGCCGGGGGTGGAGCGACGTACGCCCCGCCGCGCGTTACGGCGTCGCACCGCACGCACCGCACGCGCCGCACGCGGTCACGCCGTCACGCCGTCACGCCGTCACGCCGTCACGCCGTCACGCGTCCAGCATCCTGCGGAGCAGGTCACGGAGGGACTCGCGTTCGGCGTCGGAGAGGCCGGCCAGGGGTTCGCGGGCGAAGCGGAGGCCGTCGCGCAGGTCGCGGGCCACCCGGCGGCCCTCGTCGGTGGCCGCCGCGACCTTCACCCGGCGGTCCGCCGGGTCGGGGCGGCGCTCGACCAGGCCGCGCGCCTCCAGCCGGTCCACGATCCCGGTGACGTTGGACGGCTCGCACTTCAGCTTCTGCGCGAGCTTGCGCATCGGCAGCGGCTCCAGCGACAGCAGGCTGAGCAGCCGCGCCTGCGCGCCGGTCAGCGCGTGCTCGCCGGCCGCCTCCTCGTAGTCCGCGTAGAAGCGGGCCACGACGTCCCCGATGAGTTCGACGACCTCCAGGGTCAGGGCGTCGGGGCGGCGGGTGGTGTGTGGGGTGGACATGGCCTCCAGGATACCCGGTTACTTGACAACCTGAAATATTCAGGAGCATCGTTGTTTCAGGTACTGAAGTAAATCGAAAGGCCCGCTGTCATGATCAACCGCGAGTGGCACCTGCTCAGCCGTCCCGTCGGCTGGCCGAAGCCCGAGGACTTCGCCCTGGTGGAGGCCGAGGTGCCGGAACCGGGCGAGGGCCAGGTCCTGGTACGGAACGAGTACCTCTCCGTCGACCCGTACATGCGCGGCCGTATGAGTGCCGCGAAGTCCTACGTCGCCCCCTTCGAACTGGGCAAGGTCATGCAGGGCGGCGCGGTCGGCGAGGTGATCGCCTCCAACGTCGAGGGCATCGCCGTCGGCGATCACGTGCTGCACTTCTTCGGCTGGCGCGAGTACGCCGTCGTGGACGCCCGGCACGCCGTCAAGGTCGGCCCCACGGCCGTCCCGGCGGTCAAGGTCGAGGCCGCGGACGTGCCGCTGTCCACCTACCTCGGCGTGCTCGGCATGACCGGCCTGACCGCCTACGCCGGCCTGCTGCGCACCGCGTCCTTCAAGGAGGGCGACGCCGTGTTCGTCTCCGGCGCGGCCGGGGCCGTGGGCAGCCAGGTCGGGCAGATCGCCAAGCTCAAGGGCGCCTCCCGGGTCATCGGCTCGGCCGGGTCCGACGAGAAGGTCAAGCTGCTGGTGGAGGAGTACGGCTTCGACGCCGCCTTCAACTACAAGAACGGCCCCGTCAGCGAGCAGCTGCGCGCCGCCGCCCCCGACGGCATCGACGTGTACTTCGACAACGTCGGCGGCGACCACCTGGAGGCCGCGATCGGCTCGCTCAACGAGGGCGGCCGGATCGCCGTCTGCGGCATGATCTCGGTCTACAACAACACCGAGCCCGCCCCCGGCCCGCGCAACCTCGCCCGCCTCATCCAGACCCGCGGCCGCATCGAGGGCTTCCTGGTCGGCGACCACTACGACCTGCAGCCGCAGTTCGTCCAGGAGGTCGGCCCATGGGTCGCCTCGGGCGCGCTGAAGTACCGCGAGACCGTGGTCGACGGCATCGAGAACACACTGGAGGCGTTCCTCGGGGTCCTGCGCGGCGACAACATCGGAAAGATGGTCGTCAAGCTCTGACCGCGCTCCGACCGCACCGCGGCCTTCCGGGGCCTTCCGGTATGCGGTAACTTCTTTCCGAAATCCGCTGTCGATCGTGGGCGCGAGTCGCGGCGGACCGAGGAGGAAGACAAGCGCATGCCCATTCAGCAGTCCGACGTCCTGTACACCGCCGTCGCCACCGCCGAGAACGGCCGCGACGGCCGGGTCGCCACGGACGACGGCAAGCTCGACGTCGTCGTCAACCCGCCGGTCGAGATGGGCGGCAGCGGTGCCGGGACCAACCCGGAGCAGCTGTTCGCCGCCGGTTACAGCGCCTGCTTCCAGGGCGCGCTGGGCGTCGTCGCCCGGCAGGAGGGCGCCGACGTCTCCGGTTCGACCGTGACCGCGAAGGTCGGCATCGGCAAGAACGACGACGGCTTCGGGATCATCGTCGAGATCTCCGCGAACATCCCGAACGTGGACGCGGAGACCGCGGCGAGCCTGGTGAAGAAGGCGCACGAGGTGTGCCCGTACTCCAAGGCGACGCGCGGGAACATCACGGTGACGCTGGTCTGAGCCCGGCTTCCCGTCCGCCGGGCGCGGGTGCCCTGCCGGGTGCGGGGCGTCGCGGGGATCTCACGCGGCTCCCCGCGCCCCTGCGTGGGCAGCCGCGCCCGGCGTCCGGACCGGCCGTCAGTTCTGCCGCAGCGCCGCGGTGTGTACGGCCCTGACCAGGGCCTCGTTCTCCGGGGCCGCGCCGCCCGGGTACGCCATGCGGCGGCGGGTGTAGCCGTAGGCAAGACCGCTGCGGGCGTCGGCGAAGGCCTGGGAGCCGCCGGCCCCGCTGTGGCCGAAGGTGCCGGCGCCCAGGAACGGGTACGCCACGTCGGCCGTGGCCTGGAAGCCGAGCCCGAAGGCCTTGTGCGTGCGGGCCACCAGGTCGTAGCCCACGGAGTGGATCTGGCCGACCTCGGCGATGGTGTCCGGCTTCAGCAGCGGCGGGCGGTCGTCCAGCTCGCTGATCGCCGCCGCGTACATCGTCGCCAGGCCCCGCGCCGAGGCCACGCCGCCCGCCGACGCCGGGCCCTTGGCGCGCACCAGGCGGGAGTTGGCGTGGTCCTCCAGGCTGCCCGGGTCCGGGACATGGGTGTTGAAGGCGATCGAGGCCAGCGTGTGCGGGCCGGTCTGCCGCGCGTCCAGCTCGGCCTGCTGCTCCGGCGTCGGGACCATCGGCTGCACGGACCGGAAGCGGCGCTCCTCCGCCTCCGGCAGCCCCAGGTAGAAGTCCAGCCCGTACGGCGCGCGCACCCGCTCCTCGTAGACCTCCTGCAGCGTGTGACCCGTGGCGCGGCGCACCACCTCGCCGACCAGGGCGCCGATGACGACGGCGTGGTAGCCGAAGGCGGTACCGGGCCGCCAGTACGGCTTCTGGTCCGCGAGGCGTTCGGCGATCACCCGGTCGTCGGCCAGTTCCTCGGCGGAGAACCCGGCGTCGATCCCGATGACGCCGGCCCGGTGGGCGAGCAGGTCCCGCAGGGTCACCCCGCCCTTGCCCTCGGCGCCGAACTCCGGCCAGTAGTAGGTGACCTTGCGGTCCAGCTCCAGCGTGCCGTCCTGGACCAGGAGCGCGGCCACGAGGTGGGCGGCGCCCTTGGTGGAGGAGAACACGCCGTACAGGGAGTCGCTCTCGCCGCCCGTCCACAGGTCGACGACCCGGCGGCCGTGCACATAGGCGCACAACTGGCCCTCGTAGTCGGGCCGTTCGGTGGCGACGAAGGACGCGAACTCCTCACGCACCGCCTCGAACCCGTCCGCCACGGTGCCGTGAATCTGCTGAGCCATCCGCTCTCCTCCCCTGCACTCCGGGCCCCATGGTGGCACGCCGGAGATCATGTCCGTGTGGCTCCACGCCGGTTCGCGCGCAGACCGGTACGACGGGGGGCGCGGTTTTCACTCAATGGAGTCCCCGCTCAGGTGCACCACCACAGGAAACGGTTGCAGGTCTTCGTGGGCTCCGGTGCCGGCGGCGGGGTCGTCGGCGCGGAGGAACGGGTGGGTTCCGGATCGGGCCCCTGCGTGCGGGTCGCGGAGGGGGCGGGCGCGGAGGTGGGCCCCTCGGTCGGGGCGCCGCTCGTCTGCGTCGCGCCGGCGCTCGGGCCGGTCGCGCTGCCCGACGGGGACGGCGAGGCGGAGACGGACGCGGAGGCGTCCGGGGAGGCCGAGGGCGTGGTGCGGGGGTCGGACGCGGGGACCTGCCGTGGGTGCGCGGACGGGTCGGTGCCGGGCTCCGCGTCGCCGCCGGCCGCGCCGTCGGCGGACCGGCCGCCGGCGGCCGCCGGGTCGGGGGCGGAGAACCCGGGTGCGTCGATGCCGAGTTCGGCCAGGCTCAGACCGCCCGCGGCCAGCACGAACCCGGCGGCGATCAGCACGGTGCGGCGGCGCCGTCTGCGGTGCGCGGCGGCCTTGCGGTCGCGCCGGCTCGCACCGTCCCCGCCGCGGCGTTCGCGCCGGCCGGCCCGGTCCGCGCCGTCCTCGGTACCGTCCTCCGCGTCGTCGTCCTCGTCGTCGTCCGCGAGGCCCTCCACGCCGTCCTCTGTGGCCCCCTCGGCGGCGTCCCGCCCGCCCGGGAAGCCGTCGCCGGCGGGCGGCTGCGGGTAGGTCTCCTCCGGCTCGGCGCCGGCGGCGGGGGCGGCCTGCGGCACGTCGTGGCCGCCGTGGACGCCGTGGCCGTAGACCCCGTAGCCGTGGTCCGGTCCCGCGTACCCCTGCCCCGCGTTGCCGTGACCGGCGTACCCCTGACCGGCGTCGGCGTGACCCGCGTACTCCTGTTCCGCATAGCCCTGCCCCGCGTGGGCGTGACCCGCGTAGCCCTGACCCGGGTACTCCTGGCTCGCGTATTCCTCCCCCGCGTGCGGCTCGGCTCGGGGGCGCAGGTGTTCCACCGGGACGCCGCAGCCCGGGCAGGCGAGGGCGCCGTTGAGGTGGCGGTGGCAGGAGTGGCAGAAGTCCATGACGCGGGAAGACTAGGTGCGCCGCCGGTAACGTTCCTAGGCACCGCTGTGAAGGTTGTGTGGGAAGGCAAGCGTCCGCTCACCCAACGTCTTGAAACCGTTACCCGTTGGACCCCTTGACGGTGCCACCTCAGCGTCCTTACTGTCACGCCAGCATTTCGAACGTGTGACGAAATCTCGAACAGCGAAGGGCAACTGCCGTGCGCATCACCGGAATCAGCACGCACGTGGTCGGGACGCCGTGGCGCAACCTGACCTACGTCCAGGTGCACACCGACGAGGGCATCACCGGAGTCGGAGAGACCCGGATGCTGGGCCACACCGACGCCCTCCTCGGCTACCTGAAGGAGGCCGAGACCAATCACATCCTGGGCTCCGACCCGTTCGCTGTCGAGGACCTCGTCAAGCGCATGAAGTACGGCGACTACGGACGCGCCGGCGAGATCGTGATGTCCGGCATCGCGGTCGTCGAGATGGCCTGCTGGGACATCAAGGGCAAGGCGCTCGGCGTGCCGGTGTGGCAGCTGCTCGGCGGCAAGGTCACCGACAAGGTCAAGGCGTACGCCAACGGCTGGTACACCACCGAGCGCACCCCGGAGGCGTACCACAAGGCCGCCCAGGGCGTCGTGGAGCGCGGCTACAAGGCGCTGAAGATCGACCCCTTCGGCACCGGGCACTTCGAGCTCGACCACCAGCAGACCCTGTACGCGGTCTCCCTCATCGAGGCGGTGCGGGACGCGATCGGCCCCGAGACCGAGCTGATGCTGGAGATGCACGGCCGCTTCTCCCCCGCCACCGCGGTGCGGCTGGCCAAGGAGATGGCGCCCTTCCAGCCGGCCTGGCTGGAGGAGCCGGTGCCGCCGGAGAACCTCAAGGCGCTGGAGAAGGTCACCGCGAAGGTGGACATCCCGGTCGCCACGGGCGAGCGCATCCACGACCGGATCGAGTTCCGCGAGCTGTTCGACAGCCAGGCCGTCGACATCATCCAGCCCGACCTCGGCCACATCGGCGGCATCTGGGAGACCCGCAAGCTCGCCGCGACCGCCGAGACCCACTACATGCTCATCGCCCCGCACAACGTGGGCGGTTCGGTGCTCACCGCGGCCTCCCTCCAGGTCGGTTTCACCTCGCCGAACTTCAAGATCCTGGAGCACTTCAACGACTTCGCCGACGCGGAGATCAAGAAGGTGGTCAAGGGCGCACCCGAGGTCGTCGACGGCTACTTCCACCTCTCCGACGCGCCGGGACTCGGCGTCGAGCTGGACGTGGACGCGGCCGCCGAGTTCCCGCAGCAGCAGGCCCGGTTCGACCTGTGGGCCGAGGGCTGGGAGAAGCGGCAGCCGAAGGGCACGAAGTGACCTCCCACGTCGTCGTCGAGGCGCCCGGCGAGCACCGCATCGCCGCACACACCCCGCGCGCGCCGCAGGCCGGCGAGGCGCTGGTGCGGGTGCACTCCGTCGGCATCTGCGGCAGCGACCGCGAGGTCTACCAGGGCAACCGGCCCGAGGGGTACGTCCGTTACCCGCTCACGCCGGGCCACGAGTGGTCCGGGACCGTCGAGGCCGTGGGCCCCGGAGTGCCCGCGAGCCTGGCCGGCCGCAAGGTGGTCGGGGAGGGCTTCCGCAACTGCCAGGTGTGCGACCGCTGTCACGCCGGCGAGACCACGCTGTGCACCGCCGGCTACGAGGAGACCGGGTTCACCCAGCCCGGCGCGATGGCGCCGACGCTGACCCTGCCCGCGCGGCTGCTGCACGTGCTGCCCGACGACGCCGACCTGACGGCGGCGGCGCTGCTGGAGCCGGCCGCGTGCGTCGCCGCGGCCGCGCTGAAGGCGAACGCCCGGCCCGGCGAGCGGGTGGCGGTGGTCGGCACCGGCACGCTCGGCATGTTCGCCGTGCAGTTCCTGCGCGCCGGGTCGCCGGCCGAGCTGCTGGTCGTGGGCACGCGCACCGACCGGGAGGCGCTGGCGCGGCAGTTCGGCGCGACCGGCTTTCGCACCAAGGACCAGGAGCTGCCCGGGGACTTCGACGTCGTCATCGAGACCGCCGGGTCCGCGGACGCGGCCCGTACGGCGGCAGCGCTGCTGCGGCGCGGCGGGCGGCTGGTGCTGACCGGCATCCCGGCGCCGGGCGCCGACGGTCTGGACCCGACCGATCTCGTCGTACGGCAGCTGGAGGTGCACACCGTCTTCGGGGCGCCGCCGGACGCCTGGGCGCACACCGTGCGGGTCTTCGCCGCGGGGCTGCTGGACCCGGTGCCGCTGGTGACGCACGAGCTGCCGCTCACCGAGTTCCCGCGCGCCATGGAGCTGGTGGGTTCGGGCGATCCGAAGGTGGGCAAGGTCCTCCTCCACCCGTGAACGTACGCCGGTACGGGGGCGACCTGACGGTCTCCGTACCGGCGTACCACCACCGCCGCACGCCCTGAGCCGCGAACCTCGTCCGCTATATCGAACGTCCAGGGCTCTGGACACCAGGACTTAAGGACAACCTGTGACCGACGCTTCCGCCCCGGCAGCCCGCCGCCCCGGTGAGCCCGCGCTCACCGCGCTCGGCCTGGGCGCGCCCGACCTCGACCCCGCCGACGCCTCGCCGCACACCTTCCCCGGCGGCGGCCGCTGGCGCACCGAGATCCCCTCGTGCGAGGGTCCCGAGGCGCTGGCGGTGGTGCTCAAGGAGGCCTCCCGGCTCGATGTGCCGATCCACCGGATCAGCCAGGGCAGCGGCGTGTGGATGCTGACCGACGCCGAGATCACCGAGATGGTCGAGGCGACCGCCGAACGCGACATCGAGCTGTGCCTGTTCACCGGTCCGCGCGGCACCTGGGACACCGGCGGCTCCACCCGCACCGACTCGCGCGGGGCCGGGCTGCGCGCCCGCGGCCACGACGCCGTGGCGGGCTGCGTCGAGGACGCCGTGCGCGCCACCGAACTGGGCGTGCAGTGCCTGCTGGTGGCCGACGAGGGCGTGCTGTGGACGCTGCACCGGGCACGCGAGCAGGGCGTCATCCCGGCCGGCACGACGCTGAAGGTCTCGGCGCTGATCGGCCCCGTCAACCCGGCCTCCTACGCCGTCTACGAGCACCTGGGCGCGGACTCGATCAATGTGCCGAGCGATCTGACGCTGGATCACCTCACCGAGATCCGGCGGGTGTCGGGCGCGCCGATGGACATGTACATCGAGGCGCCGGACGACCTCGGGGGCTATGTCCGGATGTACGAGGTGGCCGAGCTGATCCGGCGCGGGGCCCCGCTGTACCTGAAGTTCGGCCTGTCCAAGGCGCCCGGGATCTACCCCTACGGCCACCACCTGCGGGACGTCACGCTGGCCACGGCCCGGGAGCGGGTGCGGCGCGGCCGGCTGGCCCTCGATCTGCTCGCCCGGCACGGGGCCGGGGACGACATGGCCCCGCTCGGGTCGCGGCTGCCGGGCGAGCTCCGGCGCTTCGAAACACGTTCATAAATTTTCGGAAGCACCCTCTTCACAGAAGCAGACGCAGCCGAACACAATCCCACACATCCGTTCGCCGGTCTCCCGGGACCTGACCCCTCCCAGCGTTGCCGCACAGCCCCACCGGCCGTGCTCGGACATCAAGGAAGATGACATGCGCAATCGCAGAGCCGCCCTCACCGCGATAGCCGGAGCCGCCTCGCTCGCCCTCGCCCTGACCGCCTGCGGCCAGAACAGCGAGGGCGGCAGCAAGGAGGGCTCGGGGTCCGCCAAGGGAGGCACGATCGGCATCGCGATGCCGACGAAGTCCTCCGAGCGGTGGATCGCCGACGGCAACAACGTCAAGAAGGACCTGGAGTCCAAGGGCTACCAGACCAAGCTGGTCTACGGCGAGGACGACCCCGACCAGCAGGTCTCCCAGATCGAGAACCTCATCACCCAGGGCGTGAAGGCCCTCATCGTCGCCGCCATCGACAACAAGTCCCTCGGCAACGTGCTGCAGCAGGCCAAGGACGCGAACATCCCGGTCATCGCCTACGACCGGCTCATCCTCGGCACGCCCAACGTCGACTACTACGCCTCCTTCGACAACGAGAAGGTCGGTCAGCTCCAGGCGAACTACATCGTCGACAAGCTGGGCCTGAAGAGCGGCAAGGGCCCCTTCAACATCGAGCTGTTCGCCGGCTCCAACGACGACAACAACACCAAGTACTTCTTCAACGGCGCGATGAGCGTGCTCAAGCCGTACATCGACAGCAAGAAGCTCGTCGTGCGCTCCGGCCAGACCGCGCTCAACCAGGTCACCACGCTGCGCTGGGACGGCGCCACCGCCCAGCGGCGCATGGACGACATCCTCACCAAGTCCTACAAGAGCGCCCGCGTCGACGCCGTCCTCTCGCCGTACGACGGCATCTCCATCGGCATCCTGTCGGCGCTGAAGTCGGACGGCTACGGCTCTGGCAACAAGCCGCTGCCCGTCCTGACCGGCCAGGACGCCGAACTGGCCTCGGTGAAGTCGATCATCGCCGGGCAGCAGACGCAGACCGTCTACAAGGACACCCGTCAGCTGGCCAAGGTCGCCTCCGGCATGGTCGACGCCGTGCTGACGGGCAAGAAGCCCGAGGTCAACGACACCAAGACCTACGACAACGGTGCCAAGGTCGTGCCCGCCTACCTGCTGCAGCCGGTGAGCGTCGACAAGACCAACTACGACAAGGTCCTGGTCGCGGGCGGCTACTACACCGCCGACCAGCTCAAGTAACCGGGCACCCACAAGGATTGGAAGGCACGACCATGGCGGGACCCGTCCTGGAAATGCGCTCGATCGTCAAGACCTTTCCCGGTGTCAAGGCGCTCTCCGACGTCACCCTGACCGTCCGCCAGGGCGAGGTCCACGCCATCTGCGGGGAGAACGGCGCCGGGAAGTCCACCCTGATGAAGGTGCTCTCCGGCGTCCACCCCTACGGCAGCTACGAGGGGGACATCCTCTTCGAGGGGGAGGTCTGCCGGTTCAAGGACATCCGGGCCAGCGAGCAGCACGGCATCGTGATCATCCACCAGGAGCTGGCGCTGGTGCCGTACCTGTCGATCGCGGAGAACATCTTCCTCGGCAACGAGCACGCCAAGCGCGGACTGATCAACTGGAACGACACCCTGCGGCACGCCACCGAGCTGCTGCGCCGGGTCGGCCTCGACGAGCACCCCGAGACGCGCGTCGCGGACATCGGCGTCGGCAAGCAGCAGCTGGTGGAGATCGCCAAGGCGCTGTCGAAGAAGGTGAAGCTGCTCATCCTCGACGAGCCGACGGCGGCGCTCAACGACGAGGACAGCGGCAAACTGCTCGACCTGATCCTGCAGTTGAAGGACCAGGGCATCACGTCGATCATCATCTCGCACAAGCTGAACGAGATCCGCAAGGTCGCCGACTCCGTCACCATCATCCGCGACGGGCGCTCCATCGAGACGCTCGACGTGAAGGCGGCGGACACCACCGAGGACCGGATCATCAGCGGCATGGTCGGCCGCGACCTCGACAACCGCTTCCCCGAGCGCACCCCGCACGAGGCTCAGGCGGGCGCGGCTCCGGCGCTGGAGATCCGCAACTGGACCGTGCTGCACCCGATCGACCAGCAGCGCAAGGTCGTCGACGACGTGTCGATCCAGGTGCGCCGCGGCGAGATCGTCGGAATCGCCGGCCTGATGGGCGCGGGCCGCACCGAGCTGGCGATGAGCGTCTTCGGCCGCACCTACGGCCGTTACGCGGGCGGCACGGTGCTCAAGGACGGCCGGGAGATCCGCACCAAGACCGTCCCCGAGGCGGTCGGGCACGGCATCGCGTACGTCACCGAGGACCGCAAGCACTACGGCCTGAACCTGATCGACACGATCAACCGCAACATCTCGCTCACCGCGCTGAAGAAGGTCGCCAAGCGGGGCGTGGTCGACGAGCACGAGGAGCGGCAGGTCGCCGAGGGCTTCCGCAAGTCGATGAACATCAAGGCGCCGACCGTCTTCGAACCGGTGGGCAAGCTGTCCGGCGGCAACCAGCAGAAGGTCGTCCTCAGCAAGTGGATCTTCGCCGGTCCGGACGTGCTGATCCTGGACGAGCCCACGCGCGGCATCGACGTGGGCGCCAAGTACGAGATCTACACGGTCATCGACCAGCTGGCCGCGCAGGGCAAGGCGGTCGTGTTCATCTCCTCCGAGCTGCCCGAACTGCTCGGCATGTGCGACCGGATCTACACCATGGCCGCCGGGCGGCTCACCGGCGAGGTGCCGCGGGCCGAGGCCACGCAGGAAGTGCTGATGCGCCGGATGACGAAGGACACCCAGGACAAAGAGGTAACGCGATGAGCACCGAACTGACCGACAAGAGCCCGGTCGCCGCGCCGCCGGGCGGCGGCAGGGGCGCGGCCGGCGAGAACCTGCTGCAGCTGGTGGCCGGCGGCCTGCGCCGCAACATGCGGCAGTACGGCATGCTGCTCGCGCTCGGCCTGATCGTCGCCGTCTTCGCGGTCTGGACCGACGGCGACCTGCTGCTGCCGCGCAACGTCTCCAACCTGGTCCTGCAGAACAGCTATGTGCTGGTCCTCGCGATCGGCATGATGCTGGTGATCATCGCCGGGCACATCGACCTGTCGGTCGGCTCGGTCACCGCGTTCGTGGGCGCCTTCGCGGCCGTGCTGACGGTGGAACACCATGTGGCGTGGCCCGTGGCCGTGGTGCTGTGCCTGCTGGCGGGCGCGGTGGCCGGCGCGGTGCAGGGCTACTTCATCGCCTACCTCGGCATACCGTCGTTCATCGTCACCCTCGCCGGCATGCTGATCTTCCGCGGGTTCACCGAGATCCTGCTGAAGGGGCAGACCCTCGGCCCGTTCCCGAACGGCCTGCAGAAGATCGGCAACGGCTTCCTGCCGGAGACCGGCCCGCACACCAACTACCACAACATCACCCTGCTGCTGGGCCTCGCGCTGATCGTCTTCACGGTCGTCCAGGAGGTCCGCGACCGCAGGCGCCAGCAGGAGTTCTCCCTCGACGTGGTGCCGCGCAACCTCTTCCTGCTGAAGCTGGTCGCCATCGTCGCCGCGATCCTCGTCGTCACCATGCTGCTCGCCAGCTACAAGGGCGCCCCGATCGTCCTGCTGATCCTGGGCGCGCTGGTCGTCGGCTACGGCTACGTGATGCGCAACTCGGTGTTCGGCCGGCACATCTACGCCATCGGCGGCAACCTTCCGGCGGCCAAGCTGTCGGGTGTGAAGGACAAGAAGGTCACCTTCTTCGTCTTCCTGAACATGGGCGCGCTCGCGGCCCTGGCGGGGCTGGCGATCGCCGCCCGGCTGAACGCGGCCTCCCCGAAGGCGGGCCTGAACTACGAACTCGAGGCGATCGCCTCGGCGTTCATCGGCGGCGCGTCCATGAGCGGCGGTGTGGGCACCGTCCTCGGCGCGATCATCGGCGGTCTCGTCCTCGGCGTGCTGAACAACGGCATGAACCTCCTGAGCGTCGGCACCGACTGGCAGCAGGTCATCAAGGGCTTCGCCCTGCTGGCGGCGGTCGGGTTCGACGTGTGGAACAAGCGCAAGTCCGGTTCGTGAGTCAGCGAGGGCCCCGCCGGTGAGCGGGGCCCTCTCCTTTCGGGATCCTGGTCAAGGAGCCGCACCAATGGAACTGAACAGACGCACGGTCATCGCTTCGGCAGCGGCGGCGGGCCTCGCCGCGACGACCCTCGGCGGCACGGCCGAGGCCGCCGGGCACGGGGCTTCGTCACGGCCCCGCCGGGAGCACTTCGGCACGCTCGCCGACGGCACGAAGGTCCACCGCTGGACGCTGGAGAACGGCGGCACCCGCATGAAGGTACTGTCCTACGGCGGGGTGCTCCAGTCGCTGGAGATCCCCGACCGGCGCGGGCGCTGCACCAACGTCTCGCTGGGCTTCGACAACCTCGACGACTACGTGAAGTCCAGCCCGTACTTCGGCGCCCTCATCGGCCGCTACGGCAACCGCATCGGCAAGGGCCGCTTCACCCTGGACGGCACCGCCTACCAGCTGTCCGTCAACGACGGCGAGAACAGCCTGCACGGCGGCGCCAAGGGCTTCGACAAGCGGGTGTGGGACGTCGAGCCGTTCGCCTCCGGCTCCGACGTCGGGCTGCGGCTGCACTACACCAGCGTCGACGGCGAGATGGGCTACCCGGGCACGCTGCGGGTGACCGTGACGTACACCCTGACCCGGGACGGCGACTGGATCATCGACTACGAGGCCACCACCGACAAGGCCACCGTCGTCAACCTCACCAGCCACGTCTACTGGAACCTGGCCGGGGAGGGCAGCGGCAGCATCGAGGACCACGAGCTGCAGATCGCCGCCTCCCGCTACACCCCCACCGACGCGGGCCTGATCCCCACCGGCGAGCTGGCGAAGGTCGCGGGCACCCCCTTCGACTTCCGCCGCGCCAAGCCGGTCGGCCGGGACATCCGGGCCGGCCACCCGCAGCAGATCCTCGCCAAGGGCTTCGACCACAACTGGGTCCTGGACAAGGGGATCACCGCCCGACCCGAGCACGTGGCGACCCTGCGCGACCCCGCCTCCGGCCGCACCCTGAAGATCGCCACCGACCAGCCGGGCCTGCAGTTCTACTCCGGCAACTTCCTCGACGGCACCCTCACCGGCACCTCCGGGCGCACCTACCGGCAGGGCGACGCGCTGTGCCTGGAGACACAGCACTTCCCGGACTCCCCCAACCAGCCGGCGTTCCCTTCCACGGTGCTGCGCCCCGGCGAGACGTACCGCACCCGGACGATCCACCGCTTCTCCGCCTGAACCAGGCGTCGGGGCACCGGAGTTGAACGGCGCCCCACCGGCCCGCGTATACACGGGCGGCCCGTGCTCCCCCGCACGGGCCGCCCGAGTACCGGAGGCCGCCTTGGCAGACAACGTCACCTCGCTGTTCCGCAGCGCCGCCGCGCACAGCCCCTCGATGGCGGCGCTGACGCGGGAGAGCGACGGGGCGGGCCCGGTGGACTTCTGCATCCCGTGCAACCCGTACTTCCCCACCCCGGCGATGTTCGACGAGCTGGCGGCCCGGCTGCGCGAGATCGTCACGTACTACCCGAGCAGCGCGGAGACCGTCACCGCGGAACTGTGCTCGCTGCTGCAGCTGCCCCCGAGCTGCGTGGCGATGGGCAACGGCTCGACCGAGCTGATCACCTGGATCGACCATCTGCTGGTGCGCGAGTCCCTCGCCGTCCCGGTCCCCACCTTCGGCCGCTGGACCGACCAGCCGATGGAGACCGGCAAGCGCGTCGACATGTTCCCGCTGCAGGAGGCGAGCGGCTTCGCCCTCGACCTGGCCCGCTACGCCGACTTCATCCGCGCCCGCGGCACCCGCGTTGCGGTGATCTGCAACCCGAACAACCCCGACGGCGGCTACCAGCACAAGCAGGCGCTGGTGCAGTTCCTGGACGCGATGGCGGACCTGGACCTGATCGTCGTCGACGAGAGCTTCCTGGAGTTCGCGGACGCGGAGGCGGACCCGTCCCTCGCGCAGGAGGCCGTCCTGCGCCCGAACGTGGTCGTCCTGCGCAGCCTCGGCAAGAACTTCGGCCTGCACGGCGTCCGCTTCGGCTATCTGGTCGCCAACCCGGCGCTGGCCGGCAAGGTGCGCGCGGCGCTGCCGAAGTGGAACCTCAACTCCTTCGCCGAGCACGTGGTGTTCATGCTCCGCGACCACGGCACGGAGTACGCGCAGAGCCTGCAGCAGGTGCGCCGCGACCGCCTGGAGATGACGGCCGCGCTGTCCGCCCTGCCCGGCCTGACGGTCTACCCCTCCCAGGGCAACTTCCTCTTCGTCCGGCTGCCCGTGGGCGCCGAGGGCACGGTGGTCCGCGACCGGCTGCTCACCGAGCACCGGATCCTGGTCCGCGAGTGCGGCAACAAGATCGGTTCGTCCAGCCGCTTCCTGCGGCTCGTGGTGCGCCCCCAGGTGGACGTGCGTCGCCTGGTGTCCGGCCTGGAACAGGTGCTCTACGGGACGTCCAGGAGGGAGGCCGCCGTGCCCGAGCTGGGCAACGGGACCAGCTACAGCTCGGGCACGGCGGCGGTGGACCGCCTGGTCGGCCAGACCAACGGCGGCGGTGTCCCGCTCCCGCCGGCCCAGCCCTGGCCCGAACCGCAGCCCCTGCCGACGCCGCCGGGGGTACCGGCCCGCGGCGGCCTCACGGCGGCGCAGGTACGCGGTACGACGGGCATGCCGGGCGACCTGACGACGGCCCCGGCGACGGGCTGGCCGAACGCGGCGGGCATGGGCCAGGCGGGCTGAACGCGGCGGGCAGGGGCCAGGCGGGCTGACGAGGCCCCGCGGCCGCCGCCCGGGAGGCGGGGCTGCGGGGCCCGGGCCGGATCAGGAGGCCGGGCACTCCTTCCACGCCAGGTGGTACACCGTGCTGATGTCACCGTCCGTGGAGTCCATCGTCATGAAGCTGACCTTGCCGGGGGACGTCGTGCCGGCCGTCACGCGCAGCTCTGTGTTGATGTTGAAGTTGCGCTGGACTCCGCAGGGGGCCCAGACCAGTTGGGCCCAGTCCGTGGTGTCCGTCGCCTGCCAGTTGTCGTTGTAGGGGCCGGAGAGGGGGTGGGTGCGGAAGGCCGTCTGGGACGAGCCCTGGAAGTAGTAGGAGGCTCTCTGCGTGCCGTTCGCGCCCTGCTGGAGCGAGGCGAAGCCGCGGTAGTCGGCGCTGGCGACGGCGTAGGTGAAGCCCTGGGGGACGTGGACGACGAGGTTGAGCTGGCAGTTCTTGCGGAACGCCGTGGGGTTGGAGTCGCCGCCCGCCTGGGCCAGGTAGTCGCTGTAGGTCACGGTGAAGGCCGTGTTGTCCTCGGAGACGGCGACCGCGGTGGTGCCCTGGGGGCAGCCGGAGCCGTTCACCGTGGCGACCTTGATGACGATCTTGTCCGGGGGCGGGTCGGTGAACCCGGAGGACGGGTGCTGAGCCGCCGGTAACGCGGTGGCGAGCAGAGCGGCGACGGCGCCGCTCAGCAGGAGTCCACCAGCCATGGTTTCTCCGTCCGTTCAGTGGGGGGTGGCCATGTCGAGGTGACTGTCCCGGACATGTGAGGGAGGTGTGAAGAGCGGAGTCCGGTCATCCGTGGGGCCCGGCTGTGACACGGCTGTGGCCGGAGGTATGGCTTCCGCCACAGCCGGGAACCGGGCGGCACTCCAAGATCGGCAAGTGCGCAGACACCGCTTACTCACCTCGTCCACCACGCGTCCGCTCGTCGCCGTCCTCGCCGCCGCCGGTGTCGTCGGGGGCGTGCTCGTCGGGTGGCGGGGCCTGGACACCGTCAACGGCTGTGGTTTTCCGGACAGTCCGTATCCGTCCGAGACCGCGCGGGACTGGGTCGAGTACGCCGATGTGGTGGTCGTCGGGCACGCCGTGCGCGAGCGGGAGAGCGGGCGGCGCGAACTCGCCCTGGGCGCCTACCGGTACGCCGTCGAGCGGACCGTCACCCTGCGGGCCGAGTCCGTGCCGTACGAGTCGAAGGAGCGCTCGCACCCCTCCCCCGGCGCGCGCCTCGACTACGTCGCCCCGGGCTGGCGGATCACACGGGCCGGCGGCGACCGGGTCGACGTGCTCACCGGGGACGCGCCCCGCGTCGTGCCCGGCCACACCTACGTGCTGGCCCTGCGTTGGCGCGAGGGACGCTGGGTCGCCCTCGGCGAGGGCGGCGTCGTCCCGTACGACGACCACGTGGTGGGCCGCGGGGAGTGGTGCGGTCAGGTACTCGACACCGAGGGCTTCGCCGAGGGCGAGCGGATCTCGCGCCGCGACGACCACAGCCTGGAGAAGGCACTGCTGGGCCAGGGCGACGAGGCCCTCACCCGCGCACTGACGGACGCCCGGCGGCGCTAGGGGTCTTGTCGCTCGGGCCGCCCGAGCACCGGGATCACGTGCGCGAGCCGTTCGAGCTGGTCACGCTGGGAGCGCAGGTCCAGGGCGGCGAGGCGGGCGACGATGTGCCGGGCGCCGGCGGCCGCGTACTGTGCCAGGCGCTCGGCCACCTGCTCCGCGGTACCGGTGACCACGGCCTGGATCGTGCGCAGTTCCTCCAGTGGCATGCCGTAGGTGGCGCGTGCGTAGGCGTCCAGCGCCTTGCCTCCGCTGTCGGCGTCGTCGTCGATCCGTACGGTCACGAAGAGCGCCGGGGTGATGTCCCCGGCCTCGCGCCGGGCGTCGGCCGCCGCCTGCCGGACCTGGCGGAGGCCGGACGCGTAGTCGGCTGCCTCGGGCGGGTAGGGCAGCCAGCCGTCGTACATCCGGCCGGTGCGGGCCAGTGCCGCGGGGGTCGCGCCGCCGAGCCAGACGGGCGGTCCGCCGGCCCGGAAGGGCCTGGTCATCGGCGGGATCTCGGCGAACCGGAGGATCTCGCCCTGGAAGGAGGTCGCGCCGGCCCACACGGCCCGCCACAGTGCGACGGTCTCGTCCAGGCGGGCGAAGCGCCGTTCCCACGGCAGCTCGGACAGGGCGTACAGGGGCCGCCCGAAACGGCCGGGGAAGCCGGCCCCCACGGCCACGGTGAGCCGCCCGCCCGACAGCAGGTCGATCGACGCTAGGGTCTGCGCGGCCTGGACCGGGCGGCGCAGGAACGGCAGCAGCGCCGCCGTACCGAGCCTCACGCCCGCGGTGGCCGGGGCGAGCGCGGCCAGCATCGTCAGCGCCTCGATGCGCGGGCTGATCAGGGAGTCGTTGACGAACAGCGACGAGTAGCCGAGGTCTTCGGCCTGCCGGCCGAAGGTGATCAGTTCGCGGGGGTCGTCGGCCGGGCCCCACTGGGCCGTTCCGGTCGGAAGCAGTACACCGATGTCCATGCCGCAGATGCTCGCGAGAGGGCGGAGTGACGACAATTCCCCGCGGGGAATGGTCCGGCGCCCCGTGCCGCCGGTACAACAGGCCCGTGGACTTTCCCGGTGCGCTGCGCGCACACCGCAACCGCCGCCGCCTCAGCCAGCTCGACCTCGCGCTGCGGGCCGGCACCACCCAGCGCCATCTCAGCTTCATCGAGTCCGGCAGGTCCGCCCCCGGCCGGAACATGGTCGTACGCCTGGGCGAGTCACTGGAACTGCCGCTGCGGGAGCGCAACGAGCTGCTGCTCGCCGCCGGGTACGCGCCCGTCTACCCGGAGAGCTCACTCGACGACCCGGTGCTGGCCCCCGTGCGCACGGCGATCGACCACATCCTCCACGGGCATCTGCCGTATCCGGCGATCGTGGTGGACCGGGGCGGTGACCTGATCGCCGCGAACCCCGCCTTCGACCTGATCACCGAGGGCGCGGCCCCCGGACTCACGGGCCCCGGCACGAACGTCTACCGCCTCGCGCTGCACCCCGACGGCCTGGCGCCCCGGATCGGCAACCTCGCCGAATGGGCGCGCCACGTCCTCGCAGGCCTCGGCCACCTGCCGGAGCTGCGCGCCGAGCTCGCCGGATACGTACCCGCGCTGGAGCCGGACGCCGGGCTGCTCGGTTTCGCGGTTCCGCTGCGGCTGCGGTCCTCGCGCGGTGAGCTGCGTCTGATGACGACCGTGACCACGTTCGCCACCGCCGTCGACGTGACCCTCGCCGAGCTGAGACTGGAAGCGTTCCTGCCCGCCGACCAAGCCACCGCCGAGGTTCTCCGGGCGGCTGCCGGGCCCTCGGCCGTCGCTTCCGCCGGTCGGCCCCGCGGCGGCCGGTAGCCGGGGGCGGTCACGTCACTCCGTCAGGCGGCCGTGCCGGTCAGGGGTTCTCCCACGCGGCTGGTTCCGCCGCCAGTCGGCGGACCGGTTCCGGGAGGGTGTCGGAGGCGATGTCGGCGAGCGTGACGCCTTCGAGGATCTTGCGGACGTTGGCGCGCAGGGCGATCCACAGCGGGAGCAGGGGCTCGGCGCTGCCGGTGTACGTCAGGCCGGTGGGGCGTTCGCCGCGCACCGAGACGATCGGGCCGTCCACCGCGCGGATCACGTCGGCCACGGTGATCGCGGACGCCTCCCGGGCCAGCCGGTAGCCGCCGCCCCCGCCGCGCCGGCTGTCCACGACACCGGCGCGGCGCAGGTCGCCGAGGATGCCCTCCAGGAACTTGTGCGGGATGCCCTGCGCCGCGGCGACCGCCTCCGCCTTCACGGGCTCGCCCTCGCCCTGCCGTACGGCCAGCTCCAGCACCGCCCGCACCGCGTAGTCCGCCCGCGCCGAGATCCTCATGGGTTCATTGTGCGGCCCGGGCGGGGGCGGCGAGGCACCGCCCAGGGCCTGTCGCGGGGCAGACGGCACTTTCGCAGCACCCCTAGTGCCAGCAGGTGGCCTCGCCGTCGTCGTTGCTGCCGTCGGACGTGGTGCCGACCGAGACCTCGTAGGTCAGGGCCGTCCCGGCCGCCGGCGCGGGTGAGGAGCCGTCGGGGCGGAAGTCGACGTCGAGCAGCAGGTGGCGGCCCTTGTCGGTCTTGGTCCAGCAGGCGCCTTCCACGGCGGCGGGCGCCGCGTCGGGCGAGGGGTCGCGCTCGAACGTCCAGCCCGCCGCGGCGGCCACGCCGGTGTAGTGGGTGATCACCTCGTCGCGGCTGCCGGGGAAGGCGTACCGGCGGTCCGCGTGCAGCCACGGCTTGCCGCTGCTGTCGTCGTCGCAGCCCGTGCTCACGCCCCGGCGGCCGGCCGGTTCCGTGGCACCGGCGGGCGCCGCGTCGAGCGGCGACTCGGCGGCCAGCCGCATGAGGGCGTCCCGCGTGCCCCCACAGCCGTCGCCGCCGCCGATGGCGCTGCACGCCCCGAGGAAGACGCCCGGCAGCAACAGGGCCGCGGCGAGGCCCGCGCGGGCGGGGCGGGACGGCGGGGTGGGGGCCAACGGCGCTCCTAGGCCAGGCGGATGACGTTCCAGGACAGGGGCTCCAGTATGGCTGTCAGGCGGCCGTCGGTCAGGGTGGTGCCCGCCACCGTGTGCGGGACGACGCGGTCCGGATCGGTGAGGGTGTTGCGGGCGTCCGGGTCGGCGTCGGCGAGGGCGCTGTGCTCGACGACCCGGGTCAGGTCCAGGCCGTTCAGGGCGACCTCGAGCGGCAGCGGCTCGGTGCGGCCGCGGTTGACCGCGAAGACGGTGACCGTGCCGTCCTCGGCGCGCACCGCGGTGGCGTGCAGCAGGTCGGCCTCGCCGTACCGCTGCGTCCGGTACGTCGGGGAGTCGACGCGGACGTCCAGCACCTGTCCCCGGCCGTACCGCGACGCCTGCGCGAACGGGAAGAACGTCGTCTGCCGCCAGGCCGGGCCGCCCGGCTCCGTCATGATCGGGGCGATGACGTTGACCAGTTGCGCCAGGCACGCCACGGTCACCCGGTCCGCGTGGCGGAGCAGTGCGATGAGCAGGGAGCCGAAGACGACGGCGTCGGTGACGCTGTAGTTGTCCTCCAGCAGGCGCGGCGCCTCGGGCCAGTCGCCGGGGTCGAAGGTCTTGGCGCGCTCCTGCCAGCGGGTGAGGTACCAGACGTTCCACTCGTCGAAGGAGAGGTTGATCTTCTTCTTCGACTTGAGCCGGGCACCGACGTGGTCGGCCGTGGCGATCACGTTCTCGATGAAGGACTCCATGTCGACGGCCGAGGCGAGGAAGGAGTCGACGTCGCCGTCGATCGGCTCGTAGTAGGCGTGCAGGGAGATGTGGTCGACCAGGTCGTAGGTCTCCTGGAGCACCTCCGCCTCCCAGGCGGCGAAGGTGGGCATGGCCTGGCTGGAGGAACCGCAGGCGACGAGTTCCACGGACGGGTCGATCTGGCGCATCGCGCGGGCGGTCTCGGCGGCGAGCCGGCCGTACTCGGCGGCCGTCTTGTGGCCGGTCTGCCAGGGCCCGTCCATCTCGTTGCCGAGGCACCAGAGCCGGATGCCGTAGGGGTCCTTGTCGCCGTGCGCCCGGCGCAGGTCGCTGAGCGCGGTGCCGCCGGGGTGGTTGGCGTACTCCTGGAGCTGGAGGGCCTCGGCGACGCCGCGGGTGCCCAGGTTGACCGCCATCATCGGCTCGGCCTGCGGGCCGATCTTCTTCAGGAAGGCGATGTACTCGGACAGGCCGAAGCGGTTGGTCTCGGTGGAGTGCCAGGCGAGGTCGAGGCGGCGGGGGCGCTCCTCGACGGGGCCGACGGAGTCCTCCCAGCGGTAGCCGGAGACGAAGTTGCCGCCGGGGTAGCGGACGGCGGTGACGCCGAGTTCGCGGACGAGGTCCAGGACGTCCGTGCGAATGCCTTCGGCGTCCGCGGTGGGGTGGTCGGGTTCGTAGATGCCGGTGTAGACGCAGCGGCCCAGGTGTTCGACGAAGGAGCCGAAGATTCGGGGGTTCACTTCGCCGATGGTGAAGGCGGGGTCCAGGGTGAATCGGGCGGAGTGCACGGGAGTGCCTTTCGGGGAGGGCGGTTTCGGTTTCGTGGGCGGGTGCGGGTGGTTTGTGGTTGCTCGCGCAGTTCCCCGCGCGCCTAGGGGGTGTCTCGGCGATCACGCCGGGCTCGCGACGCCTGGCACCGCACCTCGCCGCGTTGTCGTCGGTCCCCGATGCTCCGCATCGACTCCCTCCTCCGCCTTGCGATGCACGGCACCAGGCGCCGCTCCCTGATCCGGCGTGATCGACGAGACACCCCCTAGCGGAGTTCCGGCCAGCCCGATTTCCAGCTCAGCCTGTTCAGGCCCAGCTTCGGGGTGCCGTTGTCCTGCGCGTCGTAGTAGTGGTACGCCAGCCAGTCCTGGCCCCGGTCGCGGAAGACCGACTCGCCGCCGGTGCCGGCGTAGCGGCCGTGGCCGGCGAGGAGGAGGTCGCCGCCGCCCTCCAGCAGGGGCTTGCCGGTGCTGTCGGTGTACGGGCCGGTGACCGAGGTGGAGCGGCCGACGCGGATCTTGTAGGTGGAGTTCACGCCGGCGCAGCAGGCGTCGTAGGAGGCGAAGAGGTAGTAGTAGCGGCCGTGCCGGACGATGTACGGGCCTTCGACGGCGTACGGGGCGTCGGGTCGGGTGGCCAGGTGATGGACCTCGGCGCCGGGTTTCGCCTTGCCGGTGCCCGGGTCGAGTTCGACCATGCGGATGCCGGTCCAGTACGAGCCGAAGGTCATCCACAGCCGGCCCTCGGCGTGGATCACGGCCGGGTCGATGGCGTTGTACGGGTCGCTCTTGCCGGAGGTGAAGACCTTGCCGTGGTCGGTCCAGGTGCCGGGCAGTCCGGTGGGCGAGGTGGCGACGCCGATCGCGGAGTGGTTGGTGCCCCAGGAGGAGACGGCGTAGTAGAGCCAGTACCGGCCGTCGCGGAAGGAGAGGTCGGGGGCCCAGGGGTCGCCGGTGTCGTTGTACTGGTACCACCAGCCCGGCGGGGCCGCGAAGGCGTTGCCCGCGTCGTCCCACTGCCGCATGTCCTTCGAGACGCGGGCGCCGAGGACACCGCCGGTGGAGTAGGCGACGTAGCCGCCGGACTGCAGGCGCGCGACGGTGGGGTCGTGGATGATCTGCTGCCCGGTGATCGGCCGCGGGTCGGGGTAGGCGGTGTCCGCGTGCGCCGTGGCCGGGAGCAGGGCGAGGACGGCGGCGACGGCGACCGTCGCGCGTCGGATGGGCTTCAAGGGGCGGCTCCTGTACGGGGTTCACTGGCCGGCGAGGCCGGTGTGCGCGACACCCGCCACGATCTGGCGCTGGAAGAAGACGAAGACGACGATGAGCGGCAGGCCGGCCATCAGGCCGCCGGCCATGAGCTGGGCCCACTGGATGCCGTAGGAGTTCATGACGGTCGCGATGCCGTTCGGCATGGTCATCAGGTCGGGGTTGTTGGTGACCATGTAGGGCCACAGGAAGTTGTTCCACGAGGCGATGAAGGTGAAGATGCCGACCGCGGCGAGCGAGGAGCGCGACAGCGGCAGGACGACGGTGAAGAAGACCCGCCAGCGGCCGGCGCCGTCGATGAACGCGGCCTCCTCCAGTTCGCGCGGGACGCCCTGGAAGAACTTGTAGAGGATGTAGACCATCGCGGCGGGCGCGCACTGCGGCAGGATCATGCCCCAGTAGGTGTCGACCATCCCCATCTGCTGGACGGTGGTGAACAGCGGTACGCCGAGGACGGCCGGGGAGATCATCAGGCCGGCCATGACGACGCCCATCAGGACGGACTTGCCGCGGAACTCGGTGCGGGCGAAGCCGTATCCGGCCAGGGCGCTCACCAGCAGCACGACGGCGGTGACGCAGACGGAGACGACGAGGGAGTTCACGAACCAGTCGGTGATGTTGCCGGTCCGCCACAGGGCCTTCCAGGCCTGGGCCGTCCAGACCTTCGGCAGCCAGTGCGGCGGGATCTCGGCCGCCTCCGCCTCGGACTTGAGCGAGGTGAACAGGGCGGCGGCGATGGGGGCCACGAAGAGAGCGGAGGCGGCGACGCCGAGCAGGGTGAGGACGATCTGGCTGGGCGTCCATGGCCTGCGGGCCCTCGTCATGACGGTGGGTGCGGTGCGTGCGGTGGTCTCGGCGGTGGTCATCGGCCGCCCTCCTCACGGGTGCGCAGCAGCCACATCCGCGTGAGCGCGACGGCCGCGATGAGCACGAAGAAGATGATGGACATCGCGGAGGCGTAGCCCACGCGGTAGCTGGTGAAGCCCTGTTCGAGGGTGTACTGCACGAACGACCTGGTGCTGAGCTCCGGTCCGGGCCCGAAGTCCATCATCACGACGGCCTGGTCGAAGAGCTGCAGCGAGGCGAGGATCTGGAGCGCGACGACGAGGCCGGTGATGTGGCGCAGCATCGGCAGGGTGATGTGGACCATGCGGTGCCAGGCGTTGGCGCCGTCGAGCTTGGCGGCCTCGTAGAGGTGGCCGGGGATGCCCTGCAGGGCGGCGAGGTAGAGCAGGAAGGAGAAGCCGACCGTCCACCACAGCGTCTCGACGACGAGGGCGAGCATGGCGTACGACTTGTCGGTCAGCCAGGGCGTGTCCAGCCCGAACGTCTCGTTGAACAGGCCGATCCCCTGGGTGAACAGCCACTGCCACATGTTGCCGGCGACCGTCGACGGCAGCAGGAACGGGGCGAAGAAGCACAGCCGCCACAGCCACTTCCCGCGCTCGATGTGGTGGGCGAGCATCGCGAGGAGGAAGGCGAGAACGGTGATGCAGGGGACGACGAGCAGGGTGAAGTAGGCGCTGTGGCCGAGCGCGTCCCACATCGCGGCGTCGTGCAGCGCCTCGCGGTAGTTGCCGAGGCCGATGAAGCGCGCGCCCTCGCCGGAGATGTTGGCGTCGGTGAGGCTGAGGTAGACGCCGCGCAGCAGCGGCCAGATCACGAACAGCGCGAAGAGCGCGAGGAAGGGGGCGACGAACCAGCCGCCGTGCTGCAGGCCCTGTTTGCGGCGCACGGTGGCGCCGGCGGCCGCGGTCTTCACGCGGGACGGTGCGATGACGGTTCCGGCACTGGTCGTCGTCATGCGACGGCACCTCCTTGCGCGGCGGTGTGGCCGTCCATCGGGTTCTTCGCGGCGAGGAGCCTGGCGAGACGGTCCTTCATCCGCCGGGCGGCGGCCTCGGGCCGGGCGGAGCCCATCGTCGAGGAGACGACGATCGGGCCGAGGTCCTGGGCCAGGACGCCGGTGGAGCCGGCGAACCACACCTTTGGCTCGGTGGCCTGGTGGTCCATGGCGTTCACGTACTCGTTCTGCGGGGTGAGCCTTTGGTACGCCGGGGTGGACAGGGTCGGCGTGTAGGCGGGGATGTGGCCGCCGGCCGCCCACTGCAGGGCGTGGGTGACGACGTAGGCGGCGAGGCGGTGCGCGCCGTCGTTGGTGGCGCCGCCGCGGCCGGACTGGTGGGGCAGGACGAACGCGTGGGACTCGGCGTGGGTGGCCGGCCTGCCGAAGACGGGTGGCAGCGGGGTCGCGCCGTAGTCGAGTCCGGCGCCGGTGAAGACGGGCACGGACCAGTTGCCCTCCCAGGTGAAGGGGGCGCCGTTGACGAACTGTTCCCCGGTCGGCGCGCCGGGGACGACGTACCCGTCGGTGACGTGCCGGCGCAGGAACTCCAGGACCCGGGTGGCTTTGCCGGCGTCGAAGAGGACCTCGGTGCGGGTGTCGTCGAACCACCGGCCGCCGAGCTGGGTGTAGAAGGCGACGAAGAACCACCACTGGAAGTTCTGGTCGTTGGTCCACAGGCCGATGGTCTGCAGGCCCTTCTTCTGGGCGGCCTTGGCCTTCTTCAGGACGTCGAACCACTCGTCGGTGGACGTCACCGGGATCATCCGGCCGTCGTCGCCGAGCAGGCCGGCCTTCCTCAGCACGTCCTTGCGGTAGAAGCAGAGCTGGACGTGGATGTCGAGCGGGAGGGCGTAGAGCTTGCCGTCGATGACGCCGCGGTTCCACAGCGCGGGGTTGTAGTCCTCCTTGCGGACGCCGTAGCGGGCGAGCAGGTCCACGTCCCAGGGGTCGAGGAGGCGCCCGGGTGAGAAGCCCGCCACCCGGCCCAGGTGCATGACGCCGAGGTCGGGGGCGCGGTTGCCGGCGGCGGCCATGGCGAGCTTGGTGTAGAAGGGGTTGCCCCACTGGAGGGTGGAGTCCTTGACCGCGATGCCGGGGTTGGCCTTCCGGAAGGCGTCCAGCATGGTGATCATGTTGGAGCCGTCGCCGCCACTGAAGAGGTTCCAGTAGCGCACGCGGGTGCGGTCGCCGGCGGCGAGGGCGTCGGCGCCCGTGCCGAGGGCCGCGAAGCCGAAGCCGCCCGCGACGGCCAGGCCGCCCGCGGTGGCCAGAAGATGCCTGCGATTCAGGCCAGGTCGTCCCATTGCCTGCCCTTACGTTCTCGGGGGTGCCGTGCCCGGTGCCCGCAGCGCCACCCGCATCCGATTGCCCGGGCGTCACCCGGAAAGCCGACCCCGTACGTTCGGCATTTCGAATGACGCTCGTAACTTCGAACGGGACCGTAGGGTCGCAGCGTCGGCGCGTCAATGGTTCGGACACGACTCACAGCCCGCTCGCGGAAAAGAGATCACCCCGCTCCGTGATCGGGCGCCCTGGATCGCGTGACGCGGACACGCCCGGCCCCGTAGGCTCGAACAGCCCGTGACGCGGCGGCGGAAGGAGGCGGAATGGAGATCGTGGCCCGGCTGCGGCGCTCGCGGCCCACCTCCCTGCGTGCCCTCGCGGCCTCGCTCACCGCCGCCGTCCGCCGCGCGGGCGAGCCGCCGGGCGAGGTGCGCGCCCTGTGCCGGGCGCTGTGCGCGGCGATGGCGCAACGGCGCGGCGGCCGCCCGGTGGAACTGCGCTTCGAGCGCTTCCCGGACGGCATCGGCGTCACCGGACTGTGGGTGGAGTTCCAGGACTTCGACCTGGTCATCGTCGAGGAACGCGCCGAGGAGGTGCAGCAACTGGTCGTCCTCGGTCACGAGTTGTGGCATCTGCACGCCGGGCACCGGCACCAGGTCTCCGGTGCCGCCGCGGCCCGCGCGCTGGCCGGGCGGCCCGGCTGGCCGGACCACGCGCTCGGCGCCGCCGCCCGCGACGGCTCCTGGTCCCGCTCCCGTGACGAGGCCGAGGCCGACGACTTCGGGCACCGGCTCGCCGCGCTGTGCCGGGACCTGCTCACCGGCCCCGCGCAGGCCCGCCCCGCCGGCCCCGTGCAGCGCGCCCTCGGCCACCCCGGGCGGAACCCGCGGTGAGGCTGGCGCTGTCCCCGTCGGCGTTCGTCACCGACTTCTACACCTCGTTCTGGTGGATCCCGACGCTC
This sequence comes from Streptomyces sp. NPDC014801, assembly GCF_043082085.1. NCBI lineage: Bacteria > Bacillati > Actinomycetota > Actinomycetes > Kitasatosporales > Streptomycetaceae > Streptomyces > Streptomyces sp. NPDC014801. Next base: position 611,811 of record NZ_JBIBXG010000001.1, on the reverse strand, counting down.
GTGCTGGCCTCCGCGCTGGCGGTCAAGCTGCCCACCATCGTGCGGCTGTGGAAGGACCCGCTGCTGCGCGCGGTCGGCGGACTGCTCCTGCTGGCCTGCGCGGTGTTCGTGTTCGTCGCGCCGTCCACCATCGCCTGGACCAACCGCGTCACCGGCGTGCCCAACATCGCGGCGCCCCTGGTGTACTCGCTGCTCACCGCGTTCTGCGGCTCCTGCCTGCTGCTGATCATCGCCTGGCGCAACGGACCCTCCGAGCGCTCGCCGACCACCCGCCGCGCCCGCCGCCTCGTCGTCACCTCCTACGGCGCGGTCATCGTCGCCCTGTGGCTGCTGTTCGCGCTCGCCGACGTGCCCGTGGAGCGGCTGCGCGACCTCGACACCTACTACGCCACCACGCCGTTCATGCGCGAGGAGATCCTGCTCTACCTGCTCGCGCACTGCGTGGCCGTACTGATCACCTCGCGGCTGCTGTGGAACTGGGTGCGCACCGACGGCCTCGACGGCTGGCTGCGCTGGGGACTGGTCTTCCTCGGCGGCGGCTACGCGATGAACCTCGTCTTCGACGCCCTCAAGCTCACCGCCGTCGCCGCCCGCTGGGGCGGGCACGACCTGGACTGGCTGTCCACCAAGGCGGCGCCGCCGGTCGCGGGGCTGTCCGCGGTGCTGATCGCGGTCGGTTTCATCCTGCCGCACATCGGCCAGTACCTGCAGGACCGCTGGCGGGTGCGGCTCGCGCACCGCGAACTGGCCCCGCTGTACCAGCTGCTGCGGTCCGTGCACGGCTCCGGGGTGCCCCGCCTCCTGCGCGCCGCGCCCGAACTGCGGCTCATCCGGCGCGAGACGTTCATCCGCGACGTCCTGCTGCCGCTCGCCCGCCACCTCGACGAGGACCTGCGCTCGCGCGCCCAGGACGCCGCGCTCGCCCTCGGCCACCCGCCCGAGCGGGCCTCCGCCCTCGCCGCCGCGGTCGCCCTGCTGGACGCCGTCGAGCACCGCCGCGACCAGCGGGGCGACGACGGCTCCGGCGGCGTCGACACCGCCCGGCTGCTGCGCGAGATCGGCGCCGTCTCGCGGGCGCTGCGGCGCCGGGACGCCCTCGATCAGGTGCGCGCCCGCGCCGGAGCCCTCGGACCGGCCCGCGGCCCGAGGTAGCTGAGGGGGCGCGGAACTTGGCATAGTGCTCAGATGACCGCACGAGCACACCGGGACGGTGCCGAGAACAGTGCGTACCTGGCGTACGAGCAAGGAGATGCGTCGGCTCGCTGACGCCCTCATCGACCCCATGCGGGTGCCCCTGCCCACGGACGCCGAGACGCTGTTCGCCGCGCTCGTGGAGTCCGTGAGCGCCTGGCGGGGCCGCGAGGTGAGCGTGCGCCGCGAGGTCTTCCCGCCGCACACCGCGAGCGGGCTGTGGCTGGAGCGGGAGGGGCAGGACATCGTGGTCGTCGACCGGCGGGCCGCGGTGTGGCACCAGATCGTCATCTTCTGCCACGAGGTCTGGCACATGAACCGGCGCGAGGAGGAACCCGGGGCCCTCGGCGAGCTGCCGCGGCCGGTGGCCGCCCGCACCGACTTCAGCCTCGCAGAGGAGCAGGAGGCCGACCGCTTCGGCATGCTGATGGGCCGCCGGCTGCGGGCCTGGCTGGAGGCGCCCCCCGACTCGGTGTTCGCCGCCGGCCCCGGCGGCCCCGAGGACCTCGCCGGCCGCATCGGCGCCGCCCTCAACTACCGCGGGACCCGCGGATGAACGGCCTCACCAACTACGTCAGCTGCGGCGTGCTGTGGCTCGGGCTCGCCGTGAAGGCCCCGGACCTGGTGCGGCACCGGCACGACCCCTATCTGCGGGCCATCTGCGCGGTGCTGGGCCTGGCCGGGCTGTGCTTCTTCCTCGGCGCACCGCCCACCGTCGGCGCCGTCAACCGCCTCGGCGGCGTCACCAACCTCGCCGCGCCCCTGACGTACGCCGCGATCACGGCGTACGGAGCCGCCTCCCAGGTGCTGATCGTGCGCTGGCGGGGCGGCCCGGACGTACGGCGCACCGCGCGCCGGTGGACCCTCGCCTACGCGGGCGTCGTCGTCGGCATCGGGGTGATGTTCGCGCTGGGCGACGCGCCCGTGGAGCGGCGCACCGACCTGGACACCTACTACGCGACGACGCCGTTCATCGGCGAGATGATCGTCCTCTACCTGGTCGCGCACCTCACCGCCGCCACCGTCACCCTGGTCTCCGCGCTCTCCTGGGCCCGGCAGGTGACGGGCTGGCTGCGCGCCGGGCTCCTCGTCCTCGGCGTGGGCACCCTGGGCAACGCCGGCTACAGCGCCACCAAGCTCGTCGCGGTGGCCGCGCGCTGGTCGGGGCACCACTGGACGGCGCTGGACACCGGCGTCTCCCCGGCGGCCGCCGGACTCGGCGCGCTGCTGACCGCCGTCGGCATCCTGATCCCGCTGACCGGGCCCCGGCTCGCCGAGTGGCGCCGCGCCGGGCGGGCGTACACGCGGCTCGCGCCGCTGGAGCGGGAGCTGGACGACGTCCTGAGCCGGCACGCCCTGCGGCTGCCCCGGCCGCGCTGGGCCACCCCGCCCACCCGGCTGATGTGGCGCCAGACCAGCATCCACAACGCGCTCGGCCATCTGGACGGCTCCTACGACCCTCTGCTGTACGCCGAGACCCACGAGGCCGCCCTGCACGCCACCGGCGACCCGGCCCGCGCCCGTGTGACGGCCTGGGCGGCGGTCATCGCGGAGGCGGCGCGACGCGACCGGGAGGAGATGGCGGCGACAAGGCCGGGGCGGACGCCCTTGACGGTCGTACCGCCCCTGCCGGCGGTGCCTGCCGTGGCGTCGCTGCCCGCGGTGCCGCCCCTGGCGGCCGGTCCGGCGCGGCCCGGCGGGGGAACGCCGCCGGGCGAGGCGCCGGGCGGCACGGGCCTGTCCGGGGCCGGGCCCGCCGGTCCCGCGCGGATCGCCGGCCCCGCGGGAACGACCGACCGCACCCAGATCGCCGACCTCGCCGGTATCGCCGACGCGCTGGCCGCCTCACCGCTCGTCGCCGCCGTACGGCGGCGGGCGCGTGCCGTGGACGGAGTGCGGCCGGCATGAGCCTCGTCGTCTACCTGGCGGCCTGCGTCTTCGGGCTGTCCTCCCTGCTGCTGTTCCGCCGGCCCCGCACCGCCCTGCGCCACCCGCTCACCCTGTCCACCTGCGTGGCGATCGTCCTCGGCGCCCTCGTCTTCGTGTGCGCCGCCCCGCTGACGCTGTCCGCGGTCAACGACCTGACCGGCATCCCCAACTTCGGCGCCCCGCTCACCTACGGGATGCTCTCCGCCTACAGCTGCTCCCTGCTGATCCTGCTCGTCAACTGGCGCGGCGGCTCACGGGAGCGGGTGCGGCGGCTGGTGCTGCGCTGCGTCGCCGCCTACGCGGCCGTGATCGTCGCCATCGTCGTGCTGTTCGCGCTCGCCGACGCCCGCACCGAGCGGCTGACCGACCTCGACACCTACTACGCGACCACGCCCTGCCTGCGCGAGATGATCCTGCTCTACCTGCTCGGGCACAGCGCGGCCATGCTCGCGATGTGCGCGGTGTGCGTGAAGTGGGGCCGCGAGGTCACCGGCCTGCTGCGCACCGGGCTGCGGCTGATCCTGGCCGGCGCGCTGCTGGACCTGCTGGGCTTCCAGGCCGCCAAGTACGCGGCCGTGGTGGCCCGTTGGTCCGGACACGACCTGGACTTCCTGTCCACGACCGTCGCCCCGCCCATGGCCTCCCTCGGCGCGCTGATCTGCTCCGTCGGGTTCGTGCTGCCCCGGGCGCTGCCCGCCCTCCTCGCGCAGTGGCGCGGATACGGCGAGAACCGCACGCTGCGCCCGCTGTGGTCCGCGGTGCGCTTCGCCTCCACCGCACCGAAGCCGAAGGCCTGCTGGTGGTGGCTGCCGCAGGAACGGCTGCGCTGGCGGGAGGTGTCCATCCACGACGCGCTGCTCTCGCTGGCCCCCTACTTCGACGAACGGGTGCGGGTGCGCGCCCTCGACGAGGCGCTGCGCGCCGGCCGTGGCGCCCACCAGGCCCGGATCGAGGCGGAGGCCGCGATGCTGGCCGCCGCCATCCGCCGGGCCGCCGCGCACGAGCCCCCGCTGGACGCGCCGAGCCCCTACCGGCTGCACGCCACGGAGGTGCCCGGCACCAGCGGACTGGTGGAACTGGCGCGGGCGCTGTCCCGTTCCCCCCTCGGTGCGGGCGGGCGCGCGGGTACGGTAAGGGCCGCCTCCCCTCACTGAACTCCTGTTCGCCGAACCCAAGGAGCCCCATGCCGCACAGAGCTGTCGTCATCGGAGCCGGTCTCGCAGGGATGCTGGCCGCGGCGGCGTTGTCGGCCACCGTGGACGAGGTGGTCGTGGTGGAGCGGGACGACCTGCCCGACGGGCCCGACCACCGCAAGGGGCTGCCGCAGGGCCGGCACGCCCACCTGCTCATGCCGGGCGGCCTGGCCGCCATGGAGGAGCTGATACCCGGCGTGAGCGTGCGCGGGGCGCTGCTCGCGGCCGGGGCGCACGAGGTGCCCCTCGGCTCGGGCATGCTCGCCCTCACCCCCGAGGGGTGGCTGCGGCGCTGGCGCGACGGCGGGCCGCGCATGGTCACCTGCAGCCGGGCGCTGCTGGACTGGCTGGTGCGCGACCTGGTGCGGGAGCGGGCCGGGGTGCGGATCGTGCAGGGGCGGGTGCTCGGACTGGCCGGGTCCGGCGAGCGGGTGCGCGGCGTACGGGTCGAAACGGACGGCGGGCGCGAGGAGTTCACCGCCGACCTGGTCGTCGAGGCCGGCGGGCGCGGGTCGCGGATCACGGCCTGGCTGGCGGAGCTCGGCGTGCCGGACGTACGCGAGAAGACCGTCGACGCCGGGCTCGTCAACGCCACGCGGCTGTACCGCACGCCCGCGGGCGCCGAGGACTTCCCGCTCACCGTCGTGCAGGCCAACCCGTACGTGTCCCGGCCCGGCCGCAGCGGCATGGTGCTGCCCATCGAGGGCGGCCGCTGGATGGTGTCCCTGGCCGGCACCCGCGGCGGGGAGCCGCCGGCCGACCCCGAGGGCTTCCTGCGGTACACGCTCGACCTGCCGCACCCCATCGTCGGCCGGCTCATCTCCGGCGCCGAGCCGCTGGGCGAGGTGCACGTCAGCCGCAGCACCAAGAACACCCGGCGCTATCTGGAGCGGGTGCGGCGGTGGCCGGAGGGGCTGGTGGTCCTCGGCGACGCCGTGGCGACCTTCAACCCGGCCTACGGGCAGGGCATGTCGGTGGCCGCGCAGGGCGCCGTGGGGCTGCTGCGGGAGCTGGAGCGCGGCGGGGTGGGCGCGCCGGGCCTCGCGCGGCGGGTGCAGCGCCGGGCGGCGCGGGCGGTGGAGGCGGCCTGGGCGTCGGCGGTCGGCCAGGACATCTGGTTCCCGGACGTCCGCGGCGGCCGGCCCGGCCTCGGCGACCGCCTGATCACCCGCTACTCCCGCCGTCTGACCGGCTCGGCCACGTCCTCCCACGAGGCGGCGAAGGTCCTGTGGGACGTCACCAGCCTGCGCACGGGCCCGACCCGCCTCCTGCGCCCCGACGCCGTCCTGGCCGCCCTGACGGGCCCCCTGCTCCCGCCCCTGTCGGGCCCGCCGATGACCCCGGCGGAACGGAAGATCCTGACGGAACTGGACCGTACGGGGGGCGAATTGGCGGAGCGGGCGTAGACACCGGGGCGAGCCGGCGGACGGGGGGGCACGCAAGCCTGGCGCGTACGGGAGCTGGGCCGTACGGGACCTGGGCCGTACGGGAGATGGGTGGGGCCGCCGGGCAACTCCCGTGCTCACTGCGCACGTTGAGCGAGGCTGCCCGGCAACTCCCGGCCCCGCGCGCCCCCGTCGGCCCCGCCGGGCCCCCGCCTCAGCCCTGGAACGCCGGCTGGGGCAGGCCCTTGCCCGCGCCGGGGACGACCAGGAGGGAGCCGGCCGTCGGGTGGGGGGCCGTCAGGCCCACGCGGGCCGTCGTGACGTACAGGTCCGTCAGGTCCGGGCCGCCGAACGCGCAGGCCGTGACCCGCGGCGTGGGCAGGGTGATCACCCGGTCCAGGCGGCCGTCGGGCGTGTAGCGGCGCACCGCCCCGCCGTCCCACAGCGCCACCCACACACAGCCGTCGGCGTCGACCGTCAGGCCGTCGGGGAAGCCCGCGCCCTCCTCGATCCGCGCGAACGGACGCCGGTCGTCCACCCGTCCGTCGGCGTAGGAGAAGACGTCGACGCGGCGGGTCGGGGAGTCGATGTAGTACATGAGCCGGCCGTCGGGGCTCCAGCCGGTGCCGTTGCTCACCGCCACGTCGTCCAGGACGACCTCGGCCGTGCCGTCGCCGGTGATCCGGGACAGCGTGCCGCCGCCGGGGGCCTCGTCGTAGCGCATGGTGCCCGCCCACAGCGCGCCGTCGGGGGCGACGGCGGCGTCGTTGGCGCGGCGGCCCGGCACCGGCTCGTGGTGCAGCCAGCGGAAGGTGCCGTCGGCGTCGAGCAGGCCGACGCCGTCGCGCAGATTGAGCACCAGCCCGCCGCCGGCGCGCGGCTTGACGGTGCCGACGTGCTGCTCGGTGGTGCGGACCGTGCGCCGGCCGGTGGCGGGGTCGTAGGTGTGGACGCGGGAGCCGAGGATGTCCAGCCAGAGCAGCCGGCCGGTGGCCGCGTCCCAGGTGGGTCCCTCGCCGAGGGTGGCCTCGGCCCGCACGGCGACCTCGTACGCGGGCGCGCTCACACCGCGCTCCGGTGGCCCAGGCGCTCCGACAGCTCGGCGGCGCCCTTGGCGGCGAGCTGTTCCAGCTCGGCGCGGCGCTCCTCGCTCCAGCGGATCATCGGCACGGAGATGGACAGCGCGGCCACCACCTGCCCGGTGCGGTCGCGCACGGGCGCGGCCACGCAGGAGACGTCCGGGTTGGACTCGCGGCTCTCGACCGCGATCCCGCGCTGCCGGATCTCGGCGAGGGCCTCGCGCAGGGCGGCCGGATCGGTGATGCTGTTCGGGGTCATCGCGACCAGCTCGGCGTCGTCCGGCACGCGGGCGGCGAGCTCCTGCTGCGGGAGGGAGGCCAGCAGCATCTTGCCCACGGAGGTGCAGTGGGCGGGCAGCCGGCGCCCGGCCGCCGACACCATGCGCACCGCGTGGGTGGAGTCCACCTTGGCGATGTAGATGACGTCGGTGCCCTCCAGGATCGCCACGTGCACGGTCTCGTCGCAGGTCTCGGCGACGGCGCGGGCCACCTGCTGGCCCTCGGCGGCGAGGTCGAGCTGCTCGGCGTAGCGGGCGCCGAGCTGGTAGGGGCGCACGCCGAGCCGGTAGCGTCCGGGCTGACCGGGGACGGGGACCAGGTACTGGCGGGCGGCGAGCGTGGTGACCAGCTCGTGCACGGTGGTGCGCGGCAGCTGGAGCCGGCGCACGATGTCGGGGGCGGAGAGCGTGCCGTCCCCGTCGAGGAAGAGCTCCAGAATGTCGAGAGCCCGGGTCACGGCAGGTACGAGGCGTCCCACGACCGGCCCCCTCCCTTGTGGTCAGTAAGCCTGCGTTCGATATTTCAACAGGCGGTCGGCATGACGAACACAGGCTAGTCATACTCCGTTCGCGCGGGCAATGGCGAGGAGCGCACGTTCCCGTCCCGGACGATGGGGGCATGCCGTCCTCCGCGAAGCGCCCCGCGCACCCCTTCACCGTCCGCGACTTCCAGCTGGTGCTGCTGCGCCGCATGGCCGACCACAATCCACAGCTCGTGGACGACGCCCGCCGCACCCTCGGCGTCACGCTCGCCGAGATGCGGGAGGCCAACAAGCGCTGGCAGGCGATGGTCCGCTCCCCCCGCTCCCGGGCGGCGGCCTCGCGGTACCGCTCGGTCCTCGGCGCCCCCGAGTCCGAGGGCAAGCGCACGATCGGCGACCTGGAGTGCGTCGCCTGGCAGTGGCCGCTCCCCCTCTGGCCCGACCTGCGGTTCGAGGTGCTCGTCGGCCCGCGCGGCGCCGTCTGGAACGAATGGCTGGTCCGCGCCCCGCACGCGCCCGGCCCGGCCCTGCGCACCCTGGAGGACCTGACCCCCTGGTCGTGCACGGTGGACGAGGTGGCCCGCGCCTTCGCCCCCGCCCGCCCGCTGGAGGGCACCGCGCCCACCCGCTGGGGCCTGGCCTTCACGGCCCCCGACGCGCAGGGCACGCCGCACGAGGTGGTCGCGGAGTTCACCTGGGGCCTGCTGCAACGCACGGCGACCGGCGGCCCGGGCCGGGCGACGCGGAACTGACGGGCACGACGGCCCCGCCCGCCGCGACCGGCCCCCGGACGACCGTCCCACGCCCCCACGACCGGACCCCGCCCAGCCACGCGGACCCGCCCGACCACGACCGGACCCCGCCCGACCACAAACGAACCGCACCCGACCCCCACGGGCGCCAGCCACCGCCCCCACCGCTACGGACGCCCCACCCCTACGGACGCCGCCCCGCCTCCGTCAGGATCGCCTCGGCCACCCGCGGCACCGACCCCGGGTGCAGGAACAGGAACAGGTTGGGCTCCACCAGCTCCAGTTCCATCACCACCGGCCGGCCGTCCGGCCCGTCCACCAGGTCCACGCGCGCGTACAGCAGCTCGGGCGCGCCCGGCACCGCGGCCAGCGCCCGCTCGGCGACGGCGAGTTCGGCCTCGGCCGGCTGCCACACCTGCAGGTCCGGGTGGGCGACCTTCTCCGCGTCGTACGCCGTGCCGGGCGCGAGCACCGCCCGCTTGCGGCTCGCGTGCAGCAGCCGCCCGCCGAAGAACTGCAGGGCCCGCTCCCCGGTGACGTCGATGTCCGCGAGGTAGGGCTGGACCATCGCGGTCAGCCCCTCGTCGTGCATCCGCGCCACATGCGCGGCGGCCGTCTCGTGCTCGCCGGGCGTGTAGCGGGCGGCGAAGCGGGCGCCCGCGCCGGACACCGGCTTGACGACGTACTCGTGGTCGCGGGGCAGGCCGGCCGCCTCACCGGGGGCGACATAGCGGGTGGGGACGGTGGGCACGCCCGCCGCGGCGAGCTCGCCGAGGTAGCGCTTGTCGGCGTTCCAGCGGATCACCTCGGGCGGGTTGGCGACCCGGGTGAGCGTGCCGCACTTGTGCACCCACGCCGAGAACTCGGCGGCCCGCCAGCTGTAGTCCCAGGTGGACCGGACGACGACCATGTCGAAGCCGGCCCAGTCGACGTCCGGGTCGTCCCAGGGCGCGGCCACGGCGTCCGCCCCGGCCGCCCGCAGCGCCTCCACCAGCACGGGCAGATCGCGGTCCTTGCTCGGCCGGGCTCCGGGGTCGTAGGTGGCGAGGGCTATTCGGGGCACGGCGCATCCTCTCGTACGACGGCGAAACGCTCCGCAGGCTAACCGGGCCGGCCGCAACCGGGACAACGGGTTTGACCTTCCCCTTCGGTGAAGCCCCAGCATCGGTGGCGGGAACGAGCGAGACAGGGGTGGTCATGGATCCCACGCGGGACATGCTGACGATCGGCGCGTTCGCGAAGGCGTGCCGCCTGTCGCCGAAGGCACTGCGGCTCTACGACGAGCTGGCGCTGCTGCGGCCCGCGCGGGTGGACCCGCACACCGGCTACCGCTACTACGCCGCCGGCCAGCTGGAGCAGGCCCGGCTGGTGGCGTGGCTGCGGCGGCTGGGCATGCCGCTCGCGGACATCCGCCGGATCCGCCCGCTGCCGCCGGACGCCGCCGCCCGTGAGATCCGCGCCTTCTGGGCGCGGATCGAGGCGGAGACGGCGGCCCGGCGCGACCTCGCCGCGTTCCTCGTCGAACAGCTCTCCGCCGAAGCGAGGAAGGACACCGCGATGCTGGAACTGCGCCACTTCGCCCACTCCGACCGGGGCCTGGTGCGCCCCGCGAACCAGGACACCGCCCACGCGGGCCGGCGGCTGCTCGCCGTGGCCGACGGGTACGGACCGGCGGGCGGGCCCGCGAGCAGCGCCGCCGTGGAGGCGCTGCGCTTCCTGGACAGCGCCGAACTGCCCGCGGGCAGCGTCCTGACCGTGCTGGAGGACGCCCTGCAGGGCGCCACGCAGGCGGTGCGGGACGCCGCCCAGGGCCCCGAGGAGGCCGGCACGACACTGACGGCGCTGCTGTGGACGGGCGGCGGGCAGCTGGCGCTGGTGCACATCGGCGACTCGCGCGCCTACGTCCTGCGCGAGGGCGCGCTGTTCCGCATCACGCACGACCACACGCTGGTGCAGTCGATGCTGGACGAGGGCCGGCTGACCGAGGAGGAGGCGACGAGCCACCCGCAGCGCTCCCTGCTGCTGAAGGCGCTCGGCCCGGACGTCTCCGCGGCCCCCGACCTGCGGCTGCACGACGCCCGGCCGGGCGACCGGTACCTGCTGTGCTCCGACGGCCTGTACGGCGTGGTGCCCGAGGAGCGGGTCCGGGAACTGCTCACGGCCGCCGGGTCCCCGCGCGACGCCGTGCGGTCCCTGGTGGCGGCGGCCAACGACGCCGGGGGCCCCGACAACGTCAGCTGTGTCGTGGCCGACGTCGTGGAGGCGACTGCCTGATCACCTCCATGGGGTAGGAAGACGCTGGTGTCCCCGACCGAAGGAGTCTCTCCCGTGTCCTGCCTCTTTCCTGCCCTGACGGGTGATCCGGGCGAGCGGGTCGCCCTGCGCTTCGGTGCGCGGGCCCTGACGTATGCGGAACTCGCCGCGGCGGCCGGGGCCGTCGGGGAGCGGGTGCGGGCCGGGGGCCCGGGCGGCGGGGGAAGGGTCGCCGTGTGGGCGACGCCGGCGCTGGAGACGGCCGTGGCGGTGGTGGGGGTGCTGCTCGCCGGGGCGGCGGCCGTGCCGCTCAACCCGAAGTCGGGTGAGAAGGAGCTGCGGCACATCCTCGCCGACAGCGCGCCCGCCCTGGTCCTGGCGGCGCCGGGCGACCGGCTCCCGGCGCCGCTGGCGGACCTGGAGCGCGTCGACGTCGACGTGCGCGCCGCCGGTCCGGTGCCCGACGACCGCGGCGCCTCGGAGGGTGATCCGGCGCTGGTCGTCTATACCTCCGGCACCACCGGCCCGCCAAAGGGTGCCGTCCTCCCGCGCCGGGCGATCGCCTCGACCCTGGACGCGCTCGCCGACGCCTGGCAGTGGACCGGCGCGGACGTGCTGGTGCACGGGCTGCCGCTGTTCCATGTGCACGGCCTGGTGCTGGGCGTCCTCGGCCCGCTGCGGCGCGGCGGCCAGGTGCGCCACCTCGGCCGGTTCGACACCGAGGGGGTTGCCCGGGAGCTGGGCGGCGGCGCCACCATGTTCTTCGGCGTGCCGACGATGTACCACCGCATCGCCGAGGCCCTGCCCGGCGACCCGCGGCTCGCCGAGGCGCTGGCCGGGGCCCGGCTGCTGGTGTCGGGTTCGGCGGCGCTGCCGGTGCACGACCACGAGCGGATCGCGGCGGCCACCGGGCGGCGGGTCATCGAGCGATACGGCATGACGGAGACGCTGATGAACACCAGCGTCCGCGCCGACGGCGAGGCCCGCGCGGGCACGGTGGGGGTGCCGCTGCCGGGCGTGGAGCTGCGGCTGGTGGAGGAGGACGGCTCGGAGATCACCGCCTACGACGGGGAGAGCGTCGGGGAGATCCAGGTGCGCGGCCCGAACCTGTTCACCGCGTATCTGAACCGGCCGGACGCGACGGCGGCCGCGTTCACCGCCGACGGCTGGTTCCGCACCGGGGACATGGCGGTGCGCGACCCCGACGGCTATGTCCGGATCGTCGGGCGCAAGGCCACCGACCTCATCAAGAGCGGCGGGTACAAGATCGGCGCCGGGGAGATCGAGAACGCGCTCCTGGAGCACCCCGGGGTGCGGGAGGCCGCCGTGACCGGAGAGCCGGACGCGGACCTGGGCGAGCGGGTCGTGGCGTGGATCGTCCCGGCCGATCCCGGGGCGCCGCCGGGAGCCGGGGAGCTGGCGGACCACGTGGCCCGCCGGCTCGCCCCGCACAAGCGGCCCCGCACGGTCCGCTACCTCGACGCGCTCCCCCGCAACGACATGGGGAAGATCATGAAGCGGGCCCTGGCCGATGACTGAGCGCCTCTCGGCCCGCGCGGCCCTCGCCCTGGTCACCGACGACTTCACCGAACTCGCGCCCCCGGCCCGCCGGTGGCGGCCCGACGGCCCGCTCGGCTGGCAGGGGTACGACGCCCAGCACGCCCGCGCCGCCGAACGCACCGGCGAGGAAGAGTCCGTCGTCTGCGGCACGGGCAGCGTCGAGGGCACCCGGGCGGTGCTGATCTCCTTCGAGTTCGGCTTCCTCGGCGGCTCGCTCGGCGAGCGCACCGGCGACCGGCTGGAGGCCGCGTACGCCCACGCCCGCGCCCACCGGCTGCCCGTCGTGCCGCTGGTCGCGACGGGCGGCAGCCGGATGCAGGAGGGCATGCTCGCGCTCACCCAGCTCCAGCGGGTGGCCCGCCAGTCGGAGCTCACCCGCCAGGCCGGGCTGGCGCAGATCGCGGTGCTGCGCGATCCGACGACCGGTGGCGGTTGGGCGACGCTCGGCGCGGGCGCCGACGTGGTGCTGGCGCTGCCGGGCGCCCAGGTCGGCTTCGCGGGCTCACGGGTGCGGCCGCCGGACGCCGACCCGGCCGCGTACACGGCCGAGGCGCAGGTGGCGGCCGGGTCGGCGGACGCGGTGGTGGAGCCGGGCGAGCTGCGGGCGGTGCTGGGGCGCTGGCTGCGGCTGCTGACCCGCCCGTCGAAGGCGCCCGCTCCGGTGCCGGCGGCGCTGGGCGCGCGGGAACTGCCGGCGTCCGGCTGGGACGCGGTGCGGCGGGCCCGCGATCCACGCCGGCCCCGCGCGCGGGCGTATCTGGACGCCTACTTCACGCACCGCGTGGAGATCTCCGGCGACCGCTGCGGCGGCGCCGACCCGGACGGCGTGCTCTGCGGTTTCGGTGAGCACGAGGGGCGGACGGTCGCCTACGCGGCGCAGACCGGTACGGCGACCCGGCCGGCCGGGTACCGCACGGCGGCCCGGCTGATCCGGCTCGCGGACCGGCTCGGGGTGCCGGTGCTGACGCTGGTGGACACGCCGGGCGCGGCCAACGACGCGGAAGCGGAGCGGCAGGGCGCGGGCCCGGCGATCGCGGAGGTGTTCGCGGCGGTGGCGGCGGCGCGGACGCCCGTGACGACGCTGGTGATCGGGGAGGGCGGCTCGGGCGGCGCGCTGGCACTGGCGGCGCCGGGCAACACCTGGGCCACGCCGGACAGTTACTTCTCGGTCATCGCGCCGGAGCTCGCGGCGGCGATCCTGAAGCGGCCGCCGGGAGAGGTCGAGGCGACGGCCGGTCAACTGCGCATCACACCGCAGGAGTTGGCGGAACTCGGGGTGATCCGAACAGGCGATCAGGTGTTCCCTGGAACAGGTGATCGTCACTCCTGAGAGCGACGGTGACGGCCGGGGCCAGCGATACTTACGGTGTGCAAGCGACGGGCTGCAGACCGTAGTTGACGCACAGGTCCCACATCACAGCACCACTGCAAGGAGTTGCACCATCATGAACCTGCTCACCGACGCCCTGGCCTGCCTGGTCCACTTCATCGGCTGGCTGGTCTGAGGCCGGGGCCCTCGGCCCGAAGCAGCGCAGCGGCGCCGCCTCCCCGTCCCAGGGAGGCGGCGCCGCCGTTTCGTGTATCCCCGGCGGGTTACCTCACACCCGCCGCGCGCACGATCTCCTGACGCACCGAACGGCCGCGGTCGTCACGGGCGGAGGCCCGCAGCGAGAGCGAGGCGGCGCCGCGCGGCACGGTGAGCGTGCCGCGCCAGGACGCCCCGGAGCCGTCCAGGGGCACCTGCCGCCAGGTCCGGCCGTCGTCGTAGGACACTTCGAGCCGGCCGCCGCCGAGCGTGCCCGTGCCGGGCGCGCCCTCGACGTAGGAGGCGCTCAGTCCGACCGGGACACGGCTGCCGCCCCGCACGTCGCCGGCGAGGTCGGTGCCGAGGTCGTAGGCGAGGTTGATCAGCGGCAGGAAGGTGGCGCGGTCCTCGGGGGTGGCGGCCGAGCGGAAGGTCCACTCGGAGCGGCCCCGCGTGGCCCGGCCCCAGCGGGCGCCGTCCAGGTCCGTCTCGGTGACGACCGTGTAGGTGTGCTCGTCGGCGGGCGCGTCCCACACGTACGCCGTCGAGCCGGTCCCCTCGTCGACCAGCGTGCCGTCGAGCCGGACGGAGGTGGTCTGGCTCATGCCGCTGTCCTCGCTCCACACGTCGCCGAAGCCGGTGTGGTCGGGCCCGGAGTCGCCCCAGCCGGGCGTGTTGAACCGCAGCTGGTTGCCGGTGCGCTGCTGTCCCCAGCCGAGGCCGGTGCCGAGCCAGGGGTGCCACACCGGCCGGAACCAGTTCAGCTCCGGCCGGGTGCCGCCCCGGTAGGCGACGAGCCCGCTGCGTTCCTCCAGTGCCCCGTCGGCGGCCGTCACCGACTCGTGCCAGAGCTGACCGGGACCGGTGGAGACGTAGTCGGTGCGCTCGGCCGGGAAGTCGGCGCGCTCCTGGAAGCCGAGGCCGAGCGGGAAGGTGCCGGTGATCGAGTAGCGGAACTCGCCCCCGGAGACCGGCTTCGCCGCGTGGAACCGCACCCCGACGGCGGCGAGCCCGCGCTCCCCGGGCGCGTAGGTCAGGTCCCGGTCCGGTATCGCGCCCGGGTGCCCCTCGGACAGGTCGTACAGGTACGGCGTGTTGCGGGTGACGGTGAGGTCCACGCGTCCCTCGGCGCGCAGCCGGCGGGCGTCGGCGGTGTTCAGCGTGGCGATCGGGAAGGGCCGGTCGCCACCGTCGTCGGCGCCCCACCAGGCGTTCAGGCGGCCGGGCGCGTCGTCGGTGACGAACAGGGCCTTCACCCCGGCGTCCTGCGCGGCCTGCGCGAGGGCCACCGGGTCCGTGCCCTCGGTGAGCCGGGCGAGGACCGCCTTGCCGGCGACGCCGGTGAACGGGCCGTCGCCGACGTCGGCCAGCGGCAGCCGCAGCCGGCCGTCGGTGAGCGCCCCGCCGGGCTGCGCCACGGCCTCGCCGACCCCGCGGACCTCCATCAGCGGCTTGCCCAGCCGCCACACGGTCCGGTACTCGAAGGTGCCCTGGGTGACCTTCCGGGTGGGCGCCGCGAACACGCTGTCGTACTTCACCGGCACCTGGACCGCGCCGAACAGGTCGGAGCCGCCCCCGGCGCGGTCGTACTCCATGAGCAGCTGCCGCGTCTCGGTGCGCCGCCGGACGTCGGCCTTCACCTCCCGCAGGGCGCGTCCGTCCAGGGTGACCTCGCGGTCGCGGTCCAGGACGACCTCGGGCACGGCGAGGAAGCCGAGGCCGCGGGAGTCGGCGCCGTGGCTGCCGCGCACGTCGAGGAAGGAGGTCAGGCTGTACGTCCCCGGCTTCAGCCGGAGCTTGAGGGTGCCGCCGTCGCCGACGTGGGCGGGGAAGGCGTCGACGCCCGCCGCGAGCTGCTGCACGGCCAGGTCGGCGGCCGTGGGCGCGCCGTCGCGGTCGGTGACGTGCACGGTGAGCGTGTACCGCTCCTCCTCCTTGACCAGCCCGAACGCGGTGTGCGCGACGGGCGTGCCGTTCGCGTCGACGGCGACGATCTGCCCGCTGGTGGTGCCGACGGGGGCCCGGGAGCCGTCGCCGGTGACCGTGGTGGAGGCGGTGCCGTGCGCGGGCACGGTGAGGGCGGTGCCGGCGAGGGTGGCGACCCCCTCGGGCGCGCCGGTGACCGACAGCCGCAACGCGACGGGCTCGTCACCGGAGTTGGTGTAGGTCAGGGTGCGGGTCACCGGCTTGTTCGCCGGGTAGGGCCAGCTGTGGAAGCCGAGGTCGGCGCTGCCGGTGGCGGTGACCCGCGCGTCGATGGCGTCCGGCACGCTCACCCGTCCCGCACCCAACTGGTACGCGGAGGCGTCGAGTTGCCGGGAGGTGGACATCAGCGCGTCCTTGAGCTGCGCACCGCTCCAGTCCGGGTGCCGCTGGGCCAGCAGGGCGGCGACGCCCGCGACGTGCGGGGTGGCCATCGACGTCCCGCTCATCGAGGTGTACGGGCCGCTGCCGGCGGTGAGCCCGGAGCGGGCGGCGAGGATGTCGACGCCGGGCGCGGACAGGTCGGGCTTGAGGGCGTTGTCGCCCGAGCGGGGCCCGGCGCTGGTGAAGTAGGCGGCCTGGTCGGCGGAGTCGACGGCGCCGACGGTGAGCGCGGCGTCGGCGGCGCCGGGCGAGCCGATGGACGAGGGGGCGCCGGTGTTGCCCGCGGCGACGACGAAGAGCGCGCCGGTCTCGCGGGAGAGGGTGTTCACGGCCTCGGCCATCGGGTCGGTGCCGTCGCTCGGCTCGGTCGAGCCCAGGCTCATGGAGACGATCTTGGCGTGGACGTCCTTCGCGGCCCACTCCATGCCGGCGATGATCTGCGACTCGCTGCCCGAGCCCTGGTCGCTGAGCACCTTGCCGACGGCGAGCGTGGCCTCCGGGGCGACGCCCTTCTCCCGGCCGCCGGAGGCGGCGCCGCTGCCGCCGACGGTGGAGGTGACATGGGTGCCGTGCCCGTTGCGGTCGGCGACCTCCTGTGCCTCGACGAAGCTCTTGGTGGCGCTCACCCGGCCCGCGAGGTCGGGGTGGCCGGTGTCGACGCCGCTGTCGAGGACGGCGACCGTGACGCCCTTGCCGGTCAGCCCGGCCTCCCAGGCGTGCGGGGTGCCGATCTGGGCGTTGCTCTCGGCCATGTCGGCGCGGACCCGGGCGTCGAGCCACACCTTGTCCACGCCGCCCTGCCGGGTGACGGCCTGCCAGAAGGTGCGGGTGTGCGCCTTGTCCGCCCGCACGGCGTCGCCGCGCACGCTGGGCAGGGCCCGCACCCGGGCGGCGCCGCGCGGCACGGCCGCCGCCCGCACGCCCTTGGGGTGGGTGACGATCAGCGGCAGGGCGCCGGTGCGGTCGTCGGTGAGCCCCTGCCGGATCAGGGCGCTGACGTCGAACAGCCGCCGGTCGAGGGTGCCCGCCCGCAGATACGGCAGCGCCTCGTCCGGTACGACGCTGATCTCGCCGTTGGCGCTGCGCGTGCGCACCGCCCCGGTGGCGCCCCGGGGCCGTGCCACGGTGACGGTCTTCTTCCCGCCGCCGACGTCGGTGACGGTCACCCGGTCGCCGGTGACGAGGGTGACCGTACGGGCGGCGTCCGCGGTGCGTGCGGCGTCCGCCGCGCCGGCGTCCGCGGTGCGTGCGGTGGTCCTCGGGGCGTCGTCGGCCGCCCGGCCCGTGCCCGCCGGCAGCAGGGCGATCACGAGCCCGGCCGACAGGAGGGTCGCCCCGCGTCTGACTGGTCCTCTGCTCATCCACGCCTCTCTTCGTCGTGTGTCCGAAGAGTGTCAGGTGGCGTGTGGTGCGCGGGAGTTGGCGGGAGGAGGCGGAAAGCTGCCCTGGCGGGTTCCCGCCAGACGTCCGGTGACGGGCGCGGCAATCCGGTACACCGCACCGGCACCGTCCGTAACAATGGGAGGCGGCAAGGTCGAAGCGGCACGGGGGAGTTGGCGGCACGATGGACGAACTGGTGGAGTTCACGACCGAGGAAGGCGCCCGGGTCGTCGTGGAGGGCGTGGAGGACGCGGCCGGCGCACGGCTCGTCTCCCGCGGCGGCACCGCGCAGGCCACCCGCACCTTCGAGAACTCCCTGGCGGGGGTGCGCGCGGCGGCCGAGTCCGCGCTGCGCGTGCTGCGGGACGGCGCGCTCCGCCCGGACGCGGTGGAGCTGGAGTTCGGCGTGAAGATGAGCGCGGAGGCGGGCGCGGTCATCGCCAAGGGCGCCGCGGAGGCCCACCTGGTGGTCAAGCTGAGCTGGTCGCCGGGCGGACCGGGACCCGACACCCCGCCGTCCGGCGACGCCCGGCAGCCCGGCCCGCAGTCCGGCGCCCCGCAGTCTGCCTCACACACCGACCCACAACCCGGCCCGCACACCGACCCCCGACCCGGCCCGCAGCGCCCGGCGCCGCAGCAGCCCCCGGCATGAGCGGCACCGCATGGCACGCCCGCGTCGTCTGCGGCACGGAGGTGGGCGCCGGCTTCCTGGTCTCGCCGCGCCACGTCCTCACCTGCGCCCACGTGGTGCGCTGCGCCGACACCGACCCGGTGACCGTGGCCTTCCCCAACTCCCGCCCGCTGGGCGAGTTACCGGCCGCGGTGACCGTGCGCGGCGGCTGGCGGGGCGGGCCCGCCGACCCCGGCGACCTGGCGGTGCTGGAGCTCACCGAGGACGTCGCGCTCGCCCCGGCCCGGTTCGCGCCGCCCGGCGCCGAGCACGGCGCCCGCGAGCTGGTCGCCTACGGCTTCCCGCGCGGCTACGACGAGGGCATGCTCGCCTCCTACCGGGCGCTGCCGGGCCCGCGGATCTCCGACGAGTGGGTGCAGCTGGAGGCGCTGACCGGGCACGGGCAGCCGCTGGCCGCCGGGTTCAGCGGCGCGGCGGTGACGCTCGCGGACGGCTCGGTCGTCGGCATGGTGGCGGCCGTCGCGGGCGGCCGGGACGTCCGGGTGGGCCGGATGCTGCCCACCGACGTCATGGCCCGTCACTGGCCCGGCCTCGGCGAGCTGGTGCCCACCGGTCACCGGCCTCAGGCGCTGCGCCGGCTGTACACGCTGGTGCGGCGGGTGGAGAGCGAGGGCCGCGCCTGCGACGCGAACCGGCTGTACGTCGACGCCGTCGGCGCGTTCGGGCCGCCGCTGCCGCCCGGCGGCTTCCCCTCGCTGTCCGCGGTGGCCGCGTACGTGCAGTGGGAGGTGCCGGAGCCGGAGGCCGCGACCCGGCTGGCCGACCGGCTGGAGGAACTCCTCGACGGGCCCCGGCCCGGACCCGGCGACCCGCCCCCGCCGGCCGCCGCCTGGTCGCCGGTCGTCGTGGAGATCGACCACAGCGGCGCCGGACCCGATCAGGTCACCGTGGAGGTGTCCGCGTACCGCGACGGGCGGCGCCGGTCCGTCGGCGCGCGCCGGCTGCCCACCCACGCGGTGCGCGCCTACGTCCAGCAGCGCCTGGACGAGGCCGCCGACCAGCTCGCCCCGGACGCCGAGGAGCTGGTGACGTTCGTGCTGCCGCGCGAGTGGCTGAACGAGCCGGTGGCGAGCTGGGAGTGCAGCGAGTACGACAGCACGCCGCTGGGCTGCGCCTACCCGCTGGTGGTCACCGACCGGGCCCGGCACCGCAGCGGACGGCTGCGCCACCAGCTGCGCAAGAAGTGGCAGAAGCTGGACGCCTCGCCGGGCGCGAGCGTGCACCGCGTGGAGTGCGGCACCCGCGAGCGCCCCGGCGGCCTGCGCAAACGGCTCTGGGACGGCGACGCGCAGCTGGCCGGGTTCGCGACGCCGCCGGCGGCGGCCCGGGAGCACTTCGAGGTGTCGCTGACCGTTCCGGTGCCCGTCCTGCTGTGGCGGCGCACCGGCTGCCCCGGCGCCGGGCACGACGGCCCGTGCCCGGGCAGCGCGTTCCTCGACGAGCTGACGGCGTCCCTCACCGGCGTACCGCCCGCCGAACTCCCCCGGCACGTCCAGACGCTCAGGCTCGCCGCCGACGCCGAGGACCCCGGCGGGCACTGGGCGCGCGAGCTGCAACTGCTGTGGGACGACCCGCGCTGCTTCCCGGAGCCCGCCGCGAGCCTGCACACCCCGGTCGCCTGACCGCCCCGCCGCCGCCCCCGGTCGCCCGACGGCCCCCACGCCGCCCCGGCCGGCCCGGCATCCGCCCCCGGACCCCGAACCACCCTGGAGAGACGCACCCATGCCCCTGTGGCCCGTCTACACCGGCACCAGCGCGCCGCACGACGGCATCGACCGGCTGCCGCCGCCCCCGCCCTGGCGGGCCTTCGACGGCGCCCCCGTGCTGCCGGTGCCGGACGAGGGCGAGGACACCGCCGCCGTCTCCCCCGACCGCACCCACCGCGCCGCCACCTACCAGGCCACCGGGGAGACGGTCCAGCTGGTCAACGCCGCGCTCTACCTGCGCCGCCCGCTGCTGGTGACCGGCCCGCCCGGCACCGGCAAGTCGTCGCTGGCGTACGCGGTCGCGCGCGAGCTGCGGCTCGGCCCGGTGCTGCGCTGGAACATCACCAGCCGCTCCACCCTGCACGACGGCCTCTACCAGTACGACCCGCTGTCCCGGCTGTACGCCGCCCGGCAGGGCCCGCAGGCGGCGGACGCCGGCATCGAGCACCATCTGCGCCTCGGCCCCCTCGGCACCGCCCTGCTCCCCTACGCCCGCCCGCGCGCCCTGCTCATCGACGAGATCGACAAGAGCGACCTCGACCTGCCCAACGACCTGCTGAACGTGCTGGAGGAGGGCCAGTACGAGATCCCCGAACTGGTGCGCTCCGCCCGGCACGCACCCGACGGCCGCGCCCAGGTGATGATCGACGGCACCGACGCGCGGGTGCCGGTGGAGCGCGGCCGGGTGCGCTGCCGGGCCTTCCCGTTCGTGGTGCTGACCAGCAACGGCGAGCGGGAGTTCCCGCCCGCGTTCCTGCGCCGCTGCGTGACGCTGCGGTTGAGGCAGCCGGACGAGGAGCACCTCGCCGGGATCGTCCGCGCCCACCTGGGAGAGCCGGACGAGCAGGCGCGGCGGCTGATCGACCGGTTCCTGTCCCGGGCCGGCGCCGGCGACCTGGCCACCGACCAGCTGCTGAACGCGATCTACCTGGCCCGCTCGGCCGATCTGGACGTCACGTCCCTGGACGAGCTGGCGGAGCGGCTGATGCCGTATCTGGGCCAGGGCGCGCAGGCCGATGTCTTCTGACCCGCGGCCGCTGCCGGACGCGCTCGCCCGTCTCGCCGACGTCCTGGCCGAGGCGGCGGGCGGTCCGCGCCCGACCGCGCTGGAGCTGGCCGAGCTGCTCTGGCTGGCCCGGCGGATGGGCCCGCCCGACGACGCGGCCCCCACCCCCGTACCGCCGCCGCACGAGCCCGCCCGGGACCAGCCGGCCGGGGACGAGCCCGAGCCGCCCCGCGCGCAGCCGCCCCCGCCGTCCACGGACGAGGAGCCGCCGGAGGCCCCGCCGCGCGCCCCGCTGCACCTGCCCGCCCCGCGGCCCGCGCCCGGCGCGCCCCTCGCGCCGCACGCCTCGCTGCTGGCGCCCGCGCCGCCGATGCTGCCGCACCCGCTGGCCCTGCAGCGCGCGCTGCGCCCGCTGGGCCGCCGCGTCGACGCCCCCACCGGCCGGGAACTCGACGAGCGGGCCACCGCCGAACGCATCGCCCGGCTGGGCGCCGGCCCGGACTGGTGGCTGCCGGTGCTGCGCCCGGTCCGCGAGCGCTGGCTGCGGCTGCACCTGGTGGCGGACGCCGGGCCGACCATGCCGGTGTGGCGGCCGCTGGTGCGCGAACTGCACGCCACGCTCGCCCAGTCGGGCCTGTTCCGCGACGTCACGGTCCTGCGGGCGGACGCCGACGGCACGGTCCACGGGCCGGCCGCGCCCGCCGACGGCCGGACCGTCCTGCTGCTGGTCAGCGACTGCATGGGCCCGCAGTGGCGCCAGGGCCCGGCGGGCAGCCGCTGGTACGCCACCCTGCGCCGCTGGGCCGCCCGGATGCCGCTGGCCGTCCTCCAGCCCCTGCCGGAACACCTGTGGCGGGACACCGCCCTGCCGACCGTCCCGGGCCGGCTGTCGGCGCCGCACCCGGCGGCCCCGGCGGCCGCGCTGACCTTCACCCCGTACGAGCCGCCCGACCCCTACGAGGCGGACCCCGCCGTGGTGCTGCCGGTGCTGGAGCCGGGGCCGCGCTGGCTGGCCAACTGGGCGGCGCTGCTGGCCGCGCCCGGACGCACCGAGGTCCCGGCCGCCGGCGCGGTCCTGGGCCGGCCGCTGCCCGCCGACGCCGGCGAGCGCACCGACGTCTCCCGGCTGTCCGCGGAGGAGCTGGTGCTGCGCTTTCGCGCGACGGCGTCCCCGGAGGCGGTTCGGCTCGCCTCCCACCTGGCCGTGGGCCGCCCGCACCTGCCGGTGATGCGGCTGGTGCAGCGGGCCGTGGACCCCGATCCGCGCCCCCAGCACCTGGCCGAGGTCATCCTCAGCGGCATGCTCACCACGGTGCTCGGCCCGCCGGGCTGCTACGCCTTCCGGCCGGGCGTGCGGGAGCTGCTGCTGCGCGGCCTGCCCCGCTCGGCACGCGGCCGCACGACCGAACTCCTGGAGCGGGTCGGCGGGTTGATTGACACGGCGGCGGGCCGCGCCCCGGGCGAGTTCCGCGCGTCCACGCCCACGGCGTCCGGCCGGCCGGCCCACGTGGACGGCGAACCGTTCGCGCACGTCAGCCGTGCAAGCGTCCGCCGGCTCGCCGAGGACGCGGCCGGGGAGCGGCTCCCGCAGACCCTCTCCTTCCTGACCGACTCCCTCACCGGCCGTCCCGAGGCGCGCATCACCCTCGAAGCCGCCGTGCACGACGTGCTGTCCCGCTCGCTGGCCCCCCAGCACTACGAGATGACGGCCCGGCCGGACGGCTACCTCGTGCGCGTCGACCCAGGCGTCTCCCTCCTCCCGCTCCTGGCCGCCGTCGTGCGCACCTTTCCCGACGTCCTCGCCGGCCGGCCCCGGCTGCGGGTGGCGTTCTCCCCCGACGACCTGCCCGAGCAGCTGCCCGCGGGGCGCGGCGTCGCCGTACCGCCGTGGCTGTACGAGCAGTTCGCCGCCAGTTCGGCCGCCGCGCGGCCCCCGCGGTTCAGGCCGGTGTTCGGGCCCCGGTCCGACTCCCCGCCCCGGGCCTGGTACTGCCCGCTGTCGGCGGACGACGCACCCGGCGGGGACCTCGTGCGGGGGCCGTTCATCACCGGCGACCTGCGGGCGCTCGGCATGCCCGCCCCCGGCCGCACCGCGCTCGTGCACCTGGCCGCCGACGGTCCGCTCACCCTCCTCGACCCGGCCCGCCCCGCCGGCACCGCGGGGGTGACGACGTACTACGAGGTCGACCTCACGCCGCATCAGGGCCGGCACGAGATGAACCTGCCCAGTTCGGGCAAGGGCGAGTTCGCCGCCGTGGTGGAGCTGTCCTGGCGGGTGGAGGATCCCGTGGCGTTCGTGCACGCGCAGGCCTCGGACGTCGCCGGGCGGCTGCTGGCGCACGTGCGGGAGCAGGCGGCGCGGGTCACCGCCCGGCACCCGACGCGCCGGGCGGCCGGCGCGGAGCGGGCGCTGCGCGACGCGCTGGGCCGCGGGCCGGTCCCGGGCCTCGCGGTGCGCTGCTCGGTCCGGCTGTCCCCGGCGTGGGGGCCGGCGCCGGACCCGGGGCCGCCGGCCGTGACGGCGGACACACCGCCGGGCGAGCTGCTCGCGCGGGCGGCGAGCGTGCTCGTCGGCTTCGACGGCCCGGTCGCCCGGCTGTTCAACGCCGCGGCGGCCCGCGAGGCCGCGCTCGACCTGCTCGCGCTGGTCAGTGAGCACCGCGACCCCGAGGACGCGCTGACGGGTCGTCCGCTGGCCGTGGAGGCGACGCGGGAGGCGTCGGTGCACCCCCTGGAAGTACTGCGGACCTTCGCCCACGACCGGCTCGGACCGCTGCTGAGCGAGCGGCTGGACGAGCTGGAGCTGCGGGCCGTACCGGACGCGCCCACCACCCATCACGTCGTGCCGCTGATCCGGGCCCTGCACGCCTCCGGCCGCCGGGTGTGCGTGGTCTCCGACGCCGGCGAGACGGCGGTACGGCGCTATCTGGAGCCGTACGGGCTACCGCTCGACGGAGTGTACGGGCGCGGTGCGCATCCGGGGCTGGTGACGCCCGACCCGGAGAGCCTGCTGCCGGCGCTGGGCGACCGGCCGCCGTCGGCCGCAGTGCTGATCGGCTCCTCGCCGTCGGAGTTCACGGCGGCGCGACGGCTGGGGCTGCCGTTCGTGGGCCTGGCCCGTACCCCCACGCAGGAGCGCCGGCTGCGGGAGGCGGGCTGCAAGCTCACCATCCGCTCCTTGGAGCCGCTGCTGGCGGCGGCGCGCACCTTGCCCCCGCCCTGATCTCCCCTGTCCGGCCGCCCCTGCGCACCCTCGCGTCATTGCACCCGTTCAGCGGCGCCCCGCCCGGCCCCCTCCAGCAAGCGGTGCCCCTCTCGCCCCCGCAGGATGCGAAGCAGGCCGCCATTCTCGGGAGGAACCGCCAGCCATGACCGCCAGTCTGGAGCAGCTGCGCCGCTGCCACTTCGCCGTCGACCTGGGTGCCGCCCGCACCCGCGTCTACGTCAAGGGCGCCGGGCTCGTCGTCGACCAGCCCTCCGCCGCCGCCGTCAACACCCGTACCGGCGCGCTGATCGCGGTCGGCGAGTTCGCCGAGAAGATGACGGGCCGTACGCCCGACTACATCCGGGTGGTGCGGCCGGTCTCCGGCGGCACCGTCGTCGACATCGAGATGGCGCAGCGCATGCTGCGGCATCTGCTCGGCGACAAGATCCGCCGCCAGCTGCGCCGCAAGCCGTTCCTGCGCGCCGCCGCCTGCACCCCGCACGACGCCGACCCGCTGGCCCAGCGCGCCGCGATCGAGACGCTGGTGGGGCTGGGCGCGCGGCGGGTGGAGCTGGTCGACACCCTCATCGCCGCGGCGGTCGGCTGCGGGCTGCCGGTGGAGCGGGCCGAGGCCACCATGATCATGGTGTGCGGCGCGGCGGCCACCCAGGTGGCGGTGCTCTCCCTCGGCTCCATCGTCACCGCCGAACGCATCCCGGTCGGCGGCGAGGCCGTGGACCACGCGATCGTGCAGCATCTGCGGCACGAGCACGAGCTGATGCTGCCCAGTCAGTCCGTACGGCCGCTGCAGCTCGCCCTGTCCGGCAACGGGCTCACCCCGCACGGCCCGGAGTCCACCGAGATCCACGGCCGGGACGTGGCCACCGGGCTCGCCCGCAGCGTCCGCATCGACACCGCCGCCGTACGGGACGCGATCCAGACGCCGCTGACGGCCGTCCTCGACGGGATCGGCAAGGTGCTGCGGGACTGCCCGCCCGACCTGGTCGCCGACCTCGCGGACCGGGGGATCATGATGGTCGGCGGCTCCGCGCTGCTGCCCGGCTTCGACCAGATGCTGCGCTCGTTCACCGGGATGCCGGTGCACATCGCCGACCGTCCCGACATCTGCGCCGCGCAGGGCCTCGGGGCGATGCTGGAGGGCCGTATCGAACCGCTCCACCTGGACCCGCTGGCCACCTGAGCGGGCACGCTCCGGGGGGCGGCCCTCAGCGGAACGAGCCCGGCGGAGGGGCGACCCCAGTGCTGCGAGCCCGACGGGCGGGCGGTCCAGAGCTGCAAGCCCGGCGGCCGGGCTGCCCCAGTGATGCGAGCCCGGCGGGCGGCCGTCTCACCATGCGCGCCCGGCGGGCGGCAGTCTCCCGCAGTCGCCAAGAGTGCGAGCCCGGAGGGCGAGCCGACGCCGAGCGGAGCCGGCCCGGGCGGGCGCCCGGCCCCGAGCTGAGCGAGCGCCCGGAGGGCCGAGCCGGTCCGGAGCGGAGGGCGGCCCTTCGGAAGCGGGCGGCCGGTGTCAGCGGGCCAGGTAGGCGCGGATCGTGGTGCCGTCCTCGCCGGTGTGCACCCGCACCAGGTCGCTGACCAGGTTCACCAGCAGCAGCCCGCGGCCGCCGCGCTGGTCGCGCGGGACGGGACGGCGTCCGGCGAGCGGATCGGTGAGCCGCCCGGCGTCGTGCACCTCGCACACCACGTGCCCGTCCTCGGCCCACACCCGCAGGGTGCCGCCGCCCCCGCCGTGCACCACGCTGTTGGTGCTCAACTCGGCCGCCACCAGCGCCATGTCGTCCAGCCGCACCCCCTCCAGGCCCAGCCGGGCGCCCGTGCCGACGGCGTGGTGCCGGGCGGCCGAGAGCGTGGCCCGGCCGAAGGCGAAGGGCTCCCCGTCGGGTGCGGGCGGCAGCGGTTCGTTGTAGCGGGCGACGACGTCCGCGGGGGCGTAGGCGTGGCTGGCGTGCTCCCCGGGGGTGCCGGTCCGGATCACGGTCGGGTGGGTGGCGTAGGCGTCGGCGAGCGTCCGCTCCGGCAGCCGGGCGACGTCGTAGGGGCACAGGATCGTCGCCTCCCGGCCCCGGAACGCCTCGTTGATCAGCGCCTCGTGCTGGACGCACGCCGGGTACTCGGTGGCGCTGCGGCCGGCCCAGATCGGCTCGCCGATGATCCGCACCCGGCGTCCGGCCGGCTGGGCGTCGGCGAAGGCGCGCAGCACCCCGGGGATGATCCGGCCGGGGTTGCGTCCGGCCTCGCGCATGTCCAGCAGCCGCACCCGGTGGGCGTCGTCGCCCAGCTCCTCGCGGATCAGCCGCAGGTTCTCGCCGGGGACGGCGACGGCGACGGGCTCGCCGGCCTCCAGCCCGGCCCGGACGAAGGGGACGGTGCCCTCGACGTACTCCCGGGCGTCGCGGTAGAAGAGGGCCGGGTGCGCGAAGGGGTCGACGGGGGCGTACGCCTCGGTCGTACTCATGACATCGACACCTCGATCGCCGGAATTCCGGGCCAGAACATCTCCAGCACCCTGCACACCACGGTCGGCGGCCGGTGCAGCACGAGCCGCCGCCCGTCGGGAAGACGCTGGGCGGCGGCGGCGAGTGCACCGACCCCGGCGACGTCGGCGAACGTCACCGCGGACAGTTCCAGGTAGTACACATCATCGTCCTCGCACAGCACGACTTCCAGGGCCTGTTCCCACGCTCCCCGCGTTCCCAGGCTGATCTCGCCCGCCGCGCGCAGGCCGGAACGGCCGCACAGCGGGGACAGCGTCAGCGCCGGCGCCGCCTCGACGGACGGGGCCGGCGCCCGGTACCGGCTCTCCACACCCGCCTCCCTCTTCGACGATCAGCGTCTACCCCTCCACCGCGCGGCCATGCCGGGACCCGGCCGTGCGGGTGAGGTGTACCCGGGCGGCCCGCCGGGCAGGCGCAGCCCGGCGGCACGGCAGCCCGCGCGCCTCGCAGGCCCGCGGGACACCGCGACGACCACACCTGACCGCACCCGCACGCACAGCACAGGGGGCAGACGACGCCGTGACGACCGCCGCAGACCACCAGGGCGCAGACGACCTCACCGACACGACCCGGCCGCCCCTGGCCGGGCAGCTGACCACGCCGGCCGTCGAGGTCCGGGTCGAGGGGGACCGGGCCGTGCTGCGACCACGCGGGGAACTGGTCCACGGCTGCGCCCGGGTCCTGGCCCGGACGCTGGAGGAGCTGCCCGCGGGGGTGCGGGAGATCGAGCTGGACATGTCCGGCGTGCACTTCATGGACACGGCGGGGCTCGCCTTCCTGGACCTGCTCGACGACCACCGTCACCGCCACGCGCTCGCCGTGCGCACCGCGCACTGGCAGGGCCAGCCGCGCCGCATCCTGGAGCTGGCGGGCCTGGACACCGCCGAGCCGCTGCGCAGCGCCGCCCACGGGGCCGGCGAGCGGGACGAGCGGGCGCCGCGCACCACGTCGGCGGTGGCGCTGGAGCGCGAGGAGCGGGTGCGGGTGCTGGAGGAGGAGATCGCGCAGCTGCGGCACGCGATCGTCTCCCGGCCGGTGATCGACCAGGCGCGCGGGATGCTGATGGCCGCGCACGGCTGCACGTCCCAGGAGGCGTGGACGATCCTGCGGGAGACGTCCCAGCTGTCCAACACGAAGCTGCGCACGGTGGCCACGCTGCTCACGTCGGGCACGCGGGGCGCTCCCCCGCCGGCGCAGGTCCGCACGGCGCTGCGCACGGCCCTGTCCCGGCATCGGGGGTGACGCCCGTGTGGGCGGGTGACCCCCCGGGGTACTCGGTGGCCGACCGACGGACCCGGGAGGCAGCCATGACCACCGAACCCACCCCGTCCCAGGCCGAGGGCGAGCGCGAGGGATACGACGCGACCGACGAGCCGACCGACCCGCAGACCACACCGTCCCAGGCGGAGGGTGAACGCGACGACGACACCGAGGTGACGCCCCCGGCCGACACCGGCGGCTGAGCCGTAGGAGCGACGGGAGCACACCAGCCGGCGACAGGCGAGGACGCGGGAACGACAAAGGGCCGCCCGGTGCGCGGGGCGGCCCTCATCCTTGCGTTGCCGCAGCTGGAAACGCTTCTGCAGAGGTGTGCTGGTGGGGCGGGTGGGACTCGAACCCACGGCCGACGGATTATGAGTCCGCTGCTCTAACCGGCTGAGCTACCGCCCCATAGCGGCGTGTCGCGTACACGTGTACGCGCCGTGTGCCGCAGCATAGCCGCTCATACGATCTCCTGCTCCGCAGGGGCGCCTTCGCCTGCCCGCCGCGACCACGTCACATCGATGAGGACCTCGTCCCCGCGCGCACGGTTCCCACCGCAATGAAAAAGGACCCCTTCGGGGTCCTCGTTCAGCATGCTCCCCCGACTGGACTCGAACCAGTAACCTGCCGGTTAACAGCCGGCTGCTCTGCCAATTGAGCTACGGAGGACCGAGCTCCCCCGACTGGACTCGAACCAGTAACCTGCCGGTTAACAGCCGGCTGCTCTGCCAATTGAGCTACGGAGGAATGCCTCGTTCGCATCGAACGGACCTCCCGGGGTATTCGCCAGGGGGCGCCCGCTCGCTGCGACACATACATTAGCGCAAGCAGGGGGGTGCTCCGCCAATCGGTATCCCCTGGCGCCGACGCCGCACCGCAGGACCGACACGAGGAAGGGTGGCCGCCATGCGCTACCGGCTCACGTTCGTCGCCGGACTCGCCCTGGGTTACGTGCTGGGCACGAAGGCCGGACGCGAACGCTACGAGCAGCTGAAGAAGTCCGCGCAGCAGCTCGCGCAGAACCCGGCCGTGCGCAACACCGCCGAGTCCGCCGCCCAGCAGGGCCGCCAGTTCGCCGGCAAGGCGTACCACGTGGTCAGCGACAAGGTGGGCGACCGCGTCCACGTCCCCGACTCCGTCGCCCACCGCGTCAAGGCCCTGCGCGACCGCAGCGCCCACAACGGCGGCACCTCGACGGACGACTGGGGCACCAGCAACACGTAAGGACGACGTGGACGCGCTGCGCCTGTGGACGCCGGGCAGGACGGCACCGTCAGGGGCGCGGGGAACCGCGCGAGCAACCCCCCAGCACCCGCATCCGCCGCTCCCGAAAAGCCCCCCACGGCGATAAGGCGCCCCGGGCCCGAGCCGGCGCAGCGCTACGGCACAATCTGAGGTCATGGGGATAGTCGCCGGCTTGGACAGCTCACCGGACTTCACGCGCATCGTCGTCTGCGACACGGACACGGGCGCGGTGCTGCGCCAGGGATACGCCCCGCACCCGGTCGAGCCGCCGGCCGGCGCCGGCCGCCCCAGTGACGTCGACCCCCAGGCCTGGCTGCTCTCCCTCGGGGAGGCGGCCGGCGGCGGTCTCCTCGAAGGCGTGCAGGCCATCGGTGTCTCCGCGCAGCAGAACGCCCTGATCCCGCTGGACGCGCAGGGCGCCACCGTGCGCCCGGCGCTGGTCGGCGGCGACAAGCGGGCGCAGGTCGCCGCGGCCGATCTGATCGACGCGCTCGGCGGGCGCGAGGCGTGGGCGCAGGCCGTCGGCTGTGTCCCGCAGGCCGCGCAGCCGGTGACCAAGCTGCGCTGGCTGGCCCGCAGCGAGCCGGACAACGCACGGCGCACCTCGATGCTGATGCAGGCCCACGACTGGCTGGTGTGGCAGCTGCTGGGCCGTCCGGTGCGTCGGACCACCGACCGGGGCGGTGCCTCCGGCACCGGGTACTGGTCGGCGGCCGGCGGCGCCTACCGGCCCGACCTGGTCGAGCTGGCGCTCGGTCACCAGGCGGCGCTGCCGGAGGTCATCGGCCCCGCCGAGGCGGCCGGTACGACACCGGAGGGGCTGCTGATCTCGGCCGGCACCGGCGAGACGATGGCCGCCGCGTTCGGGCTCGGCATCGGGCTCGGGGACGCGGTGGTGTCGCTCGGCGCGTCGGGGTCGGTGATGGCCGTGCACCCCGAGGCGCTCGTCGACAGCACCGGGATGATCACCTCGCTGGCCGACGCGACCGGCATGCACCTGCCCGTCGTCACCACCCTCAACGCCGTGCGGGCCCTGCGCGGCACCGCCGAACTGCTCGGGCTGCCGGATCTGGAGAGCCTGTCCGACCTGGCGATGAAGTCGACGCCGGGCGCGCACGGGCTGGTGCTGCTGCCCTATCTGGAGGGTGAGCGCACGCCCCACCTGCCGCACACCGCGGGCACCCTCGCGGGGCTGCGGCGGGAGTCGATGAAGCCGGAGCACCTGGCGCGGGCGGCGTTCGAGGGCATGCTGTGCGGGCTCGCGGACGCGCTGGACGTGCTGCGCGGCCGGGGCGTGGAGGTGCGGCGGATCTTCCTGCTGGGCCCGGCGGCCGGGCTGCCCGCGGTGCAGGCGGCGGCGCCGTCGCTGTTCGGCGCGCAGGTCGTCGTACCGCAGCCGGCGGACTACGCGGCGATCGGCGCGGCGCGGCAGGCCGCGTGGGCGCTCGGCGTGTCGCAGGGCACCCTGGACCCGCGCACCCCGCCGGCCTGGCAGGGCGCGGCGGCGCAGGTGCTGGAGGCCGGCGAGGACCTGGCGGTGGGCCAGGCGGTGCGCCAGCAGTACGTGTCGGTCCGGGAGCAGACCCACCCGGGGGCTCTGCGGCCGTGAGGCCCGCCGGTTCGGGTTAATCGGTTGAGGTAACGCGGGTGGAGTGTCCGACGATAGGGGCCACGGGCAACCGACGTGCCCCTGACGCCGACTCCGAGAGAACCCAGCGTGCTCATACGACTTCTGCGGGCCTATCTGAGGCCCTACAAGAAACCCATCGCCCTGCTGGTGGGGCTGCAGTTCCTGCAGACCTGCGCCACCTTGTACCTGCCCACCCTGAACGCGGACATCATCGACAACGGTGTCGTGAGCGGCGACACCGGCTACATCCTCGGCCACGGCGGCCTGATGGTCGGCATCTCGCTGGCGCAGGTCGTGTGCAACATCGGCGCCGTGTACTTCGGTGCGCGCACCGCCTCCGCGCTCGGCCGGGACGTGCGCGGTGCCGTCTTCGACCGGGTGCAGTCCTTCTCGGCGCGTGAGGTCGGTCACTTCGGCGCGCCCTCGCTCATCACCCGTACGACGAACGACGTGCAGCAGGTCCAGATGCTGGCCCTGATGACGTTCACCCTGATGGTGTCGGCGCCCATCATGTGCGTGGGCGGCATCGTGCTGGCGCTCGGTCTGGACGTCCCGCTGTCCGGGGTGCTGGTCGCGGTGGTGCCGGTGCTGGCGATCTGCGTGACGCTGATCGTGCGCCGGCTGCGGCCGCTGTTCCGCTCGATGCAGGTGCGGCTGGACACGGTGAACCGGGTGCTGCGCGAGCAGATCACCGGCAACCGGGTCATCCGCGCCTTCGTGCGCGACGAGTACGAGCAGGAGCGCTTCCGGAAGGCCAACACGGATCTGACGCGGGTGGCGCTCGGCACCGGCAACCTGCTCGCGCTGATGTTCCCGATGGTCATGACGGTGGTGAACCTGTCGTCGATCGCCGTGGTGTGGTTCGGCGCGCACCGCATCGACAGCGGCGGGATGCAGATCGGCGACCTGACGGCGTTCCTCGCCTATCTGATGCAGATCGTCATGTCCGTGATGATGGCCACCTTCATGTTCATGATGGTGCCGCGCGCGGAGGTGTGCGCCGAGCGCATCCAGGAGGTCCTGGACACCTCCTCCAGCGTGGTGCCGCCGCACGCGCCGGTCACCGAGCTGCGCCGGCACGGGCACCTGGAGATCCGCGCGGCCGGCTTCCGCTACCCGGGCGCCGAGGAGCCGGTGCTGAAGGCGATCGACCTGGTCGCGCGGCCCGGCGAGGTGACCGCCGTGATCGGCTCGACCGGCAGCGGCAAGTCGACGCTGCTCGGGCTGGTGCCGCGGCTGTTCGACGCCACCGACGGCGAGGTGCTCGTGGACGGCGTGGACGTGCGCGAGATCGAGCCGCGGCTGCTGGCGCGCACGGTCGGCCTGGTGCCGCAGAAGCCGTACCTGTTCGCCGGGACCGTGGCCTCCAACCTGCGCTACGGCAATCCGGACGCCACCGACGAGGAGCTATGGCACGCGCTGGAGGTGGCGCAGGCCAAGGACTTCGTCACCCGGCTGGAGGGCGGCCTCCAGGCCCCGATCGCGCAGGGCGGCACCAATGTCTCCGGCGGTCAGCGCCAGCGGCTGGCGATCGCCCGCACCCTGGTGCAGCGGCCGGAGATCTACCTGTTCGACGACTCCTTCTCCGCGCTCGACTACGCCACCGACGCGGCCCTGCGCGCCGCGCTCGCCGAGGAGACCGCCGAGGCGACCGTGGTGATCGTCGCCCAGCGGGTGGCGACCATCCGGGACGCCGACCGGATCGTCGTCCTCGACGAGGGCCGGGTCGTCGGTTCGGGCACCCACGCGCAGCTGATGGCGGACAACGAGACCTACCGGGAGATCGTGCTCTCCCAGCTGACGGAAGCGGAGGCTGCCTGATGGCGGGGCCGATGGGGCGGATGATGGCCGGGGGCGGCCCCGACAACCGTTCGCTGGACTTCAAGAACTCGGGCAGACGGCTGGTGTCCCAGTTCAAGCCGGAGCGGGTCACCATCTACGCGCTGCTGGCGTGCGTGGTGGTCAGCGTCGGGCTGAACGTGATCGGCCCGAAGATCCTCGGCAGGGCCACCGACCTGGTGTTCGCCGGGATCATCGGGCGGCGCATGCCGGCCGGGGCGACCAAGGAACAGGTCCTGGACTCGATGCGGGCGCGCGGCCAGGGCGGGATCGCCGACATGCTCAGCGGCACCGACTTCACGCCCGGCAAGGGCATCGACTTCGGCGCGGTCGGCAACGTCCTGCTGCTCGCGCTCGGCGTCTTCCTGATCGCCGGTCTGCTGATGGCGGTGGCGACGCGGCTGGTGAACCGGGCGGTGAACCGCACCATGTTCCGGCTGCGCGAGGACGTGCAGACGAAGCTGTCGCGGCTTCCGCTGTCGTACTTCGACAAGCGGCAGCGCGGCGAGGTGCTGTCCCGGGCGACCAACGACATCGACAACATCGGGCAGACGCTGCAGCAGTCGATGGGGCAGCTCATCAACTCGCTGCTGACGATCATCGGCGTGCTGGCGATGATGTTCTACGTCTCCTGGATCCTGGCGCTGGTCGCGCTGGTGACCGTGCCGCTGTCGTTCGTGGTCGCCACGCGCGTCGGCAAGCGGTCGCAGCCGAACTTCGTGCAGCAGTGGCGCACCACGGGCAAGCTGAACGCGCACATCGAGGAGATGTACACCGGGCACACCCTGGTGAAGGTGTTCGGCCGCCAGCAGGAGTCGGCGCAGCAGTTCGCCGAGCAGAACGAGGCGCTGTACGAGGCCGGGTTCAAGGCGCAGTTCAACAGCGGGATCATGCAGCCGCTGATGATGTTCGTGTCGAACATCAACTATGTGCTGGTCGCGGTCGTCGGTGGTCTTCGGGTCGCCTCGGGCGCGCTGTCGATCGGTGACGTGCAGGCGTTCATCCAGTACTCCCGCCAGTTCTCCATGCCGCTGACGCAGGTCGCGTCCATGGCGAACCTGGTGCAGTCGGGCGTGGCCTCGGCGGAGCGGATCTTCGAGCTGCTGGACGCGGAGGAGCAGCAGCCCGACCCGGTGCCGGCCGAGAAGCCCGCGGAGCTGCGCGGGCGGGTGGAGCTGGAGCACGTGCAGTTCCGCTACGACCCCGACAAGCCGCTCATCGAGGACCTGTCGCTGAAGGTGGAGCCCGGGCAGACGGTCGCCATCGTCGGCCCCACCGGCGCGGGCAAGACCACGCTGGTCAACCTGCTCATGCGGTTCTACGACGTGACGGGCGGGCGGATCACGCTGGACGGCGTCGACATCGCGCGGATGTCCCGGGACGAGCTGCGCGCCGGGATCGGCATGGTGCTGCAGGACACCTGGCTGTTCGGCGGCACGATCGCGGAGAACATCGCGTACGGCTCCGGGCGCGAGGTCACCCGCGGGGAGATCGAGGAGGCGGCGCGGGCGGCGCACGCCGACCGGTTCGTGCGCACGCTGCCCGACGGCTACGACACGGTGATCGACGACGAGGGCTCGGGGGTGTCCGCCGGTGAGAAGCAGCTGATCACCATCGCGCGGGCGTTCCTGTCCGACCCGGTGATCCTGGTGCTCGACGAGGCGACCAGCTCCGTCGACACCCGGACCGAGGTGCTGATCCAGAAGGCGATGGCCAAGCTGCAGCACGGGCGGACGTCGTTCGTGATCGCGCACCGGCTCTCCACGATCCGGGACGCGGACACGATCCTGGTGATGGAGAACGGCGCGATCGTGGAGCAGGGCTCGCACGCCGAGCTGCTCGCGGCCGGCGGGGCGTACGCACGGCTGTACCAGGCGCAGTTCGCGCAGGCGGTCGCGGAGGTCGACTGACCGCGCAGGCGGTCGCGTGAGGTCGACCGACCGCGCGGCGGGTCGCCCGGGTGCCGGGCGGCCCGCCGGCTTCAGTCGAGGTATCCCCTCAGCTGGTCCGCGTAGGCGTGGTCGCGCAGCTTGTTGAGGGTCTTGGACTCGATCTGCCGTATCCGTTCGCGGGTCACGCCGAAGATGCGGCCGATCTCCTCCAGGGTGCGCGGGCGGCCGTCGTGCAGGCCGTAGCGCAGCTGGACGACCTTGCGTTCGCGCTCTCCCAGCGTGGACAGCACGGCCTCCAGGTGCTCCCGCAGCAGCAGGAACGCGGCGGACTCCACGGGGGAGGCGGCGTCGCCGTCCTCAATGAGGTCGCCGAGGGCGACGTCCTCCTCCTCGCCGACGGGGGCGTGCAGCGAGACGGGTTCCTGCGCGAGCCGCAGCACCTCGCTCACCCGCTCGGGCGCCAGGTCGAGTTCGCCGGCGACCTCCTCGGGGGTGGGTTCGTATCCGCGTTCCTGGAGCATGCGGCGCTGCACGCGGACGACCCGGTTGATGAGTTCGACGACGTGGACGGGCACGCGGATGGTGCGGGCCTGGTCCGCCAGCGCCCGGGACATGGCCTGGCGGATCCACCAGGTGGCGTAGGTGGAGAACTTGTAGCCGCGGGCGTAGTCGAACTTCTCCACGGCCCGGATCAGTCCGAGGTTGCCCTCCTGCACCAGGTCGAGCATGGTCAGCCCGCGTCCGACGTACCGTTTGGCGACGGACACGACGAGACGCAGGTTGGCCTCGATCAGGCGCCGCTTGGCGACCCGCCCGAGGACCACGAGCCGGTCGAGGTCGTAGGCCAACTGGCTGTCCAGGTCGGGGGTGTTGGCGAGCTTCTCCTCGGCGAACAGGCCCGCCTCCACACGGCGGGCGAGTTCGACCTCCTCGGCGGCGGTGAGCAGCGGGATGCGGCCGATCTCCCGCAGGTACTGGCGGAACAGGTCGGCGGACGGCCCGCCGGTCTCGGCCCGGGCGGGCACGGCCGCCTCGACGGGCTCGGCTTCCACGGGCTCGGGTTCCGCCTCGGCCTCCGCCAGGGCCTCGGCCGGCGGTTCGGCGGGCTCGGGCAGGGCCTCGGGGTGGTGCGCGGCGGGGCCCTGCGGCGGGACGGCGACCAAAAGACCGGCCTCCGCGTCCGCTGCCGCGCCGTCCGTATCGCTGTCGTTCTGGATGAGGGTCTGGGTCTGCACGGGGGCGACCTCCACGGGTGATCGCTGCTGAGGTGAGCGGATCGCGGGGGTGTGGGACCCGTGGGGGACGGATCGGCCGCGCTCCGGGGACTCAGGCACCGCACCCCAGTGTGGGGTACGACACATCGCCGAAACGAGGGTCGTGCGATGACTTTTTGCGTCCGCCTCGTGACCGCGCGCTGACCACACCTGGGAAATCGAGGTGCCCGCTCCCCTGGTGATCCGGGACGGGAGGTGACGCCTGCGTCCGTGGGCGGGCGGCTCGAGAGGGTTGGGTGTAGGGCCGCGGCCGGTCAGAGGGCGGCGGCGCCGTGGGCTCGTAGGGCCTGGTCGTACTGTTGGAGGACCCAGAGTTCGTTCTGGACGGCGGCCTGGGCGGCGGGGTCGCCGGTGGCGGCGAGGCGGGTCATCTGGGACTGGATCTCGGTGATGCGGCGCTCCACCGCGCGGCGGCGGACGGTGACCAGGACCGTGCCGGCGTAGGTCTCGTCGACGGTGCGGCGCAGGATCGCCTCGACGGCCAGTTCCGTCACCATGGCGCGGACGCGGTCGTCGGGGGCGGCCTCGCGGACCCGGACCAGGTACTCCTGCGGGTCCGCGACGCCCTGCTCGGCGCCGCCCGCGTCCAGGATCGCCTGGCGTACGGCTGCGTAGGGCGGGGCGGTGAACTCGTCGACGCCGTACGCGTCGAAGGCCGGGGAGACCAGTTCGGGGCGCTGCAGGGCGAGCTTGAGCAGTTCGCGTTCGGTGGCGTAGACGGGGTTGCGCAGGGTGAGGGCCGGGCCGGAGAACGCCGGGCCCGAGGTGGCCGCCCACTGCTGCCCGGACGGCTGGCCGGCCGGGGCGGGGCCCTTGCCGCCGCGGTCGCGGGCCCAGCGGGCCAGCTGGGCGACCCGCTTGACGACGAACTGGGTGTCGAGGATGCCGAGCATGCCGGCGAGCTGGACGGCGACCTCGTGCTGGGCGCCGGTGTTCTTGATCCGGGCGACGACCGGCGCGGCCTCGTCCAGGGCGGCGGCACGTCCGGCGGGGGTGTCGAGGTCGTAGCGGGCGACGATCTGTCGCAGCGCGAACTCGAACAGCGGGGTGCGCGGTTCGACCAGGTCGGCGACCGCCTCGTCGCCCTTGACCAGGCGCAGCTCGCACGGGTCCATGCCGTCGGGCGCGATGGCGATGTAGGTCTCGGCGGCGAACTTCTGGTCGTCCTCGAAGGCGCGCAGGGCCGCCTTCTGGCCGGCCGCGTCGCCGTCGAAGGTGAAGATCACGCGGGCCGAGCCGTTGTCCATCAGCAGGCGGCGCAGGATCTTGATGTGGTCGGTGCCGAAGGCGGTGCCGCAGGTGGCGATGGCGGTGGTGACGCCGGCCAGGTGGCAGGCCATGACGTCGGTGTAGCCCTCGACGACGACCGCGCGGGAGGACTTCGCGATCTCCTTCTTCGCCAGGTCGATGCCGTACAGCACCTGGGACTTGCGGTAGATCGGGGTGTCGGGGGTGTTGAGGTACTTCGGGCCGTTGTCCGCCTCGTACAGCTTGCGGGCGCCGAAGCCGACGACGTCGCCGCCGATGTCGCGGATCGGCCACATCAGGCGGCCGCGGAAGCGGTCGATGGGGCCGCGGCGGCCCTCCTGGGCGAGGCCGGACAGCAGCAGTTCCTTGTCGCTGAAGCCCTTGCCGCGCAGGTAGCGCACGAGGTGGTCCCAGCCCTGGGGGCTGTAGCCGACGCCGAAGTGGAGGGCCGCGCTCTGGTCGAAGCCGCGTTCGGCGAGGAAGATCCGGCCGGCGTCGGCCTCCGGGCTGGAGGCGAGCTGCTCGGCGTACCACTCGGCGGCGACCTTGTGCGCCTCGACCAGGCGGATGCGTTCGCCCCGCTGGTGGGCGGGGTTGTAACCGCCCTCCTCGTAGCGCAGGGTGATGCCGGCCTGGCCGGCGAGGCGCTCGACGGCCTCGGAGAAGGTCAGGTGGTCGACCTTCATCACGAAGGCGATGGTGTCGCCGCCCTCCTGGCAGCCGAAGCAGTGGAAGAGTCCCTTGCTCGGGCTGA
The DNA here is from genome assembly GCF_043082085.1 of Streptomyces sp. NPDC014801. NCBI lineage: Bacteria > Bacillati > Actinomycetota > Actinomycetes > Kitasatosporales > Streptomycetaceae > Streptomyces > Streptomyces sp. NPDC014801. The sequence goes on along the minus strand of NZ_JBIBXG010000001.1, from coordinate 574,168 downwards.
CCTGGAAGGACGGCGTCTTCTCGTCGTGGAAGGGGCACAGGCCCTTGAGGTTGCCGCCCCCTGCGTTGCGCAGCTGGAGGTACTCGGAGACGACGGCGTCGATCGGGACCGCGTCCCGTACCGCCTTCACGTCCTCGTCTCTGATCCGTCCTGCCACGAGGAGATTCTACGGGGCCGGACCGACACTCCCGGGGCGTCCGCTCCCGGCCGGGGGTCCGGGGGTCGCCCCCCCCCGGGAATCGCGGCACGGCCGGTGGGACCCTCCCGATGCTCAGGACGCGAGGCCGTCCAGCGGGACGTGCGGGTCGGCCAGGGCCTCCAGGTCCACGGCGGTGCCCGAGCGGATCAGCTTCTGGATGGGCTCTGTGACATCCCACACGTTCACGTTCATCCCCGCCAGGACGCGCCCCTCCTTCACCCAGAACGCGATGAACTCCCGCTTGCCCGCGTCCCCGCGGATCACGACCTCGTCGTACGACCCCGGCGGCGCCCAGCCGCTGTACTCCATGCCCAGGTCGTACTGGTCGGTGAAGAAGTAGGGCACCCGGTCGTAGGTGACGTCCTTGCCGAGCATCGCGCGGGCCGCGGCCGGGCCGCCGTTCAGCGCGTTCGCCCAGTGCTCCACCCGCAGCCGGGCGTCGAAGAGGGGCAGCGGGAAGGAGGCGACGTCGCCGGCGGCGAAGATGTCCGGGTCGGAGGTGCGCAGCCGCTCGTCCACCAGGACGCCGCCGCCGTGCGCCCGGTCGGCGATCTCCAGGCCGGCCGCCTCCGCCAGGGCGGTGCGCGGGGCCGCGCCGATCGCCGCCAGTACGTCGTGCGCCGGGTGCTCCTCGCCGTCGTCGGTGCGGGCCGCGAGGACCATGCCGTCCTGGCCGACGATCTCGGTGAGCCGGACCCCGAAGTGGAAGCGGACGCCGTGCTCGCGGTGCAGCTGCGCGAACACGTTGCCCAGCTCGGGCCCGAGCGCGCCGTGCAGCGGCGTCGGCCCCGGCTCGATCACCGTGACCTCCGCGCCGTACTCGCGGGCCGCCGCCGCGACCTCCAGGCCGATCCAGCCGGCGCCGGCGATCAGCAGGTGCCCGTTGTCCCGGCCGAGCGAGGCCAGCACGTGCTTGAGCCGCTCGGCGTGCGCGAGGCGGCGCAGGTGGTGCACGCCGGCCAGGCCGGTGCCGGGGATGTCCAGCCGGCGCGGCTCGGCGCCGGTCGCCAGCAGCAGCTTGTCGTAGTGCACGAGGGTGCCGTCGTCACCGAAGCGGACCGTCTTCGCGCCCCGGTCGATCGCGTCGACGGTCTGGCCGAGGTGCAGCTCGATGTCGTTCTGCGCGTACCAGGCCGGCTCGTGCACGAAGACGGCGTCGCGCTCCTGCTTGCCGAGGAGGTACCCCTTGGACAGCGGCGGGCGTTCGTAGGGGTGGTCGCGCTCGTCGCTGATCAGTATCACGCGCCCGGTGAAGCCCTCCGCGCGGAGCGTCTCGGCCGCCTTGGCGCCCGCCAGGCCGCCTCCGACGATGACGAATGTCTGGTCCGCGTCGACCACTTGATGCCTCCTCGTAAGGGTGCCGCCACAGGGGAGCGTCCCGCACGGAGTGTGATGGGGGAAGAGGGAGTGACCCGATCAGGCCACGGAGGGTCACGTTCGGGTGCGCTGGGATGCGTGTCTACGGCACATGCGCCTCCAGTGTCACGTGTGTCTCGTCAGCCTGGCGTGAAGGGAACAGGCCGAGGCGTCGGTGAGGGAGGCGATCTGGTCGACGATCACCCGTTTGCGCGCCCGGTCGTCGCCGGCCGCGTCGAACAGGGCGCGGAACTGCGGGTCCAGGCCCTCCGGGGCGCGCGAGGTGAGCAGCTCGGCCAGCTCGGTGACGACGACACGCTGCTCCGCGCGCAGCCGCTCCTGCTCGGCGCGCTGCATGACGTACCGATCGGCGACCGCCTTGAGCACGGCGCACTCCAGGCGGGTCTCCCACGGCACCACCAGCTCCGCCGCATACCGGGTGAGCCGTCCGCCGCCGTACGCCTCCCGGGTGGCGCCCTCGGCGGCCAGGCAGAACCGGCCGATGAGCTGACTGGTGGCGTCCTTCAGCCGGGCCTGCGCGACGGCCGTGCCGTCGTAGCCGTGCGGCCACCACTCCTCGTCCTGGAGCCGGTCCAGCGCGGCCGCCAGTTCCGCGGGGTCGGTGCCGGCCGGCACATAACGGCCGATCGCGACGCGGAAGATGTCCTGCCGCTCGGGCTCGGCGTGCAGGCAGCCGGGGTCGATGTGACCGGCGTGCAGCCCGTCCTCGACGTCGTGCACGGAGTACGCCACGTCGTCGGACCAGTCCATGACCTGCGCCTCGAAGCAACGCCGGGTGCCCGGGGCCTCCTTGCGGACCCAGTCGAAGACCGGGCGGTCGTCCTCGTACACCCCGAACTTCACCGAGGCCGGGTCGGTGGGGTGGGCGCCGCGCGGCCAGGGGTACTTGGTGGCGGCGTCGAGGGCCGCGCGGGTGAGGTTGAGGCCGACGGAGCCCTCCTCGGTGAACCGCTTGGGCTCGATGCGGGTGAGCAGCCGCAGCGACTGGGCGTTGCCCTCGAAGCCGCCGCAGTCCTGCGCGAAGTCGTTCAGCGCCTGTTCGCCGTTGTGGCCGAAGGGCGGGTGGCCGAGGTCGTGGGAGAGGCAGGCCGCCTCCACGAGGTCCGGGTCGCAGCCGAGGGCCGCGCCCAGTTCGCGGCCGACCTGGGCGCACTCCAGGGAGTGGGTCAGGCGCGTGCGGGGGCTGGCGTCCCAGGCCGGGGCGCCGTCGCCGCCCGGGGTGACGACCTGGGTCTTGCCGGCGAGCCGGCGCAGGGCGGCGCTGTGCAGGACGCGGGCACGGTCGCGTTGGAACGCGGTGCGGCCGGGGCGTTTCTCGGGTTCGGGGGCCCAGCGTTCGGTGTCCTGCGCGTCGTACGGCATGTCTCGACAGTAAGCGGGGGGTGTGACAAACGGGCGCCTACGCGTCTGCCGAGTTTCGGTTTTCCGTCCCGGCCCGCCGCCGCCGGCCGCGCGGCGGGCGGCGGCAGGGTCGTGTGCGTCGCGCCTACGCCTCCTCTTCGCCGCCCGAGCCGCCCGAGCCGCCCGAGCCCGCCGACGGCAGCCGGTCCCGGATCTCCTCCATCACGGAGGAGTCCGTGAGCGTCGTGACGTCACCGAGCGCGCGGTTCTCGGCGACGTCCCGCAGCAGACGGCGCATGATCTTGCCGGAGCGGGTCTTGGGGAGTTCGGCGACGACCAGGATCTGCCGGGGCCGGGCGATCGGGCCGATCTCCCGGGCGACGTGGGCGCGCAGTTCGGCGGCCACCTCCTCCGCTCCGGCCGGCCCGCCGCCGTCCCCCGGCTCACCCGCCTCCCCCGCGTCGCCGCGCAGGATGACGAAGGCCACGACGCCCTGCCCGGTCGTCGCGTCGGTGGCGCCGACGACGGCCGCCTCCGCGACCTTCGGGTGGGAGACGAGGGCGGATTCGACCTCGGTGGTGGAGATGCGGTGCCCGGAGACGTTCATGACGTCGTCGACCCGGCCGAGCAGCCAGATGTCGCCGTCCTCGTCCTTCTTCGCGCCGTCGCCCGCGAAGTACGTCCCGGGGAAGCGCGACCAGTAGGTGTCGATGTACCGCTGCTCGTCGCCCCAGATGGTGCGCAGCATCGCGGGCCACGGCTCGGTCAGGACGAGGTAGCCGCCGGAGCCGTCGGGCACGGGCTTGCCCGTGTCGTCGACGACGTCGGCCGCGACACCGGGCAGGGGGCGCAGCGCCGAGCCCGGCTTGCAGACGCTCACCCCGGGCAGCGGGCTGATCATCTGGGCGCCGGTCTCCGTCTGCCACCAGGTGTCCACGACCGGGCAGCGGTCGGAACCGATGTGCTTGCGGTACCAGATCCACGCCTCCGGGTTGATCGGCTCGCCGACCGACCCCAGCAGGCGCAGCGACGTCAGGTCGAACTCGGCCGGGACCTCCCCGCCCCACTTCATGAAGGTGCGGATCGCGGTCGGGGCGCAGTAGAGGATCGACACCCGGTACTTCTCGACGATCTCCCACCAGCGTCCCTTGTGCGGGGTGTCGGGTGTGCCCTCGTACATCACGGAGGTGACGCCGTTGGCCAGCGGTCCGTAGACGATGTACGAGTGGCCGGTGACCCAGCCGATGTCCGCCGCCGTCCAGAACACGTCCCGTTCCGGTTTGATGTCGAACACCGCCCAGTGCGACCAGGCGACCTGGGTGAGATAGCCGCCGGTGGTGTGCAGGATGCCCTTGGGGCGGGCCGTCGTGCCGGAGGTGTACATGATGTACAGCGGGTGTTCGCTGTCGAACGCCTCGGCCTCGTGCTCGGAGGGCTGTGCGTCCACCAGGTCGTGCCACCACACGTCCCGGCCGTCGGTCCAGTCGACCTCCTGTCCGGTGCGCCGGACGACCAGGACGCCGCGGACGTCGGGGCATTCGCGCAGCGCCTCGTCGACGGCGGGTTTCAGTGCCGACGGCTTGCCCCGGCGGTAGCCGCCGTCGGCCGTGATCACCACGCGCGCGTCGCAGTCGAGGATCCGGCCGCGCAGCGCCTCGGCGGAGAAGCCGCCGAAGACCACGGTGTGCGGGGCGCCGATGCGGGCGCAGGCCAGCATCGCCACCACCGTCTCCGGGATCATCGGCATGTAGATCGCCACCCGGTCGCCGGTCCGCACGCCGAGCGCCTGCAGCGCGTTGGCGGCCCGGCAGACCTCGGCGGTCAGCTCGGCGTAGGTGATCGTGCGGGTGTCGCCCGGCTCGCCCTCCCAGTGGAAGGCGACCCGCTCCCCGAGACCGGCCGCCACGTGCCGGTCCAGGCAGTTGTACGCCGCGTTCAGGCGCCCGCCGGTGAACCAGCGGGCGAACGGCGCACGGCTCCAGTCCAGCACCTGGTCCCAGGGCCGTGCCCAGTCCAGCCGGCCGGCCGCTTCGGCCCAGAAGGCGAGGCGGTCGGCGTCGGCGCGTTCGTAGTCCGCCGCGGTGGCGTTCGCCGCGTCGGCCAGCTCCGGGGGCGGCGGGAACCGTCGCTCCTCGTGGAGCAGGTTGGAGAGAGTCTCGCCACCTGGGTCGGTCATGCGTGGGCTCCGAACGGACCGCCGTGGTGGGTGCGGTGCGGCCGCAGGCGCTCCCCGAGGTTGGGGAAGACCGGCATGACGGCACGGTGGTATGTGGAGTTGGTGACGCCGGCGAAGGAGGCGTACCAGGCGCACACGGCCGTCAGCAGGCCCAGCCAGCCGCCGGCCTTGACGGTGTTCGGCGACTGCGCGAACTCTGCGACGCACAGGACGACGAACGTCGCGGACAGGGTGACGAACACGGCGAGGATCGCCCCCGTCGTGCGGGTCGCGGCGACCGTCATGTAGATCGTGAAGACCGCCCACACCAGCAGGTACAGGCCCGTGGCCTGGTTGGCGGTGGCCGCCGGCAGTCCCGGTACGACGAACTTCGCGTACGCGGCGTACGACAGCCAGAAAGCGCCGAAGGAGCCGAACGCGGTGGCCCCGAAGGTGTTGCCCTTGCGGAACTCCCACATGCCGGCGAGGAGTTGGGCGAGTCCGCCGTAGAAGAGCGCGAGCGGCAGGACGACCGCGATGAGGCTCTTGTCGGTGATGAGATTCGCGTTGAAGGTGCTGAGAACGCAGGTCGTCGCGGCGAAGGCGGCGAGGCCGAGCGGGCCGGGGTCCGCAATGGCTCCTTGATCGGTGGTCGGGGTGCTCATTTACGCCTCCTCCTGTGATCCTGATCACAAGGATGTGAGATCCATTGTAAACGTCACATAAGCGGATCAGTCGGGCGCGGGGAGGCCTGTTTTTCGGGGGCGGTGTCGGGCGGTTGCCGGGGGTGGCGGGGGGGGGTTCGCGGGGGTGGCGGGGGCCCGGATCGCGGGGGTGGCGGGGCCGGTTCTCGGGGGTGGGGGGAGCTGGGTTTCCGGGGCGGCGCGGCCCGGTTCCCGGGAAAGTGCGGAGGCCGGTTGTCCGGGGTGGGGCAGGCCGGTACCCGGGGGCAACCGGACGCCGGGTTTCCCGGACCGCGGGGTCTCAGGCGGCCGTCGTCTCCGGTGTCGCCAGGGCCTGGTCGTACCGGCGCAGCACCAGCCGGGCCATCGCCGGGTGGGCGCCCAGGGGCCGCGCCGCCAGCCAGGGCGCGGCCTCGGCGCACTCGGTCGCGAACCGGCCGGGTGCCGTGAAGCAGGACGCCACGGCGATGCGGTGGCGGCCCCGCGCCGTCAGCGCCCGGATCGCCGTCCGCACCGTGGGGGTCGCCGCCGAGGCGTAGGCCGGGACCACCGGGACGCCGAGGCGGTCGGCGAGGAGCTGGGCGACACGGCGGGTGTCGGCGGCCGAGTCGGGGTCGCGGGAGCCCGCCGCGGCCAGGACGACCGCGCTGGAACGGCGTTCCGCCCGGGTCGGCTCCGCCGGCCAGCCGGCCTCGGTGAGGCGGGCGTACAGCGTCTCCACCAGGAGCGGGTGCGGGCCCAGGGGGGCCGCCACGCGCGCGCGTACCGGGGAGGCGGCCGCGAGGTCGGGGATGTCCTGCTTGACGTGGTAGCCGCGGCTGAGCAGCAGCGGGACCAGGACGGCCTCCCGGTCGCCGAGGGCGGCGAGGGTGTCGGCGAGAAGGGGCGCGTTGAGTTCGATGTGCCCGAGGTGGACCTCCAGGGCGGGGCGCAGCTCCCGGACCCGGTCCAGCAGGGCCCGGACGGTGCCGAGGGCGCGCGGGTCGCGGCTGCCGTGGGCCACGGCGACCAGAGCGGGAGGGCCCGGGCGGTGCCGGCCGTCGGGGCGGACGAGGCGGAGCCGGCCGGCGAGCTGGGTGCCGATCGCGGCCATCAGGCTCGCCGTGGAGTCGAGGGGGGCATCGTCGCGGAGAGGGTTCGGCGCCGTCATGCCTGGATCCTGGCCGGACGAGGTTGCGGCGCCGTTGCGTGACCGTGACGGCTGTCTTTTCCTGCGGCTCACGGCGGGGGCGGCGCCGGTGTGAGCGAACCGGATCACCCTCGGCCGCGTCCTGAAGGTGCGGGAACGACACGGAGGGGGCCGGAGAAACGATGCGCCGATGGAGACTGCCGCGACTGCCCCGCACCCGGACCGGGCAGCGCCGGCTGGTGCAGGCGGTGATGGCCGGCTGCGTGCTGGCGCTGTCCCCGTCGGCCTGGACGTACGCCGTGACGGGCGACCGGCTGCACACCGCGGCCGACGTGCCGCGCACCGAGGTCGCCGTCGTCTTCGGCGCGGGCCTGTGGGACGGCGAGCCGTCGCCGTACCTCGCGCACCGGCTGGACGCGGCGGCCGCGCTGTACCGGGCCGGGCGCATCGAGGTCGTGCTGGTGACCGGGGACAACAGCCGCGCGGACTACGACGAGCCGGACGCCATGCGGACGTATCTGCGCCGGAAGGGCGTGCCGACCGAGCGGATCGTCAGCGACTACGCCGGCTTCGACACCTGGGACTCGTGCGTGCGGGCCAAGAAGATCTTCGGGGTGGACCGGGCGGTGCTGATCAGCCAGGGCTTCCACATCCGGCGCGCGGTGGCGCTCTGCCAGGCGGCCGGGGTGACGTCGTACGGCGTCGGCGTGGACGAGTGGCACGACGTGACCTGGTACTACGGCGGCACCCGCGAGGTCTTCGCGGCCGCCAAGGCGGCACTGGACGCCCTGGTGCAGCCCGACCCCCACTTCCTCGGCCCGAAGGAACCGGGCGTGGCACGGGCCCTGGCGAGCGGACGGTGACGGGCGCGTCCGCGGGCCGGGCGGGGAGGAGCTGACGCGCAGTGGCCCTCGGGGCGACCGGGCGGGGCGGGTGCCGCCCCCGGTGACCGGGCCGGGCGCGGGACGACCTCAAGGGGCCGGGCGGGCGGGTGCCGCCCCCGCGGATCGGGCCGGGCATGGGGACGACCGTGAGGGGCCGGAGCCTGAGAGGCCTCACCGCGGCCCGGCGCCGCGCCTCGTGGGAGCCGGCCGGGGCACGTGGCGTCTCCGGTGACCGGGCGCGTGCAGGACGTCTCCGGGCGGGCGCAGGACGGCTCCGGGCGCGTGCAGGACGTCTGCGGGCGGCCAGGCGGGGAGCGGCCTCGCCGCGTCCGAGCGGGGCGGATACCGCCTGCTCACGGCGCCCCGGCGCGGCGGCGGCCCGACCGCGCCGAGACCCGGCGGGCGGGTGCCGTCTCCCCGTCACCGGTGGGCGACGGGGGCGCCTCACGGTGGGCGGGTAGGCGTCGGGAGGTCGTCGTCCCGGGCGTGTAACACCAGGTCGTGCGGGGGCGTAACACGGCCCGCGCAGGCTGAGGGGCATGCAGAACACCGCGACGCCCACGCACTGCCCGTACTGCGCCCTGCAGTGCGGGATGAACCTCACGCCGGCCCCCGCGGGGTCCGCGGGGACGGTGGAGGTGACCGAGCGCGCGGACTTCCCGGTGAACCGGGGCGCGCTGTGCGGCAAGGGCCGGACCGCGCCGGCCGTGCTGTCCTCCCGGGTGCGGCTGACCTCGCCGCTGGTCCGCTCGGCCGCCGGGACGCTGGAGGAGGCCTCCTGGGAGGAGGCGCTGGACCGGATCGCCGAGCGGCTGCTGCACACGCGCGTGGCGCACGGCCCGGACGCGGTCGGCGTGTTCGGCGGGGGCGGCCTGACCAACGAGAAGGCGTACGCGCTCGGCAAGTTCGCCCGGGTCGTGCTCGGCACCTCGCAGATCGACTACAACGGCCGCTTCTGCATGTCCTCGGCCGCCGCGGCCGGCACCAAGGCGTTCGGCCTGGACCGCGGGCTGCCGTTCCCGCTGGAGGACATCCCGAAGACCGGCTGCGTGATCCTCGTCGGCTCCAACCCCGCCGAGACCATGCCCCCCTCGATGCGCTACTTCCACGAACTGCGGGAGAACGGCGGCAAGCTCATCGTCGTCGACCCGCGCCGCACGAGGACCGCCGAGCAGGCCGACCTGCACCTGGCGCCCCGGCCGGGCACCGACCTCGCCCTCGCCCTGGGCATGCTGCACCTGGTGGTCGCCGAGGGCCGCACCGATGAGGCGTACATCGAGGAGCGCACCCACGGCTGGGAGGAGGCCCGGGCGGCGGCGATGGCGCACTGGCCGGAGTACGTGGAGCGGATCACGGGGGTGTCCGTTCCCGAACTGCGCGAGGCGGTGCGGATGTTCTGCGAGCCGCAGGCGGCGATGGTGCTCACCGCGCGCGGCCCGGAGCAGCAGTCCAAGGGCACCGACACGGTGGGCGCGTGGATCAACCTGTGCCTGGCGACCGGGCGGGCCGGCCGTCCGCTGTCCGGGTACGGCTGCCTGACCGGGCAGGGCAACGGGCAGGGCGGCCGTGAACACGGGCAGAAGGCCGACCAGTTGCCCGGCTACCGCAAGCTGGACGACCCGGCGGCGCGGCGCCATGTGGCCGGGGTGTGGGGCGTGGACCCCGACTCGCTGCCCGGACCCGGCCGCAGCGCCTACGAGTTGCTGGACGCGCTCGGCGGGGACGTGCGCGCGCTGCTGCTGATGGGCTCCAACCCGGTGGTGTCCGCGCCGCGCGCCGCGCACGTCGAGGAGCGCATCCGGTCGCTGGACTTCCTCGCCGTGTGCGACGTGGTGCTGTCGGAGACGGCGGCCCTCGCCGACGTCGTGCTGCCGGTGACGCAGTGGGCGGAGGAGACCGGCACGACGACGAACCTGGAGGGGCGGGTGCTGCTGCGCCGGCAGGCGGTCGCACCGCCGCCGGGGGTGCGCAGCGACCTGCACGTGCTGCACGGTCTGGCCGCCCGCTTCGGCGTGGAGAAGGGCTTCCCGACCGATCCGGAGGAGGTCTTCGAGGAGCTGCGCCGGGCCAGCGCGGGCGGGCTCGCCGACTACTCCGGGATCACCTACCGGCGGCTGGCCGAGGAGAACGGCGTGTTCTGGCCGTGCCCGGCCCCGGATGCCGCCGTCGTGGACGGGGGCGAGGACGCCGCGCCGGACGCGCCGCCCGAGGACGACCCGGCCGGTGAGGACGACCCGGCCGGTGAGGACGACCCGGCCGGTGAGGCCGACGCCGCCCCGGCGCCGGGTACGGCCCCCCACCCGGGCACGCCCCGGCTGTTCCTGGACGCGTTCGCCACGCCGGACGGCCGGGCGCGGTTCGCGCCGGTGTCGCACCGCCCCTCGGCGGAGGAGCCGGACGAGGAGTACCCGGTGCTGCTGACCACCGGCCGGGTGGTCGCCCAGTACCAGTCGGGCGCGCAGACACGCCGCGTGGACGAGCTGAACACGGCGGCGCCGGGCCCGTTCGTGGAGCTGCACCCGCGCCTGGCGGCCCGGCTGGGCGCGGCCGAGGGCGACCCGGTGGCCGTCGTCTCGCGGCGCGGGCGGGCGGTGGCGCCGGCGCGTCTGACCACCGCGATCCGCCCGGACACGGTGTTCATGCCCTTCCACTGGCCGGGCGCGGGCCGCGCCAACACCCTGACCAACCCGGCCCTCGACCCGACCTCGCGGATGCCGGAGTTCAAGGTGTGCGCGGTGCGCCTGGAGGCGGTGAACTCCGCGCGGGTCACCGGCGGCTGAGCCAGTCCCCGCCCTCGATCGGCGTCCCCCGCGCCCGCAGTCGTGCCGCGACCGCGGGCGCGGCGACGTACACCCAGGCCCGCACCGCTGCCCCGTCGCCCTCCCGCACGGCCTCCCGCGCGATGCGGTCGTACAGGCTGCGCGGGTCGCCCGGGACGCAGTCCTCCAACCGGTCGAGGGCGACGAGCAGTTCGTCGTAGGCGTCCGGCCGCGCGGTCACCAGGGCGCCGCTCACCGCTCCCCCGGGCTCCTCGACGCCGTACGGATACCCGGGCCCCTCGTACAGCATCAGACCGGCCATCGTCGCCGGTTCCTCGCGGACGGTGCGACCGCGCAGGAAGAGCGCGTGGTTCGGCTCGCCGGGGCGCAGGGTGCCGTAGACGAAGAACGGGAGGCGCGGCGGGGTCGGGGAGGTCACAGAAACGATTCTCTCCCCTCACACACCTCCCCGTACGCGCTATGGACATGACATGTCATGGCCTCTTAAATCTGGGTCAGCATCTGCGCCGCCCCCACCCGCGCCCCAGCGCGCCTCCCCGAGGAGACCGATGAGTCGGATACGGCAGCACGACCCGCAGGCCCGCGCCCCCCGCAGCTCCCGCAGATCCCGTCTCGCCGCCGCCGGCGTCGCCGCCGGCACCGCGGCCCTGCTGGCCGCCGCCCTCTCCCCCACCGCACAGGCGGCCGACCGGCCCAGCCGGGCCACCGCGATCGCCCACGCCGCGGACGTCCTGCGCTCCCACGCGACCGCCCTCGGCCTGACCGGTGCCGAGAGGACCACGGTCCGCGACGTCATCGTGGACAAGGACGGCACCCAGCACGTGCGCTACGACCGCACGTACCACGGACTGCCCGTCCTGGGCGGGGACTTCGTGGTCCACCTGGCGCCCGACGGCAGCTACCGCAGCGCCTCCCGCGCGACGAGGGCCACCGTCTCCCTGCCGACCGTCACCCCGAAGGTCGCCGGACCCAAGGCCGCCGACCTCGCCGCGAACGCGCTGCGCGCGGTGAACCTCGGCGAGACGCTGCGCAGGCTGACCGCCAAGCCCGAGTTGGTCGTCGACGCCCTGCACGGCGCGCCGCGGCTGGCCTGGCGCACCAACGCCGTCGCCCAGGACGCCCAGGGCAACCCGGTCGCCCGCACGGTCGTCACCGACGCCGCCACCGGCGCCCAGATCGACGCCTGGGACAGCCTGGAGCACATCAGCGGCGACGGCCAGTCGCTCTACAGCGGCACGGTCGCCCTGGAGACGACCCAGTCCGGCTCGTCGTACCAGCTCAAGGACCCCACCCGCGGCAACACCTACACCGGTGACGCGGCGAACAAGACCGACCTGTGCTTCCTGAACATCTGCTTCAGCCGGGCGCCCTCGACCGTCTTCACCGACGCCGACAACCACTGGGGCACCGGCGCCACCGCCGACCGCGCCTCGGCCGCCGTCGACGCCCAGTACGGTACCAACGAGACCTGGGACTACTACAAGAACGTCCACGGCCGCAACGGCATCGCCGGCGACGGCAAGGGCTCCTACAACCGCGTCCACTACGGCAACGCGTACAACAACGCGTTCTGGGACGACAGCTGCTTCTGCATGACGTACGGCGACGGCGACGGGACCACGTTCGGCCCGCTGGTCGCGCTCGACGTCGCCGGGCACGAGATGACCCACGGCGTCACCTCCAAGACGGCCGCGCTGACCTACTCCGGCGAGTCCGGCGGCCTCAACGAGGCGACCTCGGACATCCTCGGCACGATGGTGGAGTGGTACGCCAACAACTCCTCCGACCAGGGCGACTACCTCATCGGCGAGAAGATCGTGAAGCCCGGCTTCGGCAAGGCCGCCCTGCGCTTCATGGACAAGCCCTCCAAGGACGGCAACTCGGCCGACTACTGGAGCAGCACGGTCGGCAACCTCGACGTGCACTACTCCTCCGGCGTCGCCAACCACTTCGCCTACCTGCTCGCCGAGGGCAGCGGCGCGAAGACCATCAACGGCGTCAGCTACGACTCGCCGACCGCGAACGGCTCGACGGTCACCGGGATCGGCCGGGACAAGGTCGGCAAGATCTGGTACCGCGCGCTGACGGTCTACATGACCTCGTCGACGAACTACGCGGGCGCGCGCACCGCGACCCTGAACGCCGCGAAGGACCTCTACGGCGCGGGCAGCGCCGAGTACAACGCGGTGGCCGCGGCGTGGAGCGCGGTCAACGTGAACTGACCCGGTCCTCCGGGTGCCGTTCCGGCGAGGGGATGCCTCCTCGCCGGAACGGCGGTGTCCGGCGGCCGTCAGAACACGGCCGCCGGACGCGGCAGTCGGGGCGCGGTCGTCAGGAGACGGTCGTCGCGTACGAGCTCAGCAGGTTGAAGTTCTGCACGTACGCGTCGTGCGGGGCGTCGCCCTCCAGGCGCAGCAGCGCCTCGTCGTTGTCCCGCAGGGAGGACTCGTCGAGGTTGTGCGAGCCGGTGAAGGTCCACTTCGTGTCGGGGTGGCCGGCGTAGTTGCCCTCGATCGTGAAGTACTTGGAGTGCACCAGGTAGCCGTCGCTGGTGTTCAGCTTCTTCAGCGACAGGTTGGCGTGGCCCTTGAGGGTGGCCTCGTCGTTGCTGTTGGCGTACACGATCTGCACCGAGCAGCCCTGGGCGGCCAGGCCGACCAGCGCCTGGGCGACGGCGTCGCGGTGCAGGGCGAACGCGGCGACGCGCACGATGGACTTGTGCGTGGAGGTGCCGACGGTCGTGTTGCCCGTGCAGGAGACATTGCCCAGGATGTCCACCACGACGTCCCCCGTGGACTGCGGGAAGAAGTAGTACTTCTCGGTGCCGACCTTGGCGGTCGTGTAGTAGTTGCTGGTGCGCTTCTCCGCCGCGAGGTCGTTGAAGTAGTTGACGTACGCCGTGTACAGGTCGGTGTTGCCGACCACGGTGTAGGCGTTGTTGAAGTACTTGTCCACGTTCAGCGAGGTCTGGTTGGCGGAGGCCTGGATGACCACGTCCTCGGCCACGCCCGCGTCGCCGATGCGGGAGAACGTGAAGAACTTGTTGTGGTTGATCGGGTTGGTGCCGCCCGTGGCGATGCAGGCGCCCTGGCTGCCGCACACGTGCACCCAGGAGGTCGCCGACATGCTGGTGCCCAGCTCGGCCTTGAGGCTCGCCACGGCGGCCGAGTCGGCGTACTGCGCGTCCAGCACGACGCGGATGTCGACGCCGCGCTGGTGGGCGCGGATCAGGGCGTCGGCGTAGTCCTGGTCCTTCAGGGCGTACATGCTGGCGCGGATCAGGCGACCGGGCTGGGTGTTGTCGATCGCCTTGATGATGTGGTCCTTCACGGCGTTCTGTTCGGCCACCGTGCCCTTGGGGTTGTTGAACACCGCTCCCGTGACGACGGGCGCGTCCGTCGCGGACGCGGCACCGGTGGTCGGGAGGAACATGGTGGTGGCCAGAAGGGCGGTCACGAGCAGGCGCTTGCGCACGCGGGGGCTCCTGAAGATCGTCTCGGAGGGGGGCACCAGATGAGACCACACCTCTCCACGTTTTCGCCATGCCCATGACCGTCAGGTGACCGGCGGTGGCCCACGGTGGCAGCGGCCGCCCCGGCGGGGTGTCAGTCGCCGGAGAAGCGGATGCGGTGGTCGCCCTCGGGGGCGCCCACGCACCGGTGCGCCCACTCGGCCAGCTTCTCCAGGGCCGCCGACTCCGCCGGGGTGAGCGCGGCGGTGTCCACACGGGCGATGTCGGTGAGCAGCAGCGCGCACCAGTACGCGTCGAAGACGTGGTCCGCGTACGGGTCGAGACGGGCCAGGGTGGGCAGCCGGTCGAAGCCCTGACGGTACGTGAGCCGTCCGATCTCGCCGTCCTCGATCAGGGAGTCCAGGACCTCGACGGGAGTCTCGCGGCGCCCCGTGCGCCGGCCCGCCCGCCGCGGCGGCCGGGGGCCGGGCGCGTCCTTGACCAGTTCGATGAGGAAGCCCATGCGCGCCAGTTTCGCCCAGCGAGTCCTCACCCGTTCACACCGGTGGGGCACCGCCCATCGGGTGCACTTCGCCCGCACCCTGCCCCAACCCGCTGACCTGCTGAAACGGCGCCGGACCGGGCCTGTGGCGATCCCGGGGGACACCCGTTCGCCGCGTTTTTGACGCCCCCTCAGGAAGCGGGCGCGTCGCACTGCGCCTTACCTCGGAAGGGCAGGGGCAACCGATCGCAAGGAGCACCGATGCGACGCACCGTCCGCGTGCTGACCACCGCCGCCTTCGCCGGCGCCGCCCTGGGCGCACTCGCCGCGCCCGGGTACGCCGCGGACACCGGCGGCCTGGAGGTGTACCCGTCCACCGCGGCGCCGGGCGACGACGTCACGGTGAACACGGCGGCCTGCGGCGACGGCGCCGCCGCCACGGGCGACGCCGGCGCGGTCGGCGCGGGCCGGTTCACCCTCGCGCCCAGCACCCACGAGGGCGAGGCGATCGGGCAGTTCCGGGTGCCGCCGAGCGCCCAGCCCGGGACGTACGAGATCGTCGCCACCTGCACCGAGGGCGGCCGCGTCGTCCGCGGCGACCTGGTGGTGGCGCTGGCCGTGCAGCGCGGGCAACTGCAGCCGCGCGGCAGTGTGAAGACGGGGGTCGGCGGAGCCCTGGGCCCCGACCCCGTGCAGACCGCGGCAGGCGTGGCGGCTCTCGCCGTCGCCGCCGCGGGCGGTACCTGGCTCCTGCATCGCCGGGCGAGAGGCGACGGGATCTGACGGACACCCTCCGCTGTCCGTCCGCCGGTACCGCAGATCCCCTCCCCCTCCGGGTCCGACGCCCCTCGCGGCCCGGAGGGGGGTACGGGGACGACACGCTCACGAGAGGGGTCCTGATGCGCCGGGTCGGCAACACCGCGATAGCGACCGTCACCGCGGCCGCCCTGTGCGCCGGGGCCTGGCTGCTGCACAACGGCACCGCCGGGCACGCCCCGCCGCAGCCGTCGGCCGCCGAGGCGTCCGCCGAGCCCGGCGCCGAGCGGCCCGCGGCGCCCGCGCTGCCCCCCTCCCCGCCCGACCGCATCCGGATACCGTCGATCCGGGTGAACGCCCCGCTGATGGGCCTGGCGCTCACATCGGCCGGCAGCCTGGACGTACCGCCCGCCGACCGCAAGAACCTCGCCGGCTGGTACGAGGCCGGCACCACCCCCGGCGAACGCGGCACCGCGATCGTCGCCGGGCACGTCGACAACGCCGACGGCCCCGCCGTCTTCTACGACCTCGGCGCGCTGAAGCGGGGCGCCGCCATCGAGGTGGACCGGCGCGACGGCAGCACGGCCACGTTCACCGTGGACGCCGTCGAGGTCTACCGGGCCGAGGACTTCCCCGACCAGAAGGTCTACGGCGCCGCCCCCCGTCCCGAGCTACGCGTGATCACCTGCGGCGGCGGCTACTCCCGCACGACCGGCTACCAGGGCAACGTGGTCGTCTTCGCCCACCTCACCGGAAGCCGTCGCTGAGCCCTCCCCCAGCACGTGCTCCTTGCCCCACGCGCCCAGCGGCACCAGCGCGGCGTTCAGCGCCTCGCCCCGCGCGGTCAGCGAGTACTCCACGCACGGCGGCACCTCGTCGAACTCCTCGCGGTGCACGATCCCGTCCGCCTCCAGCTCCCGCAGATGCGAGGCGAGCACCTTCTCCGTCACCCCCGGCACCGCCCGGCGCAGCTCCCCGAAGCGGTGCGCGCGCTGCCCCAGCGCCCACAGGATGAGCACCTTCCACTTGCCGCCGATGACGTCCATGGCCGCGTCGACCCCGCACTGGTACGCCCCCGGCCGCCGCCCGATCGCCATCCCCGTCCCCTTCCCCACCTGGTCGCTTACCCGGGGGTGCGCACCCACAACAAAGTGCGTACTTGAGCGGGCCGACACCCCCCAGCAGCCTTGACGCCATGACCGACCCGAACCGTTCCCCGATCACCCTGCTCGGCACCGGCGCCATGGGCACCGCCCTGGGCCGTGCCTGGCTCGCCGCCGGCCACCCCGTCACCGTGTGGAACCGCACCGCCGCCCGCGCCCAGCCGCTCGCCGCCGAGGGCGCCACCGTCGCCGCGACCGCCGCCGAGGCGGTGGCCGCGAGCCGGCTCGTCGTCGCCTGCCTGCTGGACGACACCTCCGTCGGCGAGGCCCTCGACACCGCCGACCTCACCGGCCGGGACCTGGTGAACCTCACCACCGGCACCCCCGCCGACGGCCGCGCCCGCGCCGCCTGGGCCACCGGGCGCGGCGCCCGCTTCCTCGACGGCGGCATCATGGCCGTACCGCCGATGATCGGCGCGCCCGACAGCGGCGCCTACGTCTTCTACAGCGGCTCCGCCGAGCTGTTCGAGGAGCACCGGGACGCGCTCGCGGTGCCCGCCGGCACGGTGTACGTCGGCACCGACCCGGGCTTCGCCGCGCTGCACGACGTGGCCCTGCTGAGCGGGATGTACGGCATGTTCGCGGGCATCGCACACGCCTTCGCACTGATCCGCAGGGAGGACATCGCGCCGAAGGAGTTCGCGCCGCTGCTGGTCTCCTGGCTCGGCGCGATGGCGCCCATGGCCCTGCAGACGGCGGAGCAGCTGGAGAGCGGCGACTACCGCACCGGGGTCGCCTCCCACCTGGCCATGCAGGTCGCCGGCAGCGCCACGCTGCTGCGCACCGCCGAGGAGCAGGGCGTCGACGCCGGGCTGCTCACGCCCGTCCTGGACCTCATGCGGCGCCGCCTCGCGGACGGGCACGGCGACGAGGGCACCACGGGCCTGGTCGACCTGCTCCGCGCCGGGTGACGCACCGGGACCGCCACGGGGGCGGGGGCGGGTCCACCCCGCCCCGCCCCCGCGCCGTGCGTCATGTCGGCCGTCACGGCGGCCGGCGCGGACCTCCGCGTGCCGCGCCGGCCGTCGTCAGCGGGCGCGGACCTCGTACGCCGGCACCCGGACCGACTCGTCGTCCAGGCACTCGCCCGTCAGCAGGTCGAAACGCTGCTTGAGCAGCGGCGAGGCGACGAAGGGGCGCCCCTGGTGGGTGCCGGTCAGACCGCGCGAGAGGACCGCCGCGCCGGTGAACGGGTCGCGGTTGCCGATCGCGTACAGGGCGCCGGTGCGGTCCTGGAAGACGGCCACCTGACGGCCGTCGGGCAGCAGCGCCGCCACCCCGCGGCCGGGGGTCAGGACGCCGAGGTCGCAGACCGTGAACCAGCCGTCGGCGAGCTGCAGTTGCACCTTGAGGTCGGTGGTCTCGAGTGCCAGGGTCATCGCTGGGCGCTTCCTTCCAGGACGTCGGCGGGGTTGTCGGTGGGCCGCATGCCGAGGGACAGCAGCGGCAGGTCGGGCTTGATCTGGTCGCGTTCGGGCACGAAGGCGACGACCGGGTCGGGGGTGTCCGGGGCGTTGACGAAGGACACGAACCGGGCGAGCTTCTCGGGGTCGTTGACGGTCTCGGCCCACTCGTCGCGGTAGTGCGCGACATGCGCCCGCATCAGCGCCTCCAGCTCGTCGCAGATGCCGAGCGAGTCGTGCACGACCACGTCCCGTACGTGGTCCAGGCCGCCCGGGATCCGCTCCAGCCAGGTGCTCGTGCGCTCCAGGCGGTCGGCGGTGCGGATGTAGAACATCAGGAACCGGTCGATGAGGCGGACCAGTTCGGCGTCGGACAGGTCCTGCGCGAGGAGGTCGGCGTGGCGCGGGGTCGCGCCGCCGTTGCCGCCGACGTACAGGTTCCAGCCGTTGGCGGTGGCGATCACGCCGAAGTCCTTGGACTGGGCCTCCGCGCACTCGCGCTGGCAGCCGGAGACCGCCGACTTCAGCTTGTGCGGGGAGCGCAGGCCCCGGTAGCGCAGCTCCAGGTCGATGGCCATCTTCACGGAGTCCTGCACGCCGTAGCGGCACCAGGTCGAGCCCACGCAGGACTTCACTGTGCGCAGCGCCTTGCCGTAGGCGTGCCCGGACTCGAAGCCGGCGTCGACCAGGCGGGCCCAGATCAGCGGCAGTTGCTCGACGCGGGCGCCGAACAGGTCGATCCGCTGGCCGCCGGTGATCTTCGTGTAGAGCCCGAAGTCGCGGGCGATCTCGCCGATCACGATCAGCTTCTCCGGGGTGATCTCACCGCCGGGGATGCGGGGGACGACCGAGTACGAGCCGTTCTTCTGCAGGTTGGCGAGGAAGTGGTCGTTGCTGTCCTGCAGCGCGGCCTGCTCGCCGTCGAGGACGTACCCGCTCGCGCCGATCGACGGGGCGAGGGAGGCGATGATCGAGCCGACGGCCGGCTTGCAGACCTCGCAGCCGTCGCCGCCCCGGGCGCCTTCCCGGCCGTAGCGGTCGAGGAGGTCCTGGTAGGAGGTGATGCGCAGGGCGAGGACGATCTCGTACAGCTCCTGGCGGGTCTGGGCGAAGCAGCCGCACAGCCCCTTGTCGACCTCGACGCCGGAGGCCTCCAGTTCGTCGTTGACGAGCTGGGTGAGCACCTTCACGCAACTGCCGCAGCCGGTACCGGCCTTGGTGCACTTCTTCACCTCGGGCACGGTGGTGCAGTTGTGCTCGGTGACCGCGCCGCGGATGGTGCCCTTGGAGACGTTGTGGCAGGAGCAGACGATCGCGTCGTCGGGCAGCGCGGACGGGCCGAGCTGGGCGGGGGCGCCCGCGCCGGCCGGCAGCACCAGGGCCTCCGGGGCGATCGGCGGGACCGACCCGGTCAGGGCGCGCAGCGTGCCGTACGCCTCGGCGTCGCCCACCAGGATGCCGCCGAGCAGGGTGCCGTCACGGCCGACGACCAGCTTCTTGTACAGACCGGAACGGGAGTCGGAGTAGACGACGTCCAGGCAGTCCTCGGTGGTGCCGTGCGCGTCGCCGAAGGAGGCCACGTCGACGCCGAGCAGCTTCAGCTTCGTGGACAGGTCGGCGCCGGTGAAGGCGGCCTCGTCGTCGGCGAGGGTCGCGGCCGCGGTCTCCGCCTGCTCGTAGCCGGGCGCGACCAGCCCGTACACCCGCCCGTCCACCGCCTGCGCGCACTCGCCGATCGCGAAGACATGCGGGTCGGTGACGGTACGGCACCGGGCGTCGACGGTGATGCCGCCGCGCTCGCCGACGGCCAGGCCGCAGTCGCGGGCCAGCTGGTCGCGGGGCCGGACACCGGCGGAGAAGATCACCATGTCGGTGGCGATCTCGGAGCCGTCGGACAGCTTCATGCCGGTCACGGCTCCGTCGTCACCGACGAGGACCTCCTGGGTGCCCACACCGGTGTGGACGCTGAGCCCCATGTCCTCGATGGTGCGCAGCAGGGCCGCGCCGCCGCCCTCGTCGACCTGCACCGGCATCAGCCGCGGCGCGAACTCCACGATGTGCGTCTCGACGCCGAGCCCCTGCAGCGCGCCGGCGGCCTCCAGCCCGAGCAGTCCGCCGCCGACGACCGCGCCGCTCTTCGCCGTCTTCGCGTACGTCTCGATGGCGAGGAGGTCCTCGATGGTCCGGTAGACGAAGCAGCCGGTGGCGTCCTTGCCGGGGACCGGCGGGACGAACGGGTAGGAGCCGGTGGCCAGCACCAGCGTGTCGTAGGCGAACACCCGGCCCGACCGGGCCGTGACCTTCCGGCCCTCCCGGTCGACGCTCTCGGCGGGGTCGCCGAGGTACAGCTCGATCCCGTGGTCCTCGATGAACCGCAGGTCGGTCAGCGACAGGTCCTGCGGTGTACGGCCGGAGAAGTACGAGGTGAGGGCGACCCGGTCGTAGGCGGGGCGCGGCTCCTCGCACAGCACGACCACGCGGTGCGTGGCGGTCAGGCCGCGCTCGGCGAGCGCTTCGAGGAAGCGCTGGCCGACCATGCCGTGGCCGACGAGCACGATCGTGGGGGTGTCCGTGCGGGTGTCCGTGGGGGTGGCCCCCAGGGTGGCGGTCATTCAGGAGCCTCCGTCGTTGGTGAGCAGGTGGAGCAGGGGGCCGCCGTCCGTCGGGAGCGGCTCTGCTCCCTCCCAGGCGCGGGCGAGCGCGCCGACGGTGCCGAGTTCGCCGACGAGAACCCCGCCGACCAGGCGGTCGTCGCGGACGACGACCTTGCGGTAGGTGCCGCGGGTGGCGTCGGCGAGCTGCACGACGTCGTCGCCGGGCAGCGGGACGGTCTCGCCGAACGCGGCGAGGTCGAGACCGGTGAGGGTGAGACGGGTGAGGGAACGGGTGCCGGTGTAGCGGGCGGCGGCGTTCCCGCCGATCAACTCGGCGAGCACGTCGGCCTGTTCCAGCGCCGGAGCGGCGAGCCCGTACACGGTGCCGTCGTGCTGCGCGCAGTCCCCGAGGGCGTGGATGTGGGGATCGGACGTCCTGAGCCGGTCGTCGACCAGGACACCCCTGTGCACGGCGAGCCCGGCGTCCTTGGCGAGGCCGGCGCGCGGGTGGACCCCGCAGGCGAGGACGACCAGTTCGGCGTCGAGGGCGAAGCCGTCGGCCATCTCCACGGATCGCACGGCACCTCCGACGCAGCGCACGTCGCGCACACGGCACTCGGTGTGCACCTCGACGCCGAGGCCGGTGAGATGCCGGCGGACGAGTTCGGAGGCGCCGGGGTCGAGCTGGCGCTCCATGAGCCGCTCCCCCTGCTGGGCGAGCACGACCTGGGCGCCGCGGACGGCGAGGGCGCGGGCGGCGGACACGCCGAGGAGCCCGCCACCGATGACGACGGCCTTCACGCCGCGCCGCACCGCCTTCGACAGCCCCAGGCAGTCGTCCATGGTCCGGAAGGCGTGGACCCCCTCCGGCAGCTCGTGACCGGGGGTGAACAGCCCCCGCAGCGGCGGCAGCACCGGGTTGGACCCGGTGGCCAGCACCAGCGTGTCGTACGCGATCCGGCTGCCGTCGGCGCAGCGCACGGTGCGCTCGGCGCGGTCGATGCCGGTGACGCGGGCACGCACCAGGCCGGCGGGCGCCGGGAGGGCGATCACCTCCGGGCTGTAGCGCCCGGCCAGCACCTCGGCGAGCAGCACCCGGTTGTACGGCCGGTGCTCCTCCTCGCCGATCAGCGTGGCGGCCACGCCGAGCTCACCGAGCCGCCGGGCGAACCGCACGCCCGCGAGCCCGGCGCCGATCACCACCACACGCGTTGTCGAGGTCATACCCAGGAGCGTCCGCCCCGGGTGTTTCCCGACGGCATCCCACCTGTTACCCCGACGGAACGCTGCGCTCAGCGGGGGCGGGGGGTGGGTGTGAGGGGGCGGGGGCGCGGCGGGCGGGGGCTGGGGGTCGCTGGGGGCGGTGGTGGGGCTGCGCGGTGCTGGGTGGTGGGGGCCGGGCGACGGAAGAGCCGGGGGCAAGGGGGGTGCTGAGTGGCCGCGGGCCCGGGAGGAGGGGTCTCCGGGCGACGGAGGGGCCGGGGGCTAGGGGGTGCTGGGTGGCGGAGGCGCCGGGGGCGAGGGGTCGCCAGGCGACGAGGGGCGCCGGGCGGGGGTGAGCGGGTACGCCGCGGGCGGTGGGGCCGGGCCGGCGAGAGCGGCCCCACCGCGCGCGGCAGCCCCGGCGAGCCCGTCCCTTCGGGGCGGGGACGGTGCCGGGGCCGCCAAGGACCAGGGCGGTGGCACCCGAGGGACCGCCCTGGGCGTCGAGCCCCGGTACGGGCCGGCCCGGGCGCGGTCAGTCCCGGCGGATCAGCTCGGGATCGATCCGCCGCCCGACGAGGGGCAGGGACCCGAGCGCTGCGACGACCACGGCGCCGAGGGCGCAGGCGATAAGAAGGGGTACGCCCTCACCGTCCCAGAAAATGTCCCCACCCCCCGTGACGAGATAACTGGACTCGGCAGCCTTCCCGGCCCCGACGGCCAGCACGAGCCCGACAGCCAAGGGCACGACCACCTGCGCGACCTGCACGGCCCGCAGCGTCCACGGCCGGGCCCCGAGCAACGCGAGCGCAGTAACCTGCGACCGCCGCTCGACGGCCCGGTCGGCAGCGGCGACCAGATAGGCGGCCACACCGATGACCAGGCCCAGGACCATGCCTACGGCGAGGAGGGTCTTGACGATGGCGACCTGACGCAGCGCATCGACATTGATGCCGATGGGCGTGACCTCGGTGGTTGGGTCGATGCCGCCGATGCCATCCAGGACAGAGCGGACAGTGTCCGCGTCCGAACTGCTGGCGAGTGAGAGGAAGGACCCCTCGGGCCGGAACCCCTTCGGCACGTACGAGGGCGGCAGAAGGACGTCGCCCGTGTCCAAAGGGGCAAGGCCTGGCTCAGCGTCGAAGCGCACCCGCTCGGCTGGCACCGTCACCGTCAGCACACGCAGGTCTCCTTTCTCGTTCCGAAGATGGAACGGGAAACTGTCGCCCGGCTTGTGGTCCTCGTAATCGGGCTCTCGAGGATTCACCAGACGTACCGGACGGCCCTCCACACAGCGCCCGAACTCGGGCACCATGTTCCGAGCCTGTCCGCAGGTGGCGATGACGACATGCATCGACGGCACAAGCCCGTCGGCCTCGCGACCCCACGAATTGGCCGTGACGGCATGCCCCCGAATTCCCGGCAGCTTTTCGAATCCCCTCTGGTGCTCTTGTGTCACCCCGTCGAGGCCGATGCTGTATGCCTGCACCGGTGAGTCGTACCTCGTCACCTGATTCAGTTCGATCAGCACACCCTGCACAAGAGAGGCTGCGAAGACCAGGAGCACCAAGCCCGTCGCCACTCGCAGGGCCCCTCCCGGCTCCACCTCGTTGCGCCGCATGGCGAGCCCCAGCGAGACGGAACGAGTCGAGCGGGCGATCCCTCGGGCGAGGACCTGCGACAGAAGAGGCAAGGCCAGCACCAGGCCCAGGCCGACCAGAGCGACCGCGATCGGCATAAGGATCGAAGAGACCTTGGTGTCTCTCGGCGCATGGCCCGTGGCACCGGCCACGCAGTACCCCGCCACAATCCCCAGCCCCGGCACAAGGGGTAGGAGCCCCCATCGCGTCGGACGCTTGGCCACAGCACTGCGCCGCACTTGGAGGGGGTTCGCAGCCGCGCGACGGGCACCGGCGCGTCCCACGAACCAAGCCAGGGCCGGACAGCCGACCAGACACAGCAGCAGCGTCGTGGCGGACAGGGATCCGTCCGAGGGGTACCACTTGAAACCAGGTAGCCCGACCCGCGCGACGAATTGATTGACGAGCCAGTAGGCGCCGAGGCCGAGAAGGGCACCGCACAATGCCGCAGCCACCGTTTCCGCCGCGTTGACACGCTGTACGCCCTTGCTGCTCAGCCCCAGCAATCGCAGCGCGGCCAAGCGTCGGGCTCGTGCGGCCGCAGAGAGTCGCGCGCAAACCGACAGAAAGACGGCGAGCGGAAGGAGAACCACACCGGCAAGAGTGAAACGCACGATCTCGAGCGCGGACGGTTCCACAGTGGGGTACGGCGCATACGACTTCCCGAAATAGGAAATTCGCCATCCGTCTTTGAGCTCATCCCGGGTGACACCGATGTACGCGTAGAGCTCATCCGGGCTGGAAAGCCCCCGGGCGCCGATCTGCCCGCGCACTGTCCCGGGGAGGAGCTGGGAAAGGCCTGGCTCCCGTTCGAGAGCATCGTGGAGGCGGGGAGAGACGTACAGTTCACCGGGCTTCGGCAACTCAGGCAGGCCGGGGGGCGGCTGCATCGATGCGGTCCCTCGTGCCAGAAAAACACGCGTCATCGGCCGCGCCCCGTACGGGTCCCGCCGCGTGAGCTCGAGAGCGGCCTTGTCACCGGAGCTGCAGTATCCGTCCACCGGCGACTCGCAGCCGGGTTCCCGAGCAGCCTGTCTTGCATCCTGAGCCGCAAGGATGCCGGGGATGGCGAGCACCATGGCCAGGCAGCAGACGCCCACCGTGCCCCCGGCCACCATGAGGAGGAAGCGCACGCGATTCCCGCGACCGCTGCCCAGCAGCAGACGGAGACCCAGGAGGAATTCCCTCAACTCTCCTCCCTAGGAGCGGGGATGAGCATCCCGTCGCGCATGGTGTAACGGGTGTCCGCGCGAGCGG
Organism: Streptomyces sp. NPDC014801; assembly: GCF_043082085.1. Classification (NCBI taxonomy): domain Bacteria; kingdom Bacillati; phylum Actinomycetota; class Actinomycetes; order Kitasatosporales; family Streptomycetaceae; genus Streptomyces; species Streptomyces sp. NPDC014801. The sequence continues at coordinate 549,651 of NZ_JBIBXG010000001.1, read as the reverse complement.
CCACCTGACTGTCATGCGTGACAAGTACGACCGCCGTGCCCTGCGACCGCGCGAGAGTCAGGAACTCCTCCAGCACCGCTTCTGCGTTGGCGCTGTCGAGTGAGCCCGTCGGCTCGTCGGCGAAGACCACCGCGGGCTGGTGAACCAGCGCACGGGCGACGGCGACACGCTGACTCTGCCCACCGGAGATCTGCGAGGGCCTGCGCTGCCGGAGCTCGGCGAGCCCCAGTCGTTCCAGCACCTCACCTGCGGCAGCCAATGCCTGCGATTTCCGCTGCCCAGCCAGGCGCAAGGGCAATGCGGCGTTTTCCTCGACGGTCAACTCTGGGAGCAGTTCACCGTATTGAAAAACAAACCCGAACCGTTCACGCCGCAGTGTGCTGAGTTCCTCGTCATCCAGCTCTGCCAGCGCCCGGCCCTCAAAGCGGACCACACCGCCGACGACCGGCAGCACCCCTGCCATGCAGTAGAGCAGCGACGACTTTCCTGAGCCACTCTGACCGGTGATCGCCATGACTTCGCCACGCCGCACGGTCAGTTCAGCGTTCCTGACCGCCCTGGTTTCACCGTAGTAAAGGTCGATGTCCTTCGCTGACAGGACTTCTTGCGTGCTGATTTCGCCCCCTTGGGCCGGAAGGCCCGAGTGGTCGCACCCGGGCCTTGAAAGTCGGGCCGGCGTTATCCGAGGTTCCGCGTGCGCCGGAATGTGTCGGAGCAGTTGTCCGGGTGCAGACTGCCCCGGTCACGGCAGGCCCTGAGGCGGGCGTCGTTCGTGTAGAGCTCAGCGCCGTCGAAGTTGGAGTGGCGCATGAAGACGGTCCGGCGCTGCTTGCCGTAGTAGCGCACCCAGTCGTGACCCGAGACACGGACCTGCATGTAGACGTTGTGGCCGTCGTTCGCGTTCTCGTCGGCCAGGTACCCCGACCATTCGAACGAACCGTTGTTCTCGTGGGGGTTGTTGAGCCTGTACTGGCCCTTGTGGAACTGCACACCGGCCGATGCCATCGTGGGCAGAGGCTGCCAGGAGGCCGCCATGGCAGCCCCCGCGCCCACGATGAAAGTGCCCGCCGCAAGCACGGCCGCCAATACCTTTTTCATCCCTCGCCTTCCTGCAACCCGGAGCCTGGGTGCGCCGGTGACTACAGAAGGTAATGGGTATGTAACGTGGCGAATCCTTCATCCATCGGACGACCACCACATCAGGTGATTGAGGCTCACAGGTCAACGCCCCTCACCCCGCGCCCCGTTCGGCCTCGGGCAGACGAAAGAGCGGCACCCCCGCACAAGGGTGCCGCTCTTTCTCGTGGGCCGGAGCCGTCGCCGATCGGTGAGGGTCGGGTGACAAGCGGCGGCTCCGGGGTTCGGCCGGCCGTCGGCGGCGGCCGGGCCTCGGTGCCCCGGACAGGAGGGCCCGCGCCCGGCCGGCCACCGGCGGCCGGGGTTCAGCCGGTTCCCGGGGCCGTGGACCCCGCATGGCCCACGGTCCCGGCAGGGATCAGCGGTGGTCGCTGCCCTCCGACTGGGTCGCGGCGCGGCCGGCCTCCAGGCGGGCCACGGGGATGCGGAACGGGGAGCAGGAGACGTAGTCGAGGCCGACCTCGTGGAAGAAGTGGACCGACTCGGGGTCACCGCCGTGCTCGCCGCAGACGCCGAGCTTCAGGTCGGGGCGGGTCTTGCGGCCCGCTTCCGCCGCGAGCTTCACCAGGGAGCCGACGCCGTCCTTGTCGATCGTCTCGAACGGGCTGACGCCGAAGATGCCCTTCTCCAGGTAGGCCGTGAAGAACGAGGCCTCCACGTCGTCGCGGCTGAAGCCCCACACCGTCTGCGTCAGGTCGTTCGTGCCGAAGGAGAAGAACTCCGCGGCCTCCGCGATCTGGCCGGCGGTGAGCGCGGCGCGCGGCAGCTCGATCATCGTGCCGATCGCCAGCTTCAGCTCGGTGCCGGTCGCCGCCTCAACCTCCGCGATGACCTTGTCGGCCTCGTCGCGGACGATCTCCAGCTCCTGGACGGTGCCGACGAGCGGGATCATGATCTCGGCGCGCGGGTCGCCCTTGGCCGCCTTGCGCTCCGCCGCCGCCTCCGCGATCGCGCGGACCTGCATGGTGAACAGGCCGGGGATGACGAGGCCGAGGCGGACGCCGCGCAGGCCCAGCATCGGGTTCTGCTCGTGCAGGCGGTGCACGGCCTGCAGCAGGCGCAGCTCGTTCTCGTGCGGCTCCTGGCGGGACTCCGCCAGCGCCACGCGGACCGACAGCTCCGTGATGTCGGGCAGGAACTCGTGCAGCGGCGGGTCCAGGAGACGGACGGTGACGGGCAGGCCGTCCATCGCCTCGAAGAGCTCGACGAAGTCCTTCTTCTGCAGCGGGAGCAGCGCCTTCAGGGACGCCTCGCGCTCCTCCTCGGTGTCCGCCAGGATCAGGCGCTCGACCAGCTCGCGGCGGTCGCCGAGGAACATGTGCTCGGTGCGGCACAGGCCGATGCCCTGGGCGCCGAAGCGGCGGGCGCGCAGCGCGTCCTCGGCGTTGTCGGCGTTGGCGCGCACCCGCAGGCGGCGCTTGCGGTCGGCGAACGCCATGATGCGGTGGACGGCCTCGACGAGCTCGTCGGCGTCGTCGGCGCCGGCGTGCATGCGGCCCTCGAAGTACTCGACCACGGGGGACGGGACGACCGGGACCTCACCGAGGTACACCTTGCCGCTGGAGCCGTCGATGGAGATCAGGTCGCCCTCCTCGACGACCTGGCCGCCGGGCACGGTCATCCGGCGCCGCTTGGTGTCGACCTCCAGCTCCTCCGCGCCGCAGACACAGGTCTTGCCCATGCCGCGGGCGACGACGGCCGCGTGGGAGGTCTTGCCGCCGCGCGAGGTGAGGATGCCCTCGGCGGCGATCATGCCGTCCAGGTCGTCGGGGTTGGTCTCGCGGCGGACGAGGATGACCTTCTCGCCGGAGCGGGACCACTTGACCGCGGTGTAGGAGTCGAAGACGGCCTTGCCGACGGCCGCGCCCGGGGAGGCCGCGATACCGCGGGCGACCTGCTGGATCTTCGCCTTCTCGTCGAAGCGCGGGAACATCAGCTGGGCGAGCTGGGCGCCGGTGACGCGCTGCAGCGCCTCCGCCTCGTCGATCAGGCCCTGGTCGACCAGCTGCGTGGCGATGCGGAAGGCCGCGGCCGCGGTGCGCTTGCCGACGCGGGTCTGCAGCATCCACAGCTTGCCGCGCTCGATGGTGAACTCGATGTCGCAGAGATCCTTGTAGTGGTTCTCAAGGGTCTCCATGATCTGCATCAGCTCGTCGTACGACTTCTTGTCGAGCTTCTCCAGGTCGGCGAGCGGCACGGTGTTGCGGATGCCGGCGACGACGTCCTCGCCCTGCGCGTTCTGCAGGTAGTCGCCGTAGACGCCCTGGTGGCCGGAGGCGGGGTCGCGGGTGAAGGCGACGCCGGTGCCGGAGTCGGGGCCGAGGTTGCCGAAGACCATGGAGCAGACGTTGACGGCGGTGCCGAGGTCGTGCGGGATGCGCTCCTGGCGGCGGTAGAGCTTGGCGCGGTCGCCGTTCCAGGAGTCGAAGACCGCGCGGATGGCGAGGTCCATCTGCTCGCGCGGGTCCTGCGGGAAGTCCCGGCCGGTCTCCTTCTTCACGATCTTCTTGAAGGTGGTGACCAGCTTCTTGAGGTCGGCGGCCTCCAGCTCGGTGTCGACCGTGACCTTCTTGGCCTCCTTGGCCTTCTCCAGCGCCTCTTCGAAGAGCTCGCCGTCGACGCCGAGGACGGTCTTGCCGAACATCTGGATGAGGCGGCGGTAGGAGTCCCACGCGAAGCGCTCGTCGCCGGCCTGGTCGGCGAGGCCCTTCACGGACTTGTCGGAGAGGCCGATGTTGAGGACGGTGTCCATCATGCCCGGCATGGAGAACTTGGCGCCGGAGCGTACGGATACCAGGAGGGGGTTGTCGGCCTGGCCGAGCTTCTTGCCCATCCGGGTCTCGAGCGCGTCGAGGTGGGCGCTCACCTCGTCACGCAGTGCCGCGGGCTCCTCGCCGCTGTCGAGGTAGACCTTGCAGGCCTCGGTGGTGATGGTGAAGCCGGGCGGGACCGGAAGGCCCAGGTTCGTCATCTCCGCGAGGTTTGCACCCTTGCCTCCGAGGAGGTCCTTGAGGTCCTTGTTGCCCTCGGTGAAGTCGTAAACGAACTTCACGCCCTCAACGCTGTTGCCCGACGCGGGTCGCTGCTGATCTTTGTTTTCCGACACGGGTCTCGACTCCTCGAGGACGCGGTGGCTGCCCTGACGTGGAGGAACATACCCAGATCGAAGGCACCTGGGTACGTCCACTTGCCGGTCATGCGCCCGTAACCAGTCGTCCGCCAGCGGATCGAAAGTCAAGGCTTGGCAAGCAACCGACGCTTGTTGTTTTCACTTCTTGAACGCATCAACACCCGTAGACCGTCGAGAGCGCTCATGTGAGCGGCTTTCGGCACGTCTGATTTTCTCCGATGAACGATCACCTGGTGGCACTCAGTGCCACCCTTTGATGAAGTGCAGTCGCTCTTGATCCGCTCATCTGAGCGCAACCCTTATCAGGGGTGGCGAGAATCACGCTCCCACAGGCGGCGGGATTTCACCATGCGGACGGGCGTCCCCGGCCCGAGAAGCCTCACACCGCCGGCGCCTCACACCGCCGGCGCCTCAGCCCGCCGGCACGTCAGCCCGCCGCCGCCTCAGCCCGCCGGCGCCTCACACCCCCAGCGCCCGCAGCCGCTCCTCCGCCCGCTCCGGCGCGTACAGGTGCTCCACGACCAGCGCCCCGGCGCCCAGCACCGCGGCCCGCTCCCCCAGCCGCGAGGTCACCACCTCCAGCCGGGCGGTGGAGCGCGGCAGCGCCCGCTGGTACAGCAACTCCCGTACGCCGGTGAGGAACGGCGTCCCGGCCAGGTCCCCGGCGATCATCAGCACGCCCGGGTTCAGCAGCGTCACCACCGTCGCCAGCACCTCGCCCACCCGGCGCCCGGCCTCCCGCGCCAGTCCCACGGCCTCCGGGTGCCCCGCCGCCAGCAGGTCCCGCACATCCGAGCCGGACGCCGCCGGCACCCCCGCCTCCGCCAGCCGCCGCGCCACGGCACCGCCGCTCGCGACGGCCGCCAGGCAGCCGTAGGACCCGCACCGGCACAGCGCCCGCTCGCCCCCGGGCACCCGGATGTGGCCGATGTCGCCGGCCCCGCCGTCGATGCCGCGGTAGACGGACCCGTCCACCACCACACCGGCGCCGATCCCCGTCGACACCTTGACCAGGACGAAGGCCGAGCAGTCCGGGTGGGCGGCGCGCTGCTCGCCGTACGCCATGAGGTTGGCGTCGTTGTCGACGAGGACCGGGATCGCCGTGGCCGGAGTGCCGGTGTGGTCGGCGAAGGAACGGGCGAGGCGGCCCGTTATGTCGTAGCCGTCCCAGCCCGGCATGATCGGCGGCTGCACGACCCGGCCCGACTCGCTGTCCACCGGGCCGGGCACGGCCAGCCCGATCCCGCACACCTCCCCCGCGCCGCGCCCCGCGCCGGACAGCAGGCCCGCGAACCAGCGGCCCAGTTCGCCGAGCACCGCCTCGGGCCCGTCCTCGACGACCAGGGTGCCGGTGCGCTCGGCGAGGATGTCGCCGGTCAGCGTCAGCAGGGCCGCCCGCGCGTGCCGGGTGTCCAGGTCGGCGGCCAGCACGACGGCGTGCTCGTCGTCGAACTCCAGGGTGATCGACGGGCGTCCGCCCAGCGGTGAGCCGACCGGGCCGCCGGGGCCCTCGCGCAGCCAGCCGGCCCGAAAGAGCCGGTCCAGGCGCTGGCCGACGGTCGCCCGGGACAGTCCCGTCGCCTGCTGCAGCGCCCCGCGGGTGGTGGCGCGGCCGCTGCGCACCAGTGCCAGCAGGTCTCCGGCACCGGCCTGGTTCCCGCCGCGTCCTGTTCTGCCGGGCCGTCCCGTCATGCGCACCCCCTTGTGCTTCCCCATCGTGCATTACATAGTGAGTTTTGCGTGTTAAATAGACGTAACCCTAGGTGGTCCCGGCCGGCCCGTCCGGCCGCACGACGTTCGGGGAGTCCCGCGTGGATCGCACGGCCCAGCTCACCGGCCCCGGCAGCGGAACCGGCACAGGCGCCGGTACCGGCACCGGCACCGCCCCCGGCACCGGGCGGGAGACCGCATACGATCCGCCGCCCGCCGCCCTTGAGCTGCGCCGCCGGGCCGCCGCCGTGCTGGAGGCCAACTGGACCGGCACCTCCACCGTGCCCTCCCGCCGCCTGTATCCGCACCAGTGGTCCTGGGACTCGGCCTTCATCGCGATCGGCCTGAGGCATCTGTCGCCGTTACGGGCGCAGACGGAGCTGGAAACGCTGCTGGCCGCCCAATGGGGCGACGGGCGGGTGCCGCACATCGTCTTCAACCCCTCCGTCCCGCTCGACGCCTACTTCCCGAGCCCCGACTTCTGGCGCTCCACCACCGCCGGGCGCACCGCCGGCGCCCCGCGCACCGTACAGACCTCCGGCATCGTGCAGCCACCGGTGCACGCGCTGGCCGCATGGCTGGTGCACCGCGCCGATCCGCGACTGTCCCGGGAGCGCGGCTTCCTCGCCCGGCTGTACCCGCGGCTGGCCGCCTGGCACCGGTATCTGCTGCACCGGCGGGACCTGGGCGGCGGCGGGCTGGTGTCCGTGGTGCACCCGTGGGAGCAGGGCATGGACAACAGCCCCTGCTGGGACGCCCCGCTCGCCCGGATCACCCCCGCCCCGGCCCGTTCCTTCCGCCGCGCCGACCTCGACCACGGCGCCGCCGGGGACCGGCCCACCGACCTGGACTACGGGCGGTACGTGCGGCTGGCGGGCGACTACCGGGACCGCGGCTACGCCGACGGGCCGGGTGCGTTCGCCGTCGAGGACCCCGCGTTCAACGCCCTGCTGATCGCCTCCGAGCACGCGCTCGCCCGGATCGCCCAGGAGCTGGGCGCGCCCGCCACCGCCCGGCACGCGCGCGCCGAGCGGCTGACCGGGGTGCTGGTGCGGCGGCTGTGGGACCCGGTGCGGCAGATGTTCCTGTGCCGGGACGTCGCCGGTGGCGGGCTGATCCCCGAGCGCGGGGTGTCCGGGCTGGTTCCGCTGCTGCTGCCGGCGCTGCCGCGCGCGCAGGCCGCCGCGCTCGTCCGCACGCTCACCGGCCCGCACTTCGGGCTCGGCACCACCGCCCGTCTGGTGCCCAGTTACGACCTGCTCGGGGAGTCCTTCGACCCGCACCGCTACTGGCGGGGCCCGGCGTGGTTCAACACCGCCTGGCTGCTGGAGCGGGGGCTGCGGACGCACGGCGAGGCGTCGCGGGCGGACGCCCTGCGTGCGGCGATGCTCGGCCTCGCGGACGCCACGGGTTTCGCCGAGTACACCGATCCGTACACCGGCGCGGCCTGCGGGGCGACCGGTTTCGGCTGGACGGCGGCGCTCGCGCTGGACCTGGCCGCCACGGGCCCCGTGTCGCACGAGCCCGCGTCGCACGGCCCCGGCTCGCACGCACGTCAAAAGCTGGACAAGAGTGCACAAAAGGGCGTGTCCGCGCCGGGCGCCGACGCGTTCCACCAGGGGTGACAAGGGAGGGGACCTGGGATGACGGACCGGCATCATCTGCTCGTGCACGGCGCGACGTTCGCGGCCGTGGGCGACCGGGGCGACATCAGCGGGGTCCGCGGCGGCAGCCGTCCGGACGGGCTGTTCGTGCGGGACGCCCGGCACCTCAGCCGCTGGCAGCTCACCGTCGACGGGGCCGTGCCCGAGGTGCTCACCCCGGTCGCGGACGGGGACACCGCGTCCTGCGTGCTCGTCCCGCGCGGGGGCCGGCAGGAGCCGCCCGCGCACACGCTCTTCCGGGAACAGGCCGTCGGGGACGGCTCGTTCGTGGAGTCGCTGCGCGTGACCAGCAACCGCCCCGCGCCGACCACCCTCCGGCTCGCCCTCACCGTCGACGCCGACTTCACCGACCAGTTCGAGCTCCGCGCCGACCACCGGACCTACGTCAAGGCCGGCGCCGTACGCTCCCGTGAAGTCCTGCCCGACGGCATCGAGTTCACCTACCGCCGCGCCGAGTGGCGGTCCTGTACGACGATCACCGCCGACCCGGCGCCCGACGCCGTGGAGGAGACCGGCACGGGCGCCCGCCGCCTGGTGTGGACGGTGGAGCTCGGCCCGCACGCCACCGCGGAAGTCGTCCTGCGGGTGATCGCCCGCCCGCACGGCGACCGGCGCGCCCGGCGCGTGCCCCGCGACCCGGCCGCCGTGACCCGCCGCCTCAAGGCGCTGGAGGCGGCGTTCATGGAGGGCGTCGCCTTCCCGGCCGGCCGGCCGGAGCTGGCCGCGGCCTGTGCGCGCGGCCTCGCGGACCTCGCGGCGCTGCAGGTGCCGGCGCGCGGACCGGACGGCGAGGACCTGCGCGTGCCCGCCGCGGGAGCACCGTGGTTCCTGACCCTGCTCGGCCGGGACGCCCTGCTCACCGCCCTGTTCACGCTCCCCTACCGGCCCGGCCCGGCCGCCGGCACGCTGCTCGCGCTCGCCGCGACCCAGGCCCGCGAGGGCGGCACGGAACCGGTCGCCCAGCCCGGCAAGATCGTCCACGAATTACGGTACGGGGAGCTCGCGCACTTCGGTCAGGTGCCGTTCCGGCGGTACTACGGCTCGGTCGACGCGACGCCGCTCTTCCTCGTGCTGCTCGGGGCGTACGTCGAGCACACCGGCGACACGCACCTGGCGCGCCGGCTCCAGCCGCACGCCCGCGCCGCCGTCGGCTGGATGCTGGACCACGGCGGCCTCACCTCCCGCGGCTACCTGGTCTACCGCGCCGACCGGGGCGGCCTCGCCAACCAGAACTGGAAGGACTCCCCCGGCGCGATCTGCTCCGCCGACGGCAGCCGCCCCACCGGTCCGGTGATGGCGGCGGGCGCTCAGGGCTACGCCTACGACGCGCTGCGGCGCACGGCGTGGCTGGCGCGCACGGCGTGGGCGGACGAGGTGTACGCGGCGCTGCTGGAGCAGGCCGCCGCCGATCTGCGCGACCGCTTCCAGCGGGACTTCTGGATGCCGGAGCACGACTTTCCGGCGCTGGCCCTGGACGGGGCGGGCCGCCGGGTCGACGCGCTGGCCTCGGACGCCGGGCATCTGCTGTGGTCGGGGCTGCTGGACAAGGAGTACGGCGAGCAGGTGGGCCGGCGGCTGCTGCAGCCGGACTTCTTCTCCGGCTGGGGGGTGCGGACGCTGGCCGCGGGGCAGCCGGCGTACCACCCGCTGTCGTACCACCGGGGCTCGGTGTGGCCGCACGACAACGCGGTCATCGCGCTGGGGCTGGCCCGGTACGGGCTGCACGACGAGGCACGGGAGATCGCGCGGGGCCTGGTCGACGCGGCGGCGGCGAGCGGGCACCGGCTGCCGGAGGTGCTGGCGGGCTACGGGCGGGACGTGCACGGGGAGCCGGTGCCGTATCCGCACGCGTGCGTGCGGGAGGCCCGGTCCGCGGCCGCGCCGCTCGCGTTGCTCACGGCCGTGGGCGGCGTGTGACGCGGGTGCGCCCACCACAGGGGCGAGGACACCGGCCGGGCCGCGCGCAACCGTGTACCGGGCCCAGGACACCACCGGGACGCGGGCAACCGTGCGCCGGGGCGAGGACACCACCGGGCCGCGGGCAACCGTGCGCCGGGGCGAGGACACCGCCGGGCCGCGCGCAACCGTGTACCGGGGCGAGGACACCGCCGGGACGCGGGCAACCGCGTGCCGAGCCGAGGACACCACCGGGCCGCGCGCAACCGCGTGCCGAGCCGAGGACACCACCGGGACGCGCGCAACCGTGTGCCGGGCCGAGGACACCGCCGGGACGCGGGCACCGTTTGCCGGGTGTTTGCCCGGGCTCCTGAACACCGGGCCGGGGCCGGTCGTACGGGAGGGTGTCGTCGGCCACCACCGTTGGAAGGACCCCGGGTTGTCCCAGGACACCAGCACGCGCGAGCGGGAGGCAGCGGCCGAGGCGGACACCGCCCCCGCCCCTTCGGCACCCCGGCGTTTCCCGCGCCTGCCCCATCCGCGCGCCCGGCTCGCCCGGTGGCGCGGACGGCACCCTTCCGCCGCCCGGTGGCTGTCGCTCGCCGTCACCGCGCTCGCCGCGCTGCTCGTGCAGTTCGCCCTGCTGATGCCGAACACGCCGACGGGGCTGCGGCCGGGGGCGTTCGTGCGGCTGCCGGGCGAGGCGATCGTCGGGGCCGTCGTCCTGCTGTATGTGCCGCGGCGGGCGCGGACGGCCGTGGCCGCTGCCGCGGGGGCGCTGGTGGGGTGGCTGGCGGTGCTGGACATGCTGGACATCGGGTTCCAGCAGTACCTCGGGCGGCCCTTCAACGTGATTCTCGACTGGGAGCTGTTCGCCGACGCCCGGTCCTACGTCCGGGACGCCCTCGGCGGTGCGGCCGCGTTCGGGCTCACGATCGGCGCGGTGGTCCTCGTCGTGGCGCTGGTCGTCCTGGTCGCGCTGGCCGCCGTCCGGCTCGCCGGCGCGCTCGACCGGCACCGGGCGCACGCCGTGCGGGGGGTGCTGATCGCCGCCACGGCGTGGATCACCTGCGCCGCGTTCGGGCTGCAGCTCGCCGGGGGCCCGCTGGCCTCGCGGCACACCGCGACCGTCGCCGAGGCGCAGGCGCGGACCGTGCGGGACACGCTGCGCGACGAGGCCGCGTTCGGCAAGGAGGCCCGGGTGGACGCCTTCGGCGACACCCCGCCCGCCCAGCTGGTGCCGGACCTGCGGGGCAAGGACGTGATCTTCACGTTCATCGAGAGCTACGGCCGCAGCGCCGTCGAGGACCCGATCATGGCGCCGGGCGTGGACCGCACGCTCACCGCGAGCACCCAGGCGCTGGCGAAGGCCGGCTTCCACGCCAAGAGCGGCTGGCTGACGTCGGCGACGTACGGCGGCGGCAGCTGGCTCGGCCACTCCACCTTCCTGTCCGGCCTGTGGATCAGCAACCAGCAGCGCTACCGCACGGTGATGGCCAGCGACCACCTCAGCCTGACGAAGGTGTTCGCCAAGACCGGCGCCTGGGACACCGTCGGGGTGATGCCGGGCGTGGTCAAGGCCTGGCCGGAGCAGAAGTACTACGGCCTGGACAAGGTCTACAACGCCTTCCAACTGGGCTACCAGGGGCCGAAGTTCAGCTGGTCGACCATGCCGGACCAGTTCGCGCTGCAGCAGTTCCAGCAGCGCGAGCACGGCCGCAAGCGGGACAAGCCGCTGATGTCGGAGATCATCCTCACCTCCAGCCACCAGCCCTGGGCGCCGATCCCGCGGATGGTCGGCTGGGACCAGCTCGGGGACGGCACGGTCTACGACGCGATCGAGAAGGCCGGGAAGAAGTCCGCGGACGTCATCGCCGACACCACCGCCTCGCGCGAGGAGTACGGCAAGTCCGTCCAGTACTCGGTGACCGCGCTCACCCAGTGGCTGGAGCGCTACGGCACGAAGGACACCGTGCTGGTCTTCCTCGGCGACCACCAGCCGATCGCCCGGGTCAGCGGCAACCACGCCAGCCGGGACGTGCCGGTGTCGATCGTCGCCAAGGACCCGAAGGTGCTCGAGAAGATCGCCGGGTGGGGGTGGAGCGACGGACTGCGGCCGGCGCACACCGCCCCGGTGTGGAAGATGAGCGCCTTCCGCGACCGCTTCCTGACGGCGTACGGGTCGGTGCCGCACCCCTCCCGCGGCTGAGCGGGGCGGGTCAGCCGCCGGAGGTGTCCAGCTCCGCGTCCTCGGTGACGCCCGCGCAGTCGTAGGGGTCCTTCAGCCAGCCGTCGGGCAGGACGACCCGGTTGTTGCCGGAGGTGCGGCCGCGCGGGCCGTCGGCGCCGGCCGGCCAGGGCTGGTCGAGGTCCAGCTCGTCCAGGCCGGCGCGCAGCTCTTCAAGGGTGGAGGTGACGGCGAGCCGCTTGCGCATCTCGGAGCCGACGGCGAAGCCCTTGAGGTACCAGGCGACGTGCTTGCGGAAGTCGATCACGCCCTTGGACTCGTCGCCGAGCCACTCGCCGAGCAGGCCGGCGTGGCGGACCATGACGTCGGCGACCTCGCGCAGGGTGGGCCGGACGAAGTCCTGGGGCCGGCCCTCGAACGCGGCGACCAGGTCGGCGAACAGCCACGGCCGGCCCAGGCAGCCGCGGCCCACGACGACGCCGTCGCAGCCGGTCTCGCGGACCATGCGCAGCGCGTCCTCGGCGGACCAGATGTCGCCGTTGCCGAGGACGGGGATCTCCGGGACGTGCTCCTTGAGCCGGGCGATGGCGTCCCAGTCGGCGGTGCCGCCGTAGTGCTGGGCGGTGGTGCGGCCGTGCAACGCGATGGCGGTGACGCCCTCCTCGACGGCGATGCGGCCGGCGTCGAGGTAGGTGAGGTGGTCGTCGTCGATGCCCTTGCGCATCTTCATCGTCACCGGCAGGTCCCCGGCGCCGCTCACGGCCTCGCGCAGGATGGCGCGCAGCAGGTTGCGCTTGTAGGGCAGGGCGGAGCCGCCGCCCTTGCGGGTGACCTTGGGGACGGGGCAGCCGAAGTTGAGGTCGATGTGGTCGGCGAGGTCCTCCTCGACGATCATGCGGACGGCCTTGCCGACGGTGGCCGGGTCGACGCCGTACAGCTGGATGGAGCGGGGGCGCTCGCTCGCGTCGAAGCGGATCAGCTGCATGGTCTTGTCGTTGCGCTCGACCAGCGCCCGCGTGGTGATCATCTCGCTGACGAACAGGCCCTTGCCGCCGGAGAACTCCCTGCACAGGGTGCGGAAGGGCGCGTTCGTGATACCCGCCATGGGGGCGAGCACCACGGGCGGTGCGACGAGGTGCGGACCGATTCGCAGCGTGGAGTTCACATCAGTCGTGGGCGTGGGCATGGCCCCATTGTCGCGTACGCCCGCCGACAGCACCCAAAGTAATTAGTTAGGCACACTAGCGATAAGGGGTATTCTGGTTCCATGCCCGAGCCGAGCCATCGCCGCAGACTGCTCGTGCTCGCGATCTGCTGCATGAGCCTGCTGATCGTGAGCCTCGACGTCACCGCCCTGAACGTCGCCCTGCCCGCGATGCAGCGCGATCTGCACGCGTCGACGTCCGGGCTGCAGTGGACCATCGACGCCTACACCCTGGTCCTGGCGTCCCTGCTGATGCTGGCCGGCTCCACCGCCGACCGCGTCGGCCGCAAGCGGGTCTTCATGCTGGGCCTGGTCGTCTTCACGGCCGGGTCGGCGCTGTGCTCCCTCGCGCCGAACCTGGACGCGCTGGTGGCGTTCCGCATGATGCAGGCGGTGGGCGGCTCGATGCTCAACCCGGTCGCCATGTCGATCATCACCAACACCTTCACCGACCCGCGCGAACGCGCCCGCGCGATCGGCGTGTGGGGCGCGGTCGTCGGCCTGTCCATGGCCGCGGGCCCGATGGTCGCCGGCGTGCTGGTCGAGTCCGTGGGCTGGCGGTCGATCTTCTGGCTCAACCTGCCGGTCGGCCTCGCGGCCCTGCTGCTCACCCTGCGCTACGTCCCGGAGTCCCGCGCGCCCAAGGCCCGCCGCCCCGACCCGGTCGGCCAGGTGCTGGTAATCGCCCTGTTCGGCGCGCTGACGTACGCGATCATCGAGGCCCCGGCCGCGGGCCTCGCCTCCGTCCTGCCCTTCGCCGCGATCGCCCTGGCCGCCCTGCTCGGCCTGCTCTGGTACGAGCCGCGACGCGACGAACCCCTCATCGACCTGCGCTTCTTCCGCTCGGCACCGTTCAGCGGGGCCACCGTGATCGCGATCAGCGCGTTCGCGGCGCTCGGCGGCTTCCTGTTCCTGTCCACGCTGTACCTGCAGAACGTGCGCGGGCTGAGCGCCCTGCACGCCGGCCTGTGGATGCTGCCGATGGCCGTGCCGACGTTCCTGTGCGCCCCGCTGTCCGGGCGGCTGGTCGGCTCCCGCGGGCCGCGGCTGCCGCTGCTCGTCGCGGGCGTGGCGATGACCGCGAGCGCGGTGCTGTTCGCCGCGTTCGAGGCCGAGACGGCCAACGGCACGCTGTTCCTCGGGTACGTGCTCTTCGGCATCGGCTTCGGCTTCGTGAACGCGCCGATCACCAACACGGCCGTCTCCGGCATGCCGCGGGCGCAGGCCGGGGTGGCCGCCGCGGTCGCCTCCACCAGCCGGCAGCTGGGGCAGACGCTCGGCGTCGCGGTGGTCGGCGCGCTGCTGGCCTCCGGCGTGGGGCACGCGTCGTACCGGGAGGCGTTCGTCTCGGCGGCGCGGCCCGGGTGGTGGGTCCTCGTCGGCTGCGGGCTCGCGGTGCTGGTCCTGGGCCTGCTGAGCAGCGGGCGGTGGGCGCGGTCGACCGCGACGCGTACGGCCGAGCGGCTGGAGTCGGACGAGGTGCGGCAGGTCGTGGGGGCCGTGGAGCGTACCTAGGCCCTGTCCTCGGGCAGGTCGGCTCCGCTCCGCTTCAGGGCGATGGCCTGCAGCTCCTCCAGACGTGCCCGCGTCTCGCCGTCCGCCGGGACATAGCTGACCATGCGCGCGCCGACCTCGGGGGTGAGCCACAGGTCGGTGTGGTCCAGCACCAGGTGGCCCACGTACTTGTTGAGGAACTCCTTGCGCTTGGTGCGGTGGGCGACGACCTCGTGGCGGTCCCAGGCCTCGCGGAAGTCCGGGGACTGGTCGCGCAGCCGCTTGAGGAGCATCTTCCAGGCGGGTTCGCCCAGGTGCCCGGCCATCGCGGCGCGGAAGCGGGCCGCCATCAGCCGCTGGGCCTCCTGCAGGTGCACGATCGAGGACTGCCATTCCGGGTGGGTGTACGACAGGATCAGGCAGTTGCGGTCCTCGGGAGCCACCTCGTCCAGATCGCACATCAGCAGGCCGTAGGTGCGGTTGTAGGCGACGATGTCGTACCGCTCGTTCTGGATGGCCGCCGGGACGGGCTCCAGTTGCTCCAGCAGGGCCCGCACCGCGGGCGTCACCGAGGGGCAGCTCTGCGCCGGGCTCGGGTCGACGGCGCCGGCCAGCTGGAAGAGGTGGGCGCGTTCGGTGGCGTCGAGCTGGAGGGCCCGGGCGAGGGAGTCCAGCACCTGCACGGAGACCTGGATGTCCCGGGCCTGCTCCAGCCACGTGTACCAGGTGACGCCGACCGCGGACAGCTGGGCGACCTCCTCGCGGCGCAGCCCGGGCGTGCGGCGCCGGCGGCCGCGGGGCAGGCCGACCTGCTCGGGGGTGAGGCGCTCACGGCGGCTGCGCAGGAAGGCGGCCAGCTCGTGGCGGCGGATCTCGGTGCCGCGCGCGGCGGCGAGGGCGGGCTGCGTCTCCTGGGCCAGCATGGTCATACTCCCAGGGTGCCGCCTCACGCGTCCTGTTTCCAGGTGGTCGTGGTACCAGGATAAAGACACTCTGGTACCCGTCTGCGCCACGGCGCAGGCTCGGTGGCGTGACCGAGACCATCACTCCACGCCCCGTCCGCTCGGACCCCTCCGCGCCGCCCGCGCTGAGCGGTCCCGGGCTGTTCGCGGTGCTGCTCGCCGCGGCACTGCCCCTGATCGACTTCTTCATCGTCAACGTCGCCCTGCCCACCATCGGCCAGGACCTGCGGGCCGGCGAGTCCGTGCTGGAACTGGTCGTCGCCGGGTACGGCGTCGCGTACGCCGTCCTGCTCGTCCTCGGCGGGCGGCTCGGCGACCTGTTCGGCCGGCGGCGCCTCTTCCTCGCCGGGATGGCCGCGTTCGGTGTGACCTCGCTGGCGTGCGGGCTCGCACCGAACGCGTGGAGCCTGGTCGCCGCGCGCGTCGCCCAGGGCGCCGCGTCCGCGGCGATGCTGCCGCAGGTGCTCGCCACCATCCAGGCGGCCACCTCCGGCCCGCGCCGCGCCCGGGCGATGGGCCTGTACGGCGCGACGGCCGGCCTGTCCATGGTCGCCGGCCAGATCCTGGGCGGCGTCCTGGTCGCCGCCGACCTGTGGGGCACCGGCTGGCGCTCGGTGTTCCTGGTCAACGTGCCGGTCGTGGCCGTCGGCCTGCTGCTGGCCGCGCGGACCGTGCCCGAGACCCGTTCGCAGCGCCCGGAGCCGGTCGACGGCCCCGGCACGGTCCTGCTGGCCGTCGCCCTGCTCGCCCTGCTGGCTCCGCTCACCGAGGGGCGCGCGGCGGGCTGGCCGCTGTGGACGTGGCTGTCGCTGGCCGCGTTCCCCGTGGCGGCGGCCGCCTTCTACCGGGTGGAGCGCCGCGCGGACCGGGCGGGCCGTACCCCGCTGGTGCCGCCGAGCCTGTTCGCGCTGACCTCGCTGCGGCGGGGGCTGGTGCTGATCCTGCCGTTCTCGATCGGCTTCAGCGGCTTCATGTTCGTCGTCGCCGTCGCGCTCCAGCAGGGCGCGGGCCTCGGTCCGGTCGCGGCGGGGCTGGCACTGGCCCCGCTGGCCGTGACGTTCTTCTTCACCTCCCTGGCCGGGCCGCGCCTGGTCGCCCGCCACGGCACGCGGGTGGTGACGGCGGGCGCGGTGCTGCAGGGCGCCGGTCTGGCCCTGATCGCGCTGGCGGCCTGGCGGTCCTGGCCGCACCTGGGCGTCCTGGAACTCCTGCCGGGCGGGGCGGTCGCCGGTGTCGGCCAGGCCCTGCAACTGCCCGTGATCTACCGGGTGGTCCTCTCCGAGGTGCCGCCCGCGCGGGCCGGCGTCGGCAGCGGCGTGATGACGACGACCCAGCAGGCCTCCCTCGCCCTCGGCGTCGCCACCCTGGGCACGCTCTTCCTCTCCCTGACCCCGGCCGCCGGCATGCGCGACGCCCTGATCACGACCCTCCTGGTCCAGCTGGCGGGCGTCGTCCTCACGGGCCTGCTGAGCCTGCGTCTGCCCCGGCAGGTGGGCTGAGCCCCGCGGCGCGCGCGAGGGACGGGACCCGGCGGCGATGACTTCCGGTGGCGGGCGGGGTCGTACCACCCGTAGCTTCCCCGCCCACCGGAAGGCCGAAGGATGAGCAGCACGCTGTACGAGACGCTGCGGCGACGTGTCGACGACGGGACCGTCCCCGGTGCCGTCGCCCTGGTCGCGCGCGGGGACGACGTCGAGGTGGCCGCCGTCGGGTCGGCGGACGCCGCCGGCACGGTCCCGATGGCCCGGGAGTCGATCTTCAGGATCGCCTCGCTCACCAAGCCGGTGATGGCGGCCGGCCTGCTCACGCTGGTCGACGAGGGCCGGATCGCGCTGGACGATCCGATCGCCGAGTGGCTGCCGGAACTGGCGAAGCCGCTGGTGGTCCGCACCCCGTCCGGACCCGTCGACGACGTGGTGCCGGCGGTGCGGGCGATCACCGTGGAGGACCTGCTCGACTCGCGCCCCGGCTGGGGCATCGCCCCGGACTTCTCGCTGCCGGCCGTCCGGGCGCTGTTCGCGGTGCAGGACCACAGCCGCCCGATGCGCAGTTGGCCCGCCCCGGACGAATGGCTGGCCCGGCTCGCCGAGGTGCCGCTGCTGCACCAGCCCGGCGAGGCGTGGCTGTACGGTACGGCGTCCGCCCTGCAGGGGCTGCTGGCGGCCCGCGTGACCGGCAGGACCCTGCCGGAGTTCCTGGCCGAGCGGGTCCTGGAGCCGCTGGGCATGAAGGACACCGCCTTCGAGGTGCCGGCGGCGAAACGGGACCGGTTCACCTGGGCGTACGCGCCCGCGCAGGACGGCACCCTGACGCTCACGGACACCCCGGACGGCGACTACGCGGGCCTTCCGCGCTTCCCCTCGGGCGGCGGCGGGCTGGTGTCGACCGCCGACGACTGGCTGGCCTTCGCCCGGATGCTGCTGTCCGGGGGCGCCGGCCTGCTCTCCCCCACCTCGGTGAGCCGGATGACGAGCAACCACCTCACCGCGGCGCAGCGCGCGGACGTGACGCTCTTCCTGGAGGGTCAGGGCTGGGGCTACGGCGGCCAGGTCGACGTCGACCCCGTCGACCCGTGGAGCGTGCCCGGTCGCTACGGCTGGGTGGGCGGCACCGGGACGACGGCGCACGTGATCCCGGCGACGGGCACCGTCACGATCATGCTGTCCCAGGTGGCGATGACCGGCCCGACCCCGAACACACTCATGCGGGAGTTCTGGCGGGCGTGCGCCTGAGCCCCCGGCGGCGCCGCGTACGGCGGGAGCGCGCGGCGTCCGCCCGAGGCCTCCGCGCCGGCGCGCACAGGGGGAGTCGCCTCCGCCCCGGGCGCCGGGCTCAGCGGGCCGTCAGTCCGCGCACCACCAGGTCCACCACCGTCGTGAAGTCCCCTTGGACGGACGGGTTCTTCCACTCCGCCGCGTAACAGGGGTCGTGGAAGCGGCCGGTGGCGTGGAAGACGGCGCGGGCCGCCGCGGCCGGGTCAGCGGCGGTGAAGGTGCCCGCGGTGACGCCGTCCTCGATGATCCGGGTCAGCTGCGCGGCGAGGTCGGCGATGTGCTCGCCGACGGCCGTGCCGTTCTCGTCGGTCAGCACCGTGTAGGTGGCGAACAGTTCCGGGTCGTCGCCCGCCTTGTGCCGCTTGGCCTCGAACAGGGCGGCGAGCCAGGCCCGCAGCCGCTCCTCGGGGCTGCCGTCGGCGGCCGCGATCCCGGCGAGCCGCTCCGACGTGCGGTCCAGCCACCGCTTGGTGACCGCCTCGCGCAGGGCCGCCTTGGTGCGGAAGTGCCGGTAGACGCTGCCGTGGCTGACGCCGAGCGCGCGGGCCACGTCGACCACGGTGGCCTTGGCGGGCCCGTGGCGGCGCAGCACCTCCTCGGTGGCTTCGAGGATGCGCTCGGCGGTCAGGGTCTCGGTGGGCGGTGCCATGTCATAGACCGTACCCGGGCGCCGGGTCAGCGTTCGCTGTCGAGGTGTGCCATCTGCGCGCTCGGGTAGCGCTCGCCGGCCGCGGCGTCCGCCGGCACGGCCTCCTCGATGGCCGCCAGGTCGGCCTCCTCCAGCGTCACGTCGAGGGCGCCCAGCGATTCGCTCAGCCGCTCGCGGGTGCGGGCGCCGACGAGCGGCACGACGGCCGTGTCGTGGCGCGGTCCTTGGGCGAGCACCCAGGCGATGGCGATCTGCGCGACGCTCACGCCCTTCTGCTCGGCGATCTTGCGCAGGGCCTCGACGAGGTCGAGGTTGTGCTGGAGGTTCTCGCCCTGGAAGCGGGGCGAGTGGGCGCGGAAGTCGTGTGCGGCGAGCTGCCGGTCGCGGGAGAAGTGGCCGGAGATCAGGCCGCGGGAGAGCACTCCGTAGGCGGTGACGCCGATGCCCAGCTCGCGCAGGGTGGGCAGGATCTCGGCCTCGATGCCGCGGGAGATGAGCGAGTACTCGATCTGCAGGTCGCTGATCGGGGCGGTGGCGGCGGCGCGGCGGATGGTGTCGGCGCCGACCTCGCTGAGGCCGATGTGCCGGACGTGTCCCTTCTCGACCAGGTCGGCGATGGCGCCGACGGTCTCCTCGATCGGGACGTCGGGGTCGAGGCGGGCGATGCGGTAGACGTCGATGTGGTCGACGCCGAGGCGCTGCAGCGAGTAGGCGGCGAAGTTCTTCACGGCGGCGGGGCGGCCGTCGTAGCCGCTCCAGCCGCCGTCCGGGTCGCGCAGGGCGCCGAACTTGACGCTGAGCAGGGCCTGTTCGCGGCGGGCCGCGGGCGCGGTGCGCAGCGCCTCGCCGATGAGCATCTCGTTGTGCCCCATGCCGTAGAAGTCGCCGGTGTCGAGCAGGGTGACGCCGGCCTCCAGGGCGGCGTGCACGGTGGCGATCGATTCGGCGCGGTCGGCGTCGCCGTACAGGGCGGACATGCCCATGCAGCCGAGGCCGAGGGCGGAGACCTGGGGGCCGGTGGTGCCGAGGGTTCGGGTGCGTGTCGTCATGGATCCAGAGTGGCACGACAGATGACAGATTTCAATATCTGTCAGTCCATTCTTGTCAGTCACGCCGACACGACCCTCCGGGAGTCGTGAATCCGAGTAAGAGTCATCGGGAGCAGCCACCGCGCCGACCAGGGCATTCGTTCACATCTAGGGCGTTTTTCACCCCTTCCTCACCCTAGGATGCTCGCCTGCGGCGGAGGGCGGGCGAAGGCTGGAGGGGAAGCGTCGAGCCCCGCGGATCTCACCTCGCGGGGAGCGCATCATCGAGGAGACGAAAGATGAAGACCACATTCCGTGGACGCTGCGGCCGTGTGCTCACGGTCGGAGCCCTGGCGGGCGCGCTGGCCGCCGGTGGGGCGACGGGAGCCCTCGCCGCGACCTCGCCGGCCCCCACCCCGCACCACACCATGGCACCCTCCCCGCACCACACCACACACAACAGCACCCACACCATGGCGGCCTCGATCACCGTCAGGTCCACCCGCACCACCGTGAAGACGGGCCACAAGGTGATGTTCACCGGCCGCACCAAGGGCCTGAAGGTCGGCACCACACTGGTGCTCCAGAGCATGCACAACGGCACGTGGAAGACCCTGAACGACCACACCACCGTCAAGAAGGGGAACAGCTACCGCCTCACCGCGTCGTTCACCACCAAGGGCACCCGGTACCTGCGGGTCGCCGCCGGCAAGGTGCACTCCCCGACCGTGACGCTCAAGGTCACCTGAGGTCCCCGAAGAGCCCGCATCCCCCTCCACCCATGCGAGAAGGCCCGCCCCCTGTCGTCAGGGGGCGGGCCTCCACATCGTGCGGGCGGCGTCAGCAGCCGATCAGGCGCGCGGCCAGGTAGCCCTCGATCTGGTCGAGGGAGACGCGCTCCTGCTTCATCGAGTCGCGCTCACGGACGGTCACGGCGTTGTCGTCCAGCGTGTCGAAGTCGACGGTCACGCAGAACGGCGTACCGATCTCGTCCTGGCGGCGGTAGCGGCGGCCGATGGCGCCGGCGTCGTCGAACTCGATGTTCCAGTGCTGGCGCAGCGCCTGGGCCAGGCCCTTCGCCTTCGGCGACAGCTCGGCGTTGCGGGACAGCGGGAGGACGGCGACCTTCACCGGGGCGAGGCGGTGGTCGAGGCGCAGCACGGTGCGCTTCTCCATCTTGCCCTTGGCGTTGGGGGCCTCGTCCTCGACGTAGGCGTCGAGCAGGAAGGCGAGCATGGTGCGGCCGACACCGGCCGCGGGCTCGATGACGTACGGCGTCCAGCGCTCGTTGGCTTCCTGGTCGTAGAAGGACAGGTCCTGACCGGAGGCCTTGGAGTGGGAGGACAGGTCGTAGTCGGTGCGGTTGGCGACACCCTCGAGCTCGCCCCACTCGCTGCCGCCGAACTGGAAGCGGTACTCGATGTCGGCGGTGCGCTTGGAGTAGTGGGAGAGCTTCTCCTTCGGGTGCTCGTACCAGCGCATGTTCTCCTCACGCAGGCCCAGGCCCGTGTACCAGTTCCAGCGCTGCTCCATCCAGTACTCGTGCCACTTCTCGTCCTCGCCCGGCTTGACGAAGAACTCCATCTCCATCTGCTCGAACTCGCGGGTACGGAAGATGAAGTTGCCCGGCGTGATCTCGTTGCGGAACGACTTGCCCATCTGGGCGATGCCGAACGGCGGCTTCTTGCGCGAAGCGACCTGCACCTGGGCGAAGTTGGTGAAGATGCCCTGGGCGGTCTCGGGGCGCAGGTAGGCGACGGAGCCGCTGTCCTGGGTGGGGCCGAGGTGGGTGGAGAGGAGACCCGAGAACTGCTTGGGCTCGGTGAACTGGCCCTTGTTGCCGCAGTTGGGGCAGTTGATGTCGGCCAGGCCGTTGGCCGGGGCGTGGCCCTTCTTCTCCTCGTAGGCCTCCTCCAGGTGGTCCGCGCGGAACCGCTTGTGGCAGGAGGTGCACTCCGTGAGGGGGTCGGTGAAGGTCGCGACGTGACCGGAGGCGACCCAGACCTCGGGGGCGAGGATGACGGACGAGTCGAGACCGACGACGTCCTCGCGGGAGGTCACCATGTAGCGCCACCACTGGCGCTTGATGTTCTCCTTGAGCTCGACACCCAGCGGCCCGTAGTCCCAGGCGGCGCGCTGTCCGCCGTAGATCTCACTGCAGGGGAATACGAAGCCACGGCGCTTGCTCAGGCTGACGATGGTGTCGATCTTGTCGGCGGCCACGGTGCTCTCTTCATTACGACGACGGGCGACGAAGCGAGATGCTTCCAGCGAATGCTTCAGCGTACCGGCGCGGGCTCCCCCTCGACCAAATCGGGGGGCGTCCCGGCCTCGCCCGCCGTCCCGGTCAAGGGCCCTCCCACCCGGCTTGTTGACAACGGTTTCCATATTTGTTGAAAATGACTGTCATGAACGTACGACGACGCCTCATATCCGCCGCGGCGGTCACGGCCACGACCGCCCTCGGGATCGGCACCCTCACCGCCTGCGGCGGCGACAGCGCGGCCGCCGGCGCGACGGACAGGTTCGACGTCGTCGCGTCCTTCTATCCGATGGCCTACCTCGCCGAGCAGATAGGCGGGGGCCACGTGCACGTCACCAGCCTCACCCAGCCCGGCCAGGAACCGCACGACCTGGAGATCAGCACCCGGCAGACCGCGCGCCTGGAGGAGTCCGACGCGGTCCTCTACCTCAAGGGCCTGCAGCCCGCCGTGGACGACGCCGTCGCCCAGTCCGGCGTCAAGACCAAGATCGACGCCGCCTCGCTGACCACCCTGGAGCAGCACGGCAACGAGGTCGGCGGGCACGCCGCGGAGCACGACCACGAGCACGGCGAGGAGAGCGGCGGCCGGGACCCGCACATCTGGCTGGACCCGGTGCGCTACGCCGAGGTCGCCCGCGGCGTCGGCGCCGCCTTCGCCAAGGCCGACCCCGCCCACGCCGCCGACTACACGAAGAACACCGACGCGCTGGTCAAGAAGCTCGACGCGCTGAACACCGAGTTCGCCGACGGGCTGAAGAACACCCGGACCAAGGTCTTCCTCACCACCCACGCCGCCTTCGGCTACCTCGCCGAGCGCTACGGCCTGACCGAGGAGGCCATCAACGGCCTCGACCCGGAGTCGGAGCCCAGCGCCGCCCGCGTGAAGGAGCTGCAGGCCATGGCGAAGGCCGACGGCGTCTCCACCGTCTTCTACGAGACCCTCGTCAGCGACAAGACCGCCAAGACCGTGGCGCGCGACGCGGGCCTGCGGACCGACGTCCTCGACCCGATCGAAGGCATCACCAAGAAGTCCCGCGGCCAGGACTACCTCCAGGTCATGCGGGCCAACCTCACGGCCCTGCGCACCGCGCTGGGGGCGCGGTGACCGACCGATCGGAGACCGGCATGCCCGAGCCCGTCATCGCGCTGCGCGGCGTACGCGCCGACCTGGGCGCGCGGACCGTCCTGCGCGGCATCGACCTGACCGTCCGCCGCGGCGAGGTCGTCGCCCTGCTCGGCGCGAACGGCTCCGGCAAGTCCACGGCCGTGCGCAGCATCATCGGCCAGGTGCCCGTCGGCGCCGGCGAGATCGAGCTGTTCGGCACCCCGCGCCGCCGCTTCCGCCAGTGGTCCAGGGTCGGCTACGTCCCGCAGCGCACCACCGCCGCGGGCGGCGTCCCGGCCACCGTGACGGAGATCGTCTCCTCGGGCCGCCTCTCCCGCACCCGCTTCGGCGTCTTCCGCAAGGCCGACCGGGAGGCCGTACGGCACGCCTTGGAGCTGGTCGGGATGGCGGACCGGGCGGGCGACTCGGTGAACGTCCTGTCCGGCGGGCAGCACCAGCGGGTGCTGATCGCCCGGGCGCTGGCCGCCGAACCCGAACTGCTGATCATGGACGAGCCGATGGCGGGCGTCGACCTGGCCAGCCAGGAGGTGCTCGCGCACACCCTGAAGGAGCAGGTCGAGGCCGGCGCCACGGTCCTGCTGGTGCTGCACGAGCTCGGGCCGCTGGAGCCCCTCATCGACCGCGCGGTGGTGCTGCGCGACGGCTGCGTGCTGCACGACGGCCCGCCGCCCAAGGCCGTCGGCCAGCACGCCCTGCCCGGCCACGACCACGTCCACCCTCACGCACCGGCGGGCACCGAACCGATCCGTACGGGACTGCTGAGCTGATGGACCTCCTGAACTACGCCTTCATGCAGCGGGCGCTGCTCGCCGCCGTCCTCGTCGGCATCACCGCGCCCGCCGTCGGCATCTACCTGGTGCAGCGCCGCCAGGCCCTGATGGGCGACGGCATCGGCCACGTGGCGATGACCGGCGTCGGCCTCGGCTTCCTGCTGTCGGCGTCGCCGGTGTGGATGGCGACGCTGGTGTCCGTGCTCGGCGCGGTGCTGATGGAGCTGATCCGCTGGTACGGCCGGACCCGCGGCGACATCGCCCTCGCGATGCTCTTCTACGGCGGCATGGCCGGCGGCGTCCTGTTCATCAACCTCGCGCCGGGCGGCTCCAACGCGAACCTCACGTCGTACCTCTTCGGCTCCCTGTCGACGGTCTCGCCGTCGGACGTCCGCGCGATCTGCCTGCTCGCGGCGTTCGTCGTGCTGGTCACGCTGGGCCTGCGCCGGCAGCTGTTCGCCGTCAGCCAGGACGAGGAGTTCGCCCGGGTGACCGGTCTGCCGGTGCGGGCGCTGAACCTGCTCACCGCCGTCACCGCCGCGGTGACGGTGACCGTCGCCATGCGGGTGGTCGGGCTGCTGCTGGTGAGCGCCCTGATGGTGGTGCCGGTCGCCGCCGCCCAGCAGCTCAGCCGCAGCTTCGCGGCGACCTTCGCGATCGCCGTCGCGATCGGGGTGAGCGTGACCATCGGCGGCACCGTCACCTCGTACTACCAGGACGTGCCGCCCGGCGCGACGATCGTCCTGCTGACCATCGCGGCGTTCGTCGCGCTGACCGCGGTGGCCACGCCGCTGGCCCGGCGCCGCGCCCGGGCCGCCGCACAGCCCGCCGGGGACCCGGCGGAGTGCGCGATCCCGGCCGGGCGGACGGCGCCCGACGAGATCGGCGTCTGACCGCCTCCCTGCCGGGCTGGCACAATGGCCCGGCAGGGGACGCCGTCACAGAAGGAGGCAACCGGTGACGACCGCTGGACCGCCCGTGAAGGGCCGCGCCACCCGGCAGCGTGCCGCCGTGGCGGCGGCGCTCGACGAGGTGGACGAGTTCCGCAGCGCGCAGGAGCTCCACGACATGCTCAAGCACAAGGGCGACTCCGTCGGGCTCACCACGGTCTACCGCACCCTGCAGTCCCTCGCCGAGGCCGGCGAGGTCGACGTCCTGCGCACCTCCGACGGCGAGTCCGTCTACCGCCGCTGCTCCAGCGGCGAGCACCACCACCACCTGGTCTGCCGCACCTGCGGCAAGGCCGTCGAGGTCGAGGGCCCGGCGGTGGAGAAGTGGGCGGAGGCCATCGCGGCCGAGCACGGCTATGTGAACGTGGCCCACACCGTGGAGATCTTCGGCACCTGCTCGGACTGCGCCGAGACCTGACGGGACCGGACCCGTCGCCGTCGCGGCCTCGGCCGTTCGGCGGGTGCGGGTCCGTCGGGGCTTGCCGATCGTCACTCGCCCGTGTCACCTGACTGCGCCGGAACGTTTGCCGTCGTCCCGGGGCCGGTCGAAGGTGCAGATGCACCTACGGGTCGAGCAACGGGAGTCAAGGATGCGCGCAGTCGCCATACCCGGGTTGGCCGTGGCACTGGCCGTGCCGCTGGTGTTCGCCCCGCCGGCCCGGGCCGCGGCCTCCACCGGCACGGTCGGCCGCTCCGGCGGGACCGTCACCTTCGTGCCGGTGCCCGGCACCAACAGCCGGGTGACCTTCTACGTCGCGAACGACAACGTCCGGCTGCGCGTCTCCGACCCCGGCGGGATCACCGCGGGCGCCGGCTGCACCCAGACCAGCGCCACCACGGCGACCTGCGGGACGGTCGCCGGCGTCACCGGCCTGCACGCCGACGGCGGGGACGGCGACGACCGGCTCGCCGTCGAGTACCTGCTCGCCGTCCCGGCCGACTTCGACGGCGGCCCCGGCCAGGACATCCTCGTGGGCGGCAACGCCGCCGACCATCTCCAGGACCCCGACGGCTGGCCCGCCCCGCCCGTGCGCGCCACGTTCCGCGGCAGCGGCGGCGACGACGTGATCGTCAGCCGCAACGGCGGCTACGACCGCGTCGAGTGCGAGAACGGCAACGACACCGTCACCGCCGACCCGGCCGCCCTGGACCGCGTGACGGCGACCTGCGAGACCGTCGACCGGGGCTGAGACGGCCTCGGCGGCATGGGGCGCTGATCCGGTGGGTCCGGCAGGGCCGACGGTCACCCGGAGCAGGCCCCGTCGTCCCGTACGACGTCCCGCCCCATGTGCTGACCGTGAGGCGGGGTCGTACGGCACGGTGGTCAGCTCTCCTGGCGGCCCTCCATGGCGAGCAGTTCCTCGTTGGGGATCGCCCCGCCGAAGCGGCGGTCGCGGGAGGCGTACTCCAGGCAGGCGCGCCACAGGTCGCGGCGGTCGAAGTCCGGCCACAGCACGTCCTGGAAGACCATCTCGGCGTACGCGGACTGCCACAGCAGGTAGTTGGAGGTGCGCTGCTCGCCGCTGGGCCGCAGGAACAGGTCGACGTCCGGCATGTCCGGGTAGTACAGGTAGCGCTGCAGGGTCTTCTCGTTGACCTTGGACGGGTCGAGGCGGCCCGCCTTCACGTCCTCGGCGAGGGCCTGCGCGGCGTCGGCGATCTCGGCGCGGCCGCCGTAGTTCATGCAGAAGTACAGGGTGAGGCGGTCGTTGCCCTTGGTCTGCTCCTGGGCGACCTGGAGCTCCTTGGCGACGGACTTCCACAGCTTGGGCATGCGGCCCACCCAGCGCACCCGCACCCCGAGTTCGTCGAGGGTGTCGCGGGTCTTGCGGATGAAGTCGCGGTTGAAGTTCATCAGGAAGCGGACCTCGTCGGGCGAGCGCTTCCAGTTCTCGGTGGAGAAGGCGTACAGCGAGATGCTGCCCACGCCGATCTCGATGGCGCCCTGCAGCACGTCCAGCACGCGCTCGGCGCCGACCTTGTGGCCCTCGGTGCGGGGCAGGCCGCGCTCCTTGGCCCAGCGGCCGTTGCCGTCCATGACGATCGCCACGTGGCCGGGGACCAGCTCGCCGGGGAGCTTCGGGGGCCGCGCGCCGGACGGGTGCGGCTCCGGCGTCCTGTACTCACGGCGCTGGCGCCCCAGGAACCCGCGTACGGCCATGTGTTTCTCGTCTCCTTCGGGTGTTTCTACTGTTCCACGTAACGAAGGGAGCGCAGGCCGCGCTCCAGGTGCCAGTGCAGGTAGGCGGAGACCAGTCCGCTGCCCTCCCGGACGTACCGCGGCTCGCAGGCGTCCGCGGTCTCCCAGTCTCCCGTAAGCAGCGCGCCGAGCAGTGCCAGGGCCTGCGGGGAGGGGACGACGCAGCCGGGCACCCGGCAGTCCACGCACAGGGAGCCGCCCGCGGCGACGGAGAAGAAGCGGTTCGGGCCGGGCATGCCGCACTTGGCGCAGTCGCCGAAGCTGGGCGCGTAGCCGTTGACGGCGAGCGAGCGCAGCAGGAAGGCGTCGAGGACGAGGTGCGGGGCGTGCTCGCCGCGGGCGAGCGTGCGCAGGGCGCCCACCAGCAGCAGGTACTGCTGGACGGCCGGTTCGCCCTCGTGGTCGGTGAAGCGCTCGGCGGTCTCCAGCATGGCCGTCCCGGCGGTGTACCGGGCGTAGTCGGTGACGATGCCGCCGCCGTAGGGCGCGATGGTCTCGCTCTGGGTGCACAGCGGCAGCCCGCGCCCGACCAGTTCGCTGCCGCGCGCGAAGAACTGCACGTCGACGTGGGAGAAGGGCTCCAGCCGGGCCCCGAACTTCGACTTGGTGCGGCGGACGCCCCGGGCCACGGCCCGCACGCGCCCGTGCCCGCGCGTCAGCAACGTGATGATGCGGTCCGCCTCACCCAGCTTCTGGGTGCGCAGCACGATGCCGTCGTCGCGGAACAGACTCATGGCTTCATTCTGCCCTCACCGGAAGGCGGGCAGGGGCGCCGAGGGGTCGCGGAGCCAGGCGCGGGCGCGCTCGCGCAGGTCGGCGGGGAGGCGGTCGACGAGATCGGCGACGGTGGTGCGGCGCAGGGAGTCCCGCCAGGCGCGGTCGGCGTCGTCCATGACCCGGGCCACCCCGCACGGCCCGGCACAGCGTGCGGCGGGGATCGCGCAGGCGCCGCGCTGCCGGATCTCGGTGCACACGAAGGAGGGGGCGGTGCCCTCGATGGCCTCGACGACGTCGAGGACGGTGATCCGGCCGGCGGGCCGGGCCAGCCGGAAGCCGCCGCGCGGGCCGGAGGTCGCGGTGAGCACACCCGCCTGCACCAGGGACTTCAGGTGCTTGGCGAGGTAGGCGACGGGGAGGCCGTAGTAGCCGGCGAGGGTCGTGCGCGGGACGGCCTCCTGCTCGTCCGCGTGCGCGAGCAGGACGCAGCAGTGGACGGCCCACTCCACGCCTTGGGACAGCTTCATGACACGGCAGACTACCTTCGGCCGATGATGGGGATTATGGATGTTCGATATCCATGATAAGGATGGATCGTGACCTCGACCACTCCTCCCGTCCGGCTCCCCGCCGTGCCCTCGCCCGCCGAGTGGCGGATGCTCGCCGTGGCGCTGACCGCCACGCTCATGGCGAGCTTCGACCTGTTCGTCGTCAACGTCGCCACCGAGGCGCTGCGCACCGGCCTGCACGCCGGTGACGCCGCCCTGGAACTCGTCGTCTCCGGCTACGGCTCCGCCTACGCGGCCGGCCTGGTCACCGGCGGCCGGCTCGGCGACCGGTACGGCCACCGTCGGATGTTCGTGACCGGCATGGCCGCCTTCACCGCGGCCTCGCTGCTGTGCGGCCTGGCCCGCTCCCCCGGCGAGCTGGTCGCCGCCCGGCTCGCGCAGGGCCTCGCGGCGGCCGTGATGGTCCCGCAGGTGCTGTCCCTGGTCACCCTGCGCTTCCCCGCCGGGCACCGGGGCCGGGCCACCGCCTGGTACGGCGCCGTCAGCGGCATCGGCGCGGTCGCCGGGCAGCTGCTCGGCGGCCTGCTCCTCCAGGCCGACGTGCTCGGTCTCGGCTGGCGCGCGGTGTTCCTGGTCAACGTCCCCGTCGGCGTCGTGGCCGCCCTGCTCGCGCTGCGGCTGCTGCCGCCGCCCGCGCCCGACGCGCCCCGGCGCGGCTTCGACCCGCGGGGCGCGGCCGGCGTCACGCTCACCGTCGCGCTGCTGCTGGCCCCGCTGTCGCTGGGCCGCGAGCAGGGCTGGCCGGCGTGGACCTGGGCGAGCCTGGCCCTGGCGGCCGTGACCGGGGCGGTGACGCTGCGCGGGCAGCGGGCCCTGCGGGCGCGCGGCGGCGAGCCGGTGATCGACCCGGTGCTGCTGCGCACCCGGTCGTTCGCGAGGCCGCTGACGGCGGTCGGCCTGTTCCAGCTCTACTTCGGGGCGTACATGTTCACGCTGGCGCTGCTGCTGCAGGCCGGGCTCGGCGCGCCCCCGTTCACCGCCGCGCTGGCCTTCCTGCCGCAGGCGGTGCTGTTCAGCGCCGCCTCCCTGCTCAGCGGCCGGCTGACGGCCCGGTACGGCACGGCGGTGCCGCTCGCCGGGAGCGCGCTGGCGGTGGCCGGGCTGGCGCTGCTGGCGGCGCAGGTCCTCGCGACCGGGCGGGACACCGGCGCCCTCACGCTGATGCCCGAGCTGGCGGTCGTCGGCCTCGGCAACGGCCTGCTGCTGCCCCCGCTGATCGGACAGGCGCTGTCCGGGGTGCGCGGACCGGACGCGGGCGCGGCCTCCGGCACCCTCAACACCGTGCAGCAGCTGGCCGGTTCGCTGGGCGTGACCCTGCTGGGCACCCTGTTCTTCACCCTCTCCGGACCGGATCTCACCGCCGCCCACCACGGCACGGCGGCCGTGACGGGCGTGTTCATCGCCCTGGTCACGGCGGTGGCACTGCTGGTGCGGGACGGGCGGCGCAGGACCGGCGGACGAGCCGTCCTCGACCCTTCGGACGATGCCCGGGCCCACCCGGGCGCGCGAGAGGTGCCGCGCCGCTTCCCCGAGGGCGCCTGACGTGCCGTATCCGGGGGCCACTTCCTGAAGGGGCGTGCGGGGGTAAACCCCCCTGCACACCGGGCCGTTGGCCGGATGGGGCGGAGGGCGCCGGTGGGCGAGGCTCGTCCCATGACATCGATCAAGCGTCACGCCGCGCTCACCGCCGCCTCGGCCGCCCTGCTGTCCCTCGCCGCGCCCCCCACCGCGACCGCCACGCCCGCCGCCCCCACGGGGCCCTCCGGGGCCGCCGGACGGCAGGCGCTCGCCTGGGGGCCGTGCCCGGGGGCCGCCGCCGGGTCCCGGCAGGAGTGCGCGACCCTCGCCGTCCCGCTGGACCACAGCCGGCCCGGCGGGCCGACGATCGACCTCGCCGTCTCCCGGGTGCGCAGCGAGCGGCCGGGCGCGCGGCGCGGGGTGCTGCTGCTGATCCCGGGCGGGCCGGGGGGCTCCAGCATCGACGACCCCTCGCGCAAGGGGCAGAAGCTGCCGCAGGAGGTCCGGGACGCCTACGACCTCGTCGGGTTCGCGCCGCGCGGCCTCGCCCCCTCGACCGCCGTGGACTGCGGCCTCGACCACGCCGACCTGGCCACCTCCCGGCTGCGGCCCTGGCCGGCGGCGGACGGCTCGGTCGCCGGGAACCTGGACACCGCCCGCCGGATGGCCGACGCCTGCGCCCGCAACGGCGGCGAGCTGCTGCGGCACATCAGCACCGTCGACGAGGCCCGCGACATCGACCGCCTGCGGGCGGCGCTCGGCGAGCGGCGGATCTCGGCGTGGGGCGTGTCGTACGGGACGTATGTCGGCGCCGTCTACGGCCAGTTGTTCCCGCAGCGCACCGACCGGATCGTGCTGGACAGCAACGACAACCCCGACCCGGCCATGGTCTCCCGCGCCTGGCTGGCCGGGCACGAGCAGGGCGTGGAGGACGTGTTCCCCGAGTTCGCGAAGCGGGTGTCGGCGCCGGGTCACCCCCACCGGGTCGCGGACACGCCGCAGGGCGTCCGCGCGGAGTTCCTGCGGCTGGCCGCCGAGCTGGACCGCCGGCCGCTCCCCTGGCCCGGCGCCAACCCCCCGGAGCTGAACGGCAACGTGCTGCGCCAGACCATGCTGGACAGCCTCTACGACCCCGACCGGTTCGACGCCCTGGCCGCGCTGATGACCGCGGCCCGTGCGGGCACCCTGCCGCCCGCGCCGGCCGCTCCGCCGGAGCCGGTGCTGCAGAACGTGGCCGCGGTCGGCGCGGCGACGCTCTGCAACGACGTGGCGTGGCCGGCGGGCCAGGCGGTCTACCAGAAGGACGTGGACGCGAGCCGCAAGGCGTACCCGCTGACCGCGGGAATGCCGCGCAACGCGATGGTGTGCGCCGCCTGGCCCTACCCGCCGCGGCAGGCGCCGGTGCGGATCACCGACCGGGGGCCGTCCGACGTGCTGCTGGTGCAGAACGAGCGGGACGTGGCCACCCCGCTCTCCGGGGCGCGGAAACTCCGCGCGGCGCTGGGCCGGCGCGCCGTCATGGTCACCGTGAACTCCACCGGCCACGACGCCTACCTCGCCAACGGCAACGCGTGCGGGGACGCCACGGTCTCCCGCTTCCTCGCGACGGGCGAGCGCCCGAAGGGGGACGTGTACTGCCGGTGAGCGCCCGCCCGGCCCGGGGCCCCGGCCACCGCCCGTCCGGCGAACCGGCCCCGGACCACCGCTCAGCCCGGGGCCCACCACCCGGGACCCCGCCCGTCCGGCCCCTCAGGCCCCGACCCGGGCACCTGCCGCCGCCTCGGCCCGCCGCTCGGGCCGCGACGCCGGCCCATCCTGCTGCTCAGCCCGGGGGTCGCCGCCCGGACCCTGCCCGTCCCACCCCTCAGCCCAGAAACCGCCGTACGTACCGTCGCTGCCACGGGGTCTCCACCGCGTGGCGGTCGTAGTGGGCGCGCACATAGGCGACGGCTTCCTCGGCGGGGACGCCGTCCAGTACCGCCAGGCAGGACAGGGCCGTCCCGGTGCGGCCCCGGCCGCCGTGGCAGGCGATCTCCACGCGCTCGTCCGCCGCCCGCTCCCACGCCTCGGTCAGGACCGCGCGGGCCTCGGCCCGGTCCGCCGGGAGCCGGAAGTCGGGCCAGCGCAGCCAGCGCGCCTCCCAGGGCACCTCGGGGGGCCGGCGGCCCAGCAGGTAGACGCCGTAGGCCGGGTCGGCTCCGGCGCCGTCGTACGGGCGGCGCAGGCCCCGGCCGCGCACCAGGCGGCCGGAGGGCAGTCGCAGCACGCCCGGGGTGTCCTCGCTCCAGCGCTCCCGGCTCGTCACGGAAAACATTCGACACCGGGCAACCGAATCCGCGCAATCGGTGGTCTGGGGGGCGAGGAGGGTGCTTGATGCAGGCCGAACTGGAGGACCGGTTCCACGACTTCGTCGCCGCCAGGTGGTCGCACCTGGTGCGGACCGCGTATCTGCTCACCGGCGACGCGCACCACGCCGAGGACCTGACGCAGACGGCGCTGGCCAAGGCGTACCGGTCGTGGCGGCGTGTGGCGCGCAGCGACAACCCGGAGGCGTACGTCCGCCGGATGCTCGTCAGCTGCAACAGCGACCGCTTCCGCAAACGGCGGGTGGCCGAGTCGCTGACGTCGGCGCCGCCGGAGCGGGCGGGGCGGGACGAGGTGGCGTGGTCCGACGAGCGGGGGGCGCTGATGACGGCGCTGGCCGGACTGCCGCCCCGGCAGCGGGCGGTGGTCGTCATGCGGTACTGGGAGGACCTGTCGGAGGCTGAGGTGGCCGAGGTGCTCGGCTGCTCGCCGGGCACGGTCAAGAGCCAGGCGTCCAAGGGACTGGCGAAGTTGCGTACATATCCGGGGCTGATGGAGTTCGCCGGCCCGGCCGGCGGGCGGGGAGGCGACAGGTGAACGGCGAACAGCAGGGGCGGGACGAGGACTTCGAGCAGCGGTTGCGGGACCTGCTCGCCGAGGACGCCTCCGGGCTCCGGCCGGCGCCGGCGCCGTACCAGCGGATCCGGCGGCAGGGCGTGCGGGAGCGGCGGCAGCGGGCCGCGGCGGCCGGGGCGGCGCTGGTGGTGCTGACGGCGCTGCCGGTCGGCGCGTACGCGCTGGGCGGCGGCGGCCCCCGGACGGCGGACACGGCCGCGTCGCCCCCGAAGGCCACGGCTCCGGCGAGCCCGGCGCCGTCCGCGTCGGCCTCGCCCTCGGGTCCGGCGGGGCCCGCCGATCCGGCGCGGCAGCTGCTGGACGGGATCACGCTCGCGCAGGCCTCGGACGGGCTGGCCCGGTGCCTGGCCTACGACCGGGCTCACGACTACCGGCGGATGGGCCCGGGGCCGAGCGAGGACCTCGGCGACGCGGCCGGCTACCGGATCATCCTGGCCCAGCGCAGCACCGGCGACTCCAACGCCCCCGGCGACGGCATGTACGTCGTCGCGGTCAAGGAGCAGCCGCGGCAGACCCGGCTGATCTGCAGCGTCAAGGACGGGGAGGCGGCCGGGCTGAACGCCAGCCGGGGCGGCGTCGGCGCGGACGGTGCGGGGCCCGTCGCGGTGGACATCAACAGCGGCAAGCTGTACCAGCAGTCCTTCCTCGACAAGGGCCACTGGAAGCTGCCGTTCCGCTGGGGGATCATCGGCACGGTCCGGCCGTCGGTGGCCCGGGTGACGGTGTCGTACGGCGGCGCCACCAGCGAGGCCGTACTGGACCACGGCTGGTTCGTGGCCAACGGCACCCTGAACCGCCAGATCACCAGGACCCCGCATCTCAAGGGCTAC
This sequence comes from Streptomyces sp. NPDC014801, assembly GCF_043082085.1. Taxonomy (NCBI): domain Bacteria; kingdom Bacillati; phylum Actinomycetota; class Actinomycetes; order Kitasatosporales; family Streptomycetaceae; genus Streptomyces; species Streptomyces sp. NPDC014801. Next base: position 515,932 of record NZ_JBIBXG010000001.1, on the reverse strand, counting down.
GACGCCGCCGGAAAGCTCGTCTACGACTCCGACCGGGACCCGACGTACGAGAAGACGCTCCCCTAGGCGGGCCGGGTCCCCGCCGCCGGGCCTACGGTGACCCCGATCCCGGTGTCACCAGGCCCGACTCGTAGGCGGTGATGACCAGTTGGGCGCGGTCGCGGGCGCCCGTCTTGCCCATGATGCGGCTGACGTGGGTCTTCGCGGTGAGCGGGCTCAGGCCCAGCGCCTCGGCGATCTCGGTGTTGTTCAGGCCGCGGGCGACCAGCGTCAGCACCTCGCGCTCCCGGTCGGAGAGGCACTCGGGGCCGCCGGCCGCCGGCAGCGCGGGGCTTTGCAGGAAGCGGGCGATGAGGCGGGCCGTCGGCCCCGGGGACAGCAGCGCCTCCCCCGCGGCGACCGTCCGGATGGCGTCGAGCAGGTCCGCCGGGCGGGTGTCCTTCACGAGGAAGCCGGAGGCGCCCGCCCGCAGCGCCTCGACGATGTGCTCGTCGGTGTCGTACGTCGTCAGCACGAGGACCTTCACCCCGGCCAGGTCCTCCTCCGCCGCGATGCGCCGGGTCGCCTCGATGCCGTCCACCTCGGGCATGCGGATGTCCATCACGACCAGGTCGGCCCGGCGGGAGCGGGCCAGCGCGACCGCCTCGCGGCCGGTGCCGGCCTGGCCGACCACCTCCATGTCGGGGGCGGACTCCACCAGCATGGCGAACGCCGCCCGCACCAGGGTCTGGTCGTCGGCGAGCAGGACACGGATGGTCACGCGGCTCCTTCCCTCGGCAGTACGGCACGCACCGCGAAACCCCGGTCCGGCAGCGGGCCCGCCTCCAGCGTGCCGCCCACGCTGCGCGCCCGCTCCCGCATCCCCACCAGGCCGAAGCCCGGCTGGCCGGAACCCGCGCCGGCGCCGTCGTCGGTGACCTCCACCCGCAGGGCGTCCCCCTCCTCGTACACCCGCACCCGCACGGTCAGGTCGTCCCGGCCGCCGTGCCGTACGGCGTTGGTGAGCGCCTCCTGCACGATGCGGTAGGCGGCGGCGCCGACGGCGGGCGGGACCCCGTCGGCCCGCACGGTGAGGTCCACCGCGGCGCCCGCGGCGCGGGCCGCGTCGGCGAGGTCGGGCAGGCCGTGCAGCCCGGGCAGCGGGCCCCGCACGTCCGTGGCGCCCTGGTCGCGCAGCACCTCCAGGGTGGTGCGCAGTTCGCCGCGGGCGGTGCGGCAGGTGTCGGCGATGTCGTCCAGGGCCTTCGCGACGGCCGCCCGGTCCAGGCGGTCGGGGTCGGCGTGCAGGACGTGCGCGGCGACCGAGGTCTGCACGCCGATCAGGGTGATGGTGTGGGCGAGCAGGTCGTGCAGGTCGCGGGCGATGCGCAGGCGTTCCTCGGCGACCCGGCGGCGGGCCTCCTCCTCGCGGGTGCGTTCGGCGCGTTCGGCGCGCTCCGTGATCGCGGCGACGTACTGCCGGTAATAGCGCACGTCGACGCCGAAGAAGAGGACGGCGACGATCCATCCGGAGATCCGCAGCAGTTCCAGGGCCTGGTGCGCGCTGATCGTGACCATCACGGTCAGCGCGACGGTGAGGACCGTGACGCCCGTCAGCACCGTGCGCAGGGGGCGGCCGGTGACGGCGACGGTGTAGAGGGCGACGTAGGAGGCCGGGGTGGGTGGCGCGGGCGCGTTGCCGAGAGCGTGGTACGGCACGACCAGCGCCCCGATCGCCGCCAGCACGAGCAGCGGCCGGCGGCGCCGCCACACCAGGGGCACCTGGGCGGCGAGCAGCAGCGCCCAGCCGAGCGCGTCGGGGCGGCGGCCGGAGTCGGTGAACAGCGCGAGGGCGACGCCGAGGACGGTGGTGGCCGCGGCGAGCAGCGCGTCGTTGCGGGTGGCGTGCTCGGCGGTCTGCGGGTCGCGGTTGATCGCCGCCATGATCCGCTCGCCCGGGCGCGGCCGGGATGGGGTCGTCGTCGCCTGCACGGGTCCATCTTCCGCTAAGGGGCGCCCCTGGGGAGGACGGGACGCCCTGACGGTCGGTCAGACGGGCTGCGCCTCACGCTCGGCAGCCGGCCGGTGCGGTGTCCGGGACATCCGCCCGGGCCACCACACCCTGCGGCCCAGCGCCACGCTCGCGCTGGTCACCAGGTAGGTGCGGACCAGGAAGGTGTCCAGCAGCACGCCGACGGAGATGACGAAGCCGAGTTCCACGAGCTGCACGAGCCCCATGTTCAGCAGCACCCCGAAGGTCGCGGCGAGGACGAGACCCGCCGAGGCGATGACGCCGCCGGTGGTGCGCAGGGCGGTCAGCGCGGCGGCGGCCGGCTCGGCACCCCCGAGCGACTCCTCCCGCATCCGGTGCATCAGGAAGATGCCGTAGTCGACGCCGAGGGCGACGAGGAACACGAAGGACAGCAGGCCCAGGCCCGGATCGGTGCCCTCGAAACCGAACAGCGGCCCGAACACGAGCCCACCCAGGCCGAGCGCGGCACCCCACACGGCGACCACGGCGGCCGTGAGGAGCAGCGGCGCCACGAGCGAGCGCAGCAGCACGACGAGGATCAGCAGCACCGACAGCAGCACGATCGGCACGACGACGAGCCGGTCGCGGGCGTTGGTGTCCTTCAGGTCGAGCTGCTGGGCGCTGGCCCCGCCGACGTACGAACCCGGCAGCCGCTCGCGCAGCTGCTCGATGGTGCGGGTCTCGGCCGCGCTCTGCGGCGGGGCGGAGGCGGTCACCGAGATCTCGGTCCAGCCGGCGCCGCTGCGGGTGACCCGGGCGCCCTCCACGCCGTCGGCGCCGCGGATCGCGGTCAGCGCGGCGCCGGCGCCTGCGCGGGGGGTGAGGACGTCGATGGGCTGCGCGGACCGCTCCGGGTAGGCGGCGGCGAGGGTCTTCATCGCGGTGACGGACTCGGGCGTGTCGACGAAGGAGTCCTGCTGTGTGACGGTGCCGGGCAGGTTCAGCGCGCCGAGGGCGAGCGCGCCGAGCAGCAGCGCGCCGCCGACCAGGACGGTGCGCGGGCGCCGGCCGGCGGAGGTGCCCATGGCCGCGAACAGGGACCGGCGGGTCTTCGGCGTGCTGCCGTAGGCCGGGACGAGCGGCCAGAACACCCGGCGGCCCAGCAGGACGAGCACCGCCGGCAGCAGGGTCAGCATCGCGGCGAGCGCGCACAGCACGCCGACCGTGCCGAGCGGGCCCATGGCGCGGTTGGAGTTCAGGTCGGCGGCGAGCAGGCACAGCAGCCCGGCGGCGACGGTCCCGGAGGAGGCGAGGACGGCGGGGCCGCAGCCGCGCAGGGCGGCCCGCATGGCGTCGTACGGCCGCTCGTGGCGGCGCAGTTCCTCGCGGTAGCGGGAGACCAGCAGCAGCGCGTAGTCGGTGCCGGCGCCGAACACCAGGATCGTCATGATGCCGCTGCTCTGCCCGGACACGGTCGTGCCGAAGACCTGGTGGAGGCCGTAGGCGACGCCCGTGGACAGGTAGTCGGCGATCCCGGCCACGGCCAGCGGGACCAGCCACAGCACCGGGCTGCGGTAGATCAGGATCAGCAGGACGGCGACGACGCCGACGGTGGTGTACAGCAGCGGTCCGCCGAGCGAGCGGTAGACCTGCGCGGCGTCGGTGGCGAGCGCGCCGGGGCCGCCGACCTGCACGGTGAGCCCGTCGGTGCCGTGCGCGACGGCGCGGACGTCGTCGACGAGGGCGTCCCGCTTCTTCTCGTCGGTGCCGGGCTCGTTGCTGGCGACCGGGTACATCAGGGTGGTGCCGTCCCGGGACGGGATGCCCTGCGGGGTGCCGCCGGCGAGGACGTGCTGTCCGGCGATCGTGTCGATCTGCCGCCCGGCGGCGGCCCGGTCGGCGGCGGTGAGCCCGCCGTCGCGGTGGTAGACGAGCACCAGCTGGGTCGTCTGGCCGCCGGGCAGGCGCTGCTGGAGCTCGGCGGCCTGGGTGGAGTCGGCGCTCGCGGGCAGGTAGTCGGTGACCCGGTCGTGCTGTACGCCGGAAAGTTTCGAGGCGAACGGGGAGGCGATCGCGAGGATGGCCACCCACAGCGCGAGCAGCAGCCAGGGAATGGCTCGGCGTCGCGCGCCTGTCGTCTGTGCGGCCCCCATGAGCGGGCCCTCCCTCCGGGACGGATGTCTGGTTGCGGTTCCAGGCTTCCGTCCGGCGGGCGCCGGGTCGTCCGGCGGGAGGGCGAGGTCGCGGCTACTGCCCGGGGAGACCGGGCGGGCGGGTTACTCCCCGGGGAGTATCAGGACGGTGTACGGGCCGCCTCCAGCAGGCGGATGACGTCGTCGGTGGGCAGCGTGAGCGCGGCGCCGACCGTGGCGAGGGTCTCGCGTTCGGCCGGGGTGTAGGGGCCGTCGGCGAGCGCGATGCGGGCGCCGGTGAGGAGGATCGACTCGCGGCCGACGCCCGCGAGATGCGGGGCGAGCGGGTCGAGGGCCTCGTGCAGCTCTATGGCCAGCCCGGCGGTGCAGGGCCGCTCGGCCTGGACGCGGCCGGTGTCCTGGGCGACGGCCTCGACGAGCGCGGCGAGCTGCTCCTCGGTGCAGTCCGGGAAGCCGGCGGCGCGCACGGCGGTCGCGGCGGTCTCCAGCGCCGTACGGGAGGAGGTGCCGCCCGCGGCGAGCACGGCGAGGGCGACGGTGTGGACGGCGTCGCGCAGCATCGCGGAGAAGCGGGTGGTGGTGGGGTGGTCGAGGACGTCCGTGCCGAAGTGGCGGTGGCAGGCGGCGCACTCGACGACCGGCGCGGAGGCGCCGCGCGGCAGGACGGGCAGCCCCAGCAGGGTGAACCGGCGACGGCCGGTCAGGCGCTGGTAGTTGCGGTCGCCGCCGCAGCCGGGGCAGAAGAACTCGCCGTCGCCGACGGGCGTCCAGGCGGTGCGGGTGCCCGCGATGCGTGCCAAAGCGCCGGCACGGCCGTTGTGTCCCCGAACTGGCAGCACGTCGCACCTCCGTAACCCCACGGCAACATCGCCGAGCGCTTGCGTGATGTTAGCCACATCGGTGAGGCGGAGTCAGTACCCCGGACGAGACCTTTCCGTGACCTCGGGGCAAGGATGGCCGATAAACGACGACGCCCCGGCCGCCGTTCCCGGCGGCCGGGGCGTCGAAACTCCCGGTGAGAGGGGTCAGCGCGCGGCGCGGTTGACGGCGGAGACGACCGCCTTCAGCGACGCACGCGTCGTGTTCGCGTCGATGCCGATCCCCCACAGGACCTTGTCCCCGATCGCGCATTCGATGTAGGAGGCGGCCTGCGCGGAGGCGCCCTCGCTCATCGTGTGCTCCTGGTAGTCCAGCAGGCGTACGTCCAGGCCCAGGCCCTCCAGGGCGTTGAAGAAGGCCGAGATCGGACCGTTGCCGGAGCCGGTCAGGACGGTGTCCTCGCCGTCGACGGTCGCCTCGACGGTGAGCGTGTCCACGCCGTCGGTGTCGGTCGTCGACTGGCCGGTCCTGACCTGGATGCGGCCCCACGGGTTCTCCGGGTTGGGCAGGTACTCGTCCTGGAAGACGGCCCAGATCTCCTTCGGCGTGATCTCGCCGCCCTCGGCGTCGGTCTTTGCCTGGATGATCTTGGAGAACTCGATCTGCATCCGGCGCGGCAGGTCCAGCTTGTGGTCGTTCTTCAGGACGTAGGAGATACCGCCCTTGCCGGACTGGGAGTTGACGCGGATGACCGCCTCGTACGAACGCCCCACGTCCTTGGGGTCGATGGGCAGGTACGGCACGGCCCACTCGATGTCGTCGACGGTGACGCCCTTGGCCTTGGCGTCGGCCTCCATGGCGTCGAAGCCCTTCTTGATGGCGTCCTGGTGGGAGCCGGAGAAGGACGTGTAGACCAGGTCGCCCACGTACGGGTGGCGCGGGTGGACCTCCATCTGGTTGCAGTACTCCCACGTGCGACGGATCTCGTCGATGTCGGAGAAGTCGATCTGCGGGTCGACGCCCTGCGAGAACAGGTTCATGCCCAGGGTGACCAGGTCGACGTTGCCGGTGCGCTCGCCCTGCCCGAACAGGCAGCCCTCGACGCGGTCGGCGCCGGCCATCAGCGCCAGCTCGGCCGCCGCCACGGCGGTGCCGCGGTCGTTGTGCGGGTGGACGGACAGGCAGACGTACTCGCGGCGGGACAGGTTGCGGTGCATCCACTCGAAGCGGTCCGCGTGCGTGGACGGCGTCGAACGCTCCACGGTGGCGGGCAGGTTGAGGATGATCTCGCGGTCCGGGCCCGGCTGGTAGACGTCCATGACCGCCTCGCAGACCTCCAGCGCGAAGTCCAGCTCGGTGTCGGTGAAGATCTCCGGGCTGTACTGGTAGCCGAACTCGGTCTCGGGGCCCAGCAGTTTCTCGGCGTACTCCATCACCAGGCGGGTGCCGTCGACGGCGATCTGCTTGATGTCCTCGCGGGAGCCGCGGAAGACCACGCGGCGGAAGACCGGCGCGGTCGCGTTGTACAGGTGGACGGTGGCCCGCTTGGCGCCCTTCAGGGACTCCACGGTCCGCTCGATCAGGTCCTCGCGGGCCTGGGTCAGTACGGAGATCGTGACGTCGTCGGGGATCGCGCCCTCTTCCTCGATGATCGAGCGCACGAAGTCGAAGTCGGTCTGGCCGGAGGCGGGGAAGCCGACCTCGATCTCCTTGTAGCCCATCTTGACCAGCTGGTCGAACATCCGGCGCTTGCGCTCGGGCGACATCGGGTCGATCAGGGCCTGGTTGCCGTCCCGCAGATCGGTGGACAGCCATCGGGGGGCTCGGGTGATGCGCTGGTTCGGCCAGGTGCGGTCGGCGATGTCGACCTGCTCGTAACCGCGGTACTTGTGGATCGGCATCGGGCTGGGCTGCTGGCGGTTCGCCATGGTCGCGTGGGCTCCTCGAATGTTCCGCGAAGGCGGATCCGGTGGCGGCCGACGACGCAACACCAAGCTCCGCGGGGAGGGAGTCGGCCTTTTCCTACAGGCCCTCGCCGCGGCAGCTAAGGAGAAGCAGCCCGAAACGCATGATGCTCCGCAGCCTAGCCGAGCCGCCCCGGACGCGGGGGCGTGTCCCAGTATGCGGGACCGGAAGGACGAAAGGGGCAAAAAGTGCGCTGTGCCACATCCCGCCGGAGGTCGCCCCCTCGCCGTAGCACAGCGTCACCGAACACCGCCGTCACTGTCCCGGTATTTCACCAATCATGGTGGCAGGTAGTGACACGGGCATCACGCAGTGCAAAGGTGCCATGCATGACGACCCACGGGGGCCACCAGCCCGTCTTCTGCACGATCGTCCCGCCGCACGTCCTCGACAGGCTCGCCCGCAACGAGGACCCCGCCCTGTCCGGCCCGGCCCGCCGCTCCCTGGAGCACGACGCCTTCCAGCGCACCCGGCGGCGGCTGACCACGGTGATCGGCGCGCCCGCCGTCGCCCCGCCGGCCGGAGCGCCCGCCGACCAGCCGCACCGCACCATCTACGACGCCCGGCACACCCAGGACCTGCCCGGGACGAAGGTCCGCGAGGAGGGCTCCGAGCCCGGCTCCGACGCCACCGTCAACCGCGCCTACGCGGGCCTCGGCGCCACCTTCGAGCTGTACCTGAAGGCGTACGGCCGCCACTCCATCGACGACGCCGGGCTGCCGCTGGACGCCACCGTGCACTTCGGGGAGGGCTACGACAACGCCTTCTGGAACGGCGAGCAGATGGTCTTCGGCGACGGCGACAACGAGATCTTCCTCGACTTCACCATCCCGGTCGACGTCATCGGCCACGAGCTGACCCACGGCGTCACCCAGCACACCGCGAACCTGGAGTACTTCGGCCAGTCCGGCGCGCTGAACGAGTCGCTCTCCGACGTCTTCGGCTCCCTGATCAAGCAGTACTCGCTCGGCCAGACCGCCGCCGAGGCCGACTGGCTGATCGGCGCGGGCCTGCTCGCCCCGCGTGTGACAGGGGTGGCCCTGCGCTCGATGAAGGCCCCGGGCACGGCGTACGACGACGACGTCCTCGGCAAGGACCCGCAGCCCGCCACCATGGACGGCTATGTGCGCACCGGCCGCGACAACGGCGGCGTGCACATCAACTCCGGCATCCCCAACCACGCGTTCTACCTGGTCGCCACAGCCCTCGGCGGGCACGCCTGGGAGAAGGCCGGCCAGATCTGGTACGACGTGCTCACCGGCGGCGAGCTGAAGGAGGACGCCCTCTTCGCCGACTTCGCGACGCTGACGGTGAAGGCCGCCCGCGCGCGCTACGGCGCCGGGGACGAACTGCAGTCCGTGCAGAAGGCGTGGGAACAGGTCGGAGTGCGGACGCTGTAGCGCGGGGACCGGGGCGGGCCGGGGTGCGGACGCCGCGGTTCCGTACTAGACAGTCCCCCATGCGTATTCGAGTACGGCGCACGGGCGGTTTCGCGGGCATCGAGCGGCAGGGCGAGGTGGACACCGCGGGCCGCCCCGACGCGGCGGAGTGGCAGTCGCTGGCCCGGCAGGTCCTGGCCGAGGGCCGGCCCACGCCACCGGCCGGCGTCCCCGACGGCTTCCGCTACGAGATCACGGTGGACGCGACGACAGTCCACACCGCCGACCCCCACGTCACGGAACCCCAACGCACACTGATCTCCAGGGTGCTGAAGGAAGGGGCGTGAGCTTCGTCCGTAGCTGCGGGCAGTCGTGCCGCTGGGGCGGCACGGGTGGGCGCAGCGGCACCCCGTCAGCGCCGGGCAGCGCACCCAGCGGCGGTCACCCCGACGCCGGGTGCCACGCGCCCCAGGGCACCGCTCCCCACGGCGTGCACCGCACCCGGCGGTACGGCGCACCCGGCGTCAGAAGCCCAGCTTGCGGAGCTGCTTCGGGTCGCGCTGCCAGTCCTTCGCGACCTTGACGTGCAGATCCAGATACACCGGCGTACCCAGCAACGCCTCGATCTGCCGACGCGACTTGATGCCCACGTCCTTCAGCCGCTTCCCCTTGGGCCCGATGATGATCCCCTTCTGGCTGGGCCGCTCGATGTACACGTTCGCGTGGATGTCCAGCAGCGGCTTGTCCGCCGGCCGGTCCTCCCGCGGCAGCATCTCCTCCACGACCACCGCGATGGAGTGCGGCAGCTCGTCGCGGACCCCCTCCAGCGCCGCCTCGCGGATCAGCTCGGCCACCATCACCTGCTCGGGCTCGTCCGTCAGGTCGCCCTCGGGGTAGAGCGCCGGCCCTTCGGGCAGCAGCGGGATCAGCAGGTCGGCCAGGAGGTCCACCTGCTTGCCGGCGGTCGCCGAGACCGGCACGATCTCCGCCCACTCGAATCCCAGCTCCTTGCCCAGCTGGTCGATGGCGATGAGCTGCTCGGCGAGCGCCTTGGAGTCCACCAGGTCGGTCTTGGTCACGATCGCGACCTTCGGGGTCTTCTTGATCCCCGCCAGTTCCTTGGCGATGAACCGGTCGCCGGGCCCGATCTTCTGGTCCGCGGGCAGGCAGAAGCCGATCACGTCGACCTCGGCCCAGGTGGTGCGGACGACGTCGTTCAGCCGTTCCCCCAGCAGCGTGCGCGGCTTGTGCAGCCCCGGCGTGTCCACCAGGATCAGCTGCGCGTCGGGGCGGTGCACGATGCCCCGCACGGTGTGCCGCGTGGTCTGCGGCCGGTTGGACGTGATCGCCACCTTCTGCCCGACCAGAGCGTTCGTGAGGGTGGACTTGCCCGCGTTGGGGCGGCCCACGAAGCAGGCGAAGCCGGCGCGGTGGACTGCCTCGCCCGGCTGCTCGGATGACTGGGTGCGAACGCTCATGGCGTTCATTGTCCCTGATCCACGAGGTCCCGCCGCACGGTGAGGGTTCGGTAACCGTCAGGCAATGAAACGTCACGGAAACACACCCGTACGCACCCGGAAACGCGCCCGGGCGACTCTCTGACGCAGCCCCCACCCCGTTGGAGACGCCCGTGACCCTCGCCGCCGCCTCTGTGAACACCGGCGACACCGCCTGGCTGCTCGCCGCCACCGCCCTCGTGCTGCTGATGACCCCGGGTCTGGCCCTGTTCTACGGCGGCATGGTCCGCACGAAGAGCGTCCTCAACATGCTGATGATGAGCTTCGTGTCGATCGCCCTGGTCACGGTGGTCTGGCTGGCCGTCGGCTACTCCCTGGCCTTCGGCGACGACCTCGGCGGCGGGCTGATCGGCGGGCTGCGGCACGCCGGCATGAGCGGCCTGGGCCCGGACAGCGTCCACGGCACCGTCCCGACCGTCCTGTTCGCCACCTTCCAGCTGACCTTCGCGATCATCACGGCCGCGCTGATCAGCGGCGCGATCGCGGACCGGGCGAAGTTCAGCGCCTGGCTGGTGTTCGTGCCCGTGTGGGCGCTGCTCGTATACGTCCCGGTCACCCACTGGGTGTGGGGCCCCGGCGGCTGGATCGCGCACCGGCTCGGCGCGCTCGACTTCGCCGGCGGCCTGCCCGTCGAGATCACCTCCGGTGCCTCCGGGCTCGCGCTGTGCCTGGTCATCGGCCCGCGGCTGGGCTTCAAGAAGGACGCCATGCGGCCGCACAACCTGCCCATGGTGATCCTCGGCGCCGGTCTGCTGTGGTTCGGCTGGTTCGGCTTCAACGCCGGCAGCGCGCTCGGCGCCAACGGGCTGGCCGCCGAGGCCTTCCTCAACACCCTCGCCGCCGGCTGCACCGGCCTGCTCGGCTGGCTCTTCGTCGAGCACAAGCGCGACGGCCACCCGACGACGCTCGGCGCGGCCTCCGGCGCGGTCGCCGGCCTGGTCGCGATCACCCCGTCGTGCGGCACGGTCTCCCTGCTCGGCGCCCTGGTGGTGGGCCTGGCCGCGGGCGTGGTCTGCTCCTACGCGGTGAGCTGGAAGTTCAAGCTGAACTTCGACGACTCCCTGGACGTCGTCGGCGTCCACCTGGTCGGCGGGATCATCGGCACGCTGCTGATCGGCCTGTTCGCCGAGCGGGCGATGACCGGCGGCGCCGAGGGCCTGTTCTACGGCGGCTCCCTCGCCCAGCTCGGCAGGCAGCTGGTCGCCGTGGTCGTCGTCGCCGGGTACGCCTTCGCGGTGACGTACGGCATCGGCAAGGCCCTCGACAAGGTGATGGGCCTGCGCGCGAGCGAGGAGCAGGAGCACACCGGCCTGGACCTTACGGTGCACGCGGAGACCGCATACGATCACGGCGTCCTGGGCCACGGCGCCCCGGTCGCCCACTCCGTCGTCCCCACCGCCCAGAAGGTCACCCGCCAGGCATGAAGCTCATCACCGCCATCGTCAAGCCGTACCGTCTCGACGAGGTCAAGACCGCGCTGCAGGAGCTGGGCATCCACGGCCTGACCGTGAGCGAGGCCAGCGGGTACGGCCGTCAGCGCGGCCACACGGAGGTGTACCGGGGCGCGGAGTACCAGATCGACCTGGTGCCCAAGGTCCGTATCGAGGTCGTCGTCGAGGACGCGCTGGCCGAGGACGTCATGGACGCGATCGTGCGGGCCGCCCGCACCGGCAAGATCGGCGACGGCAAGGTGTGGGCGCTGCCCGTCGAGACGATCGTCCGGGTCCGCACGGGCGAGCGCGGACCCGACGCGCTCTAGGAGCCTTTCACGGCACGCCCGGGGGCCGTCTCAGCCCGCCGGGACGGTCTGCCGTACCTCTCCGTCCGGGCCCGCCAGCAGCACCGGCGTGCCCGCACCGCCCAGGTCGCGTACGGCGGCCAGGTCGTCGGCGGGCAGGGCGTCCGCCTGCGACACCACCGCGGCCGCCTCCAGCGACGTCGCGCCGGACGCCACCGCCATCGCGACGGCCGTGCGCAGCGCGCTCAGCCGCAGCGAGTCCAGCGCCACGGTCCCGGCGACATACGTACGGCCGGTCTCGTCGCGGACGGCGGCACCCTCGGGCACGCCGTTGCGGGCCCGGGCCGAGCGGGCCAGGGTGACGATCTTGCGGTCCTCGGGGTCGAGCGCGTTGCTGTCGGTCATGTCCCGAGCATACGAACCCGCGAACCGCTCACCCGGCGACGGGGTACATCGTCCCGCGGCGGGCCTCCGGGGAGGCCAGCCACTCCAGCTTCGCCGCGGTGTTCGCCTCCTCCATCGGGGTGTGCAGCACGATCGTCAGATCGGGCCGGGCGGGCACCTTCAGCGCCGTCGACTCGATGACGAGCAGCCCGACCAGCGGATGGTCCAGCTCCTTGCGGATCTGCCCGGCGTCCTCGATGTCCCGCTGCTCCCACAGCCGGACGAAGTCCTCGCTGGCGGCGCTGACTTCGGCGAACACGGCCTGGAAGCCCTCGTCGTCGGGCCGGGCGCTGGAGGCGGCGCGGAACTGGGCGACGACCTTGCGCGCGTTCTCCTCCCAGTTCGTCACCCGGGAGCGGAAGAGCGGCTCGGTGAAGAACTCCACCAGGCAGTTCTGCTGCACGTCGGGCCGCATGCCGAGCACCAGCGCGGCGGCGTCGTTGTACAGCACGCAGTTGTAGTAGGCGTCCATGATGTGCGCCGGGTACGGCATCCAGGTGTCGATCAGCCGGCGCAGCCCGTCGCACATGTCCCGCTTGCCCGGCGCCACTTCGGGCACCGGCGGGTTGAGCCCGGCCAGCAGGTACAGGTGGCGGCGCTCGGCGTCGCTGAGCCGCAGCACGCGCGCCACGGCGTCCAGCACCTGCGGGGAGACGGAGATGTCGCGGCCCTGCTCCAGCCACTGGTACCAGGACACGCCCACCCCGGCGAGCACGGCGACCTCCTCGCGCCGCAGGCCGGGCGTGCGGCGCCGGGGCCCGCCCGCGGGCAGCCCGGCCTCCACCGGGGTCACCCGGGCGCGCCGGCTCATCAGGAACTCGCGCAGCTCGCTCCGCCGTCGGGTCTTCAGTACGTCTGTGGGCACGGACAGATCCCCCTCGCGCTGTCTGGTGGTGCCACCACCACCATAAGCGGCGACTCCCCAGCCGTGTTCCGCACCCGGCAGGCTCCTTGCCATGGCGATCGACACCACCACCACCCAACCCGCCGCTCCGGTCGGCGATCCGCTCGGCGCCCCCCGGCTGTCGACGCGTGACAAGCTCGTCCTGTTCGTCCTGTGCGCGGCCCAGTTCATGGTCGCGCTGGACTTCTCCGTCCTGAACGTCGCGCTGCCCGTGCTGGGCGCCGACCTCGGCATGAGCCCCTCGGCGCTGCAGTGGGCGGTCACCGCGTTCGCGCTGCCGTCCGGCGGCTTCCTGCTGCTCTTCGGCCGGGTCGGCGACCTGTTCGGCCGCCGCCGGCTCTTCCTGGCCGGTCTGGCCCTGTTCGGCACGGCCTCGCTGCTCGCGACGCTCGCCTGGGACCCGGCGTCGTTCCTGGCCGGGCGGGCCCTGCAGGGCCTGGGCGCGGCGGCGATCGTGCCGACCGGCATGTCCCTGCTGACCACGACGTTCCCGGAGGGCCCGGCCCGCGACCGCGCCCTCGGCATCTCCGGCACGCTGCTGTCGCTGGGCTTCACCGTCGGCATGGTGGCCGGCGGCGTCCTCACCGACGTGCTCGGCTGGCGCTCCACGATGGGCCTGCTCACCGTGTTCGCCCTGATCGTGCTGCCGCTCGCGCCGGGGCTGCTGCCCGAGTCCCGCACGCCGCAGCGGCCGCGTCTGGACGTGCCGGGCGCGGTGACCGTCACGGGCGGCCTGCTCGCGGTGATCTACGCCCTGTCGACGGCCGCGGACCACGGCTTCGCCCGCGCCGACGTCCTCGTCGCCCTCACGGTGGGGGTGCTGCTGCTGGCGGCCTTCGTGCTCGTCGAGTCGCGTTCCGCGGCACCGCTGGTGTCGCTGCCGATGCTGCGCCGGCGCACGGTCGCGTGGGGCAACGTGGGCGGTCTGGTCACCTTCTCGATGATGTCCACCGTGGTCTTCGTGCTCACGCTGTACCTGCAGGAGGTGCTGCGTCTGTCGGCCTTCCAGACCGGGCTGGTCTTCGGGGTGCAGGGCGTGCTGTCGGCGGTCGCCGGCACCTTCGCGCCGAGGGTCATCGGCCGGTTCGGCGCGCGCCGCACGCTGGTGGCCTCGCTCACCGGGCAGGGCGTGCTGGTCGCGGCGCTGCTGGGCCTCGGCTCGGGCGGCTGGTCGGTGTGGCTGGCCACGGGGGCGGTCGCCCTGGCCAGCATGTGCCACCTGGGCGCGATCATCTCCTACGGCCTGACCGTCACCTCCGGCGTCCCGGACGAGGAGCAGGGCCTGGCCACCGGCCTGGTCACCTCCACCCAGCAGGTCGGCATCACCGTCGGCATCCCCCTGCTCGGCGTCCTGGCGACGACCGCCGACGACCTCCTGACGGGCGTACGCACGGTGATCGCCCTCGACGCGGCGATCGTCCTGACGGCGGCAGCACTGCTGGCCCTGGGCCTGCGCACCCGCCGCACAGCGGCCTGACGGTACGACGGGGGGCCTACGGGGCGAGGCCGTACGAAGAGCGCGGGAGCCGGGCCGACGAGGGGGTGGCCCGGCTCCCGCGCAAACGGTGTGTCGAACACAGGGGCCGCGGATCCGCTTGCGGCAGCCGCGAGCGGGGTTGCCCGATCCGGTCGAGGGCGACGGCGGCCGTGGCTGTGGGGCAGCCTCGGCCGGGCGGTCGTCAGGCCCGGTCGGCCGCCCTGCCGGGCAGCGGCCGAGGCAGGGCCGACCGGGCGCGGGGCAGGCCCGTCGGGCCGGGTGGGTCAGGGGCGGTCCAGGCGGAGGCGGTCCGCTCGGGGGAGGCCGGCGACCACCAGGTCGTAGGAGTCCTCGACGAGTTCGCGGACGAGGGCGTCGGGGAGATCACCGTCGGCCGTGACCGTGTTCCAGTGGCGCTTGTTCATGTGCCAGCCGGGGACGATCAGGCCCTCGTGCTCGCGGCGGAGCCGGATCGCGTCCTCCGGGTCGCACTTGAGGTTGACCGTCAGGGGCCGCGCGTCCAGCTGGGTCAGCGCGAACATCTTGCCCAGCACCTTGAACACCGAGACCTCGGGCCGGAAGGGGAAGTCCTCCTCGGCCGCGTTGAAGGACAGGCAGACGGCGCGCAGCTCCTCGGGCGTCACTCCGGCTTCTCCTCCTCGCCGTCGGCCTCCTCGGCGGGGGCGACCGGTTCGACCAGCACCGTGACGATCTTGTTGCGGCGCCCGGCGGCGGACTCGGCGGTCAGCCGCAGCCGGCGCCCGTCGGGCAGCTCGACCACGCTGGACGCGCCCGCGATGGGCACCCGGCCGAGGGCCTTGGCCAGCAGACCGCCGACGGTCTCCACGTCCTCGTCGTCGTAGGCCTCCAGCCCGTACAGCTCGCCGAGGTCGCCGATGTCGAGGCGGGCGGTGACCCGGAAGCGGTCGGCGCCCAGCTCCTCCACGGGCGGCAGCTCCCGGTCGTACTCGTCGGTGATCTCGCCGACGATCTCCTCGAGGATGTCCTCGATGGTGACGATCCCGGCCGTGCCGCCGTACTCGTCGATGACGACGGCGACGTGGTTGCGTTCCTTCTGCATCTCGCGCAGCAGGTCGCCGGCGTTCTTGGTGTCCGGCACGAAGACGGCGGGCCGCATGGCCGTGGACACCAGGTCGCCCTCCGCGTCCCGGTTGATGTGCGTCTTGCGGACCAGGTCCTTGAGGTAGACGATCCCGACGATGTCGTCCTCGCTCTCCCCGGTGACCGGGATCCGGGAGAACCCGGAGCGCAGGGCGAGGGTGAGGGCCTGCCGGATCGTCTTGTACCGCTCGATGGTGACCAGGTCGGTGCGCGGCACCATGACCTCGCGCACCAGCGTGTCGCCCAGCTCGAACACCGAGTGCACCATGCGGCGTTCCTCGGCCTCGATCAGCGACTCGGCCTCCGCGAGGTCGACCAGCGCGCGCAGCTCCGCCTCGGAGGCGAAGGGGCCGCGGCGGAAGCCCTTGCCGGGGGTGAGCGCGTTGCCGATGAGGATCAGCAGCGACGGGATCGGGCCCATGACCCGGGCCAGCGGCAGCAGCACGTACGCCGCCGCGGTCGCGGTGTTCAGCGGGTGCTGGCGGCCGATGGTGCGCGGGGAGACCCCGACGGCGACGTACGACACCAGCACCATCACGGCGATGGCCACCAGCAGCGCGCTGGTGGTGCCGGAGAACTCCTGCAGGCAGGCGTAGGTGATCAGCGCGGCGGCGGCCATCTCGCAGGCGACACGCACCAGCAGCGCCACGTTGAGGTAACGGGTGGGGTCGGCGGCGACCTGGGCCAGCTTGGCGCTGCCGCGGCGGCCCGACTTCACGGCCTCCTCGGCGCGGAAGCTGGAGACCCGCGCCAGGCCCGCCTCCGCGCAGGCGGCGAGCCAGGCGACGACGACCAGGGCGATCGCGCCGAGGACGATCTGCGGACTCATGACCGGCTTACGAGACGGTCGGCGCCGGGGACGGCCCGGTCAGCCCCCGCTCGGCCCGCCAGCCGTCCACGATGGCCGCCTGCAGGCCGAACATCTCGGCCTTCTCGTCCGGCTCCTCGTGGTCGTAGCCCAGCAGGTGCAGCACCCCGTGGACGGTGAGCAGCTGCAGCTCCTCGTCCATGGAGTGCTTCGTCGGCGCCTCCGCGCCCTGCTTGGCGGCGACCTCCGGGCACAGCACGATGTCGCCGAGCAGGCCCTGCGGGGGCTCGTCGTCGTCCTTGGACGGCGGCCGCAGCTCGTCCATCGGGAAGGACATGACATCGGTCGGCCCGGGCAGGTCCATCCACTGCACATGGAGCTGCTCCATGGCGTCGGCGTCCACGACGATCACCGAGAGCTCGGAGAGCGGGTGGATGCGCATCCGTGCGAGCGCGTAGCGGGCGATGTCGAGGATCGCCTGCTCGTCGACCTCGGTTCCGGACTCGTTGTTGACGTCGATCGACATGGTGCTGTGAGTGTCTACTTCCCCTTGTGCCCGGACTTGCCCCGGCCGGCCTTGGGCCCGCCGTTCTCGGTGCCGTGCTTGCTGTCGTACTGCTCGTACGCGTCGACGATACGGCCGACCAGCTTGTGCCGGACGACGTCCTGCGACGACAGCCGGGAGAAGTGGACGTCCTCGACGCCGTCCAGGATCTCCTGGACCTGGCGCAGGCCGGACTTCTGCCCGCCCGGCAGGTCGACCTGCGTCACGTCACCCGTGATCACGATCTTCGAGTCGAAGCCGAGGCGGGTGAGGAACATCTTCATCTGCTCGGGGCTCGTGTTCTGGGCCTCGTCCAGGATGATGAAGGCGTCGTTCAGCGTGCGGCCGCGCATGTACGCGAGCGGCGCGACCTCGATCGTGCCGGCGGCCATCAGCCGCGGGATCGAGTCCGGGTCGATCATGTCGTGCAGCGCGTCGTAGAGCGGGCGCAGGTAGGGGTCGATCTTCTCGTAGAGCGTGCCGGGCAGGAAGCCCAGCCGCTCGCCGGCCTCGACCGCGGGCCGGGTCAGGATGATCCGGTTGACCTGCTTGGACTGCAGGGCCTGCACGGCCTTGGCCATGGCGAGGTACGTCTTGCCGGTACCGGCGGGGCCGATGCCGAAGACGATCGTGTGCTTGTCGATCGCGTCGACGTACCGCTTCTGGTTGAGGGTCTTGGGGCGGATGGTGCGGCCCCGCGAGGACAGGATGTTCTGCGTGAGCACCTGGGCCGGGGTCTCCGGCCCGTCGTTCGTCCCGGCGTCGCTCGCCTTGAGCATGGCGATCGAACGTTCCACGGCGTCCTCCGTCATCGGCTGCCCGGTGCGCAGCACCAGCAACATCTCTTCCAAGACGCGCGAGATGAGGGCGACGTCCGTGGGGTCGCCGGCCGCGCTGATCTCATTGCCCCGGACGTGGATGTCGGCCGCCGGGAAGGCCTTCTCGATCACGCGCAGCAGGGAGTCGCCGGAGCCCAGAACGGTCACCATCGGGTGCTGGGCGGGGACGGTGAACTGTGCCTTCGCCTGCCCCTGCGCGGGGGTGTGAGCAGTGGGTGTCTGAGTCATGGGCCGGCGCCGCGCGCCTGCGGTTCCTCCTCGTCACGGCCGCATGGCTTGGAGCGGCCTCGCGATTCCAAGGGTACGACGCCCCACGGACAACACCGAAGGCTTTTCCCTCCGGGGCCGGCCGCACGAACGGCGCCTGCACGGGCGGGTACGGGTACCTGCGGTGCCTGCGGGGTGGGTGCGGATTGCACGCCGGGTGCGCATACCTGCGGTGCCGGTGGGGGTGGGTGCGGATTTCACGCCGGGTGCGGGTGGGTGGGTGGCTGGTCGCGCAGTTCCCCGCGCCCCTTACGTACGTAGCTGCGGGCAGTCGTGCCGCTGGGGCGGCACGGGTGGGCGCAGCGGCACCCCGTACCGCCGGGCAGCGCACCCCACGGCGGTCACCGCAACCCTGGGCACAAGCGCACCCAGAGGCACAGTTACAAGATCACGTCGCGTGGCGGAAGCCGATCGTGGGGACCGCCCGCCGCAGCGGCCAGCACGCCGCCCGTTCCTCCGGCACCAGCCCGTCCAGGAACGCGTACCGCCGCAACGCCGCCGGATCCTGCCCGTCCACCGACCGCACCTTGCGCCACCACGCCCCGATCTCCGCCCACCCCGGCGCCGACAGCGACCCGCCGAACTCCTGCACCGACAGCGCCGCGGTCAGCCCCGCGAAGGCGAGCCGGTCGGCCAGCGGCCACCCCGCCAGCGTCCCGGTGACGAACCCCGCGACGAAGACGTCCCCCGCCCCGGTCGGGTCCAGCGCCTCCACGGCGATCGCCGGCACCTCCGCGGACTCCCCGGTGCGCCGGTCCACCGCGTACGCCCCCTCCGCGCCGAGCGTGACGACCGCGACCGGCACATGCCGGGTCAGCGCGTGCGCCGCCGCCCGCGGGCAGTCCGCGCCGGTGTAGCGCATCGCCTCCTCGGCGTTGGGCAGGAACGCCTCGCAGTGCTCCAGGTCCGCCAGGCCCGCCAGGTCCCACGCCCCGGTGTCGTCCCAGCCGACGTCGGCGAAGATGCGGGTGCCGCGGCTCGCGGCCGTGGCGATCCAGGGGGCGCGCCGCCCGGGCGTGAGGGAGGCGACGGCGGCGCGGGCGTGCGGCGGGTGGTCGGGCGCGGGCTCCTCCGGCGGAGGCTCGTGGCCGTGGGAGACCATCGTGCGCTCGCCCTCGTACGCCATGGACACGGTGACCGGGGAGTGCCAGCCGGGAACGGTCCGCGACGGCGAGAGGTCGATGCCCTCGCCCCGTTCCAGCGCGTCCCAGCAGTACTCGCCGTAGTGGTCGTCGCCGAAGGCGGCCGCGAGGGAGGTGCGCAGCCCGAGCCGGGCGAGCGCGGTGGCCATGTTGGCGACGCCGCCGGGGCTGGAGCCCATGCCCCGCGCCCAGGACTCGGTGCCGCGCACGGGCGCGGAGTCGAGGCCGGTGAAGATGATGTCCAGGAAGACGGTGCCGGTCAGGAAGACGTCCCAGGGCGGATCACCGGCCCTGCGCCGGGCGGCGAGCGGGTCGACCTGGGACCGGCGGTCGCGGTCCTCTCCCATGGATCCCATCGGTCCCATGGCTCCGGTGGACGGGGTCACGGTGCGCTCCCTGACGTGGTGCGGTTCTGGCCAGTTTGCACCACCCCACCGGCAACGCGCCGCCCCCGGCCGCCGGAAGATCACCAGCGGGGCATCGCCGGGGTGACCCATCCGGGGTCGACGGCCCGCATCGCGGCCGCGTCGTCGCGCTCGCGCAGCCGGCCGTCGTCGTCGCGCCACCGGCGGTGCAGGAACGCGAGCCGGTCCCGGTCGAGTTCCACGCCGAGCCCGGGGGCGTCGCTCACCGCGATCCGGCCGTCCTCGAAGGTCAGCCGCTCGGTGAGGACGTCCTCCGCCTGCCACGGGTAGTGGGAGTCGCAGGCGTGGTGGAGGTTCGGCACGGTGGCGGCCACCTGGGTCATGGCGGCGAGCGAGATGCCCAGGTGGGTGTTGGAGTGCATGGAGACGCCGACGCCGAAGGTGCGGCAGATCGCGGCGAGTTGCTGGGTGTTGCGCAGTCCGCCCCAGTAGTGGTGGTCGGAGAGGACGACCTGCACGGCGTCGCGGGCGAAGGCCTCCTTGATCTCGGCGAAGGTGGTCACGCACATGTTGGTGGCCAGCGGCACGCCGGTCCCCCGGGCGACCTCGGCCATGGCGGGCGTGCCGAGGGCGGGGTCCTCCAGGTACTCCAGGACGTCCCCGAGTTCCTGGGCGACCTTCAGCGAGGTCTCCACGGACCAGGCGCCGTTGGGGTCGAGCCGCAGCGGCCGGCCGGGGAAGGCCTCGGCCAGCGCGCGGATCGCCGCGATCTCCTGCTCGGGCGGGAAGACGCCGCCCTTGAGCTTGAAGGAGGTGAAGCCGTGGCGCTCGGTGAAGGCGCGGGCCTGCGCGACGATCCCGGCGGGGTCCAGGGCCGCGCCCCAGTCGTCCGGCTCGGCGGGCACGCCCTGCGGATGCGCCGCCCACTTGTAGAACAGGTACGCGCTGTACTCGACGGCGTCGCGCACCTTGCCGCCGAGCAGCGCGTGCACGGGCAGCCCGAGCGCCTTGCCGAGGGCGTCCAGGCAGGCCACCTCGAAGCCGGAGACGACGGACAGCCGCAGTTTGTCGGCGGTCTGCACCCCGCGCAGTCCGCCGACGTCGACCCGGCCGGAGACCGTCGCGGCGTCCACGGCGATCTCGTCCGCCACCCTGAACAGCCCGTTCAGGTCGCTGACCGGGCGGCCGAGCAGCCGCTGCGCGAAGGGCCGGGCCAGGTCCAGGTACTTGGTGTCGCCGTAGGTCTCCCCGACACCGGTGATCCCGTCGGCGGTCTCCACCTCGACGATCAGCCGGGGCGTGTAGGGCTGGTGGACGCCCTGGGTGTTCAGCAAGGGCGGGTCGGCGACCAGGATCGGGGTGAGGCGGACGTCGGCGATGGTGAGGTTCACCGGGCGGCCCCGTCCGTCGTCCGGCTGCGTGACCCGTCGTCCGTGCGCCGGTCCTCGGCCACCGACCTCATCTCCTCTTGTAGAGGGCGTCCATGTATGCAGACAAAGGCTATGGATGCGAACGGGCAGCGTCAATGGCCCGCCTGGACGACTACCGCTCCCCCAGGTGCGCGAGCGCTCGCCGCTACCCCGCCTCATTCACCCCGAAACCGAACGTGCCGCAGATCACACCGTCCGCCCCGCCTTCCGGCCCCGCGCGCTTGATACAAATCTTGCGCGCGTTCCTGTCCGTCGACGGTCGTCGCCCATCCCCCTTTTCCGTGCCGCTCTTTCGCATGCCCTGGGAACGCCCGTGTCCGCCGCCCGCACCACGCCCTGGCCCCTCGTCGCCCTCTTCACGGCCGGGTACCTCGCCCCCTACCTGCTGCCGACCACCGTCGGCCGCCTCGACTCCGGCCTGCCGCTGACGGCCACTCAGGCCGGCGCCGTCGGCAGCGCCCTGCTGCTCGGCTCGGCGACCGCCGGCTTCCTGCTCGCCTCCCGGGTCGAGCGCATCGGCGCCCGCCGCCTCGCCCGCCTCGGCCTCGCGCTCGCCCTCCTCGGCTACGGCGGCGCGGCGCTCACCGGCCTCGTACCGGCCGTGGTGGCGGGCGCGGTGATCGGCGGGTTCGGCTCCGGCACGATCACCGCCGTCGCCGCCACCGGGATCGCCGCGCAGCGCGATCCGCACCGCACGACCACCCTGGGCCTGCTCGGCGTCTCCGCGCTGGCGGCCGCCCTGTGCCTGACGATCCCTCACCTCGGCCCGGGCCACGCCCAGCCGCTCGCGGCGATCGCGCTGACCGCCCTCGCCGTCTGGCCCCTGACGTCCCGTCTGCCCGCGAGCGCGCCCGCCGCCCCGCACACCCGCCGCGCCCCGGCCACCCGCCTCCCGCACCTGCGGGCCGGTCTGCTGCTGGCCGCCGCGATGCCGTGCTGGTCGCTGGCGCAGAACGCGCTGTGGGGGGTGAGCGGCCGCATCGGCCTCACCCAGGCCGGTCTGTCGGAGTCGGCGGTGGGCGCGGTGTTCGCCGTGGCGCTGGTCGCGGGCCTGCTCGGGGTGACGGGCGCGGGCGCGCTCGGCCCCCGGTTCGGCCGCGTGGCCCCCATCGGCGCCGGGACCGCCCTGATCGCGGGGTGCATCGTCCTGAGCGCGTCGGCGACCGGGCTCACGTCCTTCGCGGCCGGCGAGATCGCCTGGAACACGCTCTACCCGATCGTGCTGTCGTACCTGATCGGCCTGGCCGCCTCGCTGGACCCGCAGGGCCGCTGGGCGGTGCTGGTCGGCTCCGCCTCCTCGCTCGGCACGGCGGCGGGCCCGCTCACCGGGAGCGTGCTGGCCGCGCAGGCCGGTTTCCCGGTCATGGGCGCGGTCCTGGCGGCCGGCCTGCTGGTGGTCGCCGTCCCGATGACGGCGGTCGCGCGGGCGGCCGGCCGGCGTCCGCTGCCGGTGGCCGGGACGGCGGTGGAGACGGCCGTGGTCGAGATCCCCGTGGACAGCCCTGCCCCACTGGCCCGCGAGACGACCCCGGCCTCCTGAGGTGCCGTCCGGCGCCTAGGCCCCGGAGGAGGACGGGAAGACGTACGCCTCGACCTCGGCGAGGTAGCGGGCCCGCCGCTCCTCGTCGTCGTCCAGGAAGGACGCGAGGAAGGAGTTGCGGGCCAGCTCCCGCAGCCGGTCCTCGCCCAGGTGCAGCTCACGGCGTACGGCGTCGAAGTTGTCGCCCGCGTAGCCGCCGAAGTAGGCGGGGTCGTCGGAGTTGACCGTGCACAGCAGCCCGGCGTCGAGCATGGCGGGCAGCGGGTGCTCGGCGAGGACGTCCACGGTGCGCAGCCGCACGTTGGACAGCGGGCACAGGGTCAGCGGCACCCGCTCCCGCACCAGCCGCTCCACCAGCGCGGCGTCCTCCATGCAGCGCAGCCCGTGGTCGACGCGCTCGACGCCGAGGACGTCCAGGGCCTCGGTGATGTACTCCGGCGGGCCCTCCTCGCCGGCGTGCGCGACGCGGCGCAGACCGAGCGCGGCGGCGGCCTCGTACACCTCGCGGAACTTCGCCGGCGGGTGCCCGACCTCGGCCGAGTCCAGCCCGATGCCGGTGATCCGGTCCAGGTAGGGCTTGGCGGCGTCCAGGGTCTGCAGGGCGGACTCGGCGGACTCGTCGCGCAGGAAGCACAGGATCAGCCGGGTGGAGACGCCGTGCCGGGCCTCGCTGGTGCCGAGCGCACGCCACAGCCCCTCGACGACCGTGCCCATGGCCACGCCCCGGGCGAGGTGGGCCTGCGGGTCGAAGAAGATCTCCGCGTGCCGCACGCCCTGCGCGGCGGCGCGGGCGAGGTAGGCGTCGGCGAGGTCCTCGAAGTCCCGCTCGGTGCGCAGCACCGTCATCAGGGCGTAGTAGAGGTCGAGAAAGGACTGCAGATCCTCGAACCGGTACGCCTCGCGCAGGGCGTCCTCGTCGGCGTAGGGCAGCTGGACACCGTTGCGCTCGGCGAGCGCGAAGGCCAGCTCGGGCTCCAGGGTGCCTTCGATGTGAAGGTGCAGTTCGGCTTTCGGCAGAGGCATCGAAATATCGTACGCCGCTGTCACCGACGCTTCGGAACCGGAACCCGCAGCAGATCGTGGGCCACGGTCAGCTCCCCCTCGAACCCGGCGGCCCGCGCCTGCCGCTCGAACTCTTCCGGCTCGGCGTAGCGCTGGCTGAAATGGGTGAGCACCAGGTGCCGTACCCCCGCGTCCCGGGCCACCGTCGCGGCCTGCCCGGCGGTCAAATGGCCGTGCTCCTCGGCGAGCCGGACGTCCTCGTCGAGGAAGGTCGACTCGATGACGAGCAGGTCGCACCCCTCGGCCAGGGCGTGCACCCCGTCGCACAGCCGGGTGTCCATGACGAAGGCGAACCGCTGCCCGCGCCGCACCTCGCTGACGTCCTCCAGTCGCACCCCGTCGAGCACCCCGTCGCGCTGGATGCGGCCCACGTCCGGCCCCTTGATGCCGTGCGCGGCGAGCCGTTCGGGCAGCATGCGGCGCCCGTCGGGCTCGACCAGCCGGTAGCCGAAGGACTCCACGGGGTGGGACAGCCGGCGCGCCAGCAGCGTGTAGCCGGCGGTGGAGGCGATCACCCCGTCCTCGGCCACCGGCGCCTCGGTGATCCGCACGGTCTCCCGGTAGGCGGTGGCGTACCGCAGCCGGTCGAAGAAGCGCTGCCCGGAGCGCGGGTAGTGGGCGGTGACCTGGTGCGGGACCTGGTCGAGGTTGATCCGCTGGATCACCCCGGCCAGCCCCAGCGAGTGGTCGCCGTGGAAGTGCGTGACGCACAGCCGGTTCAGGTCGTGGGCGGCGACGCCGGCCCGCAGCATCTGCCGCTGGGTGCCCTCGCCGGGGTCGAAGAGGAGACCCTCGCCGTCCCAGCGCAGCAGATAGCCGTTGTGGTTGCGGTGCCGGGTCGGGACCTGGCTGGCGGTGCCGAGGACGACCAGTTCGCGGACGGACACGGGGCTTATCCGGGGGGCCAGTTCAGGCCGCGGCCGCCGAGGACGTGGGCGTGCGCGTGCCACACGGTCTGGCCGGCGCCGCTGCCGGTGTTGAAGACGATCCGGTAGCTGTCGAGCTTCTCGTCGTCGGCGACGGCCTGCGTCTCGCGCAGCACGTCCGCGGCCAGCTCGGGCGCCTCGGCGGCGAGGGCGGCGGCGTTGACGTGGTGCGCCTTGGGGATCACCAGGACGTGCGTGGGCGCCTGGGGGTTGATGTCACGGAAGGCGACGGTCGTCTCCGTCTCGCGGACGATCGTCGCCGGGACGGACCCCGCGACGATCTTGCAGAACAAGCAGTCGTCCTGCGGCTCCCCTGCCATGCGTGCCTCCTGACACCGGGTTGATCGCGTACGGAGGCATCGTAGCGAGTGGCCGCGGCGGCGCGGACCGCGTCACTTGCCCTGGACGGGCCAGCAGGTGGGATCGCCCTGGCACCAGATGGTCCGCGTCACGGTCACGGTGACGGTCGGACGCGCCGGTCCGGGCCCGTTCCCGGGAGGCCTCACCGGTGAGGGGGTGGCGTCGCAGTCGCCCAGCCCGCTCACCCGGAACACCTGCCTGCCGCCGACCCGGGCGGTCAGGTCGCCCCGCACACAGGCCCCGTCGACGGCCCGGGTCACCCTGCCGGTGACGGTGATGTCCCGGCCGTCGTTCGTCTGGCCCCGGCAGTCGACGGTGACGACGGTCTGCTCGGTGGCCGAAGGGGTGGCGCCCCGGTTCCCGTAGCCGCCGGTGCAGGTCAGCCACCGCACGTCCACGTGCCGCCGCTGCAGCTCCTTGGTCGCGGTCTGGTCGGTGGTGTAGGCGACGGCGGCCGAGCCGATCCCCCCGACGGGGTCGCAGCCCACGACTCCGCCGACGGCCACGACCACCAGGCCGGCCGCGGCCGCCACCGTCGTACGCGTCGAAGCGCCCATGCAGGGCAGCGTGCCATCACCGCACCGTGAGCGGTAGAGCACATACGGCCACCATGCGGCGCGGGCGGCTATCCGCGCAGCAGCAGCCACTCCTGCAGTTCGACCACGTTGCCCTCCGGGTCCTTCAGGTGGGCGACCCGCATCCGGTCGGTCATCGGGGCCGGGCCGTGCAGCAGGACGGCGCCGCGCGCGGTGATCTCCGCGCAGTACGCGTCCAGGTCGTCGACGCGCAGCACCACCAGCGACCGGTGGCCGGTCGCCGCCTCCCCGAGCTCCTCCAGCACCGCGGCCATCATCGCCCGGTCCTGCAACGCGATCCCGGCCGAACCGGCGGCCGGGCTGAACTTCTCGTACGGCCCGTCCGCCGCGCCGGACTGCGGCTTCAGGCCCAGCACATCGGCGTAGAAGCGGTAGCAGGCGGCGAAGTCGGTGACGAGCAACCGGACTTGGGCGAGTTCCACGCAGTCCCCCCAGGTGTCAGGACCAGCGGCCCGTGCGGCCCAGCAGCAGGGCCGCGGCGGCGGTGCCGGCGGTCGAGGTACGCAACACCGTAGGCCCGAGGACGTACGCCGTGGCACCCGCCTCCTCGAACAGCGCCAACTCGTCGCGGGCGATACCGCCTTCGGGCCCGACGACCAGCACGATCTCCCCCGCGGCGGGCAGGTCCGCGGTGGCGAGGGACGCGCTGACCCGGTCGAAGTCGGAGTGCAGCACGGCCGCGAAGTCCGCGCCGGCCAGCAGCGCCGCGACCTGCTTGGTCGTGGCCGCGTCCGCGACCTCGGGGAAGCGCACCCGGCGGGACTGCTTCCCGGCCTCGCGCGCGGTGGTGCGCCACTTGCCGAGCGCCTTGTGGCCGCGCTCGCCCTTCCACTGCGTGATGCACCGGGCCGCCTGCCACGGCACGATCGCGTCCACGCCCACCTCGGTCATGGTCTCCACGGCCAGCTCACCGCGGTCGCCCTTCGGCAGCGCCTGCACCACGGTGATCCGCGGCGCGGGCGCGGGCTCCTCCACGACCGCGGCCAGGTCGACGACCAGCCGGTCCTTGCCCTCCACGGCGGTCACCGCACACACCGCGTACCGGCCGGCGCCGTCCGTCAGCACGACCTCCTCGCCCGCCTGGAGCCGCTTGACGGACACCGCGTGCCGTCCCTCGGGGCCGTCCAGGACGAAGGGGCCGCGCTCGGCCGGAAAGCTCTCGACGACGAAGACGGGCGCGGTCATCGCACCTCACCCCCGTGGGCGCCGCGCGACAACGCTGTCCGTGCCGCGTCCAGTTCGGCGACCAGCACCTCCACCAGCCGCCCGGCCGGCAGCGCCCGCGCCATGCGGTGCCCCTGGCCCGCCCACAGCGCCATTCCCTGCGCGTCCCTCGCCTTCGCGGCGGCCTTGCGCAGCGGCGCGGTCAGATGGTGGATCTCCGGGTAGGCGGCCGGCGCGTACGGGCCGTGCTCGCGCAGGAACCGGTTCACCAGGCCGCGCGCGGGCCGCCCGGAGAAGGCCCGGGTCAGCTCGGTGCGCACGAACAGCGGGTTGGTCAGCGCGTCCTTGTGCAGCTCGTGCGCCCCGGACTCGGCCGTCGCGAGGAACGCCGTGCCCAGCTGGGCGGCGCTCGCCCCGGCCGCGAGCACCGCGGCGATCTGGCTGCCCCGCATCAGTCCGCCCGCGGCCACCACCGGGATCGACACGCTCTCGCGGACCTGCGCGACCAGCGACAGCAGCCCGACGCCGGACCCGTCGTTCTCCGGCACGTCCCGGTGCGTGCCCTGGTGACCGCCGGCCTCCACGCCCTGGGCGATCACCGCGTCGGCGCCGGAGCGCTCCACGGCCACCGCCTCCTCCGCGGTCGTGGCCGTGACGAGCACGAACGTGCCGACGCGGTGCAGGGAGTCGACGACCTCACGGCTCGGCACGCCGAAGTGGAAGGAGACCACCGGCACGGGGTCGTCGCGCAGCACGGCGAGCTTGGTGTCATAGCCGTCGTCGCGCCCGCTGTCGGGGTCGCCGAGCTCGGTGTCGTACCAGGTGGCCTCGCCGGCCAGCTGGTGCGCGTAGACCTCGACGGCGCCGGACTCCGCGTACTCCGGCTGCGGCATGAAGAGGTTGACGCCGAAGGGGCGGCTCGTCAGGCTCCGCAGCTGCTTGATCTCCTGGTACATCCCGTCGGCGGTCTTGTATCCGGCGGCGAGGAACCCGAGGCCGCCCGCCTCGCAGACGGCGGCCGCGAGAGGCGGCACGGAGACGCCGCCCGCCATGGGTGCCTGCACGATCGGGTGGGGGAAAAGACCGGTCAGCGCGGTGGACATGACGGCATGGTGTCACGTCCCCCGGACAAGTCAGAATCCACCCGTCCTGTTGGCATAGGCCACCGGAATGGGTGGCTCACCCCCACCCGCGCCCGGCGGGCCGAAGGCGTCCTCCACCCCGGCCCACCGCCGCCCGGCACCCGCCCCGCGGCCCGCACCTCACCGCCCGTTGAAGGCGTCCTTCAGCCGCGAGAACAGGCCCTGCTGGCCCGGCTGGAACTGGCCGGTCGGGCGTTCCTCGCCGCGCAGTTTCGCCAGTTCGCGCAGGAGGCGTTCCTGCTCGGGGTCGAGCTTGGTCGGGGTCTGCACCTCGACGTGCACGATGAGGTCGCCCCGGCCGCCGCCGCGCAGATGCGTGACGCCGCGGTTGTGGAGCGGGATCGACTGGCCGGACTGCGTGCCGGGCCGGATGTCGACCTCCTCCATGCCGTCCAGCGTCTCCAGCGGCACCTTGGTGCCGAGGGCCGCCGCCGTCATCGGGATGGTCACCGTGCAGTGCAGGTCGTCGCCGCGCCGCTGGAACACCGCGTGCGGCAGCTCGTGGATCTCGACGTACAGGTCACCGGCGGGACCGCCACCGGGCCCGACCTCGCCCTCGCCGGCGAGCTGGATGCGGGTGCCGTTGTCGACACCGGCCGGGATCTTCACGGTCAGCGTGCGCCGCGAGCGGACCCGGCCGTCGCCCGCGCACTCCGGGCACGGGTTCGGCACGATCGTCCCGAAGCCCTGGCACTGCGGGCACGGCCGCGAGGTCATGACCTGGCCCAGGAAGGACCGGGTGACCTGCGAGACCTCACCACGGCCGCGGCACATGTCACAGGTCTGCGCGGAGGTGCCCGGCGCGGCGCCCTCACCCGAACAGGTGGCGCAGACGATCGCCGTCTCGACCTGGATGTCCTTCGTGGTGCCGAAGGCCGCCTCGTCGAGCTCGACCTCCACCCGGATCATCGCGTCCTGGCCCCGGCGGGTGCGCGAGCGCGGCCCGCGCTGCGACGCCGTACCGAAGAACGCGTCCATGATGTCGGAGAAGTTCCCGAAGCCGCCCGCGCCGAAGCCGCCCGCGCCGGCGCCGCCGGACTGCGAGAGCGGGTCGCCGCCGAGGTCGTAGACCTGCTTCTTCTGCGGGTCCGACAGCACCTCGTAGGCGGCGTTGATCTCCTTGAACCGCTCCTGCGTCTTCGGATCGGGGTTGACGTCAGGGTGCAGCTCGCGCGCGAGCCGCCTGAACGCCTTCTTGATCTCATCCTGCGACGCGTCGCGGCGCACGCCGAGTACGGCGTAGTAGTCCGTGGCCACCTACGACTCCGCCAGGATCTGTCCGACGTACCGTGCCACTGCGCGTACCGCTCCCATCGTTCCCGGGTAGTCCATGCGGGTCGGTCCGACCACGCCGAGCTTGGCGACAGCCTCGCCGCCCGAACCGTAGCCGACCGACACGACGGACGTGGAGTTGAGTCCTTCGTGGGCGTTCTCATGACCGATACGGACGGTCACGCCCGGATCCTTGGCCTCGCCGAGCAGCTTCAGGAGGACGACCTGCTCCTCCAGCGCCTCCAGCACCGGCCGGATCGTGAGGGGGAAGTCGTGCGAGAACCGGGTGAGATTGGCGGTGCCGCCGATCATCAGCCGCTCCTCGTTCTCCTCGACGAGCGTCTCCAGCAGGGTGGACAGGACCGTGGAGACCGTACCGCGGTCCTCGACCTCGAAGGCCTCCGGCAGGTCCTCCACCAGCTTCGGCACGTCCGTGAACCTGCGGCCCGCGACGCGGCTGTTCAGCCGGGCCCGCAGGTCCGCGAGCGAGGTCTCGCCGAACGGCGCCGGGCAGTCCACCATGCGCTGCTCGACCCGGCCGGTGTCGGTGATCAGCACCAGCATCACCCGGGCGGGCGCCAGCGACAGCAGCTCCACGTGCCGCACCGTCGAGCGGGTCAGCGACGGGTACTGCACGACGGCGACCTGCCGCGTGAGCTGCGCGAGCAGCCGCACGGTCCGCGCGACGACGTCGTCGAGGTCGACGGCGCCCTTGAGGAAGTTCTGGATGGCGCGCCGCTCGGGCGCGGTCATCGGCTTGACCCCGGCCAGCTTGTCGACGAACAGCCGGTAGCCCTTGTCGGTGGGGATGCGCCCCGCGCTGGTGTGCGGCTGCGCGATGTACCCCTCGTCCTCCAGGGCCGCCATGTCGTTGCGGACCGTCGCCGGGGAGACGCCGAGATTGTGCCGCTCCGTGAGCGCCTTGGAACCGACCGGCTCCTCGGTGCCCACGTAGTCCTGGACGATGGCGCGCAGCACCTGAAGCCTGCGTTCACTCAGCATCGCGCACACCTCCAGAAAGTCGTTCCCCTCGGCATCTGCCCTGGCACTCTGCGCGTGCGAGTGCCAGACGTCCCCGCCCCAGTGTACGGCGGTGGTGCACGCCCCCGGCAAGGCCGGCCCTGCCGCCCGGTCGGTACGGATAGCGTCGGGGGTATGACGGTTACTTGGGAAGACCTGGGGTGGGAACGGCTGGCGGCCGGGGTGGGACGGTGCCGGCTGCCGGGCTGGGACTGCACGACGGGGCTGGTCCTCGGCGCCGGTACGGCGCTGATGATCGACGCCGGGTCGAGCCTCGCGGAGGGCGCCCGGCTGCGCGCCGAGGCCGAACGGCTCACCGGGCACGGTGTGACCCATCTCGCGTTCACCCACCCCCACTTCGACCACGTCCTCGGCGCGTCCTCGGTCCGGGCCGCCGACGTCTTCGGCGCGGTGGGCATCGACTCGGCGTTCACCCCGCGCGGCCGGGAGGAGCTGCGGGCGGACGCGGTGAGGAACGGACTGGACCCGGCGCTCGCGGAGGAGGCCGCGGCGGCGCCGGTGACGGTCGGTCATCTCGTCAGCGGCGAGTGGACCCTGGACCTCGGCGGCGGCCGCCAGGCGCTGCTGGCCAACGTGGGCCCCGGGCACACCGCCCACGACCTCGTCGTCCTCGTCCCCGGCGAGCGGGAGGTGGTCTTCTGCGGCGACCTCGTCGAGGAGTCCGGGGAGCCGCAGGCCGGCCCCGACGCCGTACCCTCGCACTGGCCGGACGCGCTGGACCGGCTGCTGGCGCTCGGCGGCGAGGACGCGCTGTACGTGCCCGGTCACGGAGCGGTGGTGGACGCCGCGTTCGTGCGGGCGCAGCGGGACGCGCTGGCCGGCCGCTTCGGCGTGTCGCGCTGATCCGGGCGCATTCCGCCGCGGGGTTCTCCTATCGTCATCCGAATGCGGCAGTACTCCCCCGACCTGACCCCGCCCTGGAAGAAGAAGCCGGCGCCGGTGCCCGAGGTGGCGGCCGAGCCGGGCCTGGTGGTGGAGGAGCCCGGCAGCGGCTTCTGCGGCGCGGTGATCCGCTGCGAGGCCGGCACGGTCACCCTGGAGGACCGCTTCGGCAAGCACCGCGTCTTCCCGCTCCAGCCGCGCGGGTTCCTGCTGGAGGGCCGCGTGGTGACGCTGGTGAGGCCCGCCTCGGCCGCTCCGGTACGGCCCGCCCGCACCGCCTCCGGGTCGGTCGCCGTGCCCGGTGCCCGCGCCCGCGTCGCCCGCGCCGGGCGGATCTACGTCGAGGGGCGGCACGACGCCGAGCTGGTGGAGAAGGTCTGGGGCGACGACCTGCGCATCGAGGGCGTGGTCGTGGAGTACCTGGAGGGCGTTGACGACCTCCCGGCGATCGTGGAGTCCTTCGCGCCGGGTCCCGACGCCCGGCTCGGCGTCCTGGTCGACCATCTGGTGCCGGGCACCAAGGAGTGGCGGATCGCCGAGGCCGTGACCAGCGAGCACGCGCTGGTGGTGGGCCACCCGTACATCGACATCTGGCAGGCGGTGAAGCCGTCGGCGCTGGGCATCGCGGCGTGGCCGGTGATCCCGCGCGGCCAGGACTGGAAGACGGGCGTGTGCCGGGCCCTGGGCTGGCCGGAGAACACGGGCGCGGCCTGGCAGGCGATCCTCGGCCGGGTGCGGTCGTACAAGGACCTGGAGCCGGAGCTCTTGGGGCGCGTCGAAGAGCTGATCGATTTCGTCACCGCCCCGGCGGGCTGACGCCCGGTCCCGGCCCCCGCGGACGGTTTCAGTCCACCAGGTCCCGGACCACCGCGTCCGCGAGCAGCCTGCCCCTCAGGGTGAGGACCGCGCGGCCCTCGGCGTACGGCTCGGGGTCGAGCAGGCCGTCGGACAGGGCCCGGTCGGCGGCGCGACGGCCGTCGGGCTTCAGCAGGTCCAGGGGTACGCCCTCGCGCAGCCGCAGCTCCAGCAGGATGCGTTCGACCCGGCGGTCCTCCTCGCTCAGGAGCTCCCGGCCGGCGCCCGGGGAGCGGCCCTCGGCCAGCGCCGCCGCGTAGGCGCCGGGGTGCTTGACGTTCCACCAGCGCACCCCGCCGACGTGGCTGTGCGCGCCCGGTCCCGCGCCCCACCAGTCGGCGCCGCGCCAGTACAGCTCGTTGTGCAGGCAGCGGCCCGCCTCGGAGGTGGCCCAGTTGGACACCTCGTACCAGGCGAAGCCCGCCGCGCCGAGGGTGTCCTCGGCGATCAGGTACCGGTCGGCGTGCACGTCGTCGTCGGTCATCGGGATCTCGCCGCGCCGGATGCGCCGGGCGAGCTGCGTGCCCTCCTCGACGATGAGCGCGTACGCGCTGACGTGGTCCGGTCCGGCGCCGATCGCCGCGTCCAGCGAGGCCCGCCAGTCGTCGTCGGACTCGCCCGGGGTGCCGTAGATCAGGTCGAGGTTGACGTGCTCGAAGCCGGCCGCGCGCGCCTCGGCGACGCATGCCTCGGGGCGACCGGGGGTGTGGGTGCGGTCAAGGATCCTCAGCACGTGCTGCCGGGCGCTCTGCATGCCGAAGGAGATCCGGTTGAAGCCGCCCTCGCGCAGGGTGGCGAGGTAGGCCGGGTCGACGGACTCCGGGTTCGCCTCCGTGGTGATCTCCGCGTCCGGGGCCAGGCCGAACTCGTCACGGATCGCCGCGAGCATCCGCACCAGGTCGTCCGCGGCCAGCAGCGTGGGCGTACCGCCGCCGACGAAGACCGTGCGCACCGGGCGCGGGTCGTCGCCGAGCACCTTGCGGGCGAGGCGGACCTCGTCGGCCAGGGTCTCGGCGTAGTTGTCGCGGGAGGCCAGCACTCCGCCGGTGCCGCGCAGCTCGGTCGCGGTGTAGGTGTTGAAGTCGCAGTAGCCGCAGCGGGTCGCGCAGTACGGAACGTGCAGATAGAACCCGAGCGGCCGGCCGGCGGCGCCGGCGAGCGCGGAGGCGGGCAGCGCGCCGTCGTCGGGGACGGGCTCGCCGTCGGGGAGTGCGGAAGGCATGTCTCCCATTGTCCAGGACGGACGACGGTACTCCGTCCGGAGCACCGGGAGGGCAAGGCGTCAGCCGCCTGGCGGCACCGGGGAGGGCCGGTCGTCACTCCGCGCCGGGCACCGAGGAGGGCCGGTCGTCACTCCGCGCTGGGCACCGGGGAGGGCCGGTCCTCACTCCGCGCTGGACACCGGGGAGGGCCGGTCCTCACTCCGCTCGGCGCAGCGGAAAGGGCCGGTCGTCACTCCGCGCTGGACACCGGGGAGGGCCGGTCCTCACTCCGCTCGGCGCAGCGGAAAGGGCCGGTCGTCACTCCGCGCTGGGCACCAGGGAGGGCCGGTCCTCACTCCGCTCGGCGCAGCGGAAAGGGCCGGTCGTCACTTCGCTCGGCGCACCGGGGAGGGCAACGGGGTCACTCCGCCTGGAGGACCAGGAGGGCCATGTCGTCGTCCGGTGGGCGGGTGCCGAAGTCGTGGACCAGACGGCTGATCCGCTCGGCGATCAGGTCGGCGTCCAGGCCCACGCAGTCGGCGAGGGCGTGGGCCAGCCCGTCGCCGTCGTCGAACTGGACGGAGCCGTTGCGGCGCTCGGTCACCCCGTCGGTGACGCACAGCAGGGTGTCGCCGGGCAGCAGGTCCACCGTCTCGCTCGCGTACGTCTCGTCCTCGACGACCCCCAGCAGGGTCTGCGGGGCGGCGGCCGTGCGCACGCTGCCGTCGGGGCCGAGGATCAGCGGCAGCGGATGCCCGGCGGAGGCGAGCGTGCAGCGGACGCCACCCTCGTACGGGGTCAGCTCGCCGTAGAGCAGGGACAGGAAGCGGGTCTGCGGGCCGTCGCCGGGTGCGACGGGGCCTGCGAAGGCGCGGGCGGCGGCGTCGGCGGCCTCGGTGGCGTCGTCGAGGAGGAGCTGGTTGAGGCGGTCGAGGACGTCGGCGACCCCGTAGCCCTCGCGGGCCAGCAACCGCAGCCAGGGGCGGGCGAGCCCGATCACCACGGCGGCCTCGGGACCCTTGCCCTGGACGTCGCCGACGGCGAAGCACCAGCGGCCGTGGCCGGCCGGGAAGACGTCGTAGAAGTCGCCGCTGGGGCCGCCCTTGTCGCAGGGCTCGTAGACCAGCGCGGTGCGCACGCCGGGGATCTCGGCGACCGCGCCGGGCAGCAGGCCACGCTGCAGGACGGCGCTGATGGTCGCCTGACGGGCGTACTGGCGGGCGGCGCCGATGGCGAGCGCGACGCGTCGGCTGAGGTCCTCGACGAGTCCGGTGACCTCGTCGGGGAAGCGGAGCAGCCCGGCGCGGCCGATGACGAGGGTGCCGAGCGGGCGGCCGCCGGCGACCAGGCGATAGGCGAGCGCGGCGCCGTGCGGGCCGAGCGCGGCGCCGGGCCAGGGGTAGGGGCGCGGGCCGGGGGAGGTCACCTCGGGCGGGCGCGGCGGCTCCTTCTCCAGGGCCTGGCGCAGCTCCTCGACGAGGTGCTCGCCGCTGTGCCACACGCGGGCGGGCCGGGCCGGCGGGCCGCCCGCGCCGGTCCAGCCGCGGCCGGTGACCTCGTCCTCCAGCCACACCGCGCACCAGTCGGCGAGGCGCGGCACCACGAGCTGGCCGGTGAGGGAGGCGACGAGGTCCTCGTCGAGCTGCCCGGCGAGCAGGTCGGAGGCCTCGGCGAGGAAGGACAGGGCGCCGCGGCCGAGCCAGTCGCGGTCGCCGTCGGCGCCGCGCGGCTCGGGCGCGAGGATCCCGGCGAGCCGCAGCGTGTCGCCGAGCACGGGGTCGTCGTGCGCGATCCGGTCGGGGGCGGTGAGCCCCTCGTGACCGGCGGCGTCCTCGCCCGCGGGGGTGAGCCGCGCCCACACGGTCTTGGCGGTACGGCGGTAGGTGACGCCCCAGGACTCGGCGAGCGCGGCGACCAGGCGCAGGCCGCGTCCGTACTCGGGGGTCTCGGTGTCCGCGTCGGCGTCGCGCGGGGCGCGGGCGGGGTGCCGGTCGGTGACCTCGACGACGACGGTGCCGGTGCTCTCCAGCCGGCAGGACAGTTCGACGTCCGTGCCCGCGTGCACGACGGCGTTGGTGACCAGTTCGCTCACCAAGAGGGCGATGTCCTGCGCCAGGCGCTCGGTGAGCCGGTCGGCGCCGGGCAGGGCCAGGCCGGTCCACTCGGTCAGCGCGGCGCGGACCAGGGCGCGGGCGGAGCCGGGCGCGAGCGAGCTGCCGGGCAGGGTGGTGTGCGCCCGCGCCCGGTCGTCGGCGTGCGCGGGCGCGGCGCCGGTGAGCGCCTCGGTCTCGCGCTGCGTCGGAACGACCCCCATCGACAACTCCCCGAGCAGTCCGGCTGGATACGTTGCGGTCGATGCCGACAGCGTGACAGACCGGACCGGCGCATAAGCGGGGAGTTACCGAACTGGGTCGCGATGCGTGAGATCCGAGGTACCGGAGCGCTCGGATCCGGACAGAAAGGGTACGGATTCGAGCATTCCGCGTTCAGAACCGTCCGTGGCTGGACTATGCCAGACACGTCCGGGGTGCACGGGCGTCAGCCCCGTGGCCCCGCGCGCCGTGCGCCACGGGACCACGAGGCCAGGAGGGCTGCCGCGGGGCGGGGGGCCTGGGGGGCCGGGGGGCCGGGGGTTACTTCTCCACCGTCCCCGCGTACATCTCGTCGATCAGGTGCTTGTACTCGCGCTCGACGACCGGGCGCTTCAGCTTCAGGCTCGGGGTGATCTCGCCGTGCTCGACGTCGAGGTCGCGGGGCAGCAGACGGAACTTCTTGATCGTCTGCCAGCGCTGCAGGCCGTCATTGAGCTGCTTGACGTAGCCGTCGATCAGCTCGACGGTCTGCGGCGCGGCGACCACCTCGGCGTAGGCCTTGCCCTCCAGGCCGTTGTCCTTGGCCCAGTCGAGCAGGGCGATCTCGTCCAGGGCGATGAGGGCGGTGCAGTAGTTCCGGTCGGCGCCGTGGACCAGGATGTTGGAGACGTAGGGGCAGATCGCCTTGAACTGGCCCTCGACCTCGGCCGGCGCGACGTACTTGCCGCCGGAGGTCTTGATCAGGTCCTTCTTGCGGTCGGTGATGCGCAGATAGCCGTCGGGCGACAGCTCGCCGATGTCCCCGGTGTGGAACCAGCCGTCGCTCTCCAGCACCTCGGCGGTCTTCTCGGGCAGCTTGTGGTAGCCCTGCATGATGCCGGGGCCGCGCAGCAGGATCTCGCCGTCGTCGGCGATGCGGACCTCGGTGCCGGGCAGCGGCTTGCCGACGGTGCCGGTGCGGTAGGCCTCGCCGGGGTTGACGAAGGAGGCCGCGGAGGACTCGGTGAGGCCGTAGCCCTCCAGGATGTGGATGCCGGCGCCGGCGAAGAAGTAGCCGATCTCGGGCGCGAGCGCGGACGCGCCGGAGACGCAGGCGCGCAGCCGGCCGCCGAACGCCTCGCGGATCTTGGAGTAGACGAGCGTGTCGGCGACCTTGTGCTTGGCGGCGAGGCCGAAGGGGGCGGTGCGGTTGCCGGTGCGGCGGAAGTTGTCCTGGGTGACCTTGGCGTACTCGCGGGCGACCTCGGCGGCCCACTGGAAGATCTTGTACTTGGCGGCCCCGCCGGCCTTCGCCTTGGCGGCGACGCCGTTGTAGACCTTCTCGAAGATGCGCGGGACGGCGGCCATGTACGTCGGCTGCACGACCGGCAGATTCTCGATGATCTTGTCCACGCGGCCGTCGACGGCGGTGACGTGGCCGACCTCGATCTGGCCGGAGGTGAGCACCTTGCCGAAGACGTGCGCGAGCGGCAGCCACAGGTACTGCACGTCGTCCGGGCCCACCAGCCCCGTCGCGGCGATCGCCTTCGCCATGTACGCCCAGTTGTCGTGCGGCAGGCGCACGCCCTTGGGGCGGCCGGTGGTGCCGGAGGTGTAGATGAGGGTGGCGAGCTGGTCGCGGGTGATCTTGCCGACCCGCTCCTTGACCAGCTCCGGCTCCTGGGCGAGGCGGGCGGCGCCGCGCCGCTCCAGGTCGGCGAGGGTGAGTACCCAGTCGTCGCTCTCGACACCGGCCGCGTCCAGCACGACCACGTGCGTGAGCTCGGGCAGCTCGGCACGCTTCTCGCGCGCCTTGGCGAGCTGGGCGGCGTCCTCCGCGATGAGGACCTTGCTCTCGGAGTCGGAGAGGATGAACGCGGACTCGTCGGCGTTGGTCTGCGGGTAGATCGTGGTGGTGGCCGCGCCGGAGCACATGATGCCGAGGTCGGCGAGGATCCACTCGATCCGGGTGGAGGAGGCGAGCGCGACGCGCTGCTCCGGCTGGACACCCAGCTCGATGAGGCCGGCCGCGATCGCGTGGACCCGCTCGGCCGCCTGCGCCCAGCTCAGCGACTTCCAGTCGTCCGGCCCCTCGCCGGAGGCCGCCGGTACCGGATACCGGTAGGCCTCGGCGTCCGGCGTGGCCGCCACGCGCTCCAGGAAGAGGCCCGCCACGGACGGCGGACGGTTCTCGATCAAGGTAGTTGCGTCGCTCACGACATCCTCCGGGGCCCGCGACAGTGCGGCTGGCGCGACAGTGCGGCTGGTTCCTACCCACGAGACGTTGTTTAACTCGCGAGTAACTATCGGGCAGGGACAGAGTAGAGCCCGACCGCCGCCTGCGTAAGGGCTGACGCCCGGTCGTTTCCCCGTCGTTCTCCACGGAGGTGACCGGCAGGAACGGACAGGGGCCCGGCGTACTTTCGCACGTCGGGCCCCTGTGTGACCGGATTTGCCGCGGTGGCGGGCGGTAACCGGCGGTTACTTCTTGCCCTTGGCCGATGCCCCGCTGTCATCGCTGGACAGGACCGCGATGAAGGCCTCCTGCGGAACCTCCACGGAACCCACCATCTTCATCCGCTTCTTGCCTTCCTTCTGCTTCTCCAGCAGCTTGCGCTTACGGGAGATGTCACCGCCGTAGCACTTGGCGAGGACGTCCTTGCGGATGGCGCGGATGGTCTCGCGGGCGATCACCCTCGAGCCGATGGCGGCCTGCACCGGCACCTCGAAGGCCTGCCGCGGGATCAGCTCCTTGAGCTTGGCGACGAGCCGGACACCGTAGGCGTACGCCTGGTCCTTGTGGGTGATCGCGGAGAACGCGTCCACCTTGTCGCCGTGCAGCAGGATGTCGACCTTGACCAGGGAGCTGGTCTGCTCGCCGGTGGGCTCGTAGTCGAGGGAGGCGTAGCCGCGGGTCTTCGACTTCAGCTGGTCGAAGAAGTCGAAGACGATCTCCGCGAGCGGCAGCGTGTAGCGGATCTCGACACGGTCCTCGGAGAGGTAGTCCATGCCGAGCAGGGTGCCGCGCCGGGTCTGGCACAGCTCCATGATCGAGCCGATGAACTCGGTCGGCGCGAGGATGGTGGCCCGCACGACCGGCTCGTAGACCTCGTTGATCTTGCCTTCGGGGAACTCGCTCGGGTTGGTGACCGTGTGCTCGCTGCCGTCCTCCATGACCACGCGGTAGACCACGTTGGGGGCGGTGGCGATCAGGTCGAGCCCGAACTCGCGCTCGAGGCGCTCGCGGATCACGTCCAGGTGCAGCAGACCGAGGAAGCCGACGCGGAAGCCGAAGCCGAGCGCGGCGGAGGTCTCCGGCTCGTAGACCAGGGCGGCGTCGTTGAGCTGCAGCTTGTCCAGGGCCTCGCGCAGCTCGGGGTAGTCCGAGCCGTCCAGCGGATACAGACCCGAGAAGACCATCGGCTTCGGGTCCTTGTAGCCGCCGAGCGCTTCGGTCGCCCCCTTCGCCTGGCTGGTGACGGTGTCGCCGACCTTGGACTGGCGGACGTCCTTCACACCGGTGATGAGGTAGCCCACCTCGCCCACGCCGAGGCCGTCGGCGGGCAGCATCTCCGGCGAGTTGGTGCCGATCTCCAGCAGCTCGTGGGTGGCGCCGGTCGACATCATCTTGATGCGCTCGCGCTTGTTGAGCTGGCCGTCGATGACACGGACGTACGTCACGACACCGCGGTAGGAGTCGTAGACCGAGTCGAAGATCATGGCGCGCGCGGGGGCGTCCTTGACGCCGACCGGGGCCGGGATCTCGGCGACGACCTTGTCCAGCAGCGCCTCGACGCCGAGGCCGGTCTTGGCGGAGACCTTCAGCACGTCGTCGGGCTCGCAGCCGACGAGGTTCGCCAGCTCCTCGGCGAACTTCTCGGGCTGCGCGGCCGGCAGGTCGATCTTGTTCAGTACGGGGATGATCGTGAGGTCGTTCTCCATCGCCAGGTAGAGGTTGGCGAGGGTCTGCGCCTCGATGCCCTGGGCGGCGTCGACGAGGAGGATGGTCCCCTCGCAGGCGGCCAGCGACCGCGAGACCTCATAGGTGAAGTCGACGTGCCCCGGGGTGTCGATCATGTTGAGGATGTGCGTGTTGCCCGGGTCGTGGGTGGGGGCCCAGGGCAGGCGCACGGCCTGGGACTTGATCGTGATGCCGCGCTCGCGCTCGATGTCCATCCGGTCGAGGTACTGAGCACGCATCTGCCGCTGCTCGACCACGCCGGTCAGCTGGAGCATCCGGTCGGCGAGCGTGGACTTGCCGTGGTCGATGTGCGCGATGATGCAGAAATTGCGGATCAGAGCCGGGTCGGTACGGCTCGGCTCGGGCACATGGTTAGGGGTCGCGGGCACGCAGGGTCCTGTCTCTTGAGGCGCCTTATGCCTCGGGTCGGATCGATACGTAGCTTCCATGGTCCCACGGGTGGGGCGCGGCGACCGGTTTGGGCCACTCGAAGGGCCGCTGGTAGTGTAGGGGGCTGTGTCTCATGCCCTCTCAGCGCGAGGCACGTCTCCGAGAAATCACCTGGCACGGGTCCGGGGGTTCCGTCACGGAATCCTCCCGGCTTTCGTGCCTGAACCTGAAAAGGCTCATTCGTGGCGAACATCAAGTCCCAGATCAAGCGGATCAAGACCAACGAGAAGGCCCGGCTGCGCAACAAGGCCGTCAAGTCCTCTCTGAAGACCGCGATCCGCAAGGCCCGCGAGGCCGCTGCCGCGGGTGACGTCGAGAAGGCCGTCGAGCTGCAGCGCGCCGCCGCGCGTGCGCTGGACAAGGCCGTCTCCAAGGGCGTCATCCACAAGAACCAGGCCGCCAACAAGAAGTCGGCGCTGGCTTCCAAGGTCGCGTCCCTCCAGGGCTGAGTTCCTCCTTTGATCTGACGGGTCCCGCTGCGGGACCCACGTCGCCGGAGGGACCCGAGCGGGCCCTCTCTCATCCGCTCCCGTCCGGCACCCCGAGCCTGTTCGCGGCCTGCGTTCGCCACGCGGGAACGGGCTCAACCGCTTCATCCGACGGCCCCGTCGCCTCGCCCTTCCCCAGGGCGGGCGGCGGGGCCGTCGGCGTGCGCGCAGGCGTCACGCCGTTTCGGGGTCACGCCGTTTCGGGGTCACGCCCAGAAGTCGTTGTCCTGGTCGAGATCCATGCTGCACTGGTCGAGGTCGCTCGCCTTGTCCCCGACGATCCGGAAGACGAGGACCTCGTCCGTGTCCATCCGCTTGCCGTTGCGCTCCGCGGTGGTGTGGTGCAGGGCGACCGCGTGCCCCCGGCCGTCCACGAAGACGTCGCGCAGCTCGACACGCATGGTGCCGTTCGTCTCCTGCATGAGCCGGCCGTACATCTCGATGATCGCGTCCTGGCCCTTGTAGTCGCCCGCGAGCATGTGGGTGCCGGGTACGTGCTGCGTACAGTCGGACGTCATCAGCTGCCGCAGGGTGTCCATGTCGCCCTGCGAGAAGGCGTCATAGCCCTTGCGGACGAGTGCCGCGTGCGGGTGTTCAGCCATGGCGATCGCCACCTTTCCCTCTCCGGCGATGTGGCTGATACGCCGATTGTCCTCCGCGAGGGAAGGGTTCGCGCTTTCGAGGGACGGGGCGCGGGGCGCAGTGGGGCTCGGGGTCCCGGGGCGGGGTCGCCGTGTCGAGGACGGCCGGGCGGTCCCGCGGCGGGGTGAGGCGCCTCGTCGTCAGCCGCGGCCTCGGGAGCGGGCGGCCCGGGCGATCGTCACGACCGCCTTCTCCAGGGCGTACTCGGGGTCGTCGCCGCCGCCCTTGACGCCGGCGTCGGCCTCGGCCACCGCGCGCAGGGCGACGGCCACCCCGTCCGGGGTCCAGCCGCGCATCTGCTGCCGCACCCGGTCGATCTTCCACGGCGGCATGCCCAGCTCACGGGCCAGGTCGGCGGGACGTCCGCCGCGCGCGGAGGACAGCTTGCCGATCGCCCGCACGCCCTGTGCCAGCGCGCTGGTGATCATCACCGGGGCGACCCCCGTGGCCAGCGACCACCGCAGCGCCTCCAGCGCCTCGGCCGCCCGGCCCTCCACCGCGCGGTCGGCGACGGTGAAGCTGGAGGCCTCGGCCCGGCCGGTGTAGTACCGCCCGACGACCGCCTCGTCGATCGTGCCCTCCACGTCGGCGGCCAGCTGGGAGACGGCCGACGCCAGCTCGCGCAGATCGCTGCCGAGCGCGTCGACCAGCGCCTGGCACGCCTCGGGCGTCGCCGAACGCCCCACGGCCCGGAACTCCTGCCGCACGAACGCCAGCCGGTCGGCCGGCTTCGTCATCTTCGGGCAGGCGACCTCGCGCGCCCCCACCTTGCGGGCGGCGTCCAGCAGCCCCTTGCCCTTGGCGCCACCGGCGTGCAGCAGCACCAGCGTGATCTCCTCGGCGGGCGCCGAGAGGTACGCCTTGACGTCCTTGACGGTGTCGGCCGACAGATCCTGCGCGTTGCGGACGACCACGACCTTGCGCTCGGCGAAGAGCGAGGGAGAGGTCAACTCGGCGAGCGTGCCCGGCTGCAACTGGTCCGGGGTCAGGTCCCGCACGTCCGTGTCGGCGTCGGCGGCCCGGGCGGCGGCCACCACCTCCTGCACGGCACGGTCCAGCAGCAGGTCCTCCTGACCCACGGCGATCGTCACCGGGGCGAGGGGGTCGTCATTCGCAGTCTTCCTGGCCATCGCCCCAAGCATGGCACGGGCCACCGACAACGGGGGTCATGGCCAGGGGGGGGAACGGGCGGGGGCGGGGAGCCGGGGGGCCGAAGGGCGGGGGGGTGGGAGCCCGGGTTGCGCCCCGGAGCGCGTAGGCCGGAGCGCGGAGGCCGGGGCCCGGAGCGCGGAGGCCGGGCCCGGAGCCCGGGGCCGGGACCCGAGAGACCGGGGCCGGGACCCGAGAGACCGGGGCCAGGACCCGAGAGACCGGGGCCGGGACCCCGGAGGCCGGGCCCGGGGCCCGGGGCCGGAGGTCTTGAGGCGCCGCGCCCCGGCGGGGTGGCGACTACGGCTCCTCGCGCCAGCCCTCCCACTCCCCCGCGAACGCGTCCAGCTCCGCGGGGTCGAGGCGTTCGGTGTCATCCCTCAGCAGCACCAGCCACTGGGCGTCCTCCGCGTCGTCCTCGCCGGCCAGCGCGTCGCGGACGATCCGCGGCTCCTCGTCGAGGGGGAACCGCTCGCCCAACACCTCCGCGGCCTCCTCCGCCGCGTCGCGGTCGGGCAGCACCAGCACATGTCTCACATCGCTCACGTGCCCATTTTCCGACAGCCCCGCGGACGGCCCGACGCCGGTCAGGCCTCGGGCACCTCCTCCAACGCGATCCCGAACACCTCCCGGTACGTCTGAAGCACCTCCGCGTCCTCGCCCAGCTCCCTCACCTCCCGCGTGCCGTCGGCCGCCGTCGTGGTCAGCCGGCGCCCGCTGAGCGTCACCCGCCCGCCGTCCTCCGTGAGCCGTGAGCACACCAGCGACCGTACGAAGTGCGAACGCGGCGACGTGCTGTGCCACCAGGCCCCGGTGACGAAGTCGTCGAGCACCCGCGGCCGCACCTCCAGCCGGTACTGCGGACGGCCCTCCCGCAGCACGTCCAGGTCGGCCGCCCCGCCCGGCGGCTCGGCGCCCCCGCGCGCCCCGGCCGCGTCCGGTTCCGCCTCCGCGATCCGGAACACCCCGCCGGGGTCCGCCTGCTCACCGCGCTCGGCGAACCGCAGCGGAAGGTGAGTGTGTGTCCCGAACCCGACGTCGGCCAGCCAGTCGCCGCCGTCCACCGTGCGCACCCGCAGCGCGAGGTGGTCGTACGGGA
Source organism: Streptomyces sp. NPDC014801 (assembly GCF_043082085.1). Taxonomy (NCBI): domain Bacteria; kingdom Bacillati; phylum Actinomycetota; class Actinomycetes; order Kitasatosporales; family Streptomycetaceae; genus Streptomyces; species Streptomyces sp. NPDC014801. Next base: position 472,946 of record NZ_JBIBXG010000001.1, on the reverse strand, counting down.
TGCCGGGCCGCTCCCCGTCCCCGTACACCCGCGCCGCGAGCAGCGTCACCTCGAAACCGAGCGCCGTCAGCAACGCCCCGAACGCGCCGTTCAGTTCGTAGCAGAAGCCTCCCCTCCTCGCCCCCACGACCTTGTCCACCAGCCGCTTCTCCTCCAGCACGATCTCCTCACCGAGATGGATCGAGAGGTTCTCGAAGGGCACGGTGCGCAGATGGCGCAGATGCAGGTCCCTGAGGGCGTCGTCGGTGGGCCGGGCCGGGCGCCGCGCGCCCAGCCGACGGAGATAGGCATCGGCCTGTACGGAGTCCATGCCCTCAGTCTGGCGCCACCCGCAGCCGCGCGTCGGTCCCCGGCCGCCCGCCCGACCCCAGCACCGCCAGGGACCCGTCCCGGTCGGTCCGCAGCACCGTCGCTCCCTGGGCCTTCAGGGCGTCCAGGGTGACCGGGGCGGGATGGCCGTAGGGGTTGTCCGCGCCCACGGACACGAGCGCCAGCCGCGGGGCGGCCATCCGTATCAGGTCCGGGTCCTGGTGGGCGGAGCCGTGATGGGCCACCTTCAGCACGTCCACGCCCCGCAGGGCCGCGGCGGCCGGCGAGCGGTACAGCGCCTGCTGCGCCGGCGGTTCGAGGTCCCCGAGCATCAGCACGCGCAGCCCGGCCGCGCGCACCAGGAGGGTGACACTGGCGTCGTTCGGGCCGTCCGCGGCCGGCGCCGGCCCGGGCGGCGGCCACAGCACCTGCCAGGACAGCCCCGCGACCCGCCGCACCTCCCCGGCGGCGGCCCGGGTGAGCGGGATGTGCCGCGCGGCCGCCTCCCTCCGTACGAACGCCACCTGGTCCGCGGGTTCCTCGTAGCCGGTCGTCTCGATCGCCCCCACCGTCCGGCCCCGCAGCACCCCCGGCAGCCCGGCGACATGGTCGGCGTGGAAGTGGGTGAGCACGACCAGCGGGATCCGGGTGATGCCGAGGGTGCGCAGGCACCGGTCCACCGGCCGGGGGTCGGGCCCGGCGTCCACGACCACCCCGCTGCCCGCACCCGCCGCGAACACCGTCGCGTCGCCCTGGCCCACGTCGCACATCACCAGCCGCCAGCCCGGCGGCGGCCAGCCAGTGATCACCCGGGTCAGCGGCACCGGCTGCGTCACGAACAGCACCAGCAGGATCCCGCACGCCGCGCACACCCACGGATGGCGCAGCAGCCGCCGCCCGGCGCACACCGCGAGCACCACGGCGAGCGCGAGCAGCAGCGCCCCCGTCCAGCTCCCCGGCCAGTCCACGCCCCCGCCGGGCAGCGCCGCCCCGGTCCGCGCCACGGCGGCGATCCACCCGGCCGGCCAACCGGCGCACCATGCCAGCGCCTTGGCCACCGGCATCGCGAGCGGCGCCGTCGCCAGCGCGGCGAAGCCGAGCACCGTCGCCGGGGCCACCGCGACCTCCGCGAGCAGATTGCAGGGCACCCCGACCAGGCTCACCCGCGCCGACAGCACCGCCACGACCGGCGCGCACACCGCCTGGGCAGCGCCCGCGGCCGCCAGCGCCTCGGCCAACCGCGGCGGCACCCGGCGCCGGCGCAGCGCCTCGCTCCACCTCGGCGCGACCGTGAGCAGCGCCCCCGTGGCCAGCACCGAGAGCAGGAAGCCGTAACTGCGGGCCAGCCACGGGTCGTACAGCACCAGCAGCAGAACCGCCGTGGCCAGCGCCGGGATCAGCGATCTGCGGCGCCCGGTCGCCAGCGCGAGCAGCGCGACCGCGCCGCAGGCCGCCGCGCGCAGCACGCTCGGATCGGGCCGGCACACCACCACGAAGCCCAGGCTCAGTCCCGCCCCGAGCAGGGCCGTCGTGCGCAGCGGAAGCCCCAACCGGGTCGCCAGCCCCCGGCGTTCCGCCCGCTGGGCCAGACCCGGCGGGCCGAGCAGCAGCGCGAGGAGGATCGTGAAGTTGGCGCCCGACACGGCCAGGGTGTGGGTCAGGTCGGTGTCCTTGAACGCCTCGTCCAGCTCGGGCGTGATCCGCGAGGTGTCCCCGACGACCAGCCCGGGCAGCAGGGCCCGCGCGTCCGCCGGCAGACCGTCGGTCGCCGCCCGCAGACCGGACCGCAGCCGCCCCGCGAGCCGTTGCGCCGCCGAGGGCTCCCCGACCACCCGCGGGGCTCCCGGGTTCCGTACCCGCAGCACGGCGGCGATCCGGTCCCCGCCCCGCAGGGGCGGAGCGAGTTGTCCGGTCACCCGGAGCGTGGTGGACGGCAGCAACTCCAGCCAGGGGGAAGGGCTGGACGCGCCGCCGAGGGCCGGGGTGGAGGCGCCCGATCGCGGTGTCGGGCCGTGGGTGGCCGACGGCCGTCTCGCTCCTCCCGTGGCCGTCACGATCAGCAGCACCGGCGCCCGGGTCGTCACCCGCCGCCCGGCGGTCCGCTCCACCGTCCGCACCTCCGCCTGGATCGTCACCGAGGGCGCGGTGACGTGGTCGCCCCGCACCCGGGGACGGGCGAGCCGCGCGTCGGCGGTGACCACCACGTCGGCGGTCACGGTGGCGTACTGCCGGGCCAGCACCGGCACCGGTCCCCGGCGTACGTCCGCCCCGTGCAGTCCGGCGGAGGCCGCCGCGGCGGCGACGCACAGCAGGACGCCGGCGGACGTCGCCCTCACCGCACGCCGCGCCACGAGCAGCCCGACGCCCACGAGCAGGCAGACGGCCGTCACGCCCGCGATCACCCACGGCGGTGCGTCCAGGCACACGGCGGCCGTCGCCCAGGCCGCCAGCGCCGGAGGCACCAGCCGCAGGTCGACCGGCCCCTCCTGCCGGGGATGCGCGTCCCCGAGCCGCTTCCCGGACGCGGCGTGCACCGGGTGGCGGAACTCCCCCACCGGGACGCCGTGCTCCGGGACGGGGACCGGGACGCCGTCCGCCGGGGTGCCGGACGTGTCACCCCGGAATCCACGGGTGCCGGGCGCGTTCACGGTCGCACCAGCTCGCGCAGGTCGGCGAAGCGGCGGTCGCCGATGCCGTTGACCTCACGCAGTTCGTCGACCGAGCGGAAACCGCCGTGCTGGGTGCGGTAGTCGACGATGTGCCGCGCCAGCACCGGACCCACCCCGGGCAGGGCGTCCAGCTGGTCCACCGTGGCCGTGTTGAGCGACACCGGCGCCACGGGTGCCGCACCGGGCGCACCGGCCGCCCCACCGACGGGACCGCCCAGGCCCGTGCCGCCCGCTCCGGCCCCGGCGACCGGCGCGGGTTCGCCCACGACGACCTGCTCGCCGTCCACGAGGAAGCGGGCCCGGTTCAGGCCGTGCAGGTCGGCGCCGGGCCGTACCCCACCGGCCGCGCGGAGGGCGTCGGCGACCCGGGACCCGGCCGGCAGGCGGTGGATGCCGGGCTCGCGGACCTTGCCGCTGACGTCCACGACGATCCCGGCAGCGGCGGTCGTCGCCGGGCCCGGCACCCCGCCCGCCACACGGCTGTCGGGTGTCGGCGCCTCCTCGACCCGGGGAGCCGCCGCGCGCACCACCTCGGGCGCGCTCACCGTCTCGGTCCGGCCCGTCCAGAAGTGCTGCACGGCGAGAGCGGCGGCGACGACGAGCAGCACGGTGAGCGCGACGACACCGCGACGCTCCACTCCGCACCGCGCCTGCAGCCACACCGGCATCCGCTCGCGCACCGCCGGCCCGACCCACCAACGCCGGCGGCCACCAGCCCTCTCGACCACGTCGTCCTCGACCGCACTGTCCTCGACCGGGCTGTCCTCGACCGCCTTGGACTCGACTTCGACGTGCGGCCCGTGCGCCCCGCCATCCCCGGCCTCGCCCCGCCGCCCGTCCGGCGCCCGAGCCACGGCCTCCCCCGGCGAACCAAATAAACCGAGGGAACCAGGCGAACCGAGTGAACCCTGCGAACCGGGGGGAGCAGGTGACCCGCCCGAACCCGACAGAGCCCCCGACTCCCGTCCCCCAGCCCCGCCTTGGCCGAAGAGCGTCCCCGCGCGCCGGTGCAGTTCCTCCGCCAAGGCCTGTCGCCTCCGGTCGTGGATGCGGGAGGAGGGGCGGCGGTGACGGACCCGGCCGTCGGAGGTCAGGCCCCGGCCGGGACCGCTGGTCGCATGAACGCTGCGTGTACGTGATCGAAGTGCCATGCGACGAGCATGGGCGATCCCGCCGACCCGCGATGATCTTGGTCGAATCCGGTGGACGACGGCCCGCTTGTGGACAACTCCACCACCCTCACGGGTGATTCACCGCGGCGAGACCACGACCCCGAGCAGCCCCGGCCCCGTGTGTGCCCCGATGACCGCGCCCACTTCGCTGACATGGAGGTCGGCCAGCCCCGGCACGCGTCCCCGGACCCGTTCCGCCAGGGCGGAGGCGCGGTCGGCGGCGGAGAGGTGGTGGACGGCGATGTCGACGGGCGCGCTGCCGGCCCGGTCGGCCACGATCTCCTCCAGACGGGCGATCGCCTTCGACGCCGTGCGCACCTTCTCCAGCAGCTCGATCCGGCCGCCCTCCAGTTGCAGCAGCGGCTTCACCGCGAGCGCGGAGCCCAGCAGCGCCTGCGCGGTCCCGATCCGGCCGCCCCGGCGCAGGTAGTCGAGGGTGTCGACGTAGAAGTAGGCGGCCGTGCCCGCGGCCCGCTTCTCCGCGGCCGTGACGGCCTCGTCGACGGTGCCGCCGCTCTGAGCGGTCTCGGCGGCGGCGAGCGCGCAGAAGCCGAGCGCCATCGCGACCATGCCGGTGTCCACGACCCGTACCGGCACCGGTGCCTCGCGTGCGGCGGTGACGGCGGCGTCGTAGGTGCCGGACAGTTCGCCGGACAGGTGGAGGGAGACGATGCCGGTGGCGCCGGAGGCGGCGACCTTGCGGTAGGTCTCGGCGAACTGCCGGGGGCTCGGGCGCGAGGTGGTGACGGACCGTCGCTTCTGCAGGGCCTGGGCGAGCGAGCGGGTCGAGATCTCGGTGCCCTCTTCGAGGGCCTGGTCGCCGAGGACCACCGTCAGCGGCACCGTGGTGATGCCGTGCCGCTCCATCATCCGGGGCGGCAGGTAGGCCGTGGAATCGGTGACGATCGCGACATGGCGGGACATGAGCTGGAGGTTACCTGCCGTAGTGCCCTGGCGGCAGCCCGGCCCCTTGCACCTGGGAATGCCTTGACCGAATCCGATCGCGGCGATCGCGGCCGGGGCGCCGGACGGTCGCCGCCGCGCGGTCGCTCACGCTCAGGTGGTGCTCTCGGGGCGCGGCCGCTTCTGCCAGGGGTAGGAGGGGCGCGCGGCGGGCGGGCCGAGCGCGGGCCGGGCCGGCTCCTGGGCCTCTCGGGCCGTCGTCTCGGCCGCCCGGGCCGTGGGTTCGGCGGCGGCGTCCTGGTCCGGCCAGGTCTGCCGGCCGTCCCCTTGGGCGGTGGGCGCCTCGGGCCAGGAGGCCGGCGGGGGTGTGCCGGGCGCGGCGGTCCAGTGCCGCAGGGCACCGGTCTCGACGTCGATCTGCGCGCTGAGCGCGTCGAGGTCGTCGTCGGCGAGGTGACGGGCGCGGTCGCGGGCGGCCCAGCGCAGGGAGTCCGCGGAGTGGACGATGCGCTCGGTGCGTTCGCGCAGCTGGGGCAGGCGCTCGGCCAGCGTGGCCCGGTCGGGTTCGGACTCCAGGCGCCTGAGCTCGTCGTCCAGCTCGTGCCCGTGCGCGCTGAGCCGGTCGAACAGGCCGAGGGACTCCTTCAGGGAGGCGTCCTCGGCGACGCCCGCGTGCAGCGCGTCCTGGGTGGCGCGCATCGAGGTGCGCAGCTTCAGCCGGAGTTCGGCGATCTCACCGGCCGGTCCCGGCCGGCCGAAGGACTTGGCCCGCAGGGTGTGGTCCTCGACCGTGCGGCGGGCCTGGGTGAGCGTGCGGTCCACGCCGCGTTTGGCGGCGCCGACCGCCTTCACGGTCGCGTAGGTGCCGAGGGCCACGAAGAGCACGAAGAGCAGGGCGAAGACTGCGATCACTGCTTCCACGACGCTCCTCCTCGGCCCGCTGCGGCGTCTGTCGACGCCCTGTCCCGCGTCGGCGCGCCTGTCGACGCCCCTTCCCGCGCTGCGGCGCGTCACGCGCCACGTCTCCACGGTAAACGCACCGGGCAGGCCCGGAGTTCCGGAAGAACCCCGAGCCTGCCCGCAGAAGACCCCGGCGTACCCCTAGGGGACGCCCCGGAGCGCGCACGGCGCCCGCCGTCGGCGCCTCACGCCGTCACGCCGTCGGCGCGTCACGCCGGGACGCCGTCACCCCGGGACGCTGTCACGCCGGGACGCCGTCGCCCCGTCACGCCGGGACGATATTCACCAGCTTCGGCGCGCGCACGATCACCTTGCGGATGCCGGCGCCGTCCAGTGCCGCGACGACCTTCTCGTCGGCCAGCGCCACCTTCTCCAGCTCCTCCTCGGAGATGGCCGGCGGCACCTCCAGGCGGGCCTTGACCTTGCCCTTGATCTGGACGACACAGGTCACCGTCTCGTCCACGACGTACGCCGGGTCGGCGACGGGGAAGTCCTGGTGGACGACGGAGTCGGTGTGGCCCAGTCGGCGCCACAGCTCCTCGGCGATGTGCGGGGCCAGCGGCGCGACCAGCAGCACCAGCGACTCGGCGACGGTCCGCGGCACGGGCCGGCCGGCCTTGGTCAGGTGGTTGTTCAGCTCGGTGACCTTGGCGATGGCGGTGTTGAACCGCATGCCCTCGAAGTCCTGGCGGACGCCGTCGATCGCCTTGTGCAGGGCGCGCAGCGTCTCCTCGTCGGCCTCGTCGTCGACGACGGTGACCTCGCCGGTCGCCTCGTCGACGATGTTGCGCCACAGCCGCTGCAGCAGCCGGAACTGGCCGACCACCGCGCGCGTGTCCCACGGCCGGGAGACGTCCAGCGGGCCCATCGCCATCTCGTACAGGCGCAGGGTGTCCGCGCCGTACTCGGCGCAGATCTCGTCCGGCGTCACCGCGTTCTTCAGGGACTTGCCCATCTTGCCCAGCAGGCGGCTGACCTTCTCGCCCTGGTAGTACCAGTCGCCGTCGCGCTCCTCCACCTCGGCGGCGGGCACCGCGATGCCGCGGCTGTCGCGGTAGACGTAGGCCTGGATCATGCCCTGGTTGAACAGCTTGTGGAACGGCTCGGCCGAGGAGACGTACCCCAGGTCGTACAGGACCTTCGACCAGAAGCGGGCGTACAGCAGGTGCAGCACCGCGTGCTCCGCGCCGCCGACGTACAGGTCGACGCCGCCGTGCGGCTTGCCCTCGCGCGGGCCCATCCAGTACCGCTCGATCTCGGGGTCGACCAGCTGCTGGTCGTTGTGCGGGTCCAGGTAGCGGAACTCGTACCAGCAGGAGCCCGCCCAGTTGGGCATGGTGTTGGTCTCGCGGCGGTACTTCTTCGGGCCGTCGCCCAGGTCCAGGGTGACGTTGACCCAGTCCGCGTTGCGCGACAGCGGCGTCTCGGGCTGGGTGTCGGCGTCGTCCGGGTCGAAGGTGCGCGGGCTGTAGTCCTCGACCTCGGGCAGCTCCAGCGGCAGCATCGACTCGGGCAGCGCGTGGGCGACGCCGTCCTCGTCGTAGACGATCGGGAAGGGCTCGCCCCAGTAGCGCTGGCGGCTGAACAGCCAGTCGCGCAGGCGGAAGTTGACGGTGCCCTCGCCGATGCCGCGGGACTCCAGCCACTCGGTGATGCGCGCCTTGGCCTCGACGACGCCCAGGCCGTCCAGGGTGACGCCCTCGCCCGAGGAGTTGACGATCGTCGCGTCGTAGGAGACGAACGCGTCGTCCCAGGTGGCGGTGTCCTCGCCGCGGCCGTCGGTCGGCGCGACCACGCAGCGGATCGGCAGCTCGAAGGCGCGCGCGAAGGCGAAGTCGCGGCTGTCGTGCGCCGGGACGGCCATGATGGCGCCGGTGCCGTAGCCCATCAGGACGTAGTCGGCGATGAAGACGGGGACCTGCTCGCCGTTGACCGGGTTGGTCGCGTAGGCGCCGATGAAGACGCCGGTCTTGTCCTTGGCCTCGGCCTGCCGCTCCACGTCGGACTTGGCGGCGGCCTGCGCGCGGTAGGCGGCGACGGCCTCGGCGGGCGTGGCGTGGCCGCCGGTCCACACCTCGTGGGTGCCCTCGGGCCAGGAGTCCGGGGTGAACTTCTCCACCAGCGGGTGCTCCGGGGCCAGCACCATGTAGGTGGCGCCGAACAGGGTGTCGGGGCGGGTGGTGAAGACGGTGATCTTCTCGCCGTCGATGGGGAACTCGACGCGGGCGCCCTCGGAGCGGCCGATCCAGTTGCGCTGCTGCAGCTTGATGGCCTCGGGCCAGTCCAGCGCGTCCAGGTCCTCCAGCAGCCGGTCGGCGTAGGCGGTGATGCGCATGTTCCACTGGCGCAGCTTGGCCTTGAAGACGGGGAAGTTGCCGCGCTCGGAGCGGCCCTCGGCGGTGACTTCCTCGTTGGCCAGCACGGTGCCCAGGCCGGGGCACCAGTTGACCGGCGCGTCGGAGGCGTAGGCCAGCCGGAACTCGCCCAGGACGTCGGCCTGCTCGACGGCGCTCAGCTCGCTCCACGCGCGCGTGTGGCCGGGGACGGGCCGCTCACCGGACTCGAACCGGGCGACCAGCTCGGAGATCGGGCGGGCCTTCTTCGCCTCGTCGTCGTACCAGGAGTTGAAGATCTGCAGGAAGATCCACTGGGTCCACTTGTAGTAGTCCGGGTCGATCGTGGCGAACGACCGGCGCTTGTCGTGGCCCAGACCCAGCCGGCGCAGCTGGGCCTTCATGTTCTCGATGTTGGCCTCGGTGGACACGCGCGGGTGCGTGCCGGTCTGCACGGCGTACTGCTCGGCGGGCAGGCCGAAGGCGTCGAAGCCCAGGGTGTGCAGGACGTTGTGGCCGGTCATCCGCTGGAAGCGGGCGAAGACGTCGGTGGCGATGTAGCCCAGCGGGTGGCCGACGTGCAGTCCCGCACCGGAGGGGTACGGGAACATGTCCATGATGAACTTCTCGGGCCGGGCGGCGGTCCGCTCGTCGCCCGCCAGGTCGCCCTTGGGGTTGGGCGCCGCGTACGTGCCGTCGGCGTCCCAGAAGTCCTGCCAGCGTGCCTCGATCTCGGCGGCCAGGGCGGCCGTGTAGCGGTGCGGCGCGGCCGCCTCCGAAGAGGCGGCGGGGTTCGTCTCGCTCATGATCCTCAAAGCTCCATCGATCGTCTCTGCCTGGCGGCTTCCTCACCCGGAAACGAAAAATCCCCTCGCACAGGAGGGGACGCCGCGCCGATTCCGACCACGTTCTCTCACCGGCGGTCGGGACTGATCAGCGCGGCTCGCTAAGCAGAAGGCGTACGGCACGCATGGCGCCAGGGTACCGCACCCCTTGAGCAAGCCGCGACGCGCTTCCGTACGAGTGGGCGGACCACCGTACACACCGACCGAAGGCCCTGGATTACCCGGCGTAACAGCCGCTAAGGGACATCACAACAAGCCCATTGTCCTTTGATAACAGCGCAATAACCGAAACCTCGTACCCGTCGGTATGACGCCACCTAGAGTGCGGCAACGGGACCGCTTTCCCGAACTGCTCGGAGTTGCCCCCATGAACCGTCGTCGTAGTACCCCCTCGCTCCCCCGGCCCGGCCGCTCGGCCTACGGGGTGGCGTCGGCCGTCGTCCTGCTCCTCATCCCCGTGATCGTGCTGGTGGGAGGTGACCGGGTCCGCGACTTCCTCAACTTCGGCGCGGGCGTCCTCTCGCTCGTCTCGCTCAGCTGCTCGGTGATCTGGGGCCTGGTCGCCCAGGACCGCATCCTGCTGGGCACCCGCCAGCGGATCGTCGGGCAGGCGGTGCACCGGACGACCGCGGTCGCCTCGATCGCGTTCCTGCTGCTCCACATCACCACCAAGCTCGCCCTCGACCACACCGTGCTGATCGCCGCGGTGATCCCCTTCTCGCTGGGCGTCACCGGCAGCGCCGGCCTGATCGGGCTCGGCTCCGCCGCCGGACTGCTGATGATCTTCGTGGGCATCACCGGGGCGCTGCGCTCCACCTTCGCCTCCCCCGCCCCGGTCGCCGCCCGCTGGCGCGCCATGCACATGTTGGCCTACCCGGCCTGGTGCGCCGCCCTGGTCCACGGCCTCTACGCGGGTCGATCCGCCAAGCCGCTGTTCGTGATCCTCTACGGCACGGCCCTGCTCGGCGTCATCGCCGCCCTGGCGCTGCGCGCGGCCCCGCGCCCGGTCAAGCGCCGGGTCGCCGACACCCTCGCCGGCTTTCTGGGCACGGACGAGCGCGCCGCCCGCGAGGAGCTGGAGGCGAGCCGAGCCCGGGTGACGGAGGCGGCGGGCCGGGTCCCCGCGGCGGCGGGCGCCTCAGCGCTGCCCGGCTACGACATCCCCCGGCAGCGCACGGCCGAAGCGGCCGCCCCGGCACCCGAGCCCGCCCGGCCCGAGCCGGCCGGCGGTTTCGCCGCGGCCTACCGTGCCGTCTCCGCACGCGCGCGTGCGTCGCAGCAGCCCACCGGCGACCAGGACTACGTCACGGCCCAGTCGCCCACAGTCGGCCAGCCCTTCGCCACCGGCCAGACCTTCGCCACCGGCCAGACCTTCGCCACCGGCCAGACCTTCGCCGCGGACCAGGCCTTCGCCGCCGGGCCGTCGTACGCCGGGGAGTACGCGCAGGGCGGCGGCGCGCCCGGGGGCCCGTTCGAGGCGCAGCCCACCCAGGCGATGCCGCGGGTGGACGGCGGCGCGGGCGCCACCGGCAGCTGGCCGATCCCGTCCCCGCCGCCGGTCGGCGAGGCGCCCCCGTCGGCGTACGACCCGCTCACGGACACCGGCTACACCGTCCCGGCCTACGGCGGCGGCAGCGGCGCGGGTTACGCCGGACGTGACCTGTACGACACCGGTGAGACATATCCCGGCCCCGGCGCGTACAACCAGAACGACACGTACACCAGTGGTCCCGCCACGGAAACCCTCCCCGGTGCCGCCTATGAGGCGCCGGGTTCCGGCGAGCCCTGGAACACGCCTTCCGGAGGCTACAGGTGAACGAGGCCCTGCCCGACGTCCCCGAGGTCCGCGTGGTCGGGCTTCCGCAACTCACGTCGGGTTTCGACCTTGTCGAGCGACTCGATCTCCCGATGCACCTGAAGGTGCACGGGCCGCTCGAACCGCTGGGCGGCGAGCAGCTCGCCCAGCTCGCCGAGCGCATCAACCTCAGGGGCCGCGGCGGCGCGGGCTTCCCCTTCCACAAGAAGCTGCGCTCGGTCGCCGAGTCGGCGATCCGCCGCGGGGTGCGGCCGGTCGTCGTCGTCAACGGCAGCGAGGACGAACCCGCCTGCCGCAAGGACACGGTGCTCATCAACCGCGCCCCGCACCTGATCCTGGACGGTGCGCTGCTGTGCGCGGAGGCCCTCGGGGCCCGCACGCTCGTGGTGGGGGTCACCCGGGAGTCCACGCAGCGCTCCATGGAGGCCGCGCTCGCCGAACGCGGCCTGAGCAACGGCCGCCGCTCGGCGCTGCGCGCCCGTGTGCAGCGCAACCCGGTGCGCATGGTCACCGGCGCGGCCGCCTCCCTGATCCGCTCGATCGACGGCGGCCCGGCGATCCCGCCCGGCCGCAAGATCAGCGCCTCGGTCAGCGGCGTGGGCGGCGCCCCGACCCTGCTGTCCAACGCCGAGACGTTCGCCCAGCTCGCGATCGCCGCCCGCATCGGCCCGGAGCGCTACGGCAACACCGGCCTGTACGACGAGCCGGGCACCGTCATGCTGACCGTGTCCGGCGCGGTGGCGCGCCCCATGGTGATCGAGGTCCCCACGGGCGTCCCGCTGCGCTACGTGCTGCAGCTGGCGGGCGCGCCGCCGGTGCCGCAGGGTGTGCTGACCGGCGGCTACCACGGCAAGTGGATCGACGCGGCGACCGTGAACGAGGCGATCGTCTCACGCAACTCCCTGGACGCGGTGGGCGGTTCATTGGGCGCCGGGGCGATCCTGCCGATCAGTCAGGAGACCTGCCCGCTGGGCGAGTCGCTGCGGGTGGCGCAGTGGCTGGCCGAGGAGAGCGCCGGCCAGTGCGGCCCCTGCTACCTGGGTCTGCCGGCCGCGGCGCGCGGCATGGAGGACATCCTGAACGGCGGCGGCCCGGCCGCCCTGGAGGCGCTGAAGCAGGTCGCGAAGAACGTCAAGCGGCGCGGGGCGTGTTCGCACCCCGACGGCTCCGCGATGTTCCTGGAGTCGACGATCAAGGCGTTCACCGACGACCTCGCCGCGCACGTCCTCGGCAACGGCTGCGGACGGCCCGTGCAGGGCGTGCTGCCGCTGTTCGAGGGGGGCAGGGCCCCGACGGGCATCCCGGGCGGCGGAGCGGCCGAGGAGACCGGTCCGAGCCGGCAGAAGATCTACGTGGACTGGACGCTGTGCCGAGGGCACGGCCTGTGCGCGGACATCCTGCCGGAGGTGTTCCAGCTGGGCGCCGACGGCTTCCCGACGGTGGCGCAGGCGTCGGTGCCGCGGTACGCCGAGGCGAAGGCCCTGCGGGCGGTGCGCCGTTGCCCGGCGCTGGCGCTGCGCATCGAGGAGGACACGCGCGCGGAGTCCTCCTCCCGCGTCAACCTGCCGGTGCTGTCGCAGGGGCGGGGCCGGCGAGCGCTCGGCCGCTGAGGCCCGGGGGGGGGAGGCGGTCCGCGGCGGCCGCCTCCCCCGCCCACCGGCGTGACGTAGGCAACACGACGAGGGCGGGCCATCCTCTCGGATGACCCGCCCTCGACTGCTGTGGAGCTAAGGAGAATTGAACTCCTGACCTCCTGCATGCCATGCAGGCGCTCTACCAACTGAGCTATAGCCCCTTGCTTGGTTGCCGCCCGGTTTCCCTCTCGGTTCCCCCGGCGACGACGTAAACATTACAGGTCCGGGGGGTGCAGCGCCAAATCCGTTTCCCGCGCGCCCCGCTCGGGGGCGTACGCCCGATTTGTCAGGCCGTGACGAAGGAGTAGAACCGTTTGAGCGTGCAGTGTTCCTCGAGCAGCCGGCCGTAGATCGGCTCGCCCTCCAGCTCGCGGTACGTCTCGATCGGGTCGCCTTTTATGATCAGCGCCCGCGCACATTCCTCGCACCAGTACTGGTAGTCCGGGTTCACCGGTTCCATGTCGCGGACGATCGGCGTACCGCTGCCGCACCAGTCGCACTTCCGCCTGTGGGCACCCATCGGTCAGCTCCAGCTGTGGCCGCAGGCCGTGCACACGTACCTGATCCCGCCGTTGTCGCCGAGGACTTGGGCCACGTGCGCGGAACCGCAGGAAGGGCAGCTGAGCCGGGTCGCCGTACCCCGTGTCCAGCCGGCGTCGAAGAGGTCACCGACCTCTTCGCGGATGCTCGCAGGCATCACCACTCCCTCCCGTCGGGCCGCGCCCCCTTCCGGCCGTTTGATTCTGCCACGGCCGGACCAATACGGTCAGCGACGCCGTCGTACCGGTCCGGACACGGCACCCACCCCGGCCGGCGGGGCGAACGCGCGCGTGTGTGTGAGAAGCGCTTCACCAGAGCTATACGCCTCGCGGCGCCGACCGACTCAAGCCGCGGGGCCACAAGCGTGCACGTCGTGACGTCCCGATACCCGGAACATGAAAAATCCCGCCCCCAAGGGGACGGGATCTTCATCAACCGATCACTGACATCCGGCCGGATGTCGATCAGTGGAGCTAAGGAGAATTGAACTCCTGACCTCCTGCATGCCATGCAGGCGCTCTACCAACTGAGCTATAGCCCCTGGCCTTGTTCTTCCCGCTCGGCGGGGCGAACAAGAAGAACTTTAGCCTGCGACCTGCCGGAAAGTGAAATCCGGGTCCCGGGCGCCGCGGGCGGCGCCCGATCCGGCGGTCAGTCGTCGTCGCCGAGGACCGGTTCCGGCAGGGTGCCGGCGTTGTGCTCCAGCAGCCGCCAGCCGCGGGCGCCCTCGCCGAGCACGGACCAGCAGCAGTTGGACAGCCCGCCCAGGCTCTCCCAGTGGCGGGCCTCCAGGCCGAGCAGCCGGCCGATGGTCGTGCGGATGGTGCCGCCGTGACTGACGACGACGAGCGTGCCGTCCTCGGGCAGCTTCTCGGCGTGCCGCAGCACGACCGGGGCGGCGCGGTCGGCGACCTCGGTCTCCAGTTCGCCGCCGCCGCGGCGGACGGGCTCGCCGCGCTTCCACGCGGCGTACTCCTCGCCGTGGCGCGCGACGATCTCCTCGTGCGTCAGGCCCTGCCAGACCCCGGCGTAGGTCTCGCGCAGGCCCTCGTCGTGGGTGATCTCCAGGCCGGTGAGCGCGGCCAGCTCGGCGGCCGTGCGGGCGGCCCGCTGCAGGTCGGAGGAGATGATCGCGTCGGGGCCCAGCGAGGCCAGCAGGCGCGCGGCGCGGCGGGCCTGGGCGACGCCGGTGTCGGTGAGCGGGACGTCCGTCGAGCCCTGGAAGCGGCGCTCCACGTTCCAGGAGGTCTGGCCGTGCCGCCACAGGATGACGCGGCGGCCGCGGCCCGGCTCGCGGCCGCCCCGGGAGCCGGTCCCGGCGGCGGGTGCGGTCATCGCCACTCCCCGTCGGGCTCGGCGGCCTCCTCGGCGGCCTGCTGCTTGGCGTGCTCCTCGGCCTTGCCGCGGGTGGCGCGGGCGTCCTCGGGCAGGTCGAGCTCGGGGCAGTCCTTCCACAGACGCTCCAGCGCGTAGAAGACACGCTCCTCGCTGTGCTGCACGTGGACGACGATGTCGACGTAGTCGAGCAGGACCCAGCGGGCCTCGCGGTCGCCCTCGCGGCGCACGGGCTTGGCGCCGAGTTCCTTCTGCAGGCGCTCCTCGATCTCGTCGACGATCGCCTTGACCTGGCGGTCGTTGGGTGCGGAGGCCAGCAGGAAGGCGTCCGTGATGGACAGGACGTCGCTCACGTCGTAGGCGATGACGTCGTGGGCGAGCTTGTCCGCGGCCGCCTGGGCGGCGGTGTTGATCAGCTGGACAGAGCGGTCGGTTGCGGTCACTACAGGGCTTTCCGTCGGCGGTCGTTTGCCTTCAAGGGTCTCATGACCGCCGACGGCGCCCCGGGTGATTAAAGGATCACCCCGAGGGCGGGTAGTCGCGGCCGAGGACGACGGTGACGTCCGCGTTGCCCGTCACCGTGCCCCGGGTCACCGCGCCGGCGGGCAGGCCCAGGGTCTTGGCGACCTCCGTGGCGTCGTCCTTGTGGGCGGCGTCGGCGTACAGGACCTGCGTGGTCGCCCGGGACGGGGCGGTGCCGCCGCCGACGAAGGTGAAGCCGCCGTTGAGCAGCGCGACCCTGGCCTTGTCGGTGTCGCCCTTGTCGCCGCCGGCGTTCTGCACCGAGACGCGGACGGCGGAGCCCTGGTCGGGGCTCTTGGCGGTGCCGCCGAGGACGTCCTTGACGACGCTGTCCGCCGCCTGGGCGCTGAGGGTGCCGTCGCCCTGCACCGGCAGCAACGCCGTCTTGTAGTCGCCGCCCTTGGCGAGGTCGGCGAGCTTGGCGAGGAAGGTGCCGAGGTCCTTGTCGGTCAGGGACGGGTCCAGGATCTGCTGGAGCGTCTGCACGGTGACCGTGGCGGCCTGCGGGTCGGACGACATCTTGCGCAGCACGCCCTGCATGACCTGCCCGAACCGCTGCAGCTGCGCGTTCTGCGCCTCGCCGGCGGCCCGGTAGGTGGCGTAGGCGACGGCCATCTTTCCGCTGAGGGTCTGCCCGGAGCCCTTGTGGACGAGCGGCGGGCCGCCCTTCTTCTTGGCGTCCGGGTCGGGGACGTCGGCGTCGGTGTCGACCTCGATGTTGCCGACGACGTCGACGAGGTTCTGCAGGTAGGGGGTGTCCAGCCGCCAGGTGCCCTCGATGTCGGTGCCGAGGACGGTGTCGAGGGCGTCGCGGGTGCCGGAGGAGCCGTCGGCGTCGACGGACTTGGCGAGGGTGGTGGTGGAGCCGTCGTCGTCGGTCAGGGCGAGGTTGTTGGGCAGCAGGACGGTGGTGCCCTGCCGGGTGGTGGTGTTGTCGACGAGCAGCGCCGTGGCGGTGCCGCCCTTCTTGGTGTCGTGCAGGTGGACGACGACGACGTCGCGTTTCTGCGCGGCCGCGGCGGTGCGGCCGCCGGCGGACTTGGTGTCCGAGGAGGACAGGCCGGGCAGCTTCCCGGCGTACCAGAGCCAGCCGACGCCGCCGACGGCGACCAGGGCGAGGACGACGGCGAGGGCGGTCAGGCGGCTGCGGGCGCGGCGCCGGGCCTCCTCGCGCCGCTCGGTGCGGTTCTCGGTGAACTTCAGCCAGTCGATGACGTCCTCGGAGTCGTCGTCCGGCTCCTCGACGAAGGCGAACTGCCCGGTGTCGTACTCCCCCGCCGGCCGCTCCTCGGGCTCGGGCTGCCAGGCGTCGGCCCCGTCGGCCGGGCCCGCCTGCTGCGGGATGTGCGCGGTCTGCTCGGCGACGCGGGCCTGCTGCCCGGCGACCCGGGGCTGCTGCCCGGTGGCCGCGCTCTGGCCGTAGGGGTCGTACGGCGTCGTGGGCGCGGCGCCGGTGCCGTGGCCCGCGTAGGGGTCGTACGCCTGGGGCTGGGTGCCGGTGGCGTACGGGTCGTAGCCGTACCCTTGCGCCGCGTAGGGGTCGTAGGGCGTCTGCGGGGGCTGGGGCGGGGCGGGGACCTGCCGGTAGACCGGCTGTCCGTAGGCGTCGTAGCCGACGAGTTCGTACTGGCCGTACGGGTCGTACTGGTTCTGCCGGCCGTACTGGTCCTGCTGGTCGTACTGGGGGTGCTGGTCGTGCTGGTCGCCGCCGTGGCCGCCGTGTCCCGCGTCGTATCGGTCGTTCACCGGTGCCCCTCTCGGCTCACTCGCCGCGGTACAGCTCGCGCTTGTCGATGTAGCGCACGACTCCGTCCGGCACCAGATACCAGATGGGTTCGCCCTTGGCGACCCTCGCCCGGCAGTCGGTGGAGGAGATGGCGAGCGCGGGCACCTCGACGAGCGAGACGCCGCCCTCCGGCAGTCCGGGGTCGTCGAGGTGGTGGCCGGGCCGGGTGACGCCGACGAAGTGCGCGAGGGAGAACAGCTCCTCGGTGTCGCGCCAGGTCAGGATCGCGGAGAGGGCGTCGGCGCCGGTGATGAAGAACAGGTCCGTGTCGGGGTTGAGGGCCCGCAGGTCGCGCAGGGTGTCCACGGTGTAGGTGGGGCCGCCGCGGTCGATGTCGATACGGCTGACGGAGAACTGCGGGTTCTCGGCGGTCGCGATGACCGTCATCAGGTAGCGGTCCTCCGCCGGGGAGACCGTGCGGTGGCTCTTCTGCCACGGCTCGCCGGTCGGCACGAAGACGACCTCGTCGAGGTGGAACTGCGCGGCGACCTCGCTGGCGGCCACCAGGTGGCCGTGGTGGATCGGGTCGAAGGTGCCGCCCATGACGCCGAGGCGGCGCTTGCCCGGGTTGACCGGGCCGTGGCCCGGGGCGCTCAGGTGCGCGAGCGGCGTCCGGCCGCGGTGCGGGCCGCCGGCCGTCTCGTGCGCCGGACCGGTAGGCATGTCCTGCTCTCCCATGCGTGCAGACCCTACCGGCCCGGCCTGAGGGCTCCGGCCGCCCGTTCCCCGAAGGGGCCGCGGCGGCCGTCGCCGGGACGGGCCGGGGCGGCCGGGCGCGGGGCCCGGATCAGCGGTCGCGGTTGAAGCGGGTGGTGATCCACAGAAGGAGCAGCAGGATGGCGAGGGCGGAGCCACCGGTGACCGCGGGGTCGAGACTGTTGTGGTTTCCACCGTGCTCCCCGCCCTCGGCGGCGAGGGTGACGAACTGTGCAGCGGCGCTGTGGATGCTCATCTTCGGCAGGACCTAACGCGTGTGGGCGGGATAAGGACGTCGGCTCATCGTATGCGGGGCGGTCGCCGGCGATCACCCCGACTCCACCGTTGGGGAACCTTCGCAGGTCCTCAGTCGTCCTTGCGCTTGTAGCCCCGCAGCAGGAACCACCCCATCAGCGCGCACCCCAGGATCATCACGATCAGGACGACCCGGAGCAGATTGCCGCCCCCTTGGTGCTGGACGGCGCTCGCGGCCTCGGTGAGCCAGTCGGCCCGGGGGGTGTGCTCCATGGCGTGGAACTCCTTCGCTGTAGTGCCCGTCCACGGTAACTCCGCCTAGGCTGGGCTCTGCTTCGGGGGCGCACCGGGCCGCGGCGCGGCCCCACCGACGCACATGGGGGATCACATGTCCGACGACGGCCACGAAGACACCGGGCGCGGAAGCGTGCCGAGCAGGCGGCGCAGGCGGTTCCCGGGGATCTCCTCGCGCGCCTACGAGCATCCGGCCGACCGGTCCGCCCTGGTCGCGCTGCGCAAGCTGAGCGGCTTCGACACGGTGTTCAAGGCGCTGAGCGGGCTGCTGCCGGAGCGGAGCCTGCGGCTGCTGTTCCTGTCCGACTCCGTGCGGGTCTCGGACCAGCAGTTCGCGCACCTCAACGACATGCTGCGGGACGCCTGTTACATCCTGGACCTGGAGAAGGTCCCGCCGATGTACGTCGCCCAGGACCCGCAGCCCAACGCGATGTGCATCGGCCTGGACGAGCCGATCATCGTGGTCACCACCGGTCTGGTGGAGCTGCTGGACGAGGAGGAGATGCGGGCGGTCGTCGGGCACGAGGTGGGGCACGCGCTGTCCGGCCACTCCGTGTACCGCACGATCCTGCTGTTCCTGACGAGCCTGGCGGTCCGGGTGGCCTGGATCCCGCTGGGCAACCTCGCGATCATGGCGATCGTGACGGGGCTGCGGGAGTGGTTCCGCAAGTCGGAGCTGTCCGCCGACCGGGCGGGCCTGCTGGTCGGGCAGGACGTGCAGGCCTCGATGCGCGGCCTGATGAAGATCGCCGGCGGCAACCACCTGCACGAGATGAACGTGGACGCGTTCCTGCAGCAGGCCGAGGAGTACGAGTCGGCGGGCGATCTGCGCGACTCGGTGCTGAAGATCCTGAACGTGCTGCCGCGCTCGCACCCGTTCACCACCGTGCGGGCGGCCGAGCTGAAGAAGTGGGCGCAGTCCCGGGACTTCCAGCGGATCATGGACGGTCACTACGCGCGGCGCACCGAGGACAAGGACACCTCGGTGTCGGACTCCTTCCGGGAGTCCGCGGCGCACTATGCCAACCACGTCAAGACGTCGAAGGATCCGCTGATGAAGCTGGTCAGCGACCTCGCGGGCGGTGCGGGCGACCTGGGCGGCCGGGTGCGGCGCGGCTTCAGCGGCTTCACCAGCCCGCCGCCGCCCGGCGACCGCGCGTCGAAGGACGCACCGCCGAAGGACGCGCCGCCGAAGGACACCCCGCCCGGCGAGGAGGACTGACCGGGCGGACCGTGGCGGTGTCGCGCCGCCGGGGTCACACCCAGGTGTCGCGCCGCCCGGGTCACACCCAGCTATCGCGCCGCCCGGGTCACACCCGGGGCTGGGCGCTGGTGGCGAGGGTGCCGCACAGGGCGGTGGCGCTGCCGGTCGCGTACGGGTCGGTGCCGGCCGGGCCGCCGGACTTCGCGGTCTGCCCGGCCAGCAGCGGGTGCAGGCGGTCGGTGGCGTCCTCGGCGCAGGACAGCGGGCCCGCCTGCAGATACGAGGCGACCAGCTGGGCCTGGTGCAGCCGCAGGTCGTCCCGGTCGAAGCGGAACTGCAGCTGACGGCGCACGGTGAACAGGGACGCCTGCGCGTGGCCGCCGGAGCCGGTGGGCCGCAGGGCGTAGACGAAGGTGTGGTCGGCCGTGACCTCCAGGGTCGCGGCGTCGGTCTCGGCGGCCGTCAGGGTGCCCTGGACGCGGATCTTGGAGTCGGCGAGTTCGGCCTGGGAGGGGTCGAGGCGGACCATCCAGCCGGTGGGCGCGTGCCGTCCGTCGGCGGCCGGCCGGCGGAAGCTCTGGTCGAACTGGTCGAGCTGGTCGGTGTCGAGCAGGACGCGCACGGGGCGGACCTGCTGCCCGGTGAGCACCTCGGGGTAGAGCGAGGAGCGGACGAGGTAGTCCTTGGCGGTGGTGAGGGCGGCCACGACCTGGCTGTCGGAGAAGTGCGCGGTGCTCTGCGAGGCCGGCAGCGGGATGCCCTCGGCGCCGATCCGGAACTGCGCGGCGGGGCTGTGCGCGTACAGCTGGTCGGTGTCGGCCGTGCCGGGGACCTTGCCCTGCGGGGCGAGCGGGATGACGGTCATGCGCAGCGGGTCGGGGGGCCGGCGGATCGCGGCCGAGCCGTAGGGGTGCCGTACGCCCATGTAGACCGCGGTGCCGAAGGCGACCGCGACGAGCAGGACCAGCAGCAGGGCCTGCCGGGACAGCCCGCGGTGCAGGGGCGGGCGGCGGCGCACGGCGGGAGTGTGCTCGGCCATGCGCTCCTCGGCGGAGTACTCCTGGAGGCGGGCAGCACGAACGAACGACTCGTCGAACACGACGGATCGGTACTCGTCCTCTCCACCACCGGGGGCGCCCTCGGGTGTCCCCTCGGGTGGCTCTCCAGGCCCGCCCATATATTCAGAGTAGGTCTCCGGCACGCGCGGTAAACGCCCTGGTACACGTCAACTTCTGACAGCCTCTCACCGGCCGCCGGGGGCGTTCGGCCGGTCGGTCAGGGCGTGCGCGGATCGGCGGGCACCGCCGGGTGGGAGTAGTCCGCGGAGGCCGAGGGAACCGCCGGAGGGCTCTGTTCCAGGCCGGTGGACGCGGGCGGCGGAGCCTGGTCCCGGTCACCGGCGGAACCGCCCCGGTAGACCGCGGCGAAGGCCAGCGCGACCATGCCGATGCCCATCACGAGGGCGAGCATCCAGGCGACGGGCCGGTGCCAGCGCACCTGTTTGGCGTACGGCCCGAAGAGGCGGTGGCGGTCGTCGAAGAAGGTGGGGTCGTCCAGGTCGTCGACGTCGGGATCATGGCCGAAAGCGCCGCGCCCGCCCGGGCCGTGGTCGTCGTAGCCCTCGCCCCGGTGGTGGGCGCGGCGGGCCTCGGCCTCGGAGGCCTCGGCGCGGGCCTGGGCGGCGGCGAGGAGGCGTTCGA
This sequence comes from Streptomyces sp. NPDC014801, assembly GCF_043082085.1. Lineage (NCBI taxonomy): Bacteria > Bacillati > Actinomycetota > Actinomycetes > Kitasatosporales > Streptomycetaceae > Streptomyces > Streptomyces sp. NPDC014801. Next base: position 451,973 of record NZ_JBIBXG010000001.1, on the reverse strand, counting down.
CGGCCGTCGGTTCGTGGACGGTGGCCGCCCGGACGAAGGCCTCGTCGAACACCACGGAGGCGAACTCTTCGTCCGACACCCCGCGGTCGTGGTCGTCGTCGGGCTCCCAGCCGTCAGGGAACGGCGTACCCCCCACGTCCTCCGGCACGGATCCAGAGTAGACCTGGGGGGTCAATTTGGGCAGACGGTATGGAAATTCGTCCGGCGGGCGGGGTGCCGTTCAGGCCACGCACGGAAAGACCGAGGGGCACATGCCGTCCGCATATGCCCCTCGTCCGGTACGGCCCCGCGGGCCGCGTACGACCGCCGTGGCTCAGCGCCGGATGTGCCCGTCGCCCGTGACGATGTACTTGGTGCTGGTGAGTTCCGGCAGGCCCATCGGGCCGCGCGCGTGAAGCTTCTGCGTGGAGATGCCGATCTCGGCACCGAAGCCGAACTGGCCGCCGTCGGTGAACCGGGTGGAGGCGTTCACGGCGACCGTGGTGGAGTCCACCAACTGGGTGAATCGGCGGGCCGCCTGCTGCGAGGTGGTCACGATGGCCTCGGTGTGACCGGACGTCCACAGCCGGATGTGCTCGACGGCCTTGTCCAGGGAGTCCACCACGGCCGCGGCGATGTCGTACGACAGGTACTCGGTCTCCCAGTCCTCCGCGGTGGCCGGCACCACGGTGGCGCGGGACTCCTTGGCGTACGCCTGCACCCGCTCGTCGGCGTGCACGGTCACCCCGGCGTCGGCGAGGGCGTCCAGGGCGCGCGGCAGGAACTCCGCGGCGATGTCCTGGTGGACCAGCAGGGTCTCGGCGGCGTTGCACACGCCGACCCGCTGCGCCTTGGAGTTGATCAGGATGTCCACGGCCATGTCGAGGTCGGCCTGGGCGTCGACGTAGACGTGGCAGTTGCCGGTGCCGGTCTCGATCACCGGGACGACGGACTCCTGCACCACGGTGTTGATCAGCGAGGCGCCGCCGCGCGGGATGAGCACGTCGACCAGGCCGCGGGCGCGCATCAGCTCGCGCACGCTCTCCCGGCTCTCGCCGGGCACCAGCTGGATCGCGTCGGCGGGCAGCCCGGCACCGCCGACGGCGTCGCGCAGCACCCGCACCAGGGCGGTGTTCGACTGGTACGCCGAGGAGGAGCCGCGCAGCAGCACGGCGTTGCCGGACTTCAGGCACAGGGCGGCGGCGTCGACGGTGACGTTGGGGCGGCCCTCGTAGATGATCCCGACGACGCCGAGGGGCACCCGGACCTGGCGCAGGTCGATGCCGTTGGGCAGGGTCGAGCCGCGCACCACCTCGCCGACCGGGTCGGGCAGCGCGGCCACGTCGCGTACGTCGGAGGCGATGGCGCGGACCCGCTCCGGGGTGAGGGTGAGCCGGTCGACCATGCCCTCGCTCATGCCGTTCTCGCGGGCCTTGGCCACGTCGAGGGCGTTCGCCTCGACGATCTCGCTCGTACGGACCTCCAGCGCGTCCGCGACGGCGAGCAGCGCGTCGTCCTTCTCGGCCCGCGGCAGCGGCGCGAGCGTGGCGGCGGCCGCCTTGGCACGGTAGGCGGCCTGGCTGACCGGGGACATCGAGTCGTACGGCGAGAGCGTGGTCATGAGGGAAGCGTAGTGCGGCCGGCCGGGCCGCTCACCGCGCGTTTCACACCCCGAGACGGGATCAACCGTCCCGGAGCATCTCAAAACGGCTGGACCCCGACACGGGAGGCGGGTGGCGGTCCGTACCCCTCGGCGACGCGCTGGTGGTAGGTCTCGCGGTCGATGACCTCCAGGCCGACGATCTCCCAGGCCGGCAGCCCGGCGGTGCGGCGGTGCTCGCCCCACAGCCTGAGGGCGACGGCGGCCGCGTCGTGCAGGTCGCGGGCCTCCTCCCAGTACCGGATCTCGGCGTGGTCCGCGGCGTATCTGCTGGTCAGCAGGAAGGGGTGGTCGTGCGCGAGCTGTTCGAGGGCGCGGCGCAGCTCGGGCAGCGGGGCGGGCTCGCCGGAGACACTGAGGGTGACGTGCCACAGCCGGGGCAGGTCCTCGGGCGGCGTCTCCTGCCGCTCGCCGGCCGTGACGGACGACAGGGCGCGCTCCTCACCGGCCGCCCGGGGTGCGCGGCCGCCGCCCGCCGCGCCGCCGCCCGCGCCGCCGCGGGATGCCGCCGCCCCGGGTCGCACTCGTCTCACGACGGCCACGACGGCCTCCTTCGCCCAGTGCTCGTGCGGATGTGTCCCTGAGACAAGGATGGGTGCCTCACCCAAAGTCCAGCAGGCCGCACGGCTTCGCGGGGCGGTTTTGCGGAACGTCGCCCGCGGAAGCGGACGTTTCGACCCCGGTTACGGGCACGTTCGACCCGGTTTACGGCTGCAGCAACACCAGGTCGTCCCTGTGTACGACCTCGCGTTCGTACGCCGGGCCCAGCTCGCGGGCCAGTTCCCGGGTGGAGCGGCCGAGCAGCCGGGGGATCTCCTTGGCGTCGAAGTTGACCAGGCCGCGGGCCACCGGCTTCCCCTGCCGGTCGCGCAGCTCGACCGGGTCGCCGGCGCTGAAGTCGCCGTCGACGGCGGCGATGCCGGCCGGCAGCAGCGACGTGCGGCGCTCGACGACCGCACGGACCGCGCCGTCGTCCAGGGTGAGGGAGCCCTGCGGGGTGGAGGCGTGCTGCAGCCACAGCAGCCGGTCGGCGGAGCGGCGGCCGGTGGGGTGGAAGTAGGTGCCGGTGTCGCCGCCGCCGAGCGCGTCGGCGGCGTGCACGGCGCTGGTCAGCACCACCGGGATGCCGGCGGCGGCCGCGATCCGGGCCGCCTCGACCTTGGTGACCATGCCGCCGGTGCCGACGCCCGCCTTGCCGGCGCTGCCGATCTCCACGTGCGCGAGGTCCTGCGGGCCCTTCACCTCCGCTATCCGGGAGGTGCCGGGCTTGCTCGGGTCGCCGTCGTAGACGCCGTCCACGTCGGACAGCAGGACCAGCAGGTCGGCGTGGACGAGGTGGGCCACCAGGGCGGCGAGGCGGTCGTTGTCGCCGAAGCGGATCTCGTCCGTGGCGACGGTGTCGTTCTCGTTGACGATCGGGAAGGCACCCATCGCCAGCAGCTTGTCCAGCGTGCGGGAGGCGTTGCGGTGGTGGGTGCGGCGGCTCATGTCGTCGCTGGTCAGCAGCACCTGGCCGACGCGGACGCCGTAGCGGGCGAAGGAGGCGGTGTAGCGGGCGACGAGCAGGCCCTGGCCGACGCTGGCGGCGGCCTGCTGGCGGGCCAGGTCCTTGGGGCGGCGGCGCAGGCCGAGGGGGGCCAGGCCGGCGGCGATGGCGCCGGAGGAGACCAGGACGATCTCCTTCTCGCCGCCGCTGCGGTGCTTGGCGAGCACGTCCACGAGGGCGTCGACGCGGTCGGCGTCCAGGCCGCCGGCGGCCGTGGTCAGCGAGGAGGACCCCACCTTGACGACGATCCTCCGGGCGTCGGTCACGTCCTGCCTTGCCACTGCCACCTGCGCCGTCCTCACTCGCTTCCTCGGGCCGCGTCTGTGGGGCGCGGCGTGCCGGGAAGGAAAATCTACGCGAGCTTGGGGGGTGGGTGCGCGGGTGTTTCGCAGCGTGGACCTGCGGTGCGGGGCGGGGGGTGAGCGCCGTGGGGTGCGGTGGCCCTCGTTGTGCGGCGCCCGGCGTTTTGGTGAGCGCCGTGGGGTGCGCTGCCCTGCGGTGCCGGTTGCCCGGTGGCTTCGTGGACGCCGTGGGGTGCGCTGCCCGGCGGTGCCGGTTGCCCAGTGGCTTCGTGGACGCCGTGGGTGCGCTGCCCGGCGGTGCGGGGTGCCGCTGCGCCCACCCGTGCCGCCCCAGCGGCACGACTGCCCGCAGCTACGGCGGATCGGATGCCCGTGGCTGCGGACGGTGACTCGGCCGCTGCTGGGTGGGCGCCGGTCCGGCGGCGCGAGTGCCCGCAGCTACCTGGGGAGTGGCCCCGTGACTTGCGGTCAGCGCTGGGTTGTTTTTCGGGCTTGCCAGGCTGAGGTGATCATGCTGGGGACGTCGTGGTGGGGTTTCCAGGGGAGGTCTGTCATCAGGCGGTCGGCCGTGGCGACCACCTTGGGGGGGTCGCCGGGGCGGCGGTCGGTGATCTGCGGAGGGATGCCGTGGCCGGTGATCTCGCCGATGAGGTGGATCATCTCCCGGACCGAGACGCCCTCGCCGCGGCCGACGTTGTAGACGAGGTCGCCGGCGCCCGAGGCGAGCCGGCGGGCGACGGCGAGGTGGGCGTCGGCCACGTCGGCGACGTGGATGTAGTCGCGCACGCACGTGCCGTCGGGCGTCGGATAGTCGTCGCCGAAGATCAGCGGCGGCAGACCGGCGTCGAGCCGCTCGAAGACCATGGGGATGAGGTTGAACACGCCGGTGTCGGCGAGCGCCGGCTCGGCGGTGCCGGCGACGTTGAAGTAGCGCAGGCACGCCGTGGCCAGGCCGTGGGCGCGGCCGGTGGCGCGCACCATCCACTCGCCGGCGGTCTTGGTCTCGCCGTAGGGGCTGAGCGGCGCGAGCGGGGTGTCCTCGGTGACGAGTTCCGTGGGCGGTGTGCCGTAGACGGACGCGGAGGAGGAGAAGAGGAAGCTGCGCACTCCCGCCGACACCGCGGCGTCCAGCAGGATCTGAAGCCCCGTCACGTTCTCGCGGTAGTAGAGGAGGGGCTTCTCGACGGACTCGCCGACCGCCTTCTTCGCGGCGAGGTGCACGATGCCCTCGACCGCGTGCTCGCGCAGCACACGGTCGAGGAAGGCGCGGTCGAGCACGCTGCCGCGCTCCAGCGGGACCTGCGGCGGCAGCCGGCGCGGGTCGCCGCTGGAGAGGTCGTCCACGACGACCACCGGCTCACCCGCCTCGGTCATGCTCTTGACGACGTGGGAACCGATGTAGCCGGCACCGCCGGTGATCAGCCAGGTCATCCGCGCACCCTAACAGCCGGGTGTCTGCGCACCGTAAGCATGCGTGAACCGAACGTGAGCGCTCAGTCGCGCTCGGCGAGGGACGCCCGGAACGCCAGGCACTCCTCGTACACCGGCAGGATGCCCGCCTCGCGCGCCTGCTGGAGCGTCGGTCCCTGGGCGTCCTTGGCGGACAGCTCGGGCTCGCCCTCGACCGGCCACTCGATGCCGATCGTCGCGTCCAGCGGGTACACCGTCCGCTCGCGCTGCGGGGCGTAGCCCTCGGAGCACAGATAGGTGACGGTGGCGTCGTCGGTGAGCGCACAGAAGCCGTGGCCGAGTCCCTCGGAGAGGTAGACGGCCTTGCGCTCCTGGTCGTCCAGGCGGACGGCCTCCCACTGCCCGAAGGTGGGCGAGCCGACCCGCACGTCGACGATGACGTCGAGCACGGCGCCGCGCACACAGGTGACGTACTTGGCCTGCCCGGGCGGCACGTCGGCGAAGTGGATGCCGCGCACCACGCCGGCGGCGGAGACGGAGAGGTTGCCCTGCTTGAGGTTCAGCGGGTGGCCGACGGCCTCGGCCATGCGCTCGGCCTTGTACCACTCCAGGAACAGTCCGCGGGCGTCGCCGTGCTGCTGCGGGACGAACTCCCACGCGCCCTCGATGCCGAGGGGGTTGACCTTCATGACGTGTGTCCCCTTACTTCTTCGCCGGCTCTCAGGCGCGACCGGACTCGTGGTCGAGCAGGTCCAGGAGGTAGTTGCCGTAGCCGCTCTTGGTCAGCGGCTCGGCCAGCTCGCGCAGCCGGTCGTCGTCGATGAACCCGGCGCGCCAGGCGGCCTCCTCCAGGCAGCCGATCTTCATGCCCTGGCGCTCCTCGACGACGCGGACGTACTCGGAGGCCTGGACGAGGGACTGGAAGGTGCCGGTGTCCAGCCAGACGGTGCCGCGGTCGAGGACGGAGACCTGCAGCTCGCCCCGCTCCAGGTAGTAGGCGTTGACGTCGGTGATCTCCAGCTCGCCGCGGGCGCTGGGGGTGAGGTTCCGGGCGATCTCGACGACCCGGCTGTCGTAGAAGTACAGGCCCGGCACCGCGTAGCGGGACTTGGGGTTCTTCGGCTTCTCCTCGATGGAGCGGGCGCGCCCGTCCTCGTCGAAGTCGACGACGCCGTAGGCGGTCGGGTCGGAGACGGCGTGCGCGAAGACGACGCCGCCCTCCGGGTCGGAGTACTTGGCGAGCTGCCGGCCGAGGCCGACGCCGTGGAAGATGTTGTCGCCGAGGATCAGCGCGACGGGCTCGTCGCCGATGAACTCCTCGCCGATGACGAAGGCCTCGGCGATGCCGTTGGGCTTGTCCTGCGTGGCGAACTCGATGTTCAGGCCCCAGTCGGAGCCGTCGCCGAGCAGCCGCTCGAACTGGGGGCGCTCGTCGGGACCGGTGATGACCAGGATGTCCCGCAGCCCGGCCATGACCAGGGTGGACAGCGGGTAGTAGATCATCGGCTTGTCGAAGACCGGCATCAGCTGCTTCGACACCGCACGGGTGATCGGCCACAGACGGGAGCCGGTACCACCGGCGAGCACAATTCCACGCATGGGCACGCAGCCTACGGCAGGCGGATGACCGCCCCGGCCATCCACTGGGTGAGACGGGGGTGAGAACGGCCACGGAACGGCGGCCGAACACGCATCCAACCAGGACCCAACGGGCACCCAGCCGGCACCGAACGGGAGGCCTCACGGCTGCGCCTAGGATAGTGGGCCTTATGAAGATTCTCGTCACCGGCGGCGCCGGATTCATCGGTTCACAGTTCGTGCGCGCCCTGCTTCTCGGAGAGCTGCCCTCCGGCGAGGGTGCCCAGGTCACCGTGCTGGACAACCTGACCTATTCCGGGAACGAGGCGAACCTCGCCCCGGTGGCCGGCAAGAGCGGCTACACGTTCGTGCACGGCGACATCCGCGACTTCGCGACCGTCGACGACGTGATGCGCGGCCAGGACGCGGTGGTGCACTTCGCCGCCGAGTCCCACGTGGACCGCTCGATCATGGACGCCTCGCCGTTCGTCACCACGAACGTGCTGGGCACGCAGGTATTGCTGGACGCCGCGAAGCGGCACGGCGTGGGCCGGTTCGTGCACGTCTCCACCGACGAGGTGTACGGCTCGATCGCCGAGGGCTCGTGGACCGAGGACTGGCCGCTGGCGCCGAACTCCCCGTACTCGGCCTCCAAGGCCGGCTCGGACCTGCTGGCGCTGTCGTACCACCGCACGCACGGCATGGACGTCGTGGTCACCCGCTGCTCCAACAACTACGGGCCGTACCACTTCCCCGAGAAGATGATCCCGCTGTTCACCACGAACCTGCTGGACGGCAAGAAGGTCCCGCTGTACGGCGAGGGCCTGAACGTGCGCGACTGGCTGCACGTGTCCGACCACTGCCGGGGCATCGAGATGGTGCTGCGCGGCGGCCGCGCCGGTGAGGTCTACCACATCGGCGGCGGCACCGAGGTCACCAACAAGGAGCTGACCGGGCTGCTGCTTCAGGCATGCGGCGCGGGCTGGGACATGGTCGAGCACGTCGAGGACCGCAAGGGCCACGACCTGCGCTACTCCCTGTCGATCGCCAAGATCCAGGAGGAGCTGGGCTACAAGCCGCTCGTCACCTTCGAGCAGGGCCTGGCCGACACCGTGCAGTGGTACCGCGACAACCGCGCCTGGTGGGAGCCGCTCAAGGAGAAGGCGGCGCTGACGGCATGACCCGGGTCCTCATCACCGGCGCGGCCGGCATGCTCGGCCGTGATCTGACCCACGTCCTCGGCGGGCGCGGGCTGCACGTAAACGCGGTGACGCGGCACGGGCTGGACATCACCGACGCCGACGCGGTGCGCGCGGCCGTCGCCGGTCACGACGTGGTGGTCAACGCCGCCGCGTGGACCGACGTGGACGGCGCCGAGACCGAGGAGGCCGCGGCCACCCGCGTCAACGGCGAGGGCCCCCGGGTGCTCGCCGAGGCGTGCGCCGGCAGCGGTGCCGTACTGATCCAGGTCTCCACCGACTACGTCTTCCCCGGCGACGCCACCGAGCCGTACCGGCACGACGCGCCCACCGCGCCGGTCAACGCCTACGGCCGCGGCAAGCTGGCCGGTGAGCAGGCGGTGACCGAGCTGCTGCCCGAGCGCGGCTATGTGGTGCGCACGGCGTGGCTGTACGGCGCGCACGGGCGCAACTTCGTCGCGACCATGCTGAAGCTGGCCGCGCAGCGCGACACCGTGGAGGTCGTCGACGACCAGCGCGGCCAGCCCACCTGGACGGTCGCGCTGTCCCGGCAGATCGCCGACCTCGCCGAGGCCGCCCTGGCCGGGCGGGCCCCGGCGGGCGTCTACCACGGCACCGCCTCGGGCACGGGCACCTGGTTCGACCTGGCCCGGGCCGCGTTCGAGCTGACCGGTCTGGACCCGGAGCGGGTGCGGCCGACGACGTCGGAGAAGTTCGTCCGGCCGGCCCGCCGCCCCTCCTACAGCGTGCTCGCGCACGAGCGGTGGGCCGAGGCGGGCGTCGCGGTGCAGCCGCACTGGCGGGAGCAGCTGGCCGAGGCGCTGAAGGTGATGGCCGGCGAGGAGCGGACGCGCGCGTGAGCCTCCTCGACCGCATCACCACGGCACTGCCGCAGGGCACCGCGTTCGTCGGCGCCGGCACCGCGGTGCTCGGCGTCGCCAGCTATGTCCATCTCGCGGCGGCGGGCCACACGCTCGCCGTCGACGACATGGCGAGCTTCTCGGTGCTGTGGACGGTGGTGTTCTCCATCGGGCTTGGCCTGTTCTTCCCGGTCGAGCAGGAGATCACCCGGATCGTCGCCGCGCGTGTGGTGCACGGTGACGGGGTGCTGCCGGTGCTGCGGCGCGGCGCCGCGCTCTCCGCGAGCCTGCTGGCGCTGGTGCTGGTGCCGCTCGTGGCGTTCGCCGGCTGGATCGCCGACCTGTTCTTCCACGGCGACACCAGCCTCGTGTACTCCCTCGCCGGTGCCTTCGCCGCGCTGGCGGTGGCCTACGTGACGCGCGGCATCCTCGCCGGACTCGGCCGCTTCCAGGCGTACGGCATGCAGCTGGGCCTGGACGGGGTGCTGCGGATCGTGCTGTCGGGGGCGCTGGCGGTGGCCGGCGTGACCTCGCCGTTCGCGTTCGCGGCCGTACTCACCGTGGCCCCGCTGCTGGCCGTACTGGCGACGCTCAAGCCGGTGTTCCAGGGGGCGAAGCCGGGGTCGCAGGCGCACTGGCGGGAACTGATCGAGCACCTCGGGCTGCTGGTCGGCTCGACCCTGCTCGCGCAGCTGCTCGTCAACATCGCGGTGATCAGCACCAAGGTGATCTCCACCGACGACGACGCGCTCGTCGCGGCGTTGCTGTCGGCGCTGGTGCTGGCCCGGGTGCCGCTGTTCGTCTTCGGCGCCTTCCAGGTGTCGCTGCTCGCGGGCCTGTCGTCGGCGGCGGCCGAGGGGGACACGCAGGGTTACCGCCGGCTGCTGCTGCGGGCCGCGTCGATCACGGCCGGGCTCGGCGTCGCCGGCGGACTGGGCGCGGTCGCGCTCGGACCCGCGATGCTGCCGACGGTGTTCGGCGCCCCCGATGTGCTCGGGGCCACGGACTTCGCCTGGCTGTCGGCCGGTACGACGCTGTACATGCTGGCCATGGTGCTGGGACAGGCGCTGCTCACCAGTAACGGTGCGCGACTGCAGTTGCTGTCCTGGGTGCTGGGCACGGCGGTGCTGATCGGGGTCACGCTGAGCCCGCTGGACCTGCGCACACGGGTCGAAGTGGCCTATACGGCAGGGTCACTGACGGTGGCCATCTGTATGTCACTCGCCATTCGCGCTCGTGTAAGCTACCGCCCGGTGCGCTCATAGGGTGACCGCCATTTCATCACTCTTCGTAACCGTCCCTCCGCGTGCAGCGGAGTTCCGGTCGGGTGGGTCCCTCAGCAGCCGCTATCCCCTGGTACACCCCTGGAAGAGTAGACAGGCCCTTTCCATGAGTCGTCCGATACACCGGAGTGCGGTATGCAGTTGTGGATGCTGACTTCGGTCACCGGAGTCGTCCTCGTCACGTGCATCGTGGAGCTGCTGCGGCGCCGCAAGCTCAAGGAGAAGTACGCGTTCCTGTGGGTGCTCACCGGACTGGTGATCATTCCGCTCGGGTTCTTCCCCTCGGGTCTGGACTCGGTGGCCCGCGTCGTCGGGGTCCGTTCCGGCGTCAGCCTCATCCTGTTCCTGAGCGTGGTCTTCCTCTTCATCGTCTCGCTCCAGCTGAGCTGGGAAGTCGGACATCTGGAGGAGGAGGGCCGCACCCTCTCCGAAGAGGTGGCGCTGCTCCGTATCGACGTCCAGGAGCTGCGGTCCCGTCTCGCCGAGTCGGAGACCCCCTCCGCGTCCTCCGCTTCCGCCGCCGAACAGGGGGAGACCAAGTGATCGACGGCAAGCGCGTTTTGATCATCATGCCCGCGTGGAACGAGGCGGACGGCGTCGCCGACGTCATCAAGGAGGTCCACGCCACCCTCCCGGGCGCCGACGTCCTCGTCGTGGACGACGGCTCCGCGGACGAGACCGCCGCGGTCGCCCGCGCGGCCGGCGCGACGGTGCTGAAGCTGCCGTACAACCTCGGGGTGGGCGGCGCCATGCGCGCCGGGTACAAGTACGCCCACGACCGCGAGTACGACGTCGCCATCCAGGTCGACGCCGACGGGCAGCACGACCCGCGCAACGTGCCCGAGCTGCTCGCCCGCCTCGACGCCGGCGCCGACCTCGTGATGGGCGCCCGGTTCGCCGGCACCGGCGAGTACCAGGCCCGCGGCCCGCGCCGCTGGGCGATGCTGGTGCTGGCGTTCTGGCTGTCCCGCATGGCGCGCACCAGGCTGACCGACGTCACCTCCGGCTTCCGGGCCTCCAACCGCGACCTGATCGACGTGTTCGCCCGCTGGTACCCGGTCGAGTACCTCGGCGACACCGTGGAGTCCACGATCGCCGTGATCCGCGCCGGCTACCGCGTCGAGCAGGTGCCCGTCGCGATGCGCCCGCGCACCACCGGCACCCCGAGCCAGTCCCCGCTGAAGGCCACCCTGTACCTGGGCCGCATCGGCATGATCCTGCTGCTCGCGTTCAGCCGCCGCTCGGTCCTCAAGCCCGCCCGGAACGGGAAGTGACGCGCGTGCGGACCGTGGACATCATGCTGCCGCACTACGGCGACACCGCCCTGATGCAGGCAGCCGTGCAGAGCGTGCTGGACCAGACCGACAAGGACTGGCGGCTCACCGTCGTCGACGACGGCCGCGAGCCGGGCGTCCCGGAGTGGTTCGCCTCGCTCGGCGACGAGCGCGTGCGCTACCTGCGCAACGAGCAGAACCTCGGCATCACCCGCAACTTCCGCAAGTGCGTGGAGCTGGTGGAGTCGACGCACTTCACCATGCTCGGCAGCGACGACCTGCTGCTGCCGACGTACGTCGAGACGATGCGGGCGGCGGTCGAGGCCGTCCCGGACGCGGCGATCTACCAGCCCGGCGTCGAGGTCATCGACGAGCACGGCAACCCCTCCACCTCGCTCGGCGACGAGGTCAAGCGGCGCCTGTACGCGCCCAAGCACAACGGCCGCCGCCTGGTGCTGTCGGGCGAGCCGCTGGCCGCGAACCTGCTCGGCGGGAACTGGCTGTACTTCCCGTCGATCCTGTGGCGCGCCGACGCCGTCAAGGCGGTCAACTTCCGCGAGGACCTCTCGGTCATCCAGGACCTCGCGCTGATCATCGAGCTGATCCGGCGCGGCGAGAAGCTGGTCGTGGAGCCCACCCCGGCGTTCCGCTACCGGCGCCACTCCGGCAGCCTGTCCTCGGCGGAGGCCGTCACCGGCGCCCGCTTCGGCGAGGCCGTACGGTTCTTCAACGAGGTGGCCGACGAGCTGGACCGCCACGGCTGGCCCAAGGCCGCCCGGTCCGCGCGGCGGCACCTGTCCATGCGGCTGCACGCCCTGACGATGCTGCCCGGCGCGCTGCGCCACAAGCAGTCCGACGCCACGCGCCGTCTGCTGAGGTACGCCCTGACCAGATCCGAGTGACGTCCCGCCCCGGGGCGGGCGGCTGCCCGCCCCCCACTCCCGCCCCGCGGCACCGCGCCCCGCTTCCCCCCTCCGAAAGCGCAAAGCCCACATGATTCCCACGCAAGCCCAGGACAGCGCCACGCCCCGGTTCAGCATCGTCGTGCCGGCGTACGGGGTCGAGGCCTATCTGCGCGACTGTCTCGACTCGGTGCTCAGCCAGTCCTTCACGGACTTCGAGGTCATCGCGGTCAACGACGCCTCACCCGACGCGTGCGGCGCGATCATGGACGAGTACGCGGGCCTGGACTCGCGCGTGGTGGCGGTGCAGCTGGAGCAGAACGTGGGGCTCGGCCGGGCGCGCAACGCCGGCATGGCCCGCGCCCGGGGCACCTATCTGATCTTCCTGGACAGCGACGACACGCTGCTGCCCGGCTCCCTGCAGGCCATCGCGCGCCGCCTGGAGGAGACCGGCGACCCCGAGCTGCTGGTCTTCGACTACGAGCGCACCTACTGGGACGGCCGGGTCTCCCCCAACGCCAAGCGGTCGGTGCTCTCCGACGGCCCGCGGGGCGCCTTCCGCCTGGACGACCACCCCGATCTGCTGCAGCTGCTGCAGGTCGCCTGGAACAAGGCCTACCGCCGCGACTTCGTGGAGCGCTGGGGCTTCGAGTACCCGGCCGGCTACTACGAGGACACCCCGTGGACGTACCCGGTGCTGGTGGCCGCGGAGACGATCGCCCTGCTGGACCGGGTGTGCGTGCACTACCGCCAGCGCCGCCAGGGCTCGATCCTGTCCTCCTCCAGCCGTAAGCACTTCGACGTCTTCGACCAGTACGACCTGGTCTTCTCCTTCCTCGACCAGCACCCGCAGTTCGACCACTGGCGCGGACCGCTGTACGAGCGCATGACCTTCCACCTGGGCGTCATCGAGCGGATGCCGGGACGGCTGCCCGCCGACGCGCGCGCCGAGTTCCGCGCCCGGCGGCTCGACGCCGAGCGCGCCCGCCGCCCCGAGGGCTACCGCGCGCCGAAGACCGCCTCGGCCACGCCGGCCAGGCGCCGCCTCGCCCAGCGGCTCCCGGGACGGCTGCGTCCCGTCGCGCGCCGCGCCTACCGCGCCGCCCGCCGGCTGAAGAAGCCGGTGCGCTCGGTGGTGCTGCGGGCGTACTACCGGGGCCAGCGGATGCTGCCGGTGCGCAAGGACACCGCCGTCTTCGCCGCGTACTGGAACGCCGACTACGCCTGCAACCCGGCGGCCATCCACCAGAAGCTGCTGGAGCTCGCCCCGCACGTGAAGACCACGTGGGTGCTCAAGCCGGGCGCGCGCAACACGCCGCCGGCCGGGACCACCGTGGTGCGACCGGGCTCGTGGGGCTTCTGGAAGGCGATGGCCCGCAGCAAATACTTGGTCAACAACGTCAATTTTCCGACGCTGGTCGTCAAACGACCGGGTCAAATCTTCGTACAGACCCATCACGGCACGCCGCTCAAGCGGATGGGCGTGGACCTCGTCGACTACCCGATCGGCCAGGCCGATCTCGACATGGAGACGCTGATCAAGCGGATCGACCGCTGGGACTACAGCATCTCCGCCAACAGCTTCACCACCGCGATCTGGAACCGCGCCTACCCGGCCGAGTACACCTCCCTCGACTACGGCTACCCGCGCAACGACGTGCTGGTCAACGCCACGGAGGAGGACCGGGCGCGGGCCCGCGCCAAACTCGGTCTCGCCGCGGGGCAGAAGGTCGTGCTGTACGCGCCGACCCACCGCGACTACCAGGCCGTGCCCAAGCCGCTGCTGGACCTGGAGCACTTCGCCGAGCGGCTCGGCGACGGCTTCACGGTGCTCGCGCGCGTGCACTACTTCAACCTGGGCACCGGCCCGGGCGCCGCGGACGGCTCGCCGGTCGTCGACGTGAGCGGGTACCCGTCGGTGGAGGAGCTGTACCTGGCGGCAGACTGTCTCCTGACGGACTACTCCTCGCTGATGTTCGACTACGCGCTGCTGGACCGGCCGATCGTCCTGTTCGCCAACGACTGGGAGGTGTACCGGGCCACCCGGGGCACGTACTTCGACATTCACGTAGAGTCGCCCGGCCACGTGGTGGAAACCGAACAGGACCTCCTGGACGTCTTCCTCACGGGGCGCTGGTGCGACGACACCTCCGCCAAGGCGCGCGCCGAGTTCCGCAGGCGGTTCTGCGAGTTCGACGACGGCCGGGCGGCGGAGCGTGTGGTACGCAGGGTTTTCCTGAACCAGGAGGACGTCCCGCCGGTGACCCTTCCGGCGGAGCGTCCGAGCCGCATCGCGCGGGGCTAGAGCTACCGTGTCCGGCGGGTCCGGTCACCGCCGGACACTTACGAACCTGAGAAAGGCGCAGTACCGCAGATGCCTCCCCGTCTGTCACTAGTCGTTCCCGTGTACAACGTGGAACTCTTCCTCGACGAGTGCCTGCAGTCGATCGCGGACCAGACGTTCACCGACTGGGAGGCAATCGTCGTGGACGACGGCTCCACGGACGGCAGCCTGGCGATCGCCGAGAGGTGGGCGGCGAAGGACGACCGGATCCGCGTCGTCGCGCAGGAGAACAAGGGCCTCGGCCCGGCCCGCAACACCGGCGTGGCCCACCTGTCCGAGGGCACCGAGTTCCTCGCGTTCGTCGACAGCGACGACGTCGTGCTGCCCGACGCCTACGAGCGGTGCATCGCCAGCCTGGAGGCGTCCGGCTCGGACTTCGTCAGCGGCAACGTCAACCTGCTCAAGGCCGGCGAGGTCCTTCCCTCCCCGCTGCACGAGAAGCGGCTGCGCACCGACCGCACCCGCACCCACATCAGCCGCGACAAGAACCTCGTCTACGACCGCACCGCCTGGAACAAGGTCTTCCGCCGCTCGTTCTGGGACAGGCACGCCTTCGAGTTCCCCGGCATCCTCTACGAGGACGCCCCGGTCACCCTGCCCGCGCACTTCCTGGCCTCCGCGGTCGACGTGCTCGGCGAGCCGATCTACCTGTGGCGCCAGCGCACCGGCGGCGCCCCCTCCATCACCCAGCGCCGCACCGAGCCGGTCAACGTCCGCGACCGCATCCGCTCCTGCGACCGGGTCAGCCGCTTCCTCGCCTCCCAGCCCGGCGAGGAGTACGTCGCCCACAAGCGCTGGTACGACGAGATCTTCATCACCGACGAGCTGCCGCTGTTCATGGGCGTGCTCGACGAGGCCGGCGACGAGTTCCGCGAGCTGTTCATGAGCGGCGCCGCCGACTTCCTCAGCCGCGTCGACGACGCCGTCTTCCCCCGGCTGCCCGTCGCGCTGCGGCTGAAGTGCCACCTGATCGGCGAGGGCCGCCTCACCGAGCTGATGGAACTGCTCGCCTACGAGCGTGAGACCGGCCGGGCCGTCCCCGTGGTCCGCCAGGGCCTGCGGCACTTCGCCGACTACCCGGTGCTCGACCGCGGCAAGAAGCCCGTGCCGCGCTCGGTGCTGCGCGTCGACAACGACTTCTCCGCCCGCGCCCGCGCCGAGGCCCTGGTCTGGCGCGACGGCAAGCTGCACATCGAGGGCCACGCCTACATCCGCAACCTCGCCGCCGAGCGGCCGCAGCGCACCGCGCTGCGCGTGCTGATGCTGCGCGAGGTCGGCAGCCGCCGCACCGTCCTGGTCAAGCCCGGGCAGGCCCGCGCGCTGCGCGCCACGCAGACCTCCGGCCAGTCGCTGCACAACTACGACTGGTCCGGCTTCACCGCCGACCTGAACCCGGCCAAGCTCAAGGCGCGCGGCGGCTGGCGGGACGCCGTGTGGCGGCTCACCGTCACCACCGTCCAGCAGGGCATCGTGCGCCGCACCCGGCTCAAGGCCGGCGAGACCGGCAGCGCGCAGTCCCCGTCGCCGTTCTGGGTGGACAAGGACGTGCGGGTCGTGCCGTACATCTCCGACGAGCACCTCTACCTGCGGGTGGAGCGGGTGCGCGCGCGGCTGACCGGCCACCGGGCCGAGGACGGCCACCTGGTGCTGACCGGCACGCTCGGCCACGACGCCGCCACCGGTGACGCGCCGCTCACCCTGCGCCTGACCCACGGCACCTCCGAGGCGACCCTCGACCTGCCGGTGCGGCGGGAGGCCGGCGGGACGTTCTCCGTGCGGGTGCCGCTCGCCGAGCTGGACGTCGAGGGCCGCGACAGCCAGAACCTGCACCAGTCCGACAAGTGGGCGGCCGAGCTGGCCGTCGGCGGCAAGCGCCGCTTCCCGGTCGCCGTGGACGCCGCCGAGGGCGACCTGGGCCGCCAGCACTCCGTGGACGGCCTGCCCACCGCCGCCTGGGGCGCCCGCGCGATCGCCGTCACCAGCGACGGCACCGGCCGCCTGGTGCTGCGCACCCAGCCCGTGCAGCCGATGGCGGGCGAGATCTCCGTCACGCCCGAGGGCCGCATCGCGTTCACGGCGACGCTGCCCACGCACGTCGACGAGCCGGTCGAGATCGTCGTACGGCACAGCCGGCACGCCGAGGAGCACGCCTACCCGGCGACCGTCGCCGACGGCCGGCTGACCGCCGAGTTCCTGCCCGTGCCGGACAGCATCAGCAAGGTGCCGCTGCGCCAGGGCCGCTGGTACCTGTTCGCCCGCACCGGCGATTCCCGCGTCGAGGTGCCCGTGCGGGCCGTGCCGTCCGCGCTGGACGCCCTGCCCGTCGACTTCACCGTGCGCGGCCGGGACTACACGCTCACCCACCGCTTCTTCGACCGGCTGCTGATCGAGGCCGCCTCGGACCTCGCCCCGGGCGAGGTCGGCTGGTTCCGCCAGCGCGAGCTGCGCACCAAGGTGTACGCGCACGCCCGCACCGCGCCGCTCACCGACACCGTGCTGTACGCGTCGTTCTCCGGCCGCCAGTTCTCCGACTCGCCGCGCGCGGTCTACGAGCAGCTGCTGCGCCAGGGCGCGGACCTGGAGCACGTGTGGGTGGTGGAGGACCTGCGCGCCGAGATCCCCGAGGGCGTGAAGGTCATCCGGCGCTGGAGCCGCGAGTGGTACGAGGCGCTCGGCCGCAGCCGCTACATCGTCACCAACACGCACCTGCCGCACTGGATCCGCCGCCGGGACGGCCAGGTCATCGTGCAGACCTGGCACGGCACGCCGCTCAAGCGGATCGGCCACGACATCGACAGCGTCCAGTTCGCCGACCGCAAGTACCTGCAGAAGGTCGCCGAGGAGACGCCGAGCTGGTCCTTCCTCATCTCCCCCAACCGGTTCTCCACGCCGATCATGCGGCGGGCGTTCCAGTTCGAGGGCGAGATCCTGGAGTCCGGCTACCCGCGCAACGACGTGCTGCTCTCCGGCGAGACGGAGGAGCTGGCCAAGAGCGTGCGCGAGCGGATCGGCCTGCCGGCCGACAAGAAGGTCGTGCTGTACGCGCCGACCTGGCGCGACGACCAGTTCTACCGGGCCGGCAACTACAAGTTCGACATGCGCCTGGATGTGAAGAAGGCCGCCGAGCGCCTCGGCGACGACCACGTCCTGCTCGTGCGCAAGCACTCGAACATCGTCGACGCGGTGCCCGGCGCCGGCGACGGCTTCGTCTTCGACGTGTCCAGCTACCCGGACATCGCCGAGCTGTTCCTGATCACCGACGTGCTGGTCACCGACTACTCGTCGCTGATGTTCGACTTCGCGAACACCGGCCGTCCCATGCTGTTCTTCACGTACGACCTGGAGTACTACCGCGACCAGCTGCGGGGCTTCTACTTCGACTTCGAACAGAAGGCCCCCGGTCCACTGCTGCAGACCTCGGACGAACTCATCGACGCGCTCGCCGACATCGAGCGGATCAGCGGCTCCTACACGGACGCCTACCGGGAGTTCAAGGACGTGTTCTGCGATCTCGACGACGGCCACGCCGCCGAGCGTGTGATCTCCCGGATGCTGGAACTCGCGCACCCCGACCAGTCCACCGAGCCCGCGGAGCGTTGAGAGTGCCCACGATCCCCAGAGCCGTCGCAGAGCGCCTGGAGCGCATCCCGGCCCGTCGCCGGATGCCCCTGGCCGTCTATGCCGTCACGCAGGTCATCTTCCTGCTGTGGTGGGCGGCCTTCTACCCGGGCGGGATGAGCTACGACTCGATCGCCTACGTCTGGCACGTCACCACCGGGCACTGGATGTCCAACCACTCGGTGGCCTACGACGGGCTGGTCTGGCTCTCCCTGAACATCACCGGTGACCTGGCGCTGCTGACGTTCGCGCAGAGCGTCGCCATGGCCGCGGCGCTGGCGTACGTGGCGATGACGCTGCGCCAGTTCGGCGTGCCGGGCAAGTGGAGCGCGACGGCCACGATCGCGGTGGCGGCGCTGCCGTCGATCGGCTCGTTCACCATCTTCGTGTGGAAGGACGTGCCGTTCGTCATCGGCTCCGTGGTCGCGTTCGGCGCGGCCGGGCGGCTGGTCGTGCGGCGGATGCGCGGCCGGCAGGCGGTGCGCGACAAGGCGTTCCGCAACGACGTCGCGATGCTGTTCACCGGCTTCCTGGCGATGGGCCTGTTCCGCAACAACGGCCTGCTCGTCGCGGTCCTCGCCGCGCCGGTGCTGCTGCTCGTGCTGCCGAGGATGCGCCGGGCGATGCTCGTCGCCACGGTCATCCCGGCGGTGATCGCCGGTGTCCTGCAGGTCGCGATCTACCCCGCGCTGGGCGTGATCACCCCGACCAAGGACCAGGTGTACGCGATGAACTACGCGGACATCGCGGTGGTCTACGGCAAGGCCCCGTGGACCTTCTCCAAGTCGGACAAGGCACTGATGGCCAAGGTGGCGCCGCTGTCCCACTGGAGCGGCCGGGCGGCCAACTGCTACAACGCCGACTGGGCGATGCAGAAGCCGATGAACCGCAAGAAGGCCGCCGAGTACAACGACCAGCTGATGGACCTGTGGATGCGGGTCCTGCAGCGCACCCCGGACCAGATGATCGGGGCGCGGCTGTGCCGCTCCCACATCGCCTGGTCGCCGTTCCCGGGTCCCGCGGACAAGATGGGCCAGACGCTGATCAGCGCCCCGTCCGTGCCGAAGAACCTGTTCGGCTGGGCCGACTGGAACCAGGACATCAAGCACAGCGAGTACCGGCCCGTCCTGAAGATCCGCCCGCTCAGCGACTCGCTGCACAAGCTGGCGTTCTTCTCCTGGAAGGCCAGCAAGACGCCGCAGCTGCAGTGGCTGCTGTGGCGGGGCGCCACCTGGTGCTACGCGGCGTACGCGATCTTCCTGACGTTCTCCCGCCGGCAGCGCTCCTGGGCACCGCTGGCCATGATGTCCATCCCGCTGGCGCTGCAGCTGACGGTGGTGGCGGCCAACCCGGCGCCGCTCGCCCGGTACATGTTCGCGCCGCTGTTCCTGGGCATCCTGACGCTGCCCCTGATCGCCGCGAAGCCGCGCTTCGGCCGGCAGGACGGGGGCAGGCCGGACCCGTCGGGCCCACCGGAGCAGGCGGACGAGCCGTCTGCGGCGGACCGTGACCCGGAGCCGGTGGCATAAGACGCCCGCTCGTCGAGAAGGGCCCGCCCGCATCTCCCCTCGGGGAGGCGCGGGCGGGCCCTTTCGCCGTCTCGTGCTGCTCGTACCTGTCCTGGCCCGCACCCGTACCCGCCGGGCGGTGTGGGTGCCGTGCGCCGTGCTGGGGCTGCTGGGTGCCGCGCCCGGCGTGTCGGGCGACGGCCTGCTCGGCGCGGCTCGTCAAGCGCTGAGCCTGCGGCAGTACGTGCAACCGGGCGGCGGCTTTCGTCCGCCGCCGCCCGGCATCGACCTCTGTTTAGAACGGGTCGAAGTCGTCGAACTCGCGCTCCGCCTCGTCCCGTTCGGCCTGGCGGTCCCTGCGGCGCTGGGCCGCGGGACGCGGGGCGTCGAAGCGGTGGTCCTCACCGCGCCGGCCGAGCATCTCGGCGCCCGCCATCGCGGTCGGCTCCCAGTCGAAGACGACCGCGTTCTCCTCGGGGCCGATGGCGACGCCGTCGCCGGAGCGGGCGCCCGCCTTCATCAACTCCTCTTCCACGCCGAGGCGGTTGAGCCGGTCGGCGAGGTAGCCGACGGCCTCGTCGTTGTTGAAGTCGGTCTGGCGCACCCAGCGTTCGGGCTTCTCGCCGCGCACCCGGAACAGCGGCTCGCCGCCGATGTCCTCACGAGTGACGGTGAACCCGGCGTCGTCGACCGCCTTGGGCCGGATGACGATGCGGGTGGCCTCCTCCTTGGGCTTGGCGGCACGCGCCTTCGCCACCAGGTCGGCCAGCGCGAACGACAGCTCCTTCAGGCCCATGTGGGCCACCGCCGACACCTCGAAGACGCGGTAGCCGCGCGCCTCCAGGTCGGGGCGCACCATGTCGGCGAGGTCCTTGCCGTCGGGCACGTCGATCTTGTTGAGGACGACGATGCGCGGACGGTTGTCGAGGCCGCCGTACTGGCGCAGCTCCTCCTCGATGACGTCGAGGTCGGAGACGGGGTCGCGCTCGGACTCCAGGGTCGCCGTGTCCAGCACGTGCACGAGCACACTGCACCGCTCCACGTGGCGCAGGAACTCCAGGCCCAGGCCGCGGCCCTGGCTGGCGCCGGGGATGAGGCCGGGGACGTCGGCGATGGTGTAGACGGTGGAACCGGCGGTGACCACACCGAGGTTCGGCACCAGCGTGGTGAACGGGTAGTCCGCGATCTTCGGCTTCGCCGCGGAGAGCACCGAGATCAGCGAGGACTTGCCGGCGCTCGGGTAGCCGACCAGCGCCACGTCGGCGACGGTCTTCAGCTCCAGCACGATGTCGCGCAGGTCGCCGGGCTCGCCGAGCAGCGCGAAGCCGGGCGCCTTGCGGCGGGCGGAGGCCAGCGCGGCGTTGCCGAGGCCGCCGCGGCCGCCCTGCGCGGCGACGTAGGAGGTGCCGTGGCCGACGAGGTCGGCGAGGACGTTGCCGGCCTTGTCCAGGACGACGGTGCCGTCCGGCACGGGCAGGACCAGGTCCTGGCCGTCCTTGCCGGAGCGGTTGCCGCCCTCGCCGGGCTTGCCGTTGGTGGCCTTGCGGTGCGGGGAGTGGTGGTACTCCAGCAGCGTGGTCACGGACTGGTCGACGGTGAGGATCACGTCGCCGCCGCGGCCGCCGTTGCCGCCGTCCGGGCCGCCGAGCGGCTTGAACTTCTCACGGTGGACGGAGGCACAGCCGTGGCCTCCGTTACCCGCGGCGACATGCAGTTCGACGCGGTCCACGAAGGTGGTCATGGTGGGGTGCCTCCAGAAACGTACGAGAGTCTCGTGGTACGAGATGTCTTCGGTGTAACACGCGAAAGGCGGACCCGCCTTCCCGACCGGGAAGTGAGGTCCGCCTCGCGAAAGCTTCCGATCAGCCGACTCAGGCGACCGGAACGATGTTCACGACCTTGCGGCCACGGAAGGTGCCGAACTGCACCGAACCGGCCTGCAGGGCGAACAGCGTGTCGTCGCCGCCGCGGCCGACGCCCGCGCCCGGGTGGAAGTGGGTGCCACGCTGGCGGACCAGGATCTCACCCGCGCTGACGACCTGACCGCCGAAGCGCTTCACGCCGAGCCGCTGGGCATTGGAGTCGCGACCGTTCCGGGTGGACGATGCGCCCTTCTTGTGTGCCATTTCTCCTCAGTCCCTTACTTCGCGGCCGTGGGGATCGACGTGACCTTGATCGCCGTGTACTGCTGGCGGTGGCCCTGACGACGGCGGTAGCCGGTCTTGTTCTTGTAGCGCAGAATGTCGATCTTCTGGCCCTTGTGGTGGTCCACGACCTCGGCCTGGACCTTGATGCCGGCCAGCACCCACGGGTCGCTGGTCACGGAGTCGCCGTCGACAACGAGCAGGGTCGAGAGCTCGACCGTGTCGCCAACCTTGGCAGTGGAAATCTTGTCAACCTCAACGATGTCGCCGACAGCAACCTTGTGCTGGCGACCACCGCTGCGCACGATGGCGTACACGCGGATCTCACTCTCTCGCTCGGGGAACGGCACCCCCGCAGGCCAGCCGCCCGCCATCGCGGACGACCTCTCCCGGTCAGCCGTGTGCCCGGGAGGAAGAGGTTTACGGGGATGTGGCGTGCTCATGGGGCACGCCGACGGTCTAGGTTACGGGGCCCGGCCCGCAAGGGTCAAACCGGGCCCCGTGTGACCTGATCGGTCAGGACTCGTCGGCGGAGGCCGAGACGGACGGGGCCGTCTGCTGCGCCGCCGCGGTCTTCTTGGCGGTCGTCTTCTTGGCCGCCGCCTTCTTCGTCGTCGTCTTCTTGGCCGCGGTCTTCTTCGCGGCCGTCTTCTTGGCCACCGTCTTCTTGGTGGCGGCCTTCTTCGCCGTGGCCTTCTTGGCCGCCTTGCGGGCGGTCTTCTTGGCCGGGGCGGCCTCGGCCTCCTCGGCGGCCGGCGCGTCGGCGGCGGCCTCCTCGGGAGCGTCGGCGGGCGCCTGCGGCTCCGCGGCCGGCAGGACCACGACGGCGGCCTCCACCGGTGCGGTCGGCGCGGTCGCCTTGCGCACGGCCCGGCGCCGCGGACGGGCCGGAGGGGCGGGCTCGGCGGCGGCCTCGGCGGCCGGGGCCTGCGCCTCGGCGGCCGGCTCGGCCGGCGCCTCGACGGGCTTGGCCTCGGCGGGCGCGCTCTCCGCGACCGTCACCACGGCCGCCTCGGCACCGGCGGGCGAACCGGCCGGCGCGGACACCCGGCGGGTGGCGCGACGGCGGGTACGGCCCTGCGGTGCGGGCTGCTCGGCGGCCGGCGCCTCGGGCGCCGCGACGACGGCGTCCTCGACGGCGGCGGGCTCGGCCAGCGCCTCGGCGGCCGGCTCGGGCCGCACGGGACGCTCGGCCTCCTGCTCGGCGGTCACCGCCTGCGCGGTGGGCGCCTGCGGCTCGGTCTCCCGCGCCTTGCGGGCCTTCGGCTCCTGCGCCTTCGCCCGCTCCGGCCTACCGGACTCCGCCTCGGGAGCCTCTGCCTTCGGGGACTCGGCCGGGGCCTCCGACCTGGGCGCGCCCGCCGGGGCGGACGCCCGGCGGCTGGAGCGGCGCCGGGTGCGGCCACCGCGGGACACCGCGGCCTCTGCCTCGGCGATGCTGCTGTACAGCTCCTCGTCCGGGGCGAAGGCGGGCTCGGGCAGCGCCAGGGGCTCGGCGGCCTCCGCGGCCACCTCGGCCTCGGTCTCGGCCTCCTGCTCGGCGCTCGGCGCGGTCCGCACCGACGCCTCGGCCACCGCCTCGTGCTCGTGGTCGTGCTGCTCGGCGGCGCCGGCCCGCGCGCGCTTCTTGCGCTTGCCGCCGCCGTTGGAGCTCGCCTGGTCGAGGTGGACGATGACACCGCGGCCGTTGCAGTGGACACAGGTCTCGGAGAAGGACTCCAGCAGGCCCTGGCCGACGCGCTTGCGCGTCATCTGCACCAGGCCCAGCGAGGTCACCTCGGCGACCTGGTGCTTGGTGCGGTCGCGGCCCAGGCACTCCAGCAGACGGCGCAGCACCAGGTCCCGGTTGGACTCCAGCACCATGTCGATGAAGTCGATCACGATGATGCCGCCGAGGTCGCGCAGCCGCAGCTGGCGCACGATCTCCTCGGCCGCCTCCAGGTTGTTCCTGGTGACCGTCTCCTCGAGGTTGCCGCCCTGACCGGTGAACTTGCCGGTGTTGACGTCGATGACGACCATCGCCTCGGTCCGGTCGATCACCAGCGAACCGCCGCTGGGCAGCCAGACCTTGCGGTCGAGCGCCTTGGCGAGCTGCTCGTCGATCCGGTACGTCGCGAAGACGTCGACCTCGCTGGTCCAGCGCTGCAGACGGTCGGCGAGGTCCGGGGCGACGTGCGCGACGTACCCGTGGATCGTCTGCCACGCCTCGTCACCGCTGACGATGACCTTGGTGAAGTCCTCGTTGAAGATGTCGCGCACGACCCGGACGGTCATGTCCGGCTCGCCGTACAGCAGCGTGGGCGCGTTGCCGCCGTTCTTCGCCTTCTTCTGGATGTCCTCCCACTGCGCCTGCAGCCGCTCGACGTCACGGCGCAGCTCGTCCTCGCTCGCGCCCTCGGCGGCGGTGCGCACGATGACGCCCGCGTCCTCGGGGACGATCTTCTTGAGGATGGTCTTCAGCCGGGCCCGCTCGGTGTCGGGCAGCTTGCGGCTGATGCCGGTCATCGAGCCCTCGGGCACGTACACGAGGTAGCGGCCCGGCAGGGAGACCTGGCTGGTCAGACGCGCGCCCTTGTGGCCGATCGGGTCCTTGGTGACCTGCACCAGGACCGACTGGCCGGACTTGAGCGCGGACTCGATACGGCGCGGGCCGTTCGCCATGCCCAGCGCCTCGAAGTTGACCTCGCCGGCGTACAGCACGGCGTTGCGGCCCTTGCCGATGTCGATGAAGGCGGCCTCCATCGACGGCAGGACGTTCTGCACCTTGCCGAGGTAGACGTTGCCGACGTACGAGGTCGACTGCTCCTTGTTGACGTAGTGCTCGACGAGCACGCCGTCCTCCAGGACGCCGATCTGCGTGCGGTCGCCGTGCTGGCGGACGACCATGACGCGCTCGACGGCCTCGCGGCGGGCCAGGAACTCGGCCTCGGTGATGATCGGCACGCGGCGGCGGCCCTGCTCGCGGCCCTCGCGGCGGCGCTGCTTCTTGGCCTCCAGACGCGTGGAGCCCTTGATGGACTGCACCTCGTCGGACGGCTCGCTCTTCTCGCGGGCCGGGCGCGGCTCGCGCACCTTGACGACGGTGCGCTCGGGGTCGTCGGCGGACGGCTCGGCCTCGGTGGAGCTGTCACCGGCGCGACGGCGGCGGCGACGGCGGCGACGGCTGCCCGCGGTGGAGCCGGACTCCTCGCCCGTGCGCTCCTCGGCGGCTTCCGCGGCCTCTTCGTCGTCTTCCTCGACCTGCTCGGCGGTGTCCTCGGCGTCCTGCGCGGCCTGCTCGGCGGCGAGCTCGTCGGCGTCGCCCTCGGCGCCGTCGGCGGAGTCACCGCGGCGACGGCGACGGCCACCGCGGCGGCGGCGACGGCGGGAACCGGTCTCCTCGCCGTCCTCGGAATCGGCGGCGTCCTCGGCCTGCTCGTCGGCCTCCTCCGCCTCCTCGTCGGCGGCGGCGGTCTCCGTCTCGACGGGCGTCTCGGCGGTGCGCTCCGGCTCCTCGGCGGCGCCCCGGCGACGGCGGCGACGGCGCGAGCCGGCCTGCTCCTCCGCGGGCTCCGCGGCCTGCGCGGGCTCCTCGCTCTCCACGGGCCGGGCCTCGGCGGCCGCCTCGGCGGCGGCGCGCTCCGGGGTCTGGAACATCGGCTCGGTGAACACGGGCGCCTGGAAGACGGCGACCGCGGGGCGCGCGGGGCGGCGCGGCGAGTCCTCGGACTCGGCGGCGGTCTGCGCGGGCGCGGCGAACCCGGTCGCCGCACGGCGCTCGACCCGGCGGCGGCCACGGCGCGGCGCGCCCTCCTCGGCCTGCTCGGCGGCGGGGGCCTCCTGCGCGGGGGCCTCGCCCTTCGCGGCACGGGAGGCGGGCTCGCCGACGCCGGCCACGGCGGCGGCCTCGGTGTCGACACCGGCCACGGGGGTCTCGGCGGTCACGGGCGTCTCGGTGGCCTCGGCGGGGGCGCCGGCGGGCGCGGACGAGCGGCGGGTGACCCGGCGACGGGAACGGCCCTTGGGGGCGGCCTCCTCGGCGGGGGCCTGCGCGGGGGCTTCCACGGCGGCGGGAACGGCCGTCTCGGCGGGCTGCTCCTCGCGGGCGGCGGCCGGGGCGGCGGTCTCGCCGGCCTCGGGAGTCTCGGTGGCCTCGGCGGCGGCCGGGGCGCCGGCGGGCGCGGAGGCACGGCGGGTCGCGCGGCGCCGCGTACGGCGGCCGGACGCGGCCTCTTCCTCGACGGCGGGGGCGTCCTGCGCGGCGGGAGCCTCGGCCGCACCGCTGTCGGCGGCGGCAGCGGGCTGCGCGGCCGGGACGACGGTCTCGGCGGCCTCCGCGGCGGCGGGGGCGCCGGCGGGCGCGGACGCCCGGCGGGTGACCCGGCGACGGGAACGGCCCTTGGGAGCGGCCTCCTCGGCGGGGACCTCCGCGGCGGGCGTCTCGGGCGCGGACTCCGTCACAGCGACCTCACCGGTCTCGTCGGTCTCTTCGTCCTCGTCGGTCTCCTGCGCACCGGCGGCAGCGGCGGGCACCACCGTCTCGGCGGTCTCCGCGGACGCGGGGGATCCGGCGGGCGCGGAGGCACGGCGGGTCGCGCGGCGCCGCGTGCGGCGGGCCGGAGCGGCCTCCTCGGCGGCCTCGGTGTCCAGGGCCGGCGCCTCGGCGACGGCGGCCTCCTCCTCGGCCTCGGCGTTCACCGCGGCGGTGACGGCCTCGGGGGCCGTGGCGGCCGGTATGGCCGGCTCGACCGTCTCGACGGGCGCGTCGGAGGTGGTGCGGGCCGGCGGTCCGGCCGGTCGGGAAGCGGCACGGCGCCGACGACGCGGCGGCAGGGTGTCGCTCGGAGTGTTCTGTTCTTCGGAACCCTGGGTGGGTTCGGTCGGCTCGAGCATGCGGGCGTATCTCCCGTCAGGCTCCCGGGCGCCGCGCCTGGTCCGGCGTCGATCGTGACGATCGATCGCCGCTGACGTCCGCGGCTCGCGCGGTGCGCGGTGCCGCCGTCCGGGGCGCGGGCGCCGCTCGGGAGCTTTCTGTGTCCTGTCTCGCCGGTTCCGTACGCCTTGTCGCGTACGGCCTGGCGAAAGTCTTCTGGTCGGTGCGCTGCCCGACCCAGGTGGCTCCCGAGTACGAGGGCGGCGCTTACGACGTCCGTCCCTACGCGGAACCTTCCGGCGTCGGCGCCGTCGCGGCGGCAGCCGGCGCGGCCGTTGTCAGGGCCGCTGCTGCCTCGCGGTCGGGCGCGAGCGGGTCGGTCACCGTGCCGGTCTCTTCATCGAACAGCCCCTGCGCCAGCCTGGTCACCGCTGCGGGGACCGGCGGCGCCAGGTCGGCCACGGCGCGGAGACCGGACAGGACGTCGTCGGGTCGTACGGCAGGCGTCACGTGCCGAACAACCAGCCGCAGTATCGCACAGGGCTGGTCGCTCGGCCTATCAGCCGTCGAACTGAGCGTTTCGGTGGCCTCCAGGCTCACGACGGCCGGGCGGGCGTCGAAGGTGCGCATGCCGTTCTTGGTCAGGCGCTGGACCTCGACGGTCTCGGCCGTGGTGAAGGCGTCCACCGCGCGGCGCGCGTCGGCCGGGTCCACGCCGTCCAGCCGCAGCTCCCACACGGAAGCCGTGAGCCGGTCGGCGAGCCCGGACGTGTGCGCCTCGACCGCCTCGATGACGTCGAGCCCGGTGGGCAGCGACTCGTCGAGGAGGACGCGCAGTTGCTCCGGGTCACGCGGCTCGGTGAGCGCGATCTCCAGGTACTCCGCCTCACTGCCCGTGCCGGTGGGTGCGGCATTGGCGTACGACACCTTCGGATGCGGCGTGAACCCCGCCGAGTACGCCATGGGTACGTCGGCGCGGCGCAGCGCGCGCTCGAAGGCGCGCTGGAAGTCGCGGTGGCTGGTGAACCTCAGGCGGCCGCGCTTGGTGTAGCGCAGTCGGATGCGCTGCACCGCGGGTGCGGGCGGCGGGCCTTCGGGCTGTCGCTTGCCCAGTGTCCTAGTCCTTCGTGAGAGCGGTCGTACGTCTATCAAGAGTACGTGTCTCGTGGCCCGCGGGTTCCCGCCGGGCCACCGCCTCCCTCGGACGAGGGTCGCCGAACAGGGCCCGCCTCAGGTCGGCCCGGGTCTGCCGCGCCGTCTCCCGGGCCGCGGCGAGCACCTGCCGCACGGCCCGTCCGGCCCCGCGGGCGGCCTCGGCTGCGGGCCGCAGGACGGCGTCGCGCAGCACGTGCCCGACGGGGGTGAGCACGCTGCGGTACACCCAGCGCACGGGCTCCACGAGGGTCCACCGCAGGAGATAGGCGAGGAAGCGGCCCACGGCGAGCGAGATACGCCCGGCGATCCGCCACGCGTGCCCGAGGGCGGCGCCGGCCTCGCGGGCGACGACGGCGAGGAGACGTCCGACGGGCACGAGCACCCACCGCCACACGGCGAGCGCCGGCAGCACCAGGAGCACCCGGGTGATCCAGTACAGGCCGGTCCCGGCCCCCGTGACGAGCATCCCCAGCGCCCACACCACGCCCCGGGCGCACCAGGCGACCGCCCGCCCCGCCGGGACGAGCACCCAGGTGTACAGCCAGGCGGCCGGGACGACGACCAGGTACCGCACGAGCCACACCACGGGGACGACGACCAGGTACCGCACGAGCCAGGCGAGCACCGCGTACGCCCCGGCGCCGAGCGCCGCGAGCACCAGCCCGATCCCGCGCAGCACCCACAGCACCCCGTGCCCCACCGGCGTCAGCACGCGCGCGTACAGCCACGCCAGCGCCCAGCCGATCCCCGACGCCACCCACGCGATCCCGGCGCCGAGGCCGCGCGCCGCCCACGACAGGGCGTGCCCGACGGGTGTGAGCACCCGCCGGTACAGCCACACCGCCGGCAGCACGAGCAGCGCGTTCAGCAGCCAGGCGAGCCCCTTGCCGAGCGGCACGAGGACATGACGCCACAGCGCCACGAACGGCCACACGAGCAGGGCGCGCGCCAGCCACAGCAGGGCCCGGCCGAGCGGCCGCAGCACCGCGTCCCGCAGCACCCGGCCGGCGACGACCAGCGCGTCCCACACCATGCGCACCGGCACGACCAGCACCAGCACGACGATCCGCACGGGCAGGCGGACGGCGACGACCAGGCACCCCTCGGGCTCCCGCCGCGGCGGCGGCTTCTCCAGCTCCATGCCTGACAGGACGCCGCAGAGGGCCGTACGGATGCACGAGGGCGGGAGGACCGCCGGGCCTCCGGTCAAGGACGGCGCACCGGACGGCCCCGGGACGAGCGTCCCCCGGCGACGAAGCAGCCGGCCACCGCCACGCCGGCGCCGAGAAAGAGCAGGGTCCGGTAGCCCGCCGCGTGCACGAGGGGCCCGCCGGCGGCGCCGGCCAGGGAGAGGCCCACGAAGAGTGCGCTGTTGTTCCAGGACAGCACGGCGGTCGCCCGGCCGGGGAACAGGTCGACCAGGTGCCGCTGCTGGGCGGGGAAGAAGCCGTAGGCGGCGCACGCGAACAGGCCCAGCGCGCAGGCCAGCGCCCAGGTGACCGGGAACAGCAGGGCCACGGCGGCCTCCAGCACCGCCGTCAGCGCCAGCGCCGCCCGGGTGATCCGCACCGCGTCACCCCGGTCCGCCAGCCGGCCCCCCACCTGACCGCCCACGACGGCGCCGACGCCGTACACGACCAGCAGCCAGGTGACGGCGGTGGCCCTGCCGTCGGCGTGCAGCGCGATCGCCAGGAACGTGTACAGCGTGTACACGGCGAAGGCCCACAGGGTCGTGACCGCGACGGCCCGCAGCGCGAGGCCCGCACCGGAAAGCCCGGCCCGCGGGGGCGCCCCGGCCGGGGCGACGGGCGCCGGGGCGGGCCGGGCACGCCAGACGACGGCGTGCGGGAAGGCCAGCAGGAAGGTGCCCGCGGCCAGGATGACGAACGCGGCCTGCCAGCCGACGTACCGCCCCAGCAGCGAACCGGCCGGCGCGCCCACCCACAGCGCGGTCAGCAGTCCCGATCCCACCACGGCCAGCACCTGCGCCCGGTTCTGCGGCCGCGCACGGGTGCTGACCAGGACGTACACGGTGGGACCGGTCGCGGCGGCCGCGGCCCCGGCGACCACGCGGGCCGCCAGCAACATCCCGAAGCCGGGCGCCAGCGCGGTGCCGACGTTGGCCGCCGAGAACAGCACGAGCGCCACCACCAGGACCATGGCGCGGTCCCGGCGGTCGGAGAGCCGGCCGGCCAGGGGCGAGGCGACCACGTAGGCGATCGAGAAGGCGGTGACCAGCAGGCCGGTGCTCGCCGCGGAGAGGGAGAACGCCGCGGCGATGTGCGGCAGCAGCGGCGCCACCACGAAGAGGTCGGTGCCCACCAGGAACTGCGTCAGCCAGGCCAACACGACCGGCCCGGCGGACAGAGAGCCCACCACGTCCCCCGCCGGCTCCCCCCGGGACGACCACATGATCCGACGCTAGATCCCCACCCCCATGCCGGCCAGCGGGACGCGGACGACAGGGTGCACGGCACTCCCCCGCCGCCCGCGAACGGCCGAGCCCCCTGCCCACGCGGGGCAAGGGGCTCGGTCGGGTGTCGGGTGGGGTGGCGGCGTCAGTGGGTGTGGCCGCTGGCGGCGGGGGTGGGGGCGGCGTTCTTGACCGTCAGGGGCAGGAGCTTCTTGCCGGTCGGGCCGATCTGGATGTGGGTGTCCATCGCCGGGCAGACGCCGCAGTCGAAGCACGGGGTCCAGCGGCAGTCCTCGACCTCGGTCTCGTCGAGGGCGTCCTGCCAGTCCTCCCACAGCCAGTCCTTGTCGAGGCCCGAGTCGAGGTGGTCCCAGGGCAGGACCTCCTCGTAGGTGCGCTCGCGGGTCGTGTACCAGTCGACGTCGACGCCGTAGGGGGCCAGCGCCTTGTCGGCGCACTGCATCCAGCGGTCGTAGGAGAAGTGCTCGCGCCAGCCGTCGAAGCGGCCGCCGTCGTCGTAGACCGCGCGGATGACGGCGCCGACACGGCGGTCACCGCGCGAGAGCAGGCCCTCGACGATGCCCGGCTTGCCGTCGTGGTAGCGGAAGCCGATGGAGCGGCCGTACTTCTTGTCGCCGCGGATCTTGTCGCGCAGCTTCTCCAGGCGGGCGTCGGTCTCCTCGGCGGACAGCTGCGGCGCCCACTGGAACGGGGTGTGCGGCTTGGGCACGAAACCGCCGATCGACACCGTGCAGCGGATGTCGTTCGACTTCGACACCTCGCGGCCCTTGGCGATGACCCGCGTCGCCATGTCGGCGATCTGCAGGACGTCCTCGTCGGTCTCGGTGGGCAGGCCGCACATGAAGTACAGCTTCACCTGCCGCCAGCCGTTGCCGTACGCGGTGGCGACCGTGCGGATCAGGTCCTCCTCCGAGACCATCTTGTTGATGACCTTGCGCATGCGCTCGGAACCGCCCTCGGGGGCGAAGGTCAGACCGGAGCGACGGCCGTTGCGGGTCAGCTCGTTGGCCAGGTCCACGTTGAAGGCGTCGACGCGGGTGGAGGGGAGGGAGAGGCCGATCTTGTCGTCCTCGTAGCGGTCCGCGAGGCCCTTGGCGATGTCGCCGATCTCGCTGTGGTCCGCGGAGGACAGGGAGAGCAGGCCGACCTCCTCGAAGCCGGTCGCCTTCAGGCCCTTCTCGACCATCTCGCCGATGCCGGTGATGGAGCGCTCGCGCACCGGGCGGGTGATCATGCCGGCCTGGCAGAAGCGGCAGCCGCGGGTGCAGCCGCGGAAGATCTCCACGGACATGCGCTCGTGCACCGTCTCGGCCAGCGGGACCAGCGGCTGCTTGGGGTAGGGCCACTCGTCGAGGTCCATGACCGTGTGCTTGGACACGCGCCACGGCACGCCGGAGCGGTTCGGTACGACACGGCTGATCCGGCCGTCCGGGAGGTACTCGACGTCGTAGAACTGCGGGATGTACACCGCGCCGGTCTTCGCCAGGCGCAGCAGCACCTCCTCGCGGCCCCCGGGGCGGCCCTCGGCCTTCCACTCCTTGACGATCTTCGTGATGTCGAGGACGGCCTGCTCGCCGTCGCCGATGACGGCGGCGTCGATGAAGTCGGCGATCGGCTCCGGGTTGAAGGCGGCGTGCCCGCCCGCCACGACGATCGGGTCGTCGAGCGTGCGGTCCCTGGCCTCCAGCGGGATGCCGGCGAGGTCGAGCGCGGCGAGCATGTTCGTGTAGCCCAGCTCCGTGGAGAAGCTGAGGCCGAACACGTCGAACGCCTTCACCGGCCGGTGGCTGTCCACCGTGAACTGCGGCACCCCGTGCTCACGCATGAGCTGCTCGAGGTCCGGCCACACGCTGTAGGTGCGCTCGGCGAGGACGCCCTCCTGCTCGTTGAGGACCTCGTAGAGGATCATGACGCCCTGGTTGGGCAGGCCGACCTCGTACGCGTCCGGGTACATCAGCGCCCAGCGGACGTCACAGCTGTCCCAGGGCTTGACGGTGGAGTTCAGTTCGCCGCCCACGTACTGGATCGGCTTCTGCACATGCGGGAGCAGGGCTTCGAGCTGCGGGAACACCGACTCGACAGACATCGGGGGAACCTTCGTGAGCTGACAGGGGTGACCATCAAGCGTAACCCGGTCGGCGGCGTCCTCCGTACGCTCACAGGTCCGCCCCCGCATCGATCCGCTTCCACAGGCGGGGCAGCTCCCGCTCGGCGGCCGCCGCCCGGGCCTCCTCCCTCCCGTACAGCAGCCCGTAGGTGAACGCGTCCTCGCCCGCCGCGTGGGCCACGACGGACAGCTCCCGCAAGGTGTCGCGGGCCATGACGCTGTCCTGGTGGTCGCCGAGCAGGCCGGTCAGGGACTTCATGGACGCGGCCAGCGAGCGGGCGGGTCCGCCGAGGGCGGGAGCGGCGGCCTCGGCGGCGTACCGGGTGCGCTTGGCCTTCTTGCGGGCCTCGTGCAGCGCGCCGTCGCGGTCGCCACCCGGGGGCAGGTCGAGCGCCGCGGCGACCAGCCGGGAGACGCGGGCGAAGTCCTTGCGCACGGCCGCTCCGAGCACCGCCTCCGGCTTCTTCGCGGCCTTCTTGCGCAGCGGCGGGTCGGCGAGCAGCGCGTCGAGGGTGTCGAACAGGGCGAGCGTGCGGGCGGAGTCGAGCACGGCGACGAGATGGCCGCGGGTGTGGCTGTGCCGGGCCCCGGCCCAGGTGGTGAGCCGCTCGCGGACGGGTCCGTGGACCAGGCCGGGCGGGAGGTCGCCGAGGGCGGCCGTCAGGCGTTCGGCCAGGACCTCCTGGTCGCGGTCGGCGCCCAGTTCGCCCGCCAGCCACTTCAGCTCGGCCGCGACGGGATCGGTGACGGCGCGGTCGAGGACGGCACCGAAGGTGCGGAAGGTGCTGCGCATGCGGCGGGTCGCCACCCGCATCCGGTGGACGGCGTCCGGGAGATCGCGGCGGACGGCCGGGTCGCACTCGACGATGGCGTCGCGCTGCGTGCGCAGATAGGCGAGGAGGTGGTCGCCGGCCGTCACGGGCTTGGCGGGTACGGGTGTCCGCGCCCCGACGCCGCCGGTCTCCTGAAAGGCGCGGGCCAGCTTCGAGGGGGACGCCGACGGCTTCACGCCTGCCTTGCGCAGCTGCTTGTCGACCTTGGCGAGGAAGGCGGGGTCGCCGCCGTCCGCCAGCTCCACCTCGATCTCGGTCCACCGGGCGGTGCCGCCCGCCCGGTTCAGCCGTTCGGCGTGCACCTCGTCCACGCTCGCCTCGGCGAGTAGGGTGCCGGCGGCGTCGACCAGATGGCGCACGTCCCGGGAGCTGCGCAGCCGCACCACCGGGACGAGGGGGGCGCCGCGGGTCCGGGAACGGACCAGTGCGGCGAGCTCGTCGGGCACGGTGTCGGAGAGCGGCGCGCGGATCTCGTCGCGCACGTGGGGCGCGATCGGGAGCTTGAGATGCCAGCCGGCGTCGGAGCCGCCGGTGCGGCGGCGCAGGGTGACCGAGGAGCGGGCGAGGCGTTCGTCGGCGGTGTCGTAGTACGTGGCGTCCAGCTCGACGAGGCCCTTGTCGAGGACGGCCGCGACCCCGGCGACACCGGTCAGGTCGGGCAGACCGCCCTTGTCGGATGCGTACTTGCGCTCGATCTCGCGCTTCGTCTCCGCCATGACCTGAATCTAGTGCCCGGCACGGCGTGACGGCAGTGGGCCGTACGCCGTGCCGGTGCGGCCCTGCGGCTCTGCGACCCTGGCTGTGCGTGCGCCACCCCGATGCGGTCCTGGCTGCTGTGCGTGCGCCACGCCCGAGGCGGAACGGCGGGCCGGCCGCACCCGCCGAGGCGGCACCGCCAGGCTCACGCACCCCCGCCGAGGGGGCGCCGTGGGCTCGCGCACCCCGCGAGCCGAGGCGGCACCGCCCGGCTCAGGCACCCCACCGAGCGGGCGCCCCGGGCTCACTCACCCGCCCAGGGGCACCGCCGACCTCCCGTACCCCGCGACGCCGCGGCCCGTTCGTCGCCGAAGGCCTACGCCGACATCGGTCTCTGGACCTTGATCGACTGCAGGAGTCCCACCGCCACCCACACCGCGAACATCGACGAGCCGCCGTAGGAGACGAACGGCAGGGGCAGGCCGGTGACGGGCATGATGCCGAGCGTCATGCCGATGTTCTCGAAGGCCTGGAAGGCGAACCAGGCGACGATCCCCGCGGCCACGATCGTGCCGTACAGCTCCGTGGTCTCCCGGGCGATGCGGCAGGCCCGCCACAGCACCACACCGAGCAGCACGATGATCAGGCCCGCGCCGACGAAGCCCAGTTCCTCACCCGCGACGGTGAAGACGAAGTCCGTCTGCTGCTCGGGCACGAACTGGCCGGTGGTCTGCGAGCCGTGGAAGAGCCCCGCGCCCATCAGTCCGCCGGAGCCGATCGCGATGCGGGCCTGGTTGGTGTTGTAGCCGACACCCGCCGGGTCCAGGTCGGGGTTGGCGAACGCGGCGAAGCGGTTGATCTGGTACTCGTCCAGGATGTGCAGCTGCCAGATGGCGACGCAGCCGATCGCTCCGGCGAGGAGCAGGCCGAAGACCCAGCGGTTGGAGGCGCCGGAGGCGAGCAGCACGCCGAGGATGATGGCCACCATCGCGAGCACCGA
Source organism: Streptomyces sp. NPDC014801 (assembly GCF_043082085.1). Classification (NCBI taxonomy): domain Bacteria; kingdom Bacillati; phylum Actinomycetota; class Actinomycetes; order Kitasatosporales; family Streptomycetaceae; genus Streptomyces; species Streptomyces sp. NPDC014801. The sequence goes on along the minus strand of NZ_JBIBXG010000001.1, from coordinate 417,289 downwards.
GCCCAGGTCCGGCATGAGCAGCAGGATCAGGCAGGGCACGGCCGCCAGCCCCAGGGACTGGGCGACGGTGCGGTGGTCGGGGTAGAGCTTGTCGCCCGCGTCCACCCGCGCGGCCAGCAGCATCGCCATGCCCAGGATGATCGTGACTTTGAGGAACTCGGCGGGCTGGATGGAGAAGCCGCCGATGACGAGCCAGTTGCGCTGGCCGTTGATCGTCGCGCCGAGCGGGGTGAGGACCACCAGCGCCAGCAGCACGGACAGGCCGTAGAGGATCGGCACGATGTTGCGCAGGGCGCGGTGGCCGAGCCAGAGCGTGGCGATCATCAGGGCGAGCCCGATGCCGAGGTTCATCAGGTGCCGCAGCAGGAAGAAGTACGGGTCGCCCTGGTTGAGCTCGGTGCGGTTGCGGGTCGCCGAGAACACCAGCAGCGAGCCCAGCAGGGACAGCGCCAGGGCGGCCAGCAGGATCGGCCAGTCGAGCCGCCGGGTGAGCGAGTCACGGGCGAAGATCCTGGTCCAGCCGGCCCGCTCGGGGCCGTACCCGGAGACGGAGAAGCTGTTGGCGCCGGTCATCGGGGCATCCTCCGGCTTCCCCGCCTGCGCGGTCGTCTGCGGGTGTTGCGGTTGGCGCCGGTGGTCGGCGAGGTGGTCGCCGGGGGCTGCTGGGCGTCGCCGTTGGTCGGGTTGTCCTTCTGCGCGGCCTCGGCGTCCTTCGCCGGGTCGCCGGCGATCTTCGGGGCGGCGATGGTGCCGTCCGTGCGGACCTTCGGCAGGCCCTTCTGCGGCGTCGGCAGCAGCGCCTTCTTGTTGTCGATGGAGCCGTCGGCCTGCACGCCGTACAGGGCGCTGTAGATGTTGCGCACGGCCTCACCGGAGGCGCCCGAACCCGTACCGGCCTGGGCGATCGTCATGATCACCGTGTAGTCCTTGGAGTACGTGGCGAGCCAGGACGTGGTCTGCTTGCCGTAGACCTCCGCCGTACCGGTCTTGGCGTGCAGCTCGATCTTGTCCTGCGGCCAGCCGTTGAACTTCCAGGCGGCCGTACCGCGGGTGACCACGCCGGCCAGGGCGTCGTCCATGCCCTTGAGGGTGGCCTGGCTGATCGGCAGCTTGCCGGTGACCTTGGGCTTGATCTCGGTGACGGTCTTGCCGTCGGGGCTGATCACGGCCTTGCCGATGGTGGGCGCGTGCATGGTGCCGCCGTTGGCGAGGGCGCCGTAGATCACGGCCTCCTGGATCGGGGTGACGAGGGTGTCGCCCTGGCCGATGGAGTAGTTGATCTCGTCACCGGCGCGCATCTTGTTGCCCTCGAGGCAGTTCTCGTAGGCGATCTTCTGGACGTAGTCGCCGTCCTTCTTGCCGCTCTTGCACCAGGCGTCCTTGTTGGCCTTCCAGTAGTCGAGCTTCCACTGGCGGTCCGGGACGCGGCCGGTGACCTCGTTGGGCAGGTCGACGCCGGTCTCCTTGCCGAGGCCGAACTGGTGGGCGGCCTTGAAGAAGAAGTCCCGCGGCTGGCCCTTCTTGGGGTTGATGCCGCCGTCCCGCTTCCACTCGTTGTGCGCGAGGCCGTAGAAGACGGTGTCGCAGGAGACCTCCAGGGCGCGGCCGAGGGAGATCGGCCCGAAGTTCTCGCCCTCGAAGTTGTTGAAGACCTGGCCGCCGACCGAGTAGGAGCTGGTGCAGGGGTAGCGGCCGTCGAAGTCGTAGCCGGCCTCGACCGCGGCGGCCGTGGAGACCACCTTGAACGTCGAGCCGGGCGCCGCCTGACCCTGTATGGCCCGGTTCAGCAGCGGGTAGTCGGAATCCTTGCCGGTGAGCCTGGCGTAGTCCTTGGAGGAGATGCCGCCGACCCAGACGTTGGGGTCGTAGGTCGGGTTGGAGGCCATGGCCACGATGCGGCCGGTCTTGGCCTCCATCACCACGACCGCGCCGGAGTCGGCCTTGTAGTTGGTGCCGGTGATCTTGTCGAACTGGCCGCGGGCGGCCTTCATCGCCTCGTTCAGCTCGTACTCGGCGACCCGCTGCACACGGGCGTCGATGCTGGTGACGAGGTTGGCGCCGGGCTCGGCCGCGTCGGACTGCGCCTTGCCGATGACCCGGCCGAGGTTGTCCACCTCGTAGCGGGTGACGCCGGCCTTGCCGCGCAGCGCCTTGTCGTACTGGCGCTCCAGGCCGGAGCGGCCGACCTGGTCGGAGCGCAGGTAGGGCGAGTCGGTGTCCTTGGCCTTCTGGATCTCCTCGTCGGTGACCGGCGAGAGGTAGCCGAGGACCTGCGCGGTGTTGGCCTTGCCGGGGGCCGGGTAGCGGCGCACGGCCTCGGGCTCGGCGGTGATGCCGGGGAAGTCCTCGGCGCGCTCCCGGATCTGCAGGGCCTGCCTGGGGGTGGCCTCGTCGGTGATCGGGATGGGCTGGTACGGCGAGCCGTTCCAGCAGGGCTGGGGGGTCTTGGCGTCGCACAGCCGGACCTTCAGCATGACCTCCTTGGGGTCCATGCCGAGGACACCGGCGAGCTTGGTGAGCACCGCCTTGCCGTCGTCCTTCTGCTTGAGCAGGTCGGTGCGGGAGGCGGACACGACGAGCCGCGTCTCGTTGTCGGCGAGGGGCACGCCGCGGGCGTCCAGGATCGAGCCGCGCACGGCGGGCTGGACGACCTGCTGGACGTGGTTGCCGGAGGCCTCCTTCTGGTACTCGGCGCCCTCGCGGATCTGCAGGTACCACAGGCGGCCGCCGAGGGTGCCGAGCAGGGAGAGGACGAGGATCTGGATGACGACGAGCCGGGTCTGGACGCGGGGCGTCCGCCCGGTCTCCGGGATGTTGGTCACTGCGGCGCTCTCCCCCTCTCAGGACGCGTACGACGGGATGTGCACGGACTGCGAGCATCTGCGCACGAGAAGTGAACGATCGGCCCTCGCACGCCGGTTCCCCTGGCGTTCACCCGTACCGGTGAACTCGAACTCCCCGCCGCTCACAGCCGCTTGACCCCCTTGATGCGTCCCGCCCGGGCCCCGCGGGCCCGGGCCGCCTTCACCCGCAGCCCGTTGCGCTGCCCGCCGATCTTCAGTCCGGTGCCGCCCGCGACCCAGCCGGAGGAGATGTCCGCGGCCTTCGTGGTGGAGCCGGTCTCGGCGAGCGGGTCGTTGTCCGCGCGGCGGGCCAGCGCCATGACGCCGGGCACCACGAACGGCGCCAGCAGCAGGTCGTACAGGGCCGCCGTGAACAGCAGGCTCGGCAGGCCGACGTGCCGGGCGGCGGTGTCGCCGACGAGGGCGCCCACCCCGGCGTACAGCAGGGTGGAGCCGATCGCCGCGGCGACCACGGTGACCATGGGGCCGGTCGCCGACTTCAGCCGGCCGTTCTCCGGTTTCATCAGCCCGGCGGCGTAGCCGGTCACGCACAGCACCAGCGCGTAGCGGCCGGCCGCGTGGTCGGCGGGCGGGGCGAGGTCGGCGAGCAGGCCGGCGCCGAAGCCGATGAGGGCGCCGCCGACGTGGCCGTAGACCAGGGCGAGGCCGAGGACGGTCAGCAGCAGCAGGTCGGGGACGGCGCCCGGCAGGTGCAGGCGGGCGAGGACGCTCACCTGCACGACCAGGGCGACGACGATCAGCGCCGTGGCGAGCAGGATCCGGTTGACGCGCATCGAAAGTCAGCTCCTACTGCAGCTCTTGGCCGTCTTGGGTCTGCCCGCCGTCCGACGGTGGTCCGGTCTGCACGTCGGTGGCCGGCTGCTCGCTCAGCTGCGGCTGCGGCTGCTGCTGCCCGTTCTGCAGCCGCGGGTCGCCGGACGCGGTGGCGCCCGGGGTGACGGTGACGGTGACCGTCGGCGTGGGCACCGGCTTGGGCTTGGCCGGCAGCACGGTGTCGCGCGGGTCCTTCTTCGGGGCCTCGACGACGACGCCGACGATGTCGAGCTTGGTGAAGCCGACGAACGGCGTGACGTAGATCGTCCGGGTGAGGCCGCCGTTGGAGGGCTCGACGCGGGAGACCGCGCCGACCGGCACGCCCGGCACGAACGGCTTGTCGGACTGCGAGCCGAAGGTGACGAGCCGGTCGCCCTTCTTCACCTCCGCCTTGGCGTTCAGCAGTTCCACGCGCAGCGGCCGGTCGCCCTGGCCGGAGGCGAAGCCGAGTTCGTCGCTGCCCTCCATCCGGGTGCCGACGGTGAAGTCGGGGTCGTTGGCGAGCAGCACGGTGGAGGTGTTCGGGCCGACGGTGGTGACGCGGCCGACCAGGCCGTCGCCGTTGAGGACGGTCATGTCGCGCTGGATGCCGTCGTTGGCGCCGACGTCGATGGTGATGGTCCAGGAGAAGCCCTGGGCCGCTCCTATGGCGATGACCTGGGCGCCCTTGATGCCGTACTGGCCGGCGCCGGCGATCTTCAGCATCCTGTCGAGCTGTCCCAGCCGGCTGCGGGTGCGGTCGTCGCTGCCCAGCTTGGCCTTGAGGGCGGCGTTCTCCTTCTCCAGCGCGGCGAGCCGGTCGTGCCGTTCCCCGGAGTCGCGGACCGCCTCGACGGCGTTGCCGACCGGGTTCACCGCCGACGACACGCCGTTCTCGATCGGACCGAAGACCGCGGCCGCGGCCTGCCGGGCACCGTCGACCGGGGAGTCCTGCCCGCCGCGGATGTCCACCGTGATCAGCGCGAACGCGATGGCGATCAGCAGCACCAGGAGAAGCCGGCTCTCTCGTGTGTCCCTCACGTGCGGCGGCCGTGCCCTTCCTCATTGGAATGTGTGCAGGGGTCGGATGCTGTGTTCAGCTGTGCGGAGGCGTATGGCGGATGTGCGGAGGCGTATGGCGGAGCTTATGCCTCCGTATCAACGATCCGCCGTACGAGAGGAGATCATCTCGTACGGCGGAATCGAAGCGTTACGTCATCGGCGCGGCGCGGCGTCCAGGACCTGCTGGAGCGCCTCGAACTCCTCGACGCACTTGCCGGAGCCCAGCGCCACGCTGTCCAGCGGGTCCTCGGCGATGTGGATCGGCATGCCGGTCTCCCGGCGCAGCCGCTCGTCCAGGCCGCGCAGCAGGGCGCCGCCGCCGGTCAGGACGATGCCGCGGTCCATGATGTCGCCGCTCAGCTCGGGCGGGCACTTGTCCAGCGTCGTCTTGACCGCGTCGACGATCGCGTTGACGGGTTCCTCGATCGCCTTGCGCACCTCGGCGGCCGAGATGACGACGGTCTTGGGCAGCCCGGAGACGAGGTCCCGGCCGCGGATTTCGGTGTGCTCGTCGGTGTCGAGGTCGTACGCGGAGCCGATCGTGATCTTGATCTGCTCGGCAGTCCGCTCACCCAGCAGAAGGCTGTACTCCTTCTTCACGTGCTGGATGATCGCGTTGTCCAGCTCGTCGCCCGCGACGCGGATGGACTGTGCGGTGACGATGCCGCCGAGCGAGATGACCGCGACTTCCGTGGTGCCGCCGCCGATGTCCACCACCATGTTGCCCGTGGCCTCGTGGACCGGCAGGCCGGAGCCGATGGCCGCGGCCATGGGCTCCTCGATGATGTGCACCTGGCGGGCGCCGGCCTGGGTCGACGCCTCGATGACCGCGCGGCGCTCGACGCCGGTGATGCCCGAGGGCACACAGACGACGACCCGCGGACGAGCCAGATACCGCCGCTTGTGGATCTTCAGGATGAAGTAGCGGAGCATCCGCTCGGTGATCTCGAAGTCGGCGATCACGCCGTCCTTGAGCGGACGGACGGCAACGATGTTGCCGGGCGTGCGCCCGATCATCTTCTTCGCTTCGGCGCCGACCGCGAGGATGCCACCGGTGTTGGTGTTGATCGCGACGACGGACGGCTCGTTGAGTACGATCCCACGACCCCTGACGTACACCAGCGTGTTGGCGGTCCCGAGGTCGACAGCCATGTCACGGCCGATGAACGACATTGAGTTCCCCATGAGGATTCGTCTGGCCTTCCCACGAGCTTTTGAGGGCTTTTCAGGTCGGCGAGGTGGGTGCTGTGACGTGAAGGCTTCCATCGTAGACGCGCCTGCACGAACACGGCGTGAGGGTCTTCGCCATTGTCATCAGAAGCGACGGCGCCCCGCTTGTGGAGACGTGCCATCGGGGGCATCCGTTCCCCCGATCGGCGCGGCATATGCCAAAGGACGGCCGAAATCGTCCGGCCGTCCCTGGTCGGGCACGGGGAATGAGCTGACGTGACGTCAGAAAAATCCCCGGAACATCCTCGCGGAGCGCTCAGGCGCGGCCCGGGAAGAAGATCTTCACCTCGCGCTCGGCGGACTCCTCCGAGTCGGACGCGTGGATCAGGTTCTCGCGCACGATCACGCCGTAGTCGCCCCGGACGGAGCCCGGCTCCGCGGCGATCGGGTCGGTCGGACCCGCCAGCCGGCGCACGCCCTCGATCACCCGCTCACCCTCGACGATCATCGCCACCACCGGGCCGGACGACATGAACTCGACCAGCGGCTCGTAGAACGGCTTGCCCTTGTGCTCGCCGTAGTGCTGCTCCAGCGTGTCGGTGTCCAGGGTGCGCAGCTCCAGCGCGGTGATCCGCCAGCCCGCCTTACGCTCGATACGGCTGATGATCTCGCCGGTCAGGCCGCGCCGGACGGCGTCGGGCTTGAGGAGGACGAGGGTGCGCTGGGTCACGGGAGGACTCCTTCTTCCTGCCAGGTGTGCGGTGGGACGAGATTACAGGGCGTGTCCGGCCGCCCGTCACGCAGCGTCAGGCGTGGAGGAGCCGCCCTGCGCGCTCTGCGCCGCGAATCTCGCCTTCGCCTCGTCCACCTTGCGGCCGAAGTGCACCGACGCCCACCACAGGGCGGCGAACACCGCGCCCATGAAGAACATCAGCGGCACCACGAAACCCGACGCGATCAGCGCGATCTGCAGCGCCCAGCCGAGGGCCACGCCGCCGGGCCGGGTCACCATGCCGCACAGCAGCACGCTGAGCAGCATCGCGATGCCGCACACCGTCCACACCGTGCCCGTGGTGAGGTCCGGGTCCTTCATGGCGACCAGACCGGCGAACCCGATGACGAAGAACTCACCGATCAGCGTCGAGGAACACAGCGTCCGCATGACTCACGCACTCTTCCCGAGAAGCAGCCGGGCCTCGCCGACCGTGATGACGGAACCGGTCACGAGCACCCCGCCGCCGGCGAACTCGCCCTCCTCCTCGGCGAGCGTGATCGCGGCCTCCAGCGCGTCCGGCAGGCGCGGCTCGACCTGCACCCGCTCCTCGCCGAACACCTCCACGGCGATGCCCGCCAGCTCGTCGGCGTCCATCGCGCGGTGGCTGGAGTTCTGCGTGATCACGACCTCCGCGAAGACCGGCTCGAACGCCTCCAGCAGCCCGCGCACGTTCTTGTCGCCGCTCGCGCCGACGACCCCGATCAGCCGGCTGAACTGGAACGCCTCCCCGACCGCCTCGGCGGTCACCCGCGCGCCCGCCGGGTTGTGCGCGGCGTCCAGCACCACGGTCGGCGAGCGGCGCACGACCTCCAGGCGGCCCGGCGAGGCCACGGCGGCGAACGCCTTGCGGATCGTGTCCACGTCCAGCTGCTCCTGGCGCTGGGCGCCCACGCCGAAGAACGCCTCCACGGCCGCCAGCGCCACCGCCGCGTTGTGCGCCTGGTGCGCCCCGTGCAGCGGGATGTAGACGTCGGTGTACTCGCCGCCCAGGCCGCGCAGCGTGAGCAGCTGCCCGCCGACGGCGACCTGCCGGGAGACGACGCCGAACTCCAGGCCCTCACGGGCCACCGTCGCGTCCACCTCCACGGACTTCTTCAGCAGCACCTGCGCCGCGTCCACCGGCTGCTGCGCCAGGATCACGGTCGCGCCCTGCTTGATGATCCCGGACTTCTCCCCCGCGATCTCGCCGGGCGTCTCGCCGAGCCGGTCGGTGTGGTCCAGGTCGATCGGCGTGACGACGGCGACGTCACCGTCGATGACGTTCGTGGCGTCCCAGGAGCCGCCCATGCCGACCTCGACGACCGCCACGTCCACGGGCGCGTCGGCGAAGGCGGCGTACGCCATGCCGGTGAGCACCTCGAAGAACGACAGCCGGTACTCCTGCTGCCCGTCGACCATCTCGACGTACGGCTTGATGTCCCGGTACGTCTCGACGAACCGCTCCGCGGAGATCGGCGCGCCGTCCAGGCTGATCCGCTCGGTGATCGACTGCACGTGCGGGCTGGTGTAGCGGCCGGTGCGCAGCTCGAACGCGCCGAGCAGCGCCTCGATCATGCGGGCCGTGGACGTCTTGCCGTTGGTGCCGGTGATGTGGATCGAGGGGTACGAGCGCTGCGGCTCGCCGAGGACGTCCATCAGCGCGGAGATCCGGGCGACCGACGGCTCCAGCTTGGTCTCGCCCCAGCGGGTGGCGAGCTCGGCCTCGACCTCGCGCAGCGCCTTGTCGACCTCGGGGTCCTCGGGGCGGGCCGGTACGTCCGGCTGCGGCGGACCGCCCTGGGTGCGCAGGGTGCGGCTGCCGGCCTCGATGACCGCGAGGTCGGGGTCGCGGGTGGTCTCGGCCTCGACGATCTCTTCGAAGCTGTCGAGGGGGTCGGGCTGGTCGGTGCCGGGGTTTTCGCTCACGGGGTTCAGTCTACGGACGGGTGCTGACAAAGGGTGCGGGGGCTTGTGCGCCTGCGGAGGGGGTTGCTGGTCTCTTCTTTGCGGGTGCGGGTCGTCGGGGGCTGGTCGCGCAGTTCCCCGCGCCCCTACGGTGGCGAAGGCCCCGGCGCCTCATACACGCCGGGGCCTTCGTCGCCGTGGAAACCGCTATGCCTGCGGCAGCCTCTCCAGCTGGGCCTGGATGCGGGTGATGTCCTCCTCCGCCTTGGCCAGGCGGCCGCGGATCTTGTCCACCACGTTGTCGGGGGCCTTCGCCAGGAACGCCTCGTTGCCGAGCTTGGCCGTGGCCTGGGCCTTCTCCTTCTCGGCCGCCGCCAGGTCCTTCGCCAGGCGCTTGCGCTCCGCCGCCACGTCGATCGCGCCGGACAGGTCGAGCGCGACCTCCACGCCCGCGACCGGCAGGGTCGCCGTGGCGGTGAAGGCCTCGCCCTCCGGCTGCAGGCGCAGCAGCTGGCGGATGGCCGCCTCGTGCGCGGCGAGCGGAGAGCCGGCCAGGGCCAGGCGGGCCGGGACGCGCTGGCCGGGCTGGAGGCCCTGGTCGGCGCGGAAGCGGCGGACCTCGGTGATGACCTGCTGGAGGGTCTCGATCTCCCGCTCGGCGTCGGCGTCGCGGAAGCCACTGTCCTTCGGCCACTCGGCGATGACGATCGACTCGCCGCCGGTCAGCGTGGTCCACAGGGTCTCGGTGACGAACGGGACCACCGGGTGCAGCAGCTTCAGGGTGACGTCGAGGACCTCGCCGAGGACGCGCTTGCTGACCTCGGCCGCCTCGCCGCCCGCCTGGAACGTCGTCTTGGACAGCTCGACGTACCAGTCGAAGACCTCGTCCCACGCGAAGTGGAACAGGGTGTCGGAGAGCTTCGCGAACTGGTAGTCGTCGTAGTAGGCGTCCACCTCGGCGACGACCGAGTTCAGGCGGGAGAGGATCCAGCGGTCGGTCGGGGACATCGCCGACGCGTCCGGCAGCGGGCCCTCCACCGTCGCGCCGTTCATCAGCGCGAAGCGGGTGGCGTTCCAGATCTTGTTGGCGAAGTTGCGCGAGCCCTGGACCCAGTCCTCGCCGATCGGGACGTCGACGCCCGGGTTGGCGCCGCGCGCCAGGGTGAAGCGCAGGGCGTCGGAGCCGTACTTGTCCATCCAGTCCAGCGGGTTGACCGCGTTGCCGAAGGACTTCGACATCTTCTTGCCGAACTGGTCGCGGACCATGCCGTGCAGGGCGATGGTGTGGAACGGCGGGGTGCCGTCCATCGCGTACAGGCCGAACATCATCATCCGGGCGACCCAGAAGAAGAGGATGTCGTAGCCGGTGACCAGGACGGAGTTCGGGTAGAACTTCGCGAGCGACTCGGTCTGCTCGGGCCAGCCGAGGGTGGAGAACGGCCACAGGCCGGAGGAGAACCAGGTGTCGAGGACGTCGGTCTCCTGGTGCCAGCCCTCGCCGGTGGGCGGCTGCTCGTCGGGGCCGACGCAGACGACCTCGCCGTTCGGGCCGTACCAGACCGGGATGCGGTGGCCCCACCACAGCTGGCGGGAGATGCACCAGTCGTGGAGGTTGTCGACCCAGTCGAAGTACCGCTTCTCCATCTCCTGCGGGTGGATCGCGACCTTGCCCTCGCGGACCGCGTCACCGGCGGCCTTGGCGAGCGGGCCGACCTTGACCCACCACTGCATCGACAGGCGCGGCTCGATGGTGGTCTTGCAGCGCGAGCAGTGGCCGACGGAGTGGACGTAGGGCCGCTTCTCGGCGACGATCCGGCCCTCGGCGCGCAGCGCGGCGACGATGGCGGAACGGGCCTCCAGGCGGTCCAGGCCCTGGAAGGGGCCGTGGGCGGTGATCACGGCGTGCTCGTCCATGACCGCGAGCGCGGGCAGGTCGTGGCGCTGGCCGATCTCGAAGTCGTTCGGGTCGTGCGCCGGGGTGACCTTGACGGCGCCGGTGCCGAACTCGGGGTCGACGTGCTCGTCGGCGACGACCGGGATGCGGCGGCCGGTGAGCGGCAGCTCGATCTCGCGGCCGACGAGGTGCCGGTAGCGCTCGTCGTCGGGGTGGACGGCGACGGCGGTGTCGCCGAGCATCGTCTCCGCGCGGGTGGTGGCGACGACGATCGCGTCGTCCCCGTCGCCGTACTTGATGGAGACCAGCTCGCCGTCGTCGTCCTGGTACTCGACCTCGATGTCGGAGATCGCGGTCAGGCAGCGCGGGCACCAGTTGATGATGCGCTCGGCGCGGTAGATCAGCTCGTCGTCGTAGAGCTTCTTGAAGATGGTCTGGACGGCCTGGGAGAGACCCTCGTCCATCGTGAAGCGCTCACGGGACCAGGCGACGCCGTCGCCGAGGCGGCGCATCTGGCCGGAGATCTGGCCGCCGGACTCGCTCTTCCACTGCCAGACGCGCTCGACGAACGCCTCACGGCCGAGGTCGTGGCGGGACTTGCCCTCCTTGGCGAGCTCGCGCTCGACGACGTTCTGGGTGGCGATGCCGGCGTGGTCCATGCCGGGCTGCCACAGCGTCTCGTAGCCCTGCATCCGCTTGCGGCGGGTGAGGGCGTCGATGAGCGTGTGCTCGAAGGCGTGGCCCAGGTGCAGGCTGCCGGTGACGTTGGGCGGGGGGATGACGATGGTGTACGGCGGCTTGTCGCTCGCCGCGTCCGCCTCGAAGTAACCGCGCTCTACCCAGCGCTCGTACAGCGGCCCCTCTACATCGGCCGGCGCGTACTGGGTCGGCAGTTCGGTGGTGGGCGCTGGTGGCTGCTGCTGAGCGTTCTCGGTCACGGCGCTCAGTTTAGAGGCGTCACCGCCCTGTCCCGAAACGCGATTCTTCTGTAACGGTCACCACCCCGGTGCGGTGCGTGAGGCGGGCCTCGGCCAGGATGGCGCATACGCATGAGCATCTGGAGGGGGAACCCCGTCATGAGCTACAACCAGCCGGGCCCGTACGGCGGCCAGCCCCAGCAGCCCGGTCCGTACGGCCAGCAGGGCCCTTACGGCCAGCCGGGACCGTACGGCCAGCCGGCGCAGCCCGGGCAGCCGCAGGCCCCGCAGCCGGGGTACGGCCAGCCGGCGGCGCCGCAGCCCGGGTACGGCTACCCCCAGCAGCCGCCGCCCCCGCAGCAGCAGCAGCCGTACGGCTATCCGCAGCAGGGCCTGCCGCCCCAGCCGGCCCCCTACGGCCAGCAGCAGCCTTACGGCCAGCAGCCCTACGCCGGGATGCCGCAGCCGCCGGCCCCGGCGGGCGGCAAGAAGAAGACCGGCGTGATCATCGGCGCGGTGGCCGTGGTCGCGGCGCTCGCGGTCGGCGGCTACTTCGCCCTGGCGGGCGGCGGGGGCGGGGGCGCGGGCGGCGGTCTGAAGGACGACGGCCCGCACAAGCTGGTCACGCCGGCCACCGTGATGGGCAACTACCAGCGCATGGGCGAGAACCAGGAGCCCGAGGACGCCTCGACGAGCGACGCCAAGGACCTGGCCAAGGGCGGCATCACCGACGCCAAGGGCGTCCGCGCGCTGTTCTCGACGGTCGACATCAACAACCCCGACGTGCTCAAGGACCCGGTCGCCATCGCCACGTCCAAGGCCGTGACCTTCATGGGCCTGTACGGCAAGGTGCAGGACCCGGACAAGGCGGTCGACCTGGCCTTCGCCGGCCTGAAGAGCGATCCCGAGAAGAAGCTCACGTTCATCGGCACCGCCGAGTCCGTGACGCCCGACGGGCTCGACGGGGCCGTGATGAAGTGCCAGCAGGCCCAGGCCAAGAACCCCGCCACCGGTGCCACGGACACCCAGTACCTGTGCATCTGGGCGGACTACAGCACGATCGGCATGGCCGTGCCCGCCGCCGGCGGCAAGGGCGTCGACCTCGCCACCTCCGCGAAGGTGACCGCCGACCTGCGCAAGGACGTCCGGGTCAAGGCCTGACGTCCGGCGCCCGGTGAGGGCGTGCCAGCTCAACGACGAAGGGGCCCCGGTCGGTTGACCGGGGCCCCTTCGCTCGTGCTCACGCCGACTTCTGCTCGCCGGTGCCGCGGCCGCGGGCCTCGCGGGGGATCAGGGTCGGGTTGACGTTGGAGTGGACGACGTCGGCGGTGATGACGACACGGGCCACGTCCTTGCGGGAGGGGACCTCGTACATCACCGACATCAGCACCTCCTCCATGATGGCGCGCAGGCCGCGCGCGCCGGTCTGGCGGAGGATGGCCTGGTCGGCGATGGCCTCCAGCGCCTCGCGCTCGAAGTCCAGCTCCACGCCGTCGAGTTCGAACAGGCGCTGGTACTGCTTGACCAGCGCGTTGCGGGGCTCGACGAGGATCTTCAGCAGGGCCTCGCGGTCGAGGTTGTGCACGCTGGTGATCACCGGCAGACGGCCGATGAACTCCGGGATCATGCCGAACTTGACCAGGTCCTCCGGCATGACGTCCTCGAACTGGTCCTTGGACTCCAGCTCCCGCTTGGAGCGGATCGTCGCGCCGAAGCCGATGCCCTTGGCGCCGGCCCGGGACTCGATGATCTTCTCCAGGCCCGCGAAGGCACCGCCCACGATGAACAGGACGTTCGTCGTGTCGATCTGGATGAACTCCTGGTGCGGGTGCTTGCGGCCGCCCTGCGGCGGAACGGAGGCCGTGGTGCCTTCGAGGATCTTCAGCAGGGCCTGCTGCACGCCCTCGCCGCTCACGTCACGCGTGATCGACGGGTTTTCGCTCTTGCGGGCGACCTTGTCGATCTCGTCGATGTAGATGATCCCGGTCTCGGCCTTCTTGACGTCGTAGTCGGCCGCCTGGATCAGCTTGAGCAGGATGTTCTCGACGTCCTCGCCGACATAGCCCGCCTCCGTCAGCGCGGTCGCGTCGGCGATCGCGAACGGGACGTTCAGCATGCGGGCCAGGGTCTGCGCGAGCAGCGTCTTGCCGGAGCCGGTGGGGCCCAGCAGCAGGATGTTGGACTTGGCCAGCTCGATCGCGTCCTCGCGGCTGCTGCCGCCGCCGTTCTCGCCGGCCTGGACCCGCTTGTAGTGGTTGTACACCGCGACGGAGAGGGCCTTCTTGGCCGCCTCCTGGCCGACCACGTACCCCTCGAGGAACTCGTAGATCTCGCGGGGCTTGGGGAGCTCCTCCCAGCGCACCTCGCTGGTCTCGGCGAGCTCCTCCTCGATGATCTCGTTGCAGAGATCGATGCACTCGTCGCAGATGTACACACCGGGGCCTGCGATGAGCTTCTTGACCTGCTTCTGGCTCTTGCCGCAGAACGAGCACTTGAGCAGATCGCCGCCGTCACCGATGCGTGCCACGGTGTGCTTCCCCTTCGCCTGGGAGACGCCTGGACGTCGAAGTCCAGCGGCTCCTGGTGCTGCCTTATGTCCGACGGTACCTTGCCGGGCCCCCCGTTCGGGCCCCCCTTGGCACGGTTCACTTCGATGTGCGCGATGCGCGCACCGTGCCAAGGGGCGGCAGACGATACAGGTCCAGTGCCCGATGAGGGTCAGCGGACCGCCGCGTTGTTCATCTTCCGGGTGGAGATGATCTGGTCGATCAGGCCGTACGACAGCGCGTCCTCGGCCGTGAGGATCTTGTCGCGCTCGATGTCCTCGCGGATCTTCTCGATCGGCGTGGTGGAGTGCTTGGCCAGCATCTCCTCCAGCTGCGAGCGCATCCGCAGGATCTCGTTCGCGGCGATCTCCAGGTCGGAGACCTGACCGCGGCCGGTCTCGCTGTAGGGCTGGTGGATCAGCACGCGCGCGTTCGGCAGGGCCATGCGCTTGCCCGGCGTACCGGCGGCGAGCAGGACGGCCGCGGCGGAGGCCGCCTGGCCCATGCACACCGTCTGGATGTCCGGCTTCACGAACTGCATCGTGTCGTAGATCGCCGTCAGCGCCGTGAAGGAGCCGCCGGGGCTGTTGATGTAGACCGAGATGTCCCGGTCGGGGTCCATCGACTCCAGGCACAGCAGCTGCGCCATGACGTCGTTGGCGGAGGCGTCGTCGATCTGGACGCCGAGGAAGATCACGCGCTCCTCGAAGAGCTTCGCGTACGGGTCGTACTCGCGGATGCCCTGGGAGGTGCGCTCCACGAAGCGCGGGATGACATAGCGGGATTCGGCCGTGGGGCCGGTGTACTCGGCGCGCGTACGGTCGTAGATGCCGCTGCCGGGGAAGTCGTTCACGGTGTCTCCTGGAAAGGGCTGGGGCGGTGGCTGGGGCGGTCGCGGGGGCCGGTGGCCCTCAGGGGCCATCCGGTGCCGTACGGGCGTTGCAGGGGCCTTGGGGGCCCGTTACGAGCCCGCCCCGGTGCCGCCGCCGCCCGGCATGCCGGCGGCCGTGGCGATCACGTCGTCGATCAGGCCGTAGTCCTTGGCCTCGTAGGCGTCGAACCAGCGGTCGCGGTCCGAGTCGCGGGTGATCTGCTCGACCGTCTGGCCGGTGTGCAGCGCCGTGAGCTCGGCCATGCGCTTCTTGGTGTGCAGCAGCCGCTCGGCGTGGATCTTGATGTCGGAGGCCGAACCGGCCAGGCCGGCGGACGGCTGGTGGATCAGGATCTCGGCGTTCGGCAGGGCGAAGCGCTTGCCGGGGGTGCCCGCGCTGAGCAGGAACTGGCCCATCGACGCGGCGAGGCCCATGGCGATCGTCACCACGTCGTTCTTGATGTACTGCATGGTGTCGTAGATCGCCATGCCGGCCGTGATCGAGCCGCCGGGGCTGTTGATGTACAGGTAGATGTCCTTGTCCGGGTCGGCGGCAAGGAGCAGCAGCTGTGCGGTGATCTTGTTCGCGATGTCGTCGTCGACCGGCTGGCCGAGGAAGATGATGCGCTCGTTGAGCAGCCGGTTGTAGACATGGTCGCCGAGGCCACCGCCGATGGAAGGCTCGCCGGCGGCGGAGGGCATCAGATTCGTCACGTATCCACCTGCTCGTCTTACGACGGCGCCGGGCCGTCTCACGTTTCCCTGCGGGGCTGGAGCCGTTTCGACGACTCCACTGCCCTCGTATTCATGGACCCTAACGCGCGGGTCCCTTCGGGGAATCCCGGGAATGGGGGTGTTCGCCGGGGGCGTAGCGCGGGGGCCTCCGGCGGATGGGCCGTTTCGGTTCGTGGCGGGTGGCGAAGGCCGTCGCCGGGCCGCGGGTCGTGTGGGGCTGATCGCGCCCACGCGGCGGAGCCGCATGTCGATACAGCCCCGCGCCCCTTGAGGCCGCCCCCCCGGCCGGGATGCGGACGGGCCCCCGGGAAACGTCCCAGGGGCCCGTCGTGCGTGCGTCAGAGGTGCCGCGGGGCTGCTCAGCCCTCGGTCTTCTCCTCGGTGGAGTCGGTGGCCTCGGCCGCGGCCTCGGTCTCCTCGTCCTCCTCGTCGTCCAGGTCGATGACCTCGCCGTTGGTGTCCTTCACCGTGGCGGCCTCGACGACCAGGGCCAGGGCCTTGCCGCGGGCGACCTCGCCGACGAGCAGCGGCACCTGGCCACCCTCGACGACGGCCTGGGCGAACTGGTCGGGCGACATGCCGGAGGAGGCGGCACGGCGCATGAGGTGCTCGGTGAGCTCCTCCTGGTTGACGTTGAGCTTCTCGCGCTTGACGAGCTCGTCGAGCACGAACTGGGTCTTGATGCCCTTGACCGCGGCCTCGCGGGTCTCGGTCTCGAACTCCTCGGCGGTCTTGCCCTGGATCTCCAGGTACTTGTCGAGGGTCAGGCCCATCTGACCGAGCTGGTGGTGCTCGAGGTTGTGCTTACGGGTGTTGATCTCGTCCTCGAGGAGCTTCTCGGGGACCGGCACCTCGACGAGGTCCAGCAGCTTCTCCAGGACGCGCTCCTGGGCCTGCGTGGCCTGGTCGAACTGCTTCATGTTCTGCAGGCGCTTGCGGCTGTCCGCCTTCAGCTCCTCCAGGGTGTCGAACTCGGAGGCGAGCTGCGCGAAGTCGTCGTCCAGCTCGGGCAGTTCGCGGGCGGCGACCTGGGTGACCTTGACGGTGACCTCGGCCTCCTTGCCGGCCGCGGAGCCGCCCTTCAGCTCGGAGGTGAAGGTGGCCTCCTCACCGGCGGACAGGCCCTTGACGGCGTCGTCGATGCCGTCGAGCAGCTCGCCCGAGCCGATGGTGTAGGAGACGCCGTTCGCGACGCCGTCCTCGAGGACCTCGCCCTCGACCTTGGCCTGAAGGTCCACGGTCACGACGTCGCCGTCCTCGGCGGCGCGCTCGACCGGGGTGGTGGAGGCGAACCGCTCACGCAGCTGCTCCACGGACTTCTCGACGTCCTCGTCGGTCACCTCGACGGCGTCGACCTCGACCTCGATGGAGGAGAAGTCCTCGGGGAGCTCCAGGGCGGGACGGATGTCGACCTCCGCGGTGAAGTTCAGCGTCTCGCCGTCCTTCAGCTCGGTGATGTCGACCTCGGGCTGGCCCAGCACGGAGAGCTCGGCCTCGTTGACCGCCTCCGTGTAGAACTTCGGAAGCGCGTCGTTGACGGCCTCCTCGAGCACGGCGCCGCGACCGAACCGCTGGTCGATGACCCGGGCCGGGATCTTGCCCTTGCGGAAGCCCTTCACCGTGACCTGCTGGTTGATCTTCTTGTACGCCGCGTCGAGGCTGTCCTTGAGCTCCTCGAAGGGCACCTCGACAGTGAGCCGAACCCGAGTCGGGTTCAGGGTCTCCACGGCGCTCTTCACGGTTCGGTCTCCTTGTGGCTGACTTCTCGGTTTCTGCCGGGGCCAGAACGGCTCCGGCGGATTTCGCCGCCCGGGAGGACTGCAGTGTGAGACACACGGGCGCGCAGCTTGCATAGTAACCGCAGCCGCTGAACGGCCCAAAAGGCGATCACCCGAGTCGCCCGCGCCGCGATCACGCAGGTGACCGGGCGCGTGATCGCGCAGGTGGTGGTGCAGTGGTCGGGGTGGCGGGATTTGAACCCACGGCCTTCCGCTCCCAAAGCGGACGCGCTACCAAGCTGCGCCACACCCCGTCTGGTGCGACACGTAGGGTACATGCCCGCAGGCAGAACGGCTGCCGCAATCACGCGCGCGTACGGGGACGCCGGGGGCGCGGAGCGCGCGTCCGGGGGCGCGCACGCGGCAAGGGGTGTGCGGTGAGGGGTGCCGACCCGCTACGATGCCTTGCAGTGCCGCGGCCTTCCTGGCCTGCGGCGCGATGTGTGCGGGCGTAGCTCAATGGTAGAGCCCCAGTCTTCCAAACTGGCTACGCGGGTTCGATTCCCGTCGCCCGCTCTGACAGCACTCAGGCCCGGGTGAGACGGGGTTTCCCCCGCCTCACCCGGGCCTGAGTCGTTCCCGGCGCCGTGGCCGTGGCCGGCGCCTCAGTCCTCGTAGCCGTGCTCGGCGAGGATCTTGTCGATGCGGGCGCGGTGGGACGCCTCCCAGGCGTCCAGGGACTGCGCTGCTTCCTCGGCCAGCCGGGCGCGGGCGGCCGCCAGCACCTGCTCGCTCCGGGCGGCGGGGACCGCCACCACGCCCTCCTCGTCGGCGACCACGACGTCGCCGGGGTGCACCTGGACGCCGCCGCAGCGCACCGGCACGTCGAGCGGGTCGACGGCCTGCTTGGTGCCCGGGATCGGGATGACGCCGCGGGCGAAGACCGGGAAGCCGAGGCCGCGCGCCTCGGCGACGTCGCGGATGACGCCGTCGAGGACGAAGCCGGCGACGCCCCGGCGCCGGGCGACCGCGCAGACGTTGCCGCCGGCGAGGGCGTGGTCGAGGTCGCCGGACTCGACCACGATCACCGAGCCGGGCGCGGCGCGGTGGATGGCGGCGTGCAGCATGAGGTTGTCGCCGGGGCGGCACCGCACGGTGAACGCCGGACCGGCCAGCCGCGGCATCGGGGACCACAGGGGCCGGATGCCTATGTCCATCACCTGCTCCCGCCCGACGAGGTCGGCGAGCGTGGCCGGGGGGATGTCCGGGAAGCCGGCGGCAAAGGCGGCGGTGTCGGTCGTCATCCGATCAGCCTGCCCGGCAGGTATCTCGACGTCAAGATAGTTCCGGTGCCACGGAGCCGGCGGAAGAGAGCTCAGAAGCTGATCGAGTTGATCGTTTCCGCTATCGAGTTGAGGAAGCGGTTGATCGAGGGGGCCATCCCGGTCGAGGCGAGGAAGAAGCCGAAGAGGATGGCGACGATCGCGGGCCCCGCCTTGATCGACCCTCCCCGGATCAGCACCACCAGGATGATCGCCAACAGCAGCACCACTGACAGTGAAATGGCCACAACAGATCACACCCTCGGTCGGTCCGCTCTCCCGGCCCGGGGGTGCTACCCCACACACCCCCGCCGGGAACCATCGTGCCACCAACCGTGCCCCGTGGCGCGGGACGTGACGCGCCGTCGGCCGGATCGGCGAGGGGCCGAACACCGGTGCGCAGCCTGCCCATTTAGGGCAGTTTGAGGGCGATTATCCAGGACATTTCGGGCTGTTGGCCCTGCGCTGGAGGGGCGTTAGGGTGCCTCGAATGGTCAAGCAGCGCGACGCCTTTTTCGACAACGCCAAATATCTGGCCATCGTGCTGGTCGCCGTCGGGCACACGTGGGCGCAGATGATGGACCACAGCCGTGCCGTGGAGAGCGCGTACCGGGTCGTGTACACGTTCCACATGCCGGCGTTCGTCCTCGTCTCCGGCTATTTCTCGCGCGGGTTCGACATGCGGCCGGACCGGCTGCGGCGCCTGGTCACCGGCGTCGCGGTGCCGTACGTCGTCTTCGAGACCGCGTACGAGCTGTTCAAGGACGTCGCGGACCGGCCCGACACCGAGATCAGCCTGCTGGACCCCAGCTATCTGATGTGGTTCCTGGCGGCCCTGTTCATCTGGCGGCTGACCACGCCGCTGTGGAAGGTGATGCGCCATCCGCTGCCGGTCGCCGTGGGCGTCGCCGCGCTGGCGAGCCTGAGCCCCAGCATCGGGCAGGACTTCGACCTCCAGCGCGTCCTGCAGTTCCTGCCGTACTTCGTGCTCGGCCTGTGCCTGCGGCGCGAGCACTTCCAGTGGGTGCGCCGGCGCTCGGTGCGGATCGCGGCGGTGCCGCTGTTCGCCGTCGCGTTCGCGGCCGCCTGGTGGTCGGTGCCGCGGATGAACGGCGGCTGGTTCTACCGCCAGTCGGCCGCGCAGGACCTGGGCGCGCCGTGGTGGTGCGGCCCGGTGATGACGCTGGCGATGATGGTCTGCACGCTGCTGCTGACGGCGGGCTTCCTCGCCTGGGTGCCGGGGCGCCGCCTGTGGTGCACGGGCCTCGGCGCGGGCACCATCACCGGCTATCTGCTGCACGGATTCCTGGTGAAGTTCGCCGTCTACCGGGGCTGGTTCGACCAGGACTGGGTGTACCGCCCGCTCGGCGTGCCGGCGTTGACGGTGCTCGCGGCCGCCGTCGTCACCGCGCTGTGCACGCCGCCGGTGCGGCGCGCCCTGCGGTGCGTGACGGAACCGCGGATGGAGTGGGCGTTCCGCCCGGACCCCGCGGCACAGGCCCGCGCCCGCGAGCGCATGCCGGCGGCGGAACCGGAACGGGTCGGCGCCTAGAGCCGGGAGGCCCCGGCAGCTGGGCGGGACCCGGGCCGGACGGGGTCAGGCCGGTTCCGTCAGGCCCAGCAGGGCGCGCATGCGGGCGTACTTCTCGGTGAGCCGGGCGCGGGTCGCCGGGTCCAGGACGGCGAGGCGGGCCGGGTCGGCGTTGTGCGCCAGGTCCGCCTCCTTCACCAGCAGCGCCCCGTCGGTGGCGAGGATCCGCCCGGCGTACTCCTGCGGGCTCTCCCCCGCCCGCTTGGTCAGGGCGCGCACGATGTCCTTGGTACGGCGGCTGAGGGCGGCGTCGGCCAGCCACTGCTCGGAGAGCGCGTCGTCCTCGACGGCGTCGTGCAGCCAGGCAGCGGCGATCTGCTCGGCGTCGCCGCCGCGGGTCCGTACCCCTTCCGCGACGGCGTGCAGGTGCTCGGCGTAGGGTCGGCCCGCCTTGTCGGTCTGGCCGGCGTGCGCGGCGCGGGCGAGGGCTTCGACGTCCGTCAGGGTCAGCAACGGTCCTCCAGCGCGGTGGGTGGCGTCAGGGTGCCGGGGACATCGACGAGGCCGTCGGGCCCTCGCGGCAGATCAGGAGCAGGGCCCGGTCGTCGTTGACGTCCTTGGCGACGGCCTCGATCAGGTGCCAGGCGGCGCCCTGGAAGCCGGCGGCGACATAGCGGTCGGCCTCGCCGGTGAGGCGGTCGATGCCCTCCACGATGTCCCGGTCGGAGGTCTCCACCAGACCGTCGGTGAACAGCATCAGCACGTCGCCGGGGCGCAGGGTGCCCTTGACCGGGTCGAACTGGGCGCCGTCGTACACGCCCAGAAGCGGGCCCTCGGCGGCCTTCTCCTCCCAGCGGCCGCTGCCCGCGCTCAGCTGGAGCCCCGGCGGATGGCCCGCGGAGTACAACTCGTAGTCGCCGGAGTCCAGGTCGAGGACCAGATGGATGGAGGTGGCGAAGCCCTCCTCCCAGTCCTGGCGCAGCAGATAGCCGTTGGCGGCGGGAAGGAAGGCGTGCGGGGGCAGCGAGCCGAGCAGCCCGCCGAAGGCGCCCGACAGCAGCAGGGCGCGCGAGCCGGCGTCCATGCCCTTGCCGGAGACGTCGGTGAGGACGACCTCCAGGGTGCGGCCCCCGTTGGTGCGGGCCGCGACGACGAAGTCGCCGGAGAAGGACTGGCCGCCGGCCGGGCGCAGCGCCATCTCCTGGTGCCAGCCGCGCGGCAGCGGCGGCAGCGTGCTCTGCACCCGGATGCGTTCACGCAGGTCGAACAGCATGGTGCCGCCGCGCCGCCAGGGCACGCCGACCCGGCTGCGGAACTGGGCGATCAGCAGTCCGACGAACCCGCACGCGGCGACGACCAGGACCACACCGGGGGTGACCCGGCTCGGTCCCTCGGTGTACGGGCCGAGCCACACCGACTCCACGATCAGCGCGGTCGCGGCGGCCGCGTACAGGCCGAGCAGGCTCGCCGGACGCAGCACCAGGCCGCCCGCGACGATGGGCAGCACCAGCGCGGCCGGTGAGAACCACACCGAGTTGGCGAGGGTCAGGGCGGCTATGAGCGGGATGGTGAGGAAGAGACCGGCCAGCGCGATCCAGTCGGAGCCGTCGCCGCGGAAGTAGTCGACGGCGGCCCGGCGCACGCCGACGCGGGCCCGGTGCCACTGCATCTTCCACCGGGCCGGGAACGTCTCGGCCGCCGTGCGCCGCTCTCGTCGAACTGCCATTGGTCGGTGACCCTATCCATCGGGCCGGGCGCTTGGCACGGGAGGTCCCACTTGTCCCCCGTCCGAGGCCCCTTTTCTCAGGGCGTTCTCAGTGAACGGCACGGAGGCCGGGCGCGGGGCGCGGAGGGCGGAAATTCCCTCGCCGGTCCGGGGCGGGCCCTGATAGGCATGGCCCATGGCGAGCGGCGCGAAGGAGACGACGGAGTCCGGCTACGCCCTGCGGGAGCTGCTGCCGCGGGACTGGGAGCGGTGGTACGGCACGCTGCTGCGCGCGTTCGGCGGGGCGGAGGAGTCGGAGCAGGAGCGCGCGCTGTGGCGCGAGCTCAGCGAGTACGAGCGCTTCCTCGGCGTCTGGGACGGCGACGCGGTGGTGGGCACGGCGGGGGCCTTCTCCTTCCGGATGACCGTGCCGGGCGGCGCGCCGGTGCCCGCGGCGGGCGTCACGGCGGTCGGGGTGGCCGCGACGCACCGGCGGCGCGGGGTGCTGACCGCGATGATGCGGCGGCAACTGGACGACGTACGGCGCCGGGGGGAGCCGCTGGCGGTGCTGACGGCGTCGGAGCCGGCGATCTACGGGCGGTTCGGGTACGGCGCCGCGAGCTTCCAGCTCGCCGCGGAGATCGACACGGCACGGGTGACGCTGTCCGTGCCGGACGGGACGGACGACGTACGGCTGCGGTACGCCGAGCCGGCCGAGGTACTGGGCGCGTGCGAGGCGGTGTACGCCCGGCTGGTGCCCACCCGGCCCGGCATGCTGGCGCGGCACCGGCCCGGCTGGGAACGGCTCGGGCTGCTGGACCCGGAGAGCGAGCGGGACGGGGCGTCCGCGCTGCAGTGCGTGCTCGCCGAACGCGACGGCGAGATCGTGGGGTTCGCCCGGTTCCGGGTCAAACTGGGCTGGGGGGCCGCCGGGCACGACGGCACAGTGACGCTGCAGGAGCTGTACGGCCTCGACCCGGCGGCGCAGGCCGCGCTGTGGCGGTTCCTGTACGACATCGACCTGACGTCGACGCTGGTGATGCGGGGGCGGCCGGTGGACGAGGCCTGGCAGTACCAGGTGTCGGACATCCGGCGCTGCCGGCTGCGCATGCGGGACCAGTACTACGTGCGGCTGGTGGACGTGGGCGCGGCGCTCGCGGCGCGGACGTACCGGGCGCCGGTGGACGTGGTGCTGGAGGTCTCCGACGCGTTCTGCCCCTGGAACGAGGGGCGTTGGCGGCTGAGCGGGGACGCGAAGGGGGCGTCCTGCGAGCGGACCCGGGACGCGGCCGATCTCGCCCTGTCGGTACGCGAGTTGGGGGCGGTCTACCTCGGCGGCGTGCCGATGGCCGCGCTGGCGGCGGCCGGGCGGGTGCGGGAGCTGCGGGACGGGGCGCCGGCGGAGGCGTCGCTCGCGTTCGGGTCCGAAGCGGCGCCGTGGCTGCCGCACGGGTTCTAGACGACGGCCCCGCCCGTCAGCCCCGCTGGCAGGTGGGGCACCAGAAGAGGTTGCGGGCGGCCAGCTCGGCGGTGCGGATCCCGGTGCCGCACAGGTGGCAGGGCTGGTTCGCGCGGCGGTAGACGTAGACCTCGCCGCCGTGGTCGTCCACGCGGGGCGGGCGGCCCATCGCCTCCGGGGTGTGCTCCGGGCGGACCGTGTCGATGCGGTTGGCGCGGACGCCGTCGTGCATGAGCGCCACCAGGTCCGCCCAGATCGCCTGCCACTGGGCGGGGGTGATGTCCCGGCCCGGGCGGTACGGGTCGATGCCGTGCCGGAAGAGGACCTCGGCGCGGTAGACGTTGCCGACGCCGGCGACGACCTTCTGGTCCATGAGCAGCGCGGCGATCGTCGTGCGGCTGCGGGAGATCCTGCGGTACGCCTGCGCGGGGTCGGCGTCCGTGCGCAGCGGGTCGGGGCCGAGGCGGGCCTGTACGGCCTGCTTCTCGGCGTCCGTGATCAGGGCGCAGGTGGTGGGGCCGCGCAGGTCGACGTACGACGTGGCGTTCGCCAGGCGCAGGCGCACCGTGTCGGTGGGCGGGGGCGCGGGGGCGTCGCCGAAGGTCACCTTGCCGAAGAGGCCGAGGTGGATGTGGACGTGGGCGCTGTCGCGGAAGCGGAGGAAGAGGTGCTTGCCGTGGGCCTCGGTGGCGGTGAGGGGGGAGCCGGTGAGGAGGTCGGCGGCGTCGGAGAACTTGCCCTGGGGGCTCGTGACGTGCACGTTCGTGCCGAGGAAACGGGTGGCGTAGTCCTGGGCCAGGCGGTGGATCGTGTGCCCTTCCGGCACGGGTGAGTTCCTTCCGGTACGGGTCGCTCCGCGGGCGGTGCGGGTCGCTCCGCGGGCGGTGCGGGTGGGGGTGGGCCCGCCGTTCCTGGGGCTCCGCCCCAGACCCCGCCAGGGGCTCCGCCCCTGGACCCCGGGGAGTTTCCCACCCACCCACCCGTCTCGGTCGGGCAGAAGGTGCCCTCGCGGGGCTCCGCCCCGGACCCCGGGTGGGGCCGGGGCCCGGGGGCGGTGGTGCTACTGCTGCGGGTGGTGGGGCGGGATCGGGGGGAGGTCGCCGGTCGTCTCGTAGCTGGTCAGCATGTCGATGCGGCGGATGTGGCGCTCGTCCTCGGAGAACGGGGTGTTCAGGAAGACCTCGACGAACTTCGTCGCCTCCTCCTGGGTGTGCATGCGGGCGCCGACCGCGACCACGTTGGCGTTGTTGTGCTGGCGGCCGAGCGCCGCCGTCTCCTCGCTCCAGGCGAGGGCCGCCCGCACGCCCTTGACCTTGTTCGCGGCGATCTGCTCGCCGTTGCCGGAGCCGCCGATCACGATGCCGAGGGAGCCGGGCTCCGCCGCCGTGCGCTCCGCGGCGCGCAGGCAGAAGGGCGGGTAGTCGTCCTGAGCGTCGTAGATGTGCGGACCGCAGTCGACGGGGTCGTGACCCGCCGCCTTCAGCCATTCGACGAGGTGGTTCTTGAGTTCGAAGCCGGCATGGTCCGAGCCGAGATACACGCGCATGGGATGAGTGTGACATGCGGGCGCGCGGGCAGCAGGACGGGGTGCGGCCGCCACGTAGCGTGTAGGTCACGCTACGAAACCTCAGGGAAAGCTCAAATAACAATCCGGAATCAAAGGTTTCCGAATTCCGTTACCTCGGATTCACTGGTCCGGCTCGTACATCGCTCGTACGGGAGATGGATCAGAAACGATCACACGCGGCGCAAAGGAATTCCGTCCCCATGACCTCGCAGCCGTCCCTGACGCAGGCCGGACACGGCCAGAAAAGCCCCGGCGCCCCCGGCGATCCCGGGTCCGGGCTCCAGGCAGGACTCAAGAACCGTCATCTGTCGATGATCGCTATCGGCGGTGTGATCGGCGCCGGGCTCTTCGTGGGCTCCAGCTCCGGTATCGCCACCGCCGGCCCCGGCATCCTCCTCTCCTACGCCCTCGTCGGCACGCTCGTGGTGCTGGTGATGCGGATGCTGGGTGAGATGTCGGCCGCCAACCCGACCTCCGGGTCGTTCTCCGCGCACGCCGACCGCGCGCTCGGCCCCTGGGCCGGGTTCTCCATCGGCTGGCTGTACTGGTTCTTCTGGGTCGTGGTGCTCGCGGTCGAGGCGACCGCCGGTGCCAAGATCCTCGAAGGATGGATACCGGCCGTGCCCCAGTGGGGCTGGGCCCTCATCGTCATGGTGGTGCTGACCGCCACCAACCTCGTCTCCGTCGGCTCCTACGGCGAGTTCGAGTTCTGGTTCGCCGGCATCAAGGTCGTCGCCATCGGCGCCTTCATCGTCATCGGCGCGCTCGCCGTCTTCGGTGTGCTGCCGGGCGTGCACAGCGACCAGGCGGGCGTGTCCAACCTGACCGCCCACGGCGGCTTCCTGCCCCACGGGCCCGGCGCGATCCTCACCGGTGTGCTGCTCGTCGTCTTCTCCTTCATGGGCAGCGAGATCGCCACGCTCGCGGCCGGTGAGTCGGAGGACCCGCAGCGGGCCGTGACCAAGTCCACCAACAGCATCATCTGGCGTATCGCCGTCTTCTACCTCGGCTCGATCCTCGTCGTGGTCTGCCTGCTGCCCTGGGACAGCAAGGCGATCGCGGAGAAGGGCTCGTACGTCGCCGCGCTGGACTCGCTCGGCATCGCGCACGCCGGTCAGATCATGAACTTCATCGTGCTGACCTCGGTGCTGTCCTGTCTCAACTCCGGCCTGTACACGGCCTCCCGCATGGCCTTCTCGCTCGGCCAGCGCGGCGACGCGCCGAAGGCGTTCGCCCGCACCACCGGGCGGGGCGTGCCGCAGACCGCGATCCTGGTGTCGGTGGCCTTCGGGTTCGTCGCGGTGTTCTTCAACTACAAGTTCCCGGACACCGTCTTCCTCTTCCTGCTCAACTCCTCCGGTGCGGTCGCCCTGTTCGTGTGGCTCGTCATCTGCTTCTCGCAGCTGCGCATGCGGAAGATCATCCAGGCGGAGGCGCCGGAGAAGCTCGTCGTGAAGATGTGGCTGTACCCGTACCTGACCTGGGCGTCGGCGGCGCTGATCGTCTTCGTGCTGGGCTACATGCTCACCGACACCGAGCACGACGGCCGGGAGACGGTGCTGCTGTCGCTGATCGTCGCGGCGGTCGTCCTCGTCATCGCCGTCGTCAAGCAGAAGGTGCTGGGTGCCCGGGCCGCCGCGGCCGTCGCGGCGCCGTCCGCGACCGACGACAAGGTCACCTCCGACACGCGCGGATAACCTGACGGCAGCTGTCAGGTTGTGCGGCCAGCATCGGCCGTATGGACTTCTCCACCGACCTGACCCCGCTGTCCGTTCTCACGCCCGGCGACCCCGCCTACGACGCGGAGGTCGCCGGGTTCCAGACCGGATTCACCCAACGGCCGGACCTCGTCGTCGCCGCCTCGTGCGCCGGCGACGTGGTCGCGGCCGTTCGGCATGCCGCCGCCCGGAACCTTTCGGTGCGGGCGCAGTCGACCGGGCACGGGCTGCCCGGTGCCGTCGAGGGCGGGATGCTCGTGACGACCTCCCGCATGGACGGGGTGACGATCGACGCGGCGGCCCGCACCGCGCGGGTGGAGGCCGGGGTGCGCTGGGGGCAGGTCGTCGCGGCGGCCGCACCGCACGGGCTGGCCCCTCTGAACGGCTCCGCGCCGTCCGTCGGCGTCGTCGGCTACACCCTCGGCGGCGGACTGGGCATCCTCGCCCGCACGTTCGGCTACGCCGCCGACCATGTGCGCTCCCTCGACGTCGTCACCGGCGACGGCCGGCCGCGCCACGTCACCCCGGGCGACGAGCTGTACTGGGGGCTGCTCGGCGGCGGGCACGGCCTCGGCATCGTGACCGCGCTGGAGATCGGGCTGGTGCCCGTGACCACGCTGTACGGCGGCGCGCTCGCCTTCGACGGGCGCCGGGTGGACCCGGCGGCGGCACTGCGCGCGTACGAGGCGTGGACGCGGACCGTGCCGTCCACGCTGACCTCGTCCTTCGCCGCCGTCCCCTATCCGGACCTGCCGGCCCTGCCGCCGCATCTGCGGGGGCGGTACGTGGTGTCGGTGCGGGTGGCGTACACCGGCGACGACGGGGAGCGGCTGGTCGCGCCGCTGCGGGAGATCGGGCCCGCGCTGTCCGACTCGCTGCGCGTGCTGCCGTACACCGACAGCCACACCATCCACAGCGACCCGGACGTCCCGCACGCCTACCACGGGGACAGCGCGGTCCTCGGCGAACTCGACGTGCGGGCGGCCGCGGAGGTGCTCGCCCGGACCGGACCGGATGCCGGCGGGCCGATGTGCGTCGTGCAGATCAACCATCTCGGCGGAGCGCTCGCCACGCCCGCGCCCAACGCCGTGCCGTGGCGCGAAGGGCGCTTTCTGCTGCGACTGCTGGCCGTGGGCGACCGGGAGGCCGCCCGCGCCGTACTCGACCCGGCCTTCGCCCTCCTCGCCCCGCACACCCTCGGCCGCTCCCCCAACTTCGCCTTCGGCACGCAGGACCGCACCGAGGGCCTGCACGACGCCGAGACGACGAAGAGGCTCGCCGGGTTGCGGTCGTCCTACGACCCGGCGAGCCTCTTGCGGAACTAGGGGGTGTCTTCAGTCGCGGTTTGCGAACTTCCAGGCGGTGGGCAGGACGCCCATGGCCAGGGCCGCCTTCAGGGCGTCGCCGAGCAGGAACGGGGTGAGGCCGGCCGCGATCGCCTCGGTGGCCGTCATGTGCGTGGCCAGGGCCAGGTACGGCACGCCGACGGCGTAGATGACCGCCTCGCCGAGGATCATCGTGCCGGCCGTGCGCCAGACGTTGCGGTCGGCGCCGCGGCGGGCCAGCGCGCCCACCACGGTGGAGGCGACCAGCATGCCGAGGACGTAGCCGAAGGACGGCATGCTCGCGCCCGAGGCGCCCCCGGCGAACCACGGCACGCCCGCCATGCCGGCCAGCGCGTACAGCGCGAGGGCGAGGAAGCCGCGGCCGGCGCCGAGGGCGGTGCCGACGAGCAGGGCGGCGAAGGTCTGGCCGGTCACCGGGACCGGGGAGCCGGGCACCGGGACGGAGATCTGGGCCGCGAGGCCGGTGAGCGCGGCGCCGCCCAGCACGAGGGCCGCGTCGCGGACGCGGGAGGAGGGGAGCAGATCGGCGAGGACCTGACCGGTGCGGGCTGGGGTGGCGGCAGCGGTGCTCATGGGGACTCCGCGGGGTCGGGACGGCTGGGACATCGTGACGCTATCCCAGCGTGCTCGAGCGGATCACCATCAGCGCTCGACAAAGGCCGGGACCGCGGCTTGGTGGGCTTCGTACAACGCGAGGTGACGACACGTCGTCCGGCGTGACACCGGTCACGCAGGCAGTGCCGTCTTCCTCACCTCGCCGCGGTCCGGCGGACTGTGGGGTCCCGCCAAACGACGTGCGGCGCCCTGGCCGGAACGCGGGGTCAGGGCCTACGCTTTCGGCCATGGTTGCCCAGGCCCGGTACTTCTCGTCGCGTCGCCATGTCGACCTGCGGCGCGTGGGCGCGGCCATGTGTCGGCGCCCGGTCTGAGGCGGGCGGGAGCGGCGGCTTCGGCGCGTCTCGGCACGCGGACCCCCGACGACCCCCTCCCCCGAGGAAGCGCATCGCCATGCCCCGTACCGCGGCACCCCCTTCCGTCCTGTCCACCTCCCCGGTGCCCCGGGTCGCCGATCGCGACCGGCGCCGTACGAGCGCCAGTGTCGTCCTGCGGTCCGTGCTGGAGCACGGGCCGGTCGCGCGCAGCACCATCGCCCGGCTGACGGGGCTGTCCCCGGCGTCGGTGACGGAGTACTGCGCCCGGTTCGCCGAGGCGGGGCTGATCCGGGAAGCGGAAGCGCCGCGGCGCTCCGGCGGGGTGGGGCGGCCGCACGTGCCGGTGGATCTGGACACCGGGCGGTTCCTGGTGGCGGGGGTGCACATCGCCGTGCCGTACACGACGGTGGCGCTGCTGGATCTGCGCGGCCGGGTGGTGCTCCGGCGGGAGTGGAAGCACGAGGGGACCGAGCCGGGCCGGGTGCTGGCGCGGGCCGCGGAGGGGCTCGCGGCGTTGCGCGCGGCCGTGCCCGGGCGGCGCACGCTGGGCGTCGGGGTGGCCGTCGGCGGCTGGGTGGACCGGGAGACGGGCACGGTGGTCGAGCATCCGCTGCTGGGCTGGCGGGAGGTGCCGGTGCGGGAGGTGCTCGGCGCCCGCACGGGGCTGCCGGTCCGGGTGGACGGGCACGCGCGGGCGCTGGTGAACGCGGAGCGGCTGTTCGGGCGGGCCCGGGGCGCGGGCAGCCTGCTGCACCTGTTCGTGGGCAACGTGGTCGACGCGGCGTTCGCGACGCACGACGAGGTGCACCACGGGCCGCGTTCGGCGGCCGGGGCGATCGCGCATCTGCCGGTGCCGGGCGGCAGCGAGCCGTGCGCGTGCGGCCGGACGGGCTGCCTGCAGGCGGAGCTGGGCGAGCGGACGCTGTGCCGGCGGGCGCGCGCGGCCGGGGTGATCGGCTCGGCGAACCCGATGCATGTGGTGGCCGCGGCGGCGGGCGGGGACCCGGTGGCCCGGCGGCTGCTGGTGGAGCGGGCGCGGGCCACGGGCCGGGCGGCCGGGCTGCTGCTGGACGTGCTGAACCCGGAGACGGTCGTGGTGACCGAGGTGGGTGTCCTGCACTTCGAGGACTGCCTGGCCGCGCTGCGCGACGCGGTCGGTCCGACGCGTGCCGCGGATGTGCTGCCGACGAGTTTCGCCGCCGATTCCGTACTGGCGGTGGCGGGTGGTTCGGTGGCGCTGGACGCCGTGTTCCGGGACCCTTTGGGCACCTGGCCTGAGGGTATTTAATTCAGAAACTCCGAATGTTGACAGGGCTCGCTCATGGCCGGGAACATGCTGGTCATGAGCTCCTTCACCAGCTGTCGCACCTTCTGTTGCTGACATATTGCCGCGCATGAAGCGCGTGTTTCCCGCTGTGTGAGTTCTTCTTTCCCGGGCCCTATTTCCCGGACATTCTGCTGTCATTTCCTCCTGGGAGTCCTCCCGTGCACCGTCGTACCTTTCTCTCGTCCGTGCTGGGCGCGTCCGCCGCCGTGGCGGGCCTCAGCGGCTGCGCGGACGGCCAGGCCGCCGCCGACACCGCGAAGGCGGCCACCGAGCCGCTCGCCACCACGGTCCCGGCCGGCACCAGCCTGAAGATCGCCTCCTATCTGGGCCAGCAGCAGCTGCAGTTCAAGCTGGCGAAGCTGCCCGAGCTGCCGTTCACCGTGTCCCACTGGCTCAACATCGGGGCCGGCCCGGACGTCATCAACGCCTTCCGCGCCAAGTCCCTGGACCTGGCCAACAACGCGGGCATCCCGCCCATCCAGGCGCACTACCAGGGGTTCGCGGCGAAGATCGTGGCGATCGACGTCACCCGCAAGCCCAACTACCTCTTCGCCACCAAGCCCGGCAGCGACATCCGGACGGTGGCGGAGTTCAAGGGCAAGCGCCTCGCCTTCTCGCAGGGCCAGGCCCAGGGCGTCGTCCTGCTGCGGGCGCTGAAGCAGGCCGGCCTGTCCTACGACGAGGTCACCCTGGTGCCGCTGACCAGCAACCAGTTCCTGACCGCGCTGCAGTCCGGGCAGGTCGACATCGCCCCGCTCGCCAACAACCAGGCGCCGGCCTATCTGAAGCAGTACGGCTCCAAGGGCGCCCACACCATCCCCACCGACGTCGTCGACCTGCTGAACCTGCTGTGGGCGCCGCAGTCCGTGCTCAACGACCCGGCGAAGGCCGCCGCGATCGCCGCCTACATCCCGCACTGGGCCAAGGGCCAGGTCTGGGCGTACGAGCACCCGGACGTCTGGGACGAGGAGTTCTACGTCAAGACGCAGAACCTGAGCCTTCAGCAGGCGCGGTCCATCACCGCGCTGGCCAACAAGCCGCTGTTCCCGCCGAGCTGGGACGAGGCGATCCGGTGGGAGCAGGAGACCGCCGACCTGCTCGCCGAGGGCGGCTTCGTGAAGAAGTTCGACGTCTCCTCCCTCTTCGACCACCGCTTCGAGCCGCTCGCCGCCCGGGCCGTACCCGAGGAGTACCGGAAATGACCACCGTGACCACGACGACGCCCGCCGTCCGGGCGGCCGCGGCCGGGGAGCTCCCCCCGGTCCGCAGGCGGCGCCGGCTGGCCCCCGGCAGGCGGCTGCCCGCCGCCCGGCTGATCGGCCCGCTGACCGTGCTCGCCCTGTGGACGGCGGCCTCGGCGGCCGGGGCCCTCGACCCCGGGGCGATCCCCGCGCCGTGGACGGTGCTGCGGACCGCCGGCCGGCTGTGGACCGACGGCACCCTGCCCACGGACGTCCTGACCTCCCTGAAGCGGGCCGGCGCCGGCTTCGCGATCGGGCTGACCGCCGGGGTGCTGCTCGCGCTCGCCGCCGGGCTCAGCCGGGCCGGTGAGGCCCTGATCGACGGGACGGTCCAGCTCAACCGGGCGATCCCGACCCTCGGTCTGATCCCGCTGTTCATCCTCTGGCTGGGCATCGGCGAGACCTTCAAGATCGCCATCATCGCGATCGTCGTCTACATCCCGATCTATCTGAACACGCACGCCGCGCTGTCCGGCATCGACAGCCGCTTCGTCGAACTCGCCGAGGTGCAGGGCCTGTCCCGGTTCACCTTCGTGCGCCAGGTCGTGATCCCCGGTGCGCTGCCCGGATTCTTCGTGGGGCTCCGGCTCGGCGTCACCGGCTCCTGGCTCGGCCTGGTGGTCCTGGAGCAGATCAACGCGACCTCCGGCCTCGGCTATCTGATGTTCCAGGCGCAGAACTACGGCCAGTCCGACGTCATCCTGGTCGGCCTGCTGATCTACGGCGTCTTCGGCCTGGTCTCCGACAGCGCGGTCCGTCTCGTCGAACGGAGGGTGCTGTCATGGCGCCGCACACTGAGCAACTGACCCGGCCCGCCGTCCGGCTGCGCGGCCTGACCCGGTCCTTCGCCGGCCGTACCGTCCTCGACGGCGTCGACCTGGACCTGCCCGCCGGGCAGTTCACGGCCCTGCTAGGGCACAGCGGTTCCGGCAAGTCGACGCTGCTGCGGGCGATCGCCGGCCTGGACCACGGGGTGAGCGGCGAGGGGGAGCTCACCGCGCCCGAGCGGGTCTCGGTGGTCTTCCAGGACGCGCGGCTGCTGCCCTGGCGGCGGGTGCTGGACAACGTCCTGCTCGGGCTGGACGGCAGGGACGCCGAGGACCGGGGCCGGGCCGCGCTGGCCGAGGTGGGCCTCACCCACCGCGAGCAGGCGTGGCCGGGCGAGCTGTCCGGCGGTGAGGCGCAGCGCGCCGCCCTCGCCCGCTCCCTGGTGCGCGAGCCGGAACTGCTGCTGGCCGACGAGCCGTTCGGCGCGCTGGACGCGCTGACCCGGATCAGGATGCACGGCCTGCTTCGCGACCTGTGGCAGTCCCACCGGCCGTCGGTGCTGCTGGTCACCCACGACGTGGACGAGGCGATCGTGCTCGCCGACCGGGTGCTGGTGCTCGAAGCGGGCCGGATCGGCCTCGACCTGACCATCGACCGTCCCCATCCGCGCTCCTACCGCGACCCGCTGCTCGGCGCCTACCGCGAGCGCCTGCTCGCCGCCCTCGGCGTCACGGAGGACCACGCATGACCCGCCGACCCAAGGACCAGCGATGACCGCACGACAGCTGCATCTGAACGCGTTCCTGATGAACACCGGCCATCACGAGGCCTCCTGGCGGCTGCCGGAGAGCGACCCGTACGCGCACGTCGACCTCGCGCACTACGTGCGGCTGGCGCGCACCGCCGAGCGCGGCGCCTTCGACTCCCTCTTCCTCGCCGACGGCCCGCAGCTGTGGAGCAATCTCGCGCAGCGCCCGGCCGGCGCCCTGGAACCGCTGACCCTGCTGACCGCGCTGGCGACCGCGACCGAGCACATCGGCCTGATCGCCACCGCCTCCACGTCCTACAACTCGCCCTACAACCTGGCGCGCAAGCTGGCCTCGCTGGACATCATCAGCGGCGGCCGGGCCGGCTGGAACGTGGTCACCACGGCCGGGGCGGAGGCCGCCCGCAACTTCGGGCTGGACGCGGAGCCCGCGCACGCCGAACGGTACGCCCGGGCCGCGGAGTTCCTGGACGTGGCGCTGAAGCTGTGGGACAGCTGGGAGGACGACGCGGTCGTCGCCGACAAGGCGGCCGGCGTCTGGGGCGACGACGGCAAGATCCACCCGGCGCGCCACCGGGGGACGTACTTCAGCGTCGCCGGCGCCCTCAACGTGCCGCGCACGCCGCAGGGCTACCCGCTGCTCGTGCAGGCCGGCTCCAGCGAGGACGGCAAGGCCTTCGCCGCCCGCTACGCGGAGGCCGTCTTCACCGCGCAGCAGACCCTGGCCGACGCGCAGGCCTTCTACGCCGACCTCAAGGCCCGCACGGCGGCGGCCGGCCGCGACCCGGAGCACCTGAAGGTGCTGCCCGGCATCGTCCCGGTGCTCGGCTCGACCGAGGCCGAGGCGCGGGCGGCGGAGCGGCTGCTGGAGGACCACATCGTGCACGACCACGGGGTGGCCCGCCTGGAGAGCCTGCTGCACCTGGCGCCGGGCACCCTGGAGCTGGACGCGGAACTGCCCGGCGACCTGCCGCCGGAGGACGCCATCGAGGGCGCCAAGTCCCGCTACACGCTCGTGGTGGAGCTCGCCCGGCGCGAGAGGCTCACCGTGCGCCGGCTGATCGGCCGGCTCGGCGGCGGGCGCGGGCACTTCACCGTCGCCGGGACGCCCGAGCAGATCGCCGACGTGATCGAGACGTGGTTCACGCGCGGCGCCGCCGACGGCTTCAACGTCATGCCGCCCGTGCTGCCCTCCGGTCTGGACGCCTTCGTCGACCACGTGGTGCCGATCCTGCGCGAGCGCGGCCTGTTCCGCGCGGAGTACGGACCGCGCCGCACCCTGCGCGAGCGCTACGGGCTGCCGCGCCCCGCCAACCAGTACCTGACCCCCGCCCCCGCCCCCGCCCTCGTCTGAAAGGACCCCGGCATGTCCCTGGAGATCACCAAGGTCACCGCCCGCATCGGCGCCCGTGTCAGCGGCGTCGACCTCACCCGGCCGCTCGCCGCCGAGGAGGTCACCGCGATCCGGGAGGCCCTGAACACGCACAAGGCGCTCGTGTTCGACGCGGGCGGCCTGGACGACGCGGGCCAGCAGGCCTTCGTCCGCCACTTCGGCGACCTGACCACGGCCCACCCGACGGTCGGCGCCGTCGAGGGCGCCCCGAACGTGCTGCCCGTGGACAGCGAGCGGGGCCGGGCCAACCACTGGCACACCGACGTCACCTTCGTGCTGAACCCGCCGCAGGCCACCAGCCTGCGCTCGGTCACCGTCCCGCCGTACGGGGGCGAGACGCTGATCGCGAACGCGGCCGCCGCCTACCGCGACCTGCCCGAGCCGCTGCGCCGCCTCGCCGACACGCTGTGGGCGGAGCACACCAACGACTACGACTACGCCGTACCGGAGGAGGACATCGACGAGGAGAAGGCCGCCCAGCGCGCCCAGTTCACGTCGATCACGTACCGCACCGCGCATCCCGTGGTCCGCGTCCACCCTCCCCCAAGCTCTCGGCTTCGCTCGAGCAGGGGGGACCCCCACCCGGCGAGCGGGGGCTGTTCATCGGCGGGTTCGCGCAGCGGATCGTGGGCCTGTCGGCGGGTGAGTCGCGCAAGGTGCTGGACCTGCTCCAGGCGTACGTCACCCGGCCGGAGAACGTGCTGCGCCACCGCTGGGCGGAGAACGAGCTGGTGCTGTTCGACAACCGGATCACCCAGCACTACGCCATCGACAACTACGACGGGCTGCCGCGCCGGCTGCACCGGGTGACCGTCGCCGGTGAGGTGCCGGTGGGCATCGAGGGCAAGGAGAGCTACGCGATCGAGGGCGACGCCTCGCACTACACACCCGTGGCGGCGTAGCGGAGCCGCTGCTGCCGGGTGACCGGAAGCTCACCCTCCGCACAGGGGGTGTCCGGATACTGGGCGGTCCCTTCGCGTCAGCGGACGGGCCGCCCAGACTGGCGGGGTTTTGCCCGCCTCTTGCATCGGGAGAGCCGCGCCCATGCCCAGCAGCACGACCACGGACACCCCGCCGCAACACCAGGACGGCGGCACCCTCTCCCACGGCCTCAAACAGCGCCATCTGTCGATGATCGCCCTCGGTGGCGTGATCGGCGCGGGCCTGTTCGTGGGCTCCGGGGAGGGCATCGCCGCCGCCGGCCCGTCGATCGTGATCGCCTACACGATCTCCGGCCTGCTGGTGATGCTGGTGATGCGGATGCTCGGCGAGATGTCCGCCGCCTATCCGTCCTCGGGCTCGTTCTCGGCGCACGCCGAGCGGGCCATCGGCCCCTGGGCCGGCTTCACCGCCGGCTGGTCGTTCTGGGTGCTGCTGTGCACGGCGGTCGGCCTGGAGGGCATGGGCGCCGCGCGCATCGCGCAGGGCTGGCTGCCCGGCACCCCGCAGTGGATGTGGGTCGCCCTGTTCATGGTGGTCTTCTGCGGCGCCAACCTGGCCGCCGTGAAGAACTTCGGCGAGTTCGAGTTCTGGTTCGCCGCCCTGAAGGTCGGCGCGATCGCGCTCTTCCTGATCCTGGGCGTGCTGGCCATCACTGGCGTGCTGCCGAACGTCGACGCGCCGGGCACGTCCAACCTGTCGGACTTCATGCCCCACGGCAGCGAGGGCCTGCTGGTCGGCCTGCTGGCCTCGGTCTTCGCCTACGGCGGCCTGGAGACGGTCACCATCGCGGCCGCCGAGTCCCAGGACCCGGTCCGCGGTGTCGCCTCCGCCGTCCGTACGGCCATGTGGCGCATCGCGATCTTCTACATCGGCTCCATGGCGGTCGCCGTCACCCTGGTCCCGTGGGACTCCAAGGAGGTCGTGGAGAAGGGCCCGTACGTCGCCACGCTCGACCACCTGGGCATCCCCGGCGCGGGCCAGCTGATGAACGTGGTGGTCTTCGTGGCCCTGCTGTCCGCGATGAACGCCAACATCTACGGCTCCTCGCGCATCGCGTACTCGCTGGTCCAGCGCGGTCAGGGCCCCAAGGCGCTGGCGAAGCTGTCCGGCGGGGTGCCCCGGATCGCGGTCCTCACCTCCTGCGTCCTCGGCTTCGTCTGCGTGCTGCTGAACTACTGGCGCCCGGACGACATCTTCAAGTGGCTGCTGAACATGATCGGCGCGGTGATCCTGGTCGTGTGGATCTTCATCGCCGTCTCCCAGCTGCTGCTGCGCCGCCGGCTGGAGCGCGAGGCGCCCGAGAAGCTGGTCGTGCGCATGTGGGCCTTCCCGTGGCTGACCTGGGTCGCGCTGGCCGGCATGGCCGCGATCTTCGTGCTGATGGCCCGCGACCCGGCCAACCGCGTGCAGCTGTACTCGACCGGCGCGATGACGCTGGTCCTGGCGGCCGCCGGCTACGCCTGGCAGAAGGCGCGCGCCTCCCGCGACTGACGGCGCCTGCTCCGGCTCCTTCCGCGACAAGCCCCCGTGTGATCCACACGGGGGCTTTTTGCTGCTAGCTTGTTATTGCGACTTACTTGCAATAAGAGCTCGGAGGGGACTTCCGCATGCCCGTCTACACGCTGCCCGACCTGCCGTACGACTACGCGGCGCTCGCCCCCGTGATCAGCCCGGAGATCATCGAGCTGCACCACGACAAGCACCACGCGGCCTATGTGAAGGGCGCCAACGACACGCTGGAGCAGCTGGCCGAGGCGCGCGAGAAGGAGTCCTGGGGGTCGGTCAACGGCCTGGAGAAGAACCTGGCCTTCCATCTGTCCGGGCACATCCTGCACTCGATCTACTGGCAGAACATGACCGGCCCGAAGGAGGGCGGCGGCGAGCCGCTGGCCGCCGACGGGGTGGGCGAGCTGGCCGAGGCGATCAAGGAGTCCTTCGGCTCCTTCGCCGGCTTCAGGGCCCAGCTGTCCAAGGCCGCCGCGACCACGCAGGGCTCCGGCTGGGGCGTCCTCGCGTACGAGCCGCTGAGCGGCCGGCTGATCGTCGAGCAGGTCTACGACCACCAGGGCAACGTCGGCCAGGGCGCCACCCCGATCCTGGTCTTCGACGCCTGGGAGCACGCCTTCTACCTGCAGTACCGCAACCAGAAGGTGGACTTCGTCGAGGCGATGTGGCAGGTCGTGAACTGGCAGGACGTCGCCCGCCGGTACGCCGCCGCCAAGGCCCGCACGGACGTGCTGCTGCTCGCGCCGTGACCGCGGCCCCGGATGCTCCTGCCTCGTGATCGTCTTCTCACCCTTCACGCGGCAGGCGGAAAAAGAGGGAGGCCCTTGCGCGGACGGGACGCGCAAGGGCCTTCTTCGTCACGGCCGACCGGGAAAACGCGGGCGCGGCGTCGCGGTTCGACTGGGCAACGCCGGGCGCAGCGGGCACATTGGGAGACCACGGCGGACGGGTCCGCCGGTCCCCGAGGAGGCGCTGATGGCGTACGTGCGGTGCCCGAGCCCGACCTGCAACGACCGGATCCAGAAGTTCCGGGACCTGGCCGGGGAGGAGATCGCGGCGGCCG
Organism: Streptomyces sp. NPDC014801; assembly: GCF_043082085.1. Taxonomy (NCBI): domain Bacteria; kingdom Bacillati; phylum Actinomycetota; class Actinomycetes; order Kitasatosporales; family Streptomycetaceae; genus Streptomyces; species Streptomyces sp. NPDC014801. The sequence continues at coordinate 379,475 of NZ_JBIBXG010000001.1, read as the reverse complement.
GGAAGGCCCTCGCCGACCAGCTGGACGGGGAGGCGTTCGTCGCCCGCGCCTTCCACCGTTGCACGGCGGAAGGCTGCCGCCGGGTGCAGCGCAAGACGCGGTACCGGGTGGGCGGCTATCTGCCGGAGGAGTTCGCGCACCCCTCCGGCAGCGGCGCGGCGGAGACTACAGGTTGCTGAAGTCCGGGCCCTTGGTGCGGGTGCGCTTGATCTCGTAGAAGCCCGGGATCGAGGCCACGGCGAGGGTGCCGTCCCACAGGCGGGCGGCCTCCTCGCCCTTCGGGGCGGGCGTGACGACCGGGCCGAAGAAGGCGATCTGCTCGCCGTCGGAGCCGGGCACGGCGATCACCGGGGTGCCGACCTCCTGGCCGACCAGGTCGATGCCCTCCTTGTGGGAGGCGCGCAGCTCCGCGTCGAACTCGAAGTCCTCCTGCTCGGCGTACTCGATCAGCTCGGCGGGCAGGCCCGCGTCGGCCAGGGCGCCGGCGATCGCCTCCAGGGTGGGGCCCTCGCCGTTGTTGTGGAAGCGGGTGCCGAGGGCGGTGTAGAGCGGGCCGAGGACCTCGGAGCCGTGCTTCTGCCAGGCGGCGGTCACCACGCGCACCGGCTGCCACGCCTTGGTGGCGAGCATCTCCCGGTACTGCTCGGGCAGCTCGTCCAGCTTGTCCTCGTTGAGGACGGCGAGGCTCATCACATGCCACCGGACCTCGATGTCGCGGAGCTTCTCCACCTCCAGCACCCAGCGGGAGGTCATCCACGCCCAGGGGCACAGCGGGTCGAACCAGAAGTCGACGGGGGTCTTCTGCGACATGTCTCTCCTTAGCGAAGCCTTTCCCAGGGCAACGCCACCCGGCGCCCCGGCCATTCCCGGCGATCCGGCGTCAGGGGCGCATGGCAGGATCGGTCCTGTCAGCCGTAGTCACGACACACGAGGGAGTGCCGCCCGTGCCCGGTGAGAATCTGTCCCGCGACGAGGCCCGGGAGCGGGCCGCGCTGCTGTCCGTCGACGGGTACGAGGTGTTCCTCGACGTACGCTCCGCGGTCGGTGAGCACGAGGGCGAGGGTGCGCGCACCTTCCGCTCGGTCACCACGATCCGCTTCCGCTGCAACGAGCCCGGCGCGTCCAGCTTCGCCGACCTGATCGCCCCGCGCGTGACCGCCGTCTCGCTCAACGGCCGCGACCTGGACCCGAGCGAGGTCTTCGACGGCTCCCGCATCCTGCTGGACGACCTGGCCGAGGAGAACGAGCTGGTCGTCGACGCCCAGTGCGCCTACTCGCGCACCGGTGAGGGCCTGCACCGCTTCGTCGACCCCGAGGACGGCGAGGTCTACCTCTACACCCAGTACGAACCGGCCGACTCCCGCCGGGTGTTCGCGAACTTCGAGCAGCCCGACCTCAAGGCGCCGTTCCGCTTCGAGGTGCGCGCGCCCGAGGGGTGGACGGTGTGGAGCAACGGGGCGGGCGAGCGGACCGACGGCGTGTGGCGGTTCGCCGAGACCAAGCCGATCTCGACGTACATCACCTGTGTCGTCGCCGGCCCCTACCACTACGTCACCGACTCCTACGAGCGCGTCCTGGCCGACGGCAGCACGCTGCGCATCCCCCTCGGCGCGATGTGCCGCAAGGGCCTGGCGAAGCACTTCGACGCCGACGACGTGTTCCTGGTGACCAAGCAGGGCCTGGACTTCTTCCACGAGCACTTCGACTACCCGTACCCCTTCGGCAAGTACGACCAGGCGTTCGTGCCCGAGTACAACCTCGGCGCGATGGAGAACCCGGGGCTGGTGACCTTCCGCGAGGAGTACATCTTCCGCGGGAAGGTCACGCAGGCGTCCTACGAGGCCCGGGCCAACGTCATCCTGCACGAGATGGCGCACATGTGGTTCGGCGACCTGGTCACCATGGAGTGGTGGGACGACCTGTGGCTGAAGGAGTCCTTCGCCGACTTCATGGGCGCGTTCTCGCTGGTGGGGGCCACCCGCTTCACCGACGGCTGGATCACCTTCGCCAACCGCCGCAAGGCGTGGGCATACCGCGCGGACCAGCTGCCCTCCACGCACCCGATCACCGCGGACATCCGCGACCTGCAGGACGCCAAGCTCAACTTCGACGGCATCACCTACGCCAAGGGCGCCTCGGTGCTCAAGCAGCTGGTGGCGTACGTCGGGCAGGACGCGTTCCTGGAGGGCGCCCGCCGCTACTTCAAGCGGCACGCCTACGGCAACACGCGCCTGGGCGACCTGCTGGCGGTGCTGGAGGAGACCTCCGGGCGGGACATGGGCGCGTGGGCGCGGTCCTGGCTGCAGACGGCCGGGGTGAACACGCTGACCCCGCAGGTGCTGCTGGACACCGAGGGTGGCCGGATCGCCGAACTGGCGGTGGTGCAGGAGGCCGCCGAGACCCACCCCGAGCTGCGGCCGCACCGGGTGGCGGTGGGCCTGTACCGGCGGGAGGGCGACGCCCTCGTGCGCTACGCCCGCGCCGAGACGGACGTCGAGGGCCCGCGCACGGTCGTGACGGAGCTGGCCGGGGCCGAGGCCCCGGAGCTGGTGCTGGTCAACGACGACGACCTGACGTACTGCAAGATCCGGTTCGACGCGACCTCGCTGGACACGCTGAAGGAGCGGCTCGGCGAGATCACCGATCCGCTGGCGCGCGCCCTGTGCTGGTCGGCGCTGTGGAACCTGACCCGGGACGCGCTGCTGCCGGCGCGGGAGTTCATCGACCTGGTCCTGCGCTTTGCGGGCCGCGAGTCCGACATCGGCGTGCTGCAGATGCTGCACGCGTGGGCCCGCTCCGCGCTGACGCACTACGCGGCCCCGGACTGGCGGGAGACCGGGGCGGCACTGCTGGCCGAGGGCGCCCTGCGTGAGCTGCGCGCCGCGGAGCCGGGGAGCGAGCACCAGCTGGCGTGGGCGCGGTTCCTCGCCACGGTGGCCTCGCGGGAGGGCGACCTGCGGCTGCTGAAGGCGCTGCTGGACGGCACCGAGAAGATCGACGGCCTCGACGTGGACCAGGAGCTGCGCTGGGCGTTCCTGGAGCCGCTCGCCGCGCACGGGGTGGCCGGCGAGGACGTGCTGGCCGCCGAGCTGGCGCGGGACGACACCGCCTCCGGCAAGCGGCACCAGGTGCGGTGCCTGGCCGCCCGTCCCTCGGCGGCGGTCAAGGCGCAGGCCTGGGCGCAGGTCGTGGAGTCGGACGCGCTGTCCAACGCGCTGACGGAGGCGACGATCGCGGGGTTCGCGCAGCCGACGCAGCGGGGGCTGCTCGCGCCGTACGCGGAGAAGTACTTCGCGGCGATCGAGCGGGTGTGGGGCGAGCGGTCGATCCAGATCGGGATGGACGTGGTGTCGGGGCTGTTCCCGTCGCTGCAGGACTCCTCGGCGACGGTGGAGGCGGCGGACGCGTGGCTGCGTGCGCACGCGGGGGCCGCGCCGGCGTTGCGGCGGCTGGTGCTGGAGGCTCGTGACGACCTGGCGCGGGCCCTGCGGGGTCAGGAGCGGGACGCGTCGGCGGGGTGACCCCAGGGTGTGCTGCACCCCCGGTGGTGGACGCCGTGGGGTGCGCTGCCCGGCGGTTCGGGGTGCCTCCCCCAAGCACTCCGTGCAGGGGGTACCCCCAGCGCCCACCCGTGCCGCCCTGGGGGTCCCCCCTGCTCGAAGAGCTTGGGGGAGGCACGACTGCCCGCAGCTATGGCGACAGGGGGTGACTGCAACCCCCAGGGGCGCGGGGAACTGCGCGACCGGCCACCGCGCACCCGCAGACGTAGCACGCACGGAACCCCCCGGCTTTGGCCAGCGCCTTAGCGTCCCGTAGTCGTTACGGAATTCAGGCAATCGGAACCGTAACCCCTGGTCCCACCCGAACGGACCAGGGGTTTTCCGTGCCTACTCGGCATCCGAACACCCGTCCTTTAGCTCCGCCTTGTCCGGATTTGTCGACGAGCGTGTAACAGCGGTTAAGGGAGGGATCGGGCGCGGGAATCCCCGGGACATGAACCACAACACCCCGCTCCCCCCGGCCACCCCCCGCCCCCTGCGCCACCTGCCCGACGCCCACCGCCGCGTGCTGACGGTCGCCCAGCTGCGCGCGCACGGCGTCAGCACCGCCGAACTCACCGAGCAGTGCCGCCCCGGCGGTTCCTGGCAGCAGCTGCTGCCCGGCGTGGTCCTGCTGCACCCCGGCCCGCCGACCACCGACGAGCGGCTGCACGCGGTGCTGATGTACGCGGCCCGGGAGTCGGGACCGGCGGCCCCGGGCGTGCCCGTGCAGCCGGGCGCCGGGGACGCGCACCGCCCGCCCGCCTACCCCGAGGCGATGATCACCGGGCTCGCGGCCCTCACCCTGCACGGCTTCGCCGCCACGCCCCCGCTGCTGTCGCTGGAGAAGATCGACGTCCTGGTGCCGCGGCTGCGCCGGCTGCGCTCCACCGGTTGCGCCCGGATCGTGCGCACCACCGTCCTGCCGGACCCGGAGGAGGTCACCGGCGTCCCGGTCGCCCCGGTGCCGCGCGCCCTGGCCGACGCGGTGGCCGGGCTGTCGGACGCGGGCGTGGTGCGGCGGCTGCTGACCGAGGCGGTGCGGGCCGGGCACTGCGAGGCGGCCTCGGTGGTGCGGGAGCTGAACGAGGCGCGGCTGCTGAGCCGTCCGCACGTGGTGGACGCCGTGGACCTGCTGGTGGCCGAGGGCCGCTCGATCGCCGAGGACCGCCTGTACACGATGGTCCGCGAGCACGGCCTGCCCGACCCGGTGTGGAACGTGGACCTGCGGCTGCCCGGCGGCCCGCACCTGGGCGGGGTCGACGCCTACTGGCCCGAGCAGGCGGTGGCGATCGAGCTGGACACCCGGGCGCCCCGGCAGGACGACGACGCGCTGTGGTCGGAGTACGCCCGCAAGCGGGAGACGCTGGAGCGGCTCGGCATCACCGTCGTCCATGTGACGCCGAGGAAGCTGCGGGACGCGCTGGAGCAGCAGGCCGCGGTGGTCCGTACGGCGCTGATGGCGTCCGCGGACCGCGATCCGGCGGCGTATGTCGTGGTGCTGCCCCGGTAGGACGGGGTACCAGGGCAGGGCACGAGGAGGGGACGGGAGGGGCTGCCGGCGGGGAGTCGGCGGCCCCTCCCGCTTGAGGGGGCGTCAGCCGCAGAACTCGGCCTCCAGGACGGCGTCGGTGTCGCCGGCCCAGTCGCCGTTGAGGTTGAACGCCACCGCGTGGCGGCCGTCGGCGGTGGTGGCCGCGACCGAGGTGGAGCCGTGGATGCCGCCGTCGTGGCCCCAGACGTGGACGCCGCAGCTGAGTTGACGGTCGATCAGAGCGAGGCCGTACCGGGCGTTCGGGGCGCCCTCGACCTCGACCGTCGTCTTCATCTCCTTCAGCTGCGCGGCCGGGAGCAGCCGGCCGCCGAGCAGGGCGCGGTAGAAGCGGTTCAGGTCGGCGGAGTCGGAGATCATCTCGCCGGAGCCGTACGCCAGCGCCGGGTTCAGCTCGGTGACGTCGTAGGTGGGGCCGGTGGTCTCCCGGGAGAGCTTGCCGTAGGCGCGGCTGCTGGGATCGGGCAGGGTGGGGCGGGTGCCCGGCACGGAGGTGCCCGTCAGGTGCAGCGGGGCGATGATCCGGCGGCGGATCTCCTCGCCGTAGCCGCGGCCGGTGACCTTTTCGACGATCTGCGCGGCGAGCAGGTAGTTGGTGTTGGAGTAGTGCCAGGAGGCGCCCGGCGCGAAGTACCGCTCGTGGGACAGCGCGATCGCTAGGAGCTGCTGCGGGGAGATGCGGTCGAAGCGGTGCGCGTAGAAGCCGTCCTTGCTGAAGTAGGTCTCCAGGACGGCCGGGTCCTCGGTGTAGTCGTACACGCCGCTGGTGTGGTTGAGCAGCATCCGCACGGTGATCTTCGAGCCGTCGTAGCCGTTCGTGTCGAGCACCCCCGGCAGCCACTTCTCGACGGTGTCGTCGAGCGACAGCCGCCCCTCCGCCTCCAGTTGCAGCAGCACGGTGGCGACGAACGTCTTGGTGATGGACCCGACGCGGTAGCGGTCGGCCGCCGAGCGGGGCGCGCCGGTGCGCAGGTCACCGGTCCCGGCCGTGGTGCTCCAGGTGTGCCGTCCCTGCGCGGCCGTGAGCGTCACGCCGGGCACGCCCAGCGCGACCTGGGCCTGCACGGCCTTGCGGGTGGCGTCGTGCCGGTGACCGCCGCCGGAGGCCGCCGCCGTCGCCGCGGGCGCGGCCAGCGCCAGGGCCAGCAGCGCGGCCGCCGTACCCGCCAGAGCCGAACGTGCTCTCATCTCTTCCCCCTTCAGGGTGCCGGGTCACCCCCGTGATGATCCCGGTCGCGAAGAGGGACCCGTTCACCGGGGCCCGGGGTTGACCGGGCGGGGAGGGTTGAGCGGGTTTCAGCCGTTCTCGACGGGCGGCACGAAGACGCGCCCGGTCGGCGGCCGTTCCCGCCACAGCCGCAGGCCGACCTCGACCATCCGGGCGCGGCGCAGCCCGGGCACGGCGTCCAGGGCGTGCCAGGCGGCCATGTCGGTGGAGCCGCCCGTCTCGAAGCGCAGGGTGCCGCCGGTGACCCGGGCCGTGTAGACCAGGCGCAGGCCGTGGTGGTCGACGGGGCGGCGCAGGCCGCGGCGGGCGAAGAGGCGGTGGGAGGAGTGCACGCCGAGCAGGGCGGTCACCTCGACGTCGTAGCCGGTCTCCTCGGCGAGTTCGCGCACCACCGCGTCGCAGGGGTCCTCACCGTGCTCCACCCCGCCGCCGGGCAGCACCCATTCGGGCGTGCCGTCCAGCCCCGGCGAGCGGGCGAGCAGCAGCTCTCCGTCCCGTACGCACACGGCGTAGGCCGCCACCCTCGATCTGCGTCGCACGCGTGTCCTCCATAGCGGGTTTTCCCCATACATCCATTTCGATTCGGTCAACTCTCCCCAAACAATCGGACCTTGCGTAAAGCTGTCCGATCATCCGGGATCGCACTCCGGACGACCCTCGACCTGGACCGATCGGTCCCGGTCGGTCCTCGCACGCTCCTTTACCGACAAGGGATGCCGATGACCCTCATCCCCCAGCGCGACCCGATACCGGGCGCGAGACGCGTGGCGCGCATCGCCGTGGCCGCCGGCGTGGTGGCCGCGCTCTGCGCCGCCGGGCCGATACCCCTGGCGCTCGCCGCGGACGGCGCCACCACCACTGTCCCCGCCGCCGACCCGGGTGTGAAGTCCGCCCACGACAAGCTCGGCGCCGACGACGCCGATCTGCTCGCGGAGGCCAAGGCCGACGGCGACAAGACGGTCACCATGATGATCGCGACCGCGCCCGGCCAGACCGAGCAGGTCGCCGAGAAGCTGGACGCGCAGGACGGTCTCGTCGGCCGCACCTACGACAAGCTGGGCTACGTCCGCGCGACCGTCCCGACCGGCAAGGCGGACGCGGCGATCGCCGCCGCCGCGAAGCTGTCCTCGGTGCACGCGATCGACCTCAAGCAGGAGATCCCGCTCGACGACCCGGCGCCGAACGGGCAGTCCGCCAAGGGCTCGGCCGGCACGGTGACGTACCCGGGGCCGGGCAAGGACACGCCCGCCGAGAACCCGTACAACCCGTCCTTCGAGACGGGCGCCGTCGACTTCGTCAAGGAGCACCCGAAGGCCGACGGCCGCGGCATCACCATCGGCATCCTCGACTCGGGCGTGGACCTCGGCCACCCCGCGCTGCAGAAGACCACCACCGGTGAGCGCAAGATCGTCGACTGGGTCACGGCGACCGACCCGGTGGTGGACGGCGACGGCACGTGGCGGCGGATGACCACCAAGGTCGGCGGCCCCACCTTCACGGCGGCAGGCCAGACCTGGACCGCGCCCGCCGGGAACTACGCCTTCAACCTGTTCAGCGAGGCCGCGACCGCGGGCGGTGACGCCAAGGGCGACGCCAACCGCGACGGTGACACCACCGACACCTGGGGCCTGCTGTACGACGCGGCGGCCGGCACGGTCCGCGTCGACCTGAACAACAACCACGACTTCACCGACGACACCCCGATGAAGCCGTACAAGGACGGCTTCCAGATCGGGTACTTCGGCACCGACAACCCGGCGACCGATGTCGTCGAGCGGCAGCCGTTCGTGGTGGAGATCCGCAAGGACGTCACCTACAACTCCTCCGGCGCCAAGGCCGACTACGTCAACATCGGCGTGATCGAGTCCGAGCACGGCACGCACGTGGCCGGCATCACCGCCGCCAACGGCCTGTTCGGCGGGAAGATGAACGGCGCCGCCCCCGGCGCGAAGATCGTCTCCTCGCGCGCCTGCACCTGGAGCGGCGGCTGCACCAACGTCGCGCTCACCGAGGGCATGATCGACCTCGTCGCCAACCGCGGCGTCGACATCGTCAACATGTCCATCGGCGGCCTGCCGGCGCTGAACGACGGCAACAACGCGCGCGCCGAGCTGTACACGCGGCTCATCGACACCTACGGCGTGCAGCTGGTGATCTCCGCGGGCAACTCCGGCCCCGGCGCCAACACCATCGGCGACCCCGGTCTGGCCGACAAGGTCATCTCGGTCGGCGCGTCCATCTCCAAGGAGACCTGGGCCGCCAACTACGGCTCGGTCGTGGAGAAGAAGTACGCGATGATGCCGTTCTCCTCGCGCGGCCCGCGTGAGGACGGCGGGTTCACGCCGACCCTGACCGCGCCGGGCGCGGCCATCAACACCACCCAGACCTGGCTGCCGGGCTCCCCGGTCGCCGAGGCGGGCTACTCCCTGCCGGCCGGCTACTCGATGCTCCAGGGCACCTCGATGGCCTCCCCGCAGGCCGCGGGCGCGAGCGCGCTGCTGCTGAGCGCCGCCAAGCAGAAGGGCATCGCCCTCACCCCGGCCACCCTGCGCACGGCGCTCACCTCGACCGCCGACCACATCAAGGGTGTGCAGGCGTACGAGGAGGGCGCGGGCCTGATCAACATCGTGGACGCCTGGGACGCCATCAAGGACGGCGCCACCGCCCACGACTACACCGTCAAGGCCCCGGTCGACACCGCGATCGACTACGCGCTGAAGACGCCGGGCTTCGGCACCGGCCTGTACGACCGTGAGGGCGGTCTGAAGGCCGGCCAGAAGAAGACGTACGACATCACCATCACCCGTACGTCCGGCCCGGACAAGGCGCTCCGGCACGAGCTGCACTTCGAGAACAACGCCGACCACACCTTCAAGATCCTCGGCGACGACGAGGTGAAGCTGCCGCTGAACCAGCCGGTGACCGTGAAGGTGCAGGCCGCCCCGAAGTCCGCCGGTCTCAAGAGCGCGATCCTCGAGGTCGACGACCCGCGGACGGAGGGCGTCGACAAGCAGATCCTGTCGACGGTCGTCGTCTCCACCCCGGTCGCCTACACGTTCACCAAGTCGGCCTCGGTGCAGCGCAACAGCACCCAGTCGTACTTCGTGACCGTGCCCGAGGGCGCCAAGTCGCTGGAGGTGGCGATCGGCGGGCTGAAGGACAAGAGCCAGACCCGGTTCATCGCCATCCACCCCTACGGCACGCCGGTGGACAACACCTCCACGCCGTACTGCTACAACAACTACCTCGACGGCAACGGCTGCAAGCCGGACGTGCGCTCGTACGCCGACCCGCAGCCGGGCGTGTGGGAGATCGAGGTCGAGGCGCGCCGCACCTCGCCGCTGCTCGACAACCCCTACACGCTGGACGTCGCCGTCCTCGGCGCCGCGTTCGACCCGGAGACGGTCACCGTGCCCGAGGCGAAGGTCGGCACGCCGGTCGCCGCGTCCTGGAACGTGACCAACAAGTTCGCCGCGCTGGAGGGCAAGCTCGTCGGCGGTCCGCTGGGCTCCGCGAAGACCGCCCGCCCGTCGATCAAGCAGGGCGAGACGCAGACCACCACGGTCGTGGTGCCCGAGGGCGCGAAGTCGCTGAACGTCGCCATCGGCTCGGTCTCCGACGCCTCGGCCGACCTCGACCTGACGGTCAAGGACGCCTCCGGCAAGGTCGTCGGCCAGTCCGCCGACGGCGACTCGGAGGAGGCGGTCTCGCTCGCCGCTCCGGCCGCCGGCACCTACACGATCGAGGTCGCGGGCTACTCGGTGCCGGCCGGCACCACCGCCTACGACTACCGTGACGTGTTCTTCTCCGCCTCCCTCGGCACGGTCTCCGTGGACGGGGCCGCGCCGGTGAAGCTCGGCACGGGCGCGAGCGCGTCGGTGTCCGCCACGGTCACCGCTGCGGCGGCCGCACCGGAGGGCCGCGAGTTCTTCGGCCAGGTCCAGCTCGTCGACGCGCGCGGCACGGCCGCGGGCGCCGGCAACGTGAAGATCGAGAAGGTCACGTCGTAGTCGTCCGTACGACGGTGGGGGCGGGCGTCCGGGAACGGGCGCCCGCCCTTCGTCGTGCCGGGGGCCGGGGCGTCCCGGCGTCAGGGGCAGGCCGCGGTGGTGGCACCGGACAGGCCCCCGGCCAGCCAGTCCCGCTCCTGGGCCATTTCCTGCGGGTCGACGACCCAGGTGTCGGGCACGTCGGCGTTGCGCGGGATGCCGACGAGCGCGTGGTCGCCCTTGGCGGGGCGGGGGTCGAGGAAGTCCTCCCAGGTGAAAGTGATGTCGGCGGGGGCCGTGGCGGGTTTGTAGGAGCGGGTGACGTGCAGCGTGACCCGCCGCTGCCCGGACTGCCGGCCCGGCGCCACGGCGGTGACCGTGCCCTCGACGACCAGCCGGGCGCAGGCCAGGTAACCGGCGGCGCTCTCCCTTGCCGCGCCGGCACCGGTGTCCGCCTTGGACGAGGCGCCGTCCGCGGTCTCCCCGCCCGGGGCGGCCGCGAGCCGGGCCAGGCCCAGGGCAGCGGAGACGGCTACGGCGGTGACCAGGGTGGCGAGAGCCACGGGGTGCCTGCGGCGGGCTCGGGGGCGGGTTCGGGTGCGGTTTCTATCTGCGGGTGCGTCGTGGCTGGTCGCGCAGTTCCCCGCGCCCCTGGGTGGGGTGCGGTGGCCGTCGGGCGCATGACTGGGGCGTGTTCGGTCTTCGTCTGCGGGTGCGTCGTGGCCGGTCGCGCAGTTCCCCGCGCCCCTGGGTGGGGTGCGGTGGCCGTCGGGCGCATGCGTGCCCAGTGGGGCGTCGGCCAGGGTGTTGCCGAGGTGCTTCAGGTGGGTGCGCAGGAGGGTCACGTCGGCCTCCGCTGCCTGGTAGGCGGCGAGGAGGGACGGGTCGGTCACGGCCTCGTCGGGCAGGCCCTCGCCGGTGAGGACCGCCATCAGGGGGTCCGGGCCGTCGTCGTGTTCGGCGGGCATGTCACACCACCTCGTCCTCGTGCAGGCGGGATCGCAGCGCCCGTACCGCCGTGTGCAGGCGGCTCTTGACGGTGCCCTCGGGGATGCCGAGCTGTTCGGCGATGGTGCGCACCGGCAGGTCGCCGTAGAAGCGCAGGACGAGGATCTGCCGTTGGGCGTCGGGCAGCTCGTCCAGACCGCGGGCGACGGCGAGGGAGAGCACGCGGGACTCCTCGCCGCCGCCGGAGGGCTCCCGCAGCGCGGCCAGGCGCTCGCCGAGGCGTTCCTGGCGGCGGCGGGCGCGGTGCCAGTCCATGGCCAGGTTCGAGGCGACGACGGCCGCCCACGCGGAGACGTCCCGCGGGCTCTCCTCGCCCTTCGCGGCGCGCTCCAGCAGCCGCAGGCGTACCTGCTGTACCCCGTCCGGCAGGTCCGCCTGCGGCACTCCCCCGAGTGCGAGCACCGCCCGCACCCGGCGCTCCTGGTCCGCGTCCAGCGGGTCGTCCCCGGCGTACGGCGCCGGGGCGCGCCGGGCCCTTCTGCGCAGCACAAGCCCCCCTCTCGACCGATCGCCCCTATGACGCGGCCCGGTCCCGGAACGTTCGGCCCCGCGTGCGGCACGCCCGAGAGGCGTACGTCACACTCCGTGTGGGCGGGGGGCCATCGGGCAGGCGAGCTTGCGGTGCGGGAGGCCCGCGGGATGAATTTCTCCAGCTCAGCCGGGGTGGACGCCGAATGTCCGGAATCGTTCGACGGTCCGGGGCGTTCCATTCCGCGGGCACACCGCGCAAAGAATTGGACAGGCGGACCGGGGTCGGCCGCATGATGGAAAAGCCTCGGCCATGTGAGCCTCGGCCAAGTGTGAGAGACAGGGAGACGCCGTGAGGGTCGGAATCGTCGGAGCCACCGGACAGGTCGGCACGGTCATGCGCAGGATCCTCAAGGAGCGGAACTTCCCCCTCACGGAGCTGCGCCTGTTCGCCTCGGCCCGCTCGGCCGGCTCGGTCGTCGACGGCATCACGGTCGAGGACGCCTCCACCGCCGACTACTCCGGCCTGGACATCGTGCTGTTCTCGGCGGGCGGCGCGACCTCCAAGGCGCTGGCCGAGAAGGTCGCCGCGCAGGGCGCCGTCGTGATCGACAACTCCTCCGCCTGGCGCAAGGACCCCGAGGTCCCGCTGGTCGTCGCCGAGGTCAACCCGCACGCGCTGCGCAACCGCCCCAAGGGCATCATCGCCAACCCGAACTGCACCACGATGGCCGCCATGCCGGTGCTGCGTCCGCTGCACGCGGAGGCCGGCCTTCAGGCCCTGGTCGTCGCCACCTACCAGGCGGTGTCCGGCTCCGGTCTCGCGGGCGTCGCCGAGCTGCACGGCCAGGCGCAGAAGGTGATCGCGGACGCCGACCAGCTCACCCACGACGGCGAGGCCGTCGACTTCCCCGAGCCGGGTGTCTACAAGCGCCCCATCGCGTTCAACGTGCTGCCCTTCGCCGGGAACCTCGTCGACGACGGTCTGAACGAGACCGACGAGGAGCAGAAGCTGCGCAACGAGTCCCGCAAGATCCTGGAGATCCCCGAGCTGAAGGTCTCCGGCACCTGCGTGCGCGTCCCCGTCTTCTCCGGCCACTCGCTGCAGGTCAACGCCCGCTTCGCCCGGCCGATCAGCCCGGAGCGCGCGGTCGAGCTGCTCAAGGACGCGCCCGGCGTGGAGCTGTCCGACATCCCGACCCCGCTGCAGGCGGCGGGCAAGGACCCCTCCTACGTGGGCCGCATCCGCCAGGACGAGACCGTCGAGAACGGCCTCGCCCTGTTCATCTCCAACGACAACCTCCGCAAGGGCGCCGCGCTGAACGCGGTGCAGATCGCGGAGCTGGTCGCGCAGGAACTGAAGGGCTAGCGACCTAGCCCCTGCGGACCTCGTAGTAGAAGCAGCCGTACTCGACGGCCCGGACGTGGACGAGCGCCACGGACGGGTCGTCGAACGCTTTGTGCAGGGCTTCCTCGAAGCCGTCCGTCACCAGTTCCCCGCCGAGGATGCGCCCGTCCGCGGAGTAGCGGCGCAGCACCCGGTGGGCGTTGGTGAAGGGGAGTCCGTCTCCCTGCGGGCCCGCGCACTCCTCGGCGTGGACGAAGACCGGGCCCTGCTCGTCGTAGGGCCCCGGCGCGGCGCCCGTCTCGGCGGCCCAGCGGCGCAGCGGGGCGTACGAGACGAGGGCGATCCGCTCTCCCGGCCGACTGTGGCGCAGGCAGCAGCGCAGCGGGGAGCCGCCCTCCTCGTCGGTGACCGGGACGGGGGTGCGCCCCGCGTCGTCGGCGGTGCGCAGTTCCTTGAGGACTTCGGGGGCGATGGGTCGTGCGGTGCAGGTCGTCATGTGCTCCAGGCTCGCGCGCGCGGGGGCCCGGCACCGGCGGAATCCGGACGCCGTGCTCGCGGTGCCGGATCATCGCCGCGGACGGAGCTGACGTGGAAGGATGGCGCCACCGACACATCACGAGGAGATGACCGCGTGCCTGGCACAAACCTGACTCGCGAAGAGGCGCAGCAGCGGGCGAAGCTGCTCACCGTTGACTCGTACGAGATCGATCTCGACCTCTCCGGCGCGCAGGAGGGCGGCACCTACCGGTCCGTGACCACGGTGCGCTTCGACGTCGCCGAGAACGGGGCGGAGTCGTTCATCGACCTGGTGGCGCCCGCCGTCCACGAGGTGACCCTCAACGGGGACGCGCTGGACCCGGCGGAGGTCTTCCAGGACTCCCGGATCGCGCTGCCGGGACTGCTCCAGGGCCGCAACGTCCTGCGCGTCGTCGCCGACTGCGCGTACACCAACACCGGCGAGGGCCTGCACCGCTTCGTCGACCCGGTCGACGACCAGGCCTACCTGTACACGCAGTTCGAGGTGCCCGACGCGCGGCGCGTGTTCGCCTCGTTCGAGCAGCCCGACCTGAAGGCCACCTTCCAGTTCACCGTGAAGGCGCCCGAGGGCTGGACCGTCGTGTCGAACTCGCCGACGCCGGAGCCCAAGGACAACGTCTGGGTCTTCGAGCCGACCCCGCGCATCTCCACCTACATCACCGCGCTGATCGTCGGCCCGTACCACTCCGTGCACAGCGTGTACGAGAAGGACGGGCAGTCCGTGCCGCTCGGCATCTACTGCCGGCCCTCGCTCGCCGAGTACCTCGACGCCGACGCGATCTTCGAGGTCACCCGGCAGGGCTTCGACTGGTTCCAGGAGAAGTTCGACTACGCCTACCCGTTCGCCAAGTACGACCAGCTCTTCGTGCCCGAGTTCAACGCGGGCGCCATGGAGAACGCGGGCGCGGTCACCATCCGCGACCAGTACGTCTTCCGGTCCAAGGTGACCGACGCGGCGTACGAGGTGCGCGCGGAGACGATCCTGCACGAGCTGGCCCACATGTGGTTCGGCGACCTGGTCACCATGGAGTGGTGGAACGACCTGTGGCTGAACGAGTCGTTCGCCACCTTCACCTCGATCGCCTGCCAGGCCGCCGCGCCGGGCTCGAAGTGGCCGCACTCGTGGACCACGTTCGCCAACTCCATGAAGACCTGGGCGTACCGGCAGGACCAGCTGCCCTCCACCCACCCGATCATGGCGGACATCCGCGACCTGGACGACGTGCTCGTCAACTTCGACGGCATCACCTACGCCAAGGGCGCGTCGGTGCTGAAGCAGCTCGTCGCCTACGTCGGCGAGGACGAGTTCTTCCGCGGCGTGCAGGCGTACTTCAAGCGCCACGCGTTCGGCAACACCCGCCTGTCCGACCTGCTGGGCGCGCTGGAGGAGACCTCCGGGCGCGACCTGAAGACCTGGTCGAAGAAGTGGCTGGAGACCGCCGGCATCAACGTGCTGCGGCCGCGGATCGAGACGGACGCCGACGGGGTGATCACCTCCTTCGCCGTCCGGCAGGAGGCGCCCGCGCTGCCCGCCGGCGCCAAGGGCGAGCCCGTGCTGCGCCCGCACCGCATCGCGGTCGGCTTCTACGACCTCGACGAGGCCGGCAAGCTGGTGCGCGTCGAGCGGGCCGAGCTGGACGTCGACGGCGAACTGACCGACGTACCGCAGCTGGCCGGCAAGCGCCGCCCGGCGGTCGTCCTGCTCAACGACGACGACCTGTCCTACGCCAAGGTGCGCCTGGACGAGCAGTCGCTGGCCGTCGTCACCGAGCACCTCGGGGACTTCACCGAGTCGCTGCCGCGCGCGCTGTGCTGGGCGTCGGCGTGGGACATGACGCGCGACGCCGAGCTCGCCACCCGCGACTACCTGTCGCTGGTGCTGTCCGGCATCGGCAAGGAGTCCGACATCGGCGTGGTGCAGTCGCTGCACCGGCAGGTGAAGCTGGCGATCGACCTGTACGCCGACCCGGCCGCGCGGGACGCGCTGCTGAGCCGCTGGACCGACGCCACGCTCGCCCACCTGCGCTCCGCCGCCCCGGGCAGCGACCACCAGCTGGCCTGGGCGCGGGCCTTCGCGGCGACCGCGCGCACCCCGGAGCAGCTGGACCTGCTGGAGGGGCTGCTGGACGGCTCGCAGGCGGTCGAGGGCCTGGTCGTGGACACCGAGCTGCGCTGGGCGTTCGTGGAGCGGCTCGCGGCGGTGGGCCGTTTCGACGAGGCGGAGATCGCGGGCGAGTACGAGCGGGACAAGACCGCGGCCGGTGAGCGGCACGCGGCGACCGCGCGGGCCGCGCGTCCGACCCCGGAGGCCAAGGCGGAGGCCTGGGCGTCGGTGGTCGACTCCGACAAGCTGCCGAACGCCGTGCAGGAAGCCGTGATCGCCGGGTTCGTGCAGACCGACCAGCGGGAGCTGCTCGCGCCGTACGCCGAGAAGTACTTCGCGGCGGTCAAGGGCGTGTGGGAGTCCCGCTCGCACGAGATGGCCCAGCAGATCGCGGTCGGGCTGTACCCGTCGGTGCAGGTGTCGCCCGAGACGCTGCGGCTGACGGACGAGTGGCTGGCCTCCGCCGAGCCGAACGCCGCGCTGCGGCGGCTGGTGTCGGAGTCCCGCGCGGGCGTGGAGCGGGCGCTGCGGGCGCAGACCGCGGACGCGGCGCACGCGGGTTAGCCGGCCTGGGGGTGCCTGTCCCTGCGGGGCCGGGCACCCCCTCCCCCCGGTCCTTCTTCGTCTGCGGGTGGGTGGGTGGCTGGTCGCGCAGTTCCCCGCGCCCCTGGGGGGGGGTTGCAGTGCCCCCTGCCTGCGTAGCTGCGGGCAGTCGGGAGGCACCCAGTACCGCCGGGCTGCGCACACCACGGCGGTCACCCAGGCGCCGGGCGCGCCTTGCGCAAGGCGT
This sequence comes from Streptomyces sp. NPDC014801, assembly GCF_043082085.1. Classification (NCBI taxonomy): domain Bacteria; kingdom Bacillati; phylum Actinomycetota; class Actinomycetes; order Kitasatosporales; family Streptomycetaceae; genus Streptomyces; species Streptomyces sp. NPDC014801. The sequence goes on along the minus strand of NZ_JBIBXG010000001.1, from coordinate 362,912 downwards.
CCAGGACCCGTCGTACCGGCGGCGCCTCCTGCGCACCCCGGCGCACCGCCGTCACCACGTGCCGCACCGGCCGGTCCTCCGTGAGCTCGCGCATCGCCACCGCCGAAGGCCCTCGCACCGCCGCCATCCGCGGTACGAGCGCGACCCCCATCCCCGCCTCCACCATCGCCAGGATCGCCGTCCAGCCGGACGCCGCGTGTCCCTGGACGGGGCTGAATCCGGCCGTCTCGCAGGCGGTGCGCGTGATGTCCGCCCAGGGCCCGCTCCCGCCGAAGATCCACGACTCCCCCGCGAGGTCGGCCAGCCGCAGCACCGCGGCCCCGGCGAGGGGGTGGTCGCGGGGCAGGGCGACGTCCAGCGGATCGGCGAGCAGCGGCGCCACATGGAAGCGGGGGTCGCGTGCCGTCGGCGCGTGCGCCGCGAGGGACAGCGCGAGATCGACCTCCCCCGCGGCCAGCAGGTCGTACGCCTCCGCCGCCTCGGCCTCCCGCACCCGCACGCTCACCCCGGGCGCCGACTCCCGCAGCGCCCGCACGGCCGGTACGACGAGGGCGGGCACGGCCGTGGAGAAGGCGCCGACCCGCACCTGCCCGGCCTCTCCCCGGACGTAGGCCGCCAACTCCGCGTCGGCCCGCTCCAGTTGCTCGAACACCGCCTCCGCGTGCCGCAGCACCAGCCGTGCCGCGCTCGTCAGCCGCACCCGGCGCCCGTGCGCCTCCAGGAGGGGCACGCCGAGCTGCCGGGCGAGGTTGCTCAGCTGCTGGGAGACGGCCGACGGGGTCATCCGCAGGGCCTCGGCGGTCGCGGTGACCGTGCCCTCCTCCCGCAGGGTGCGCAGGATCTGCAGTTTCCGGATGTCCCACTCGGCCATGGCGGCAACCTATCCGGCCGCCCGGGGACACCGTGCCCGGCGTGCACGCCGCGGCGGGGTCCTCAGGCGCGGGAGCGGGACGCCGCGCCGAGCATCACCCCGCCGAGGATCAGCGCCATGCACAGCACCTGCCACACGCCGATCGCCTCGCCGAGCAGCGCCCAGGACAGCAGGGCCACGCACACCGGCTGCAGGTAGTAGACGACGCCCGCGCGGGTCGGGCCGACCAGTGAGATCGCCTTGTTCCAGGCGAAGAAGGCGACGGCGGAGGACGCCACGCCGACGTAGAGGAGCGGCAGGACGGTGCCGGGCGCCGGGGAGAAGCCGCCCTGGACGGCCAGGCTCGCCGCCTGGGCCGGCAGCAGCATCGCCGTACCGAGGAGGAAGGTCGTGAACAGGAAGGCCGTACCGTCCAGGCCGGCGGGACGGCGGCGCAGCAGCGCGCTGTAGGAGCCGAAGCAGCAGGCGGCTGCGATCATCCACAGGTCGCCGGCCGAGAAGGACGCCACACCGCCGTGCCCGACGAGCAGGACGACGCCCGCGCAGGCGGTGAGCAGCCCGGCGACGCGGCGCGCCCCGAGCCGGACGCCGCCCGCGCGCTCCCACACCGCCATCAGCACCGGCGAGGCGGCCATGATCATGCCCATGTTGGCCGCGGGGGTGGTCACGCCCGCCTGGTTGACCAGGGTGTTGTAGACGGTGACGCCGAGGAGCGAGGCGAGCAGGCAGTAGCCGAGGTGGCGGCGGATCAGCGTGCGCTGCCGCCAGGCGCGGCGGGCGCCGAAGGGGGCGACGGCGGCCAGCGCGATCACCCAGCGCCAGAAGGCGTGCTGCACGGGCGGCACGCTCTCGCCCAGGGCCCGGGAGGTGACGAAACTCCCCGACCAGACGACGGTGGCCAGGGCGGCGAGCGCGATCCCCAGGGCGGCGGCCCTGGGGATCGCGGAGGTACGGGACGGGTGGGCGCGGGTGACGGCGACGGTCACGAAGCTCCTCTCCTGAGCTGGGATCGCGTCTACCGTCGCAGCACGGGATCTGTCACGTCCATCGAATCTTTCTGAGCGTTTCTTTCAGGAGATGTGAACGATTCGCCGGGTGTGACGCGGGGCGCTGCGGCGCCGAGCTGGCCCGCCACCGTCGCGGTGAACGCCAGGGCCATGCCGGTCAGTTGCAGCGGGGTCAGGCTCTGGCCGAGCACCGCCCAGCCGACCAGTGCGGCGGTCAGCGGGGAGAGCGGGCCGAGGAACGTCACCTGGGTGGCGCTGAGCCGGCCGATGCCGCGGAACCACAGCCAGTAGCCGACGGCGGTGTTGGCGAGCGCCAGGTAGAGGTAGCCGGCGGCGGCCCGGCCGTCCAGGGCGGGCGGCGCGCCCTCGACGAGGAGGGCGAGCGGGGCGATCAGCAGGCCGCCGGCCGTCAGCTGCCAGCCGGTGAGCGCGAGCGGGCCGACGCCGTCCGGGCGGCCCCACTTCTTCGTCAGGACCGTACCGGCCGACATGGACGCGGTGGAGGCGAGCGCGGCCAGCACCCCGAGGGTGTCGAAGGCGCCGGCCGCCTTCAGCACGACCAGGCTCACGCCGGACGCGGCCGCCAGGCCGGTCAGCACCGAGCGGGCCGTCGGCCGCTGGCCGAGCAGCAGCGCCGACAGGGCGACCACGAACAGCGGGCCGACCGAGCCGACGACGGCGGCCATCCCGCCGGGCAGCCGGTAAGCGGACAGGAACAACAGCGGGAAGAACGCGCCGATGTTCAGCGCGCCCAGCACGGCCGCCTTGCCCCACCAGGCGCCGCGCGGCAGCACCCGGGTGAGGGCGAGCAGCAGCAGCCCGGCGGGCAGGGCCCGCATCAGGCCGGTGAACAGCGGGCGGTCCGGCGGCAGGAACTCGGTGGTGACGGCGTAGGTGGTGCCCCAGGAGACGGGGGCGAGGGCGGTGAGCAGGACGGTGGCGGAGCGGGGGCGGCTGGTCATGGGGACCTTCTTCGGGTGACGCCTCGGGAGGGGGCGGGGGGCGGGGGGCAGGTGGCTGGTGGGTCGTCCGCCTCCGTCCGGCTAGGGGGCCGGTGGATGGCCGGGTCGGCCGGGTTGGCCGGATCGAGGGCCGGTGGCTGGGCGGGTCGTTCGGCTCGGGCCCGGTGGGGGCGGCCGTCCGGATCGGGAGCCGGAGGGTGGCTGGGCGGTCCGGCTGGGGGCCGGTGGGTGGCTGATCCGTCGGGGCGGGCGGGGGTGGCCGGGCCGTGCGGGTCAGGCCCGGGCCGCTACCGGAGTCGTGGCGGGGGTGGGGCCGCCCTGGGCGACGGGGGCCGGGAGGGGCCGGACCGCGTCGGCGGGCAGGCGGTGCTCCACGCGGATCAGCAGGGCCGCGGCGAGGGCCGAGGTGAGGACGAGGACCGCCCAGGGCAGCCGGCCGTCCGCCGCGAACAGGGTGGTGAACAGCGACGGCGCCACGGCCTTGGCCAGCGACCAGGACACCTGGTAGGCGGCCATGTAGCGGCCGCGCGCCTCCTCGGGCGCCGCCGAGACGGCGAGCACCTCGGCCGCCGGGCTGTGGATCAGCTCGCCGAGCGTGTAGAGGACGATGACGGCGGTGAGGGCGGCGCCGAGCACCGCGCCGGAGGCGGGACGCACGGTGCCCAGCACGATCTGCGCGGCGAACGCCGCCGCGAACAGCGTGCCGCCCAGCGCCGCGGCCCGGGTCCGCCGGGCGCCGGCCCGCCGTACCCGGCTGCCGACGTACACCCCGGCGAACGCGCACAGCACGGTGTTGACGGTGAACGCCGCGCCGGTGAGCGCCGCGGGCGCGTGCAGCCACTCCAGCAGGAACAGCGGGAAGAGCACGGAGAGCGCCGAGTAGCTGAGCGCGTTGAGGAAGTTGGCGCCGGTGACGACGAGGAAGGGCCGGTCGGACAGGACCAGCCGGTAGCCGGCGCGCCGCCGGGCGGTGGCGGACCGTACCGGCTTCAGCGGCCGCAGCAGCAGTGCGGCCAGCGCGAACGACAGGGCGTTGCCCCAGGCCGTGTAGGTGTAGCCGGTGGGGCCCGCGAAGGCGATGACCAGGGAGGCGAGGAGCGCCCCGGCGCCGTTGCCGCCGTTCTGCAACGCGCGCGTGGCGGCCTGCAGCCGGTCCCGGTCCGCCCCCTGGGCCACCTCTCCCACCAGGGACTGCTGTACGGCGGGGAAGGCGCGGTCGGCCGCGGCGGTGACCAGGGCGACGGCGGCGAACGCGGGCAGGGCGTGCGCGAAGGGGTACAGCGCGAACCCGGCGACCCGCACGCCGTACAGCACGTACTGCACGCGCTTGGCGCCGTAGCGGTCGACGGCCGCGCCGGCGAGCGGCAGGGCGGTCAGGCCCACGAGGCCCGTGACGGTGAGGACCGCTCCGACGACGGTGAACGGCAGCCCCGTCACGTAGTGGAAGAACACCAGGGTGAAGGGCACGTACATCCCGGTGCCGACACCGTTGACGGCCGCGGCGACGGGCAGGGCCCACCGGCCGGGTGTCCCGGCCGCTGACGGTTTCGTGGTCCGCATCGCTCCCCCTCGTTAGTAGCTCGATGGAAAGTAGCTTAGCTCCAAGCTACTTATAGTCAAGCTACTTTCTTGCGGCCGACCCAATCGGTGCGGATACTCGGTCCATGAGCTCCCAGCCGCGCCCCCAGCCCCCGGCCCCGCAGCCCCCGGCCCCCCGGGACCCGGTCGACACGATCATCGAGCAGTGGGCCACCGTGCGCCCCGACCTCGACACCCGCGCGATGGAGGTCTTCGGCCGCATCTACCGGCTCGCGCGCACCATGGGCGACCGCATGGAGAAGGCCTACGCCCGGTTCGGGATCTCCCGCGGCGAGTTCGACGTCCTCGCCACCCTGCGCCGCGCCGGCGAGCCGTACACGCTCTCCCCGCGCCAGCTGTCCGCGACGCTGATGCTCACCACCGGCGGCATGACCGGCCGCCTCGACAAACTGGAGCGCGCCGGCCTGCTGCGCCGCTCCCCCGACCCGCACGACCGCCGCGGCCTGCAGGTCACGCTGACCGACGAGGGCCTGCGCCTGATCGACGAGGCCGTCGGCGCGGGCCTCGCCGTCCAGACGGAGGCCGTGACCGCCGCCCTGGACGACGAACAGGCCGGCCATCTGGCCGACCTGTTGCGGGAGTTGCTGGCGGGTACCGAGCGCTCGGGGCACTGACCGCCCGGCGCGTTCAGCCCACGTGCGCGGCGAGGGCGGCTTCGACGGCCGCCGGGTCCGCCGCGTCCGAGGCCCAGGCCACATGGCCGTCGGGGCGGACCAGGACCGCCGTACGGCGCTCGCTCGCCCAGCGCTCCACCGCGAGGCGGTCCTTGCGGGCGCCGGCGTCCCGCGCCTCGGCGGTGATCAGCACGAACCGGCCGCCGCGCAGCGCCTCGTACAGCCGGCCGCCGCCCGCGAGGCGCACGTCGGGCACGCGCGTGCCGGTCAGCCGGTGGGCGCCGCGCGGCGCGGGGTAGCGGTAGCCGATCCCGGTGATCTGGCCGACGGCGCGGCGGCGGGCCGGTGCCGCGTGGTCGAGGACGGCGGTCACCGCGGCGCGCAGGGCGAGCGTCCAGGGGCGGTGGGCCATGGCGAGGCGCACGATGCCGCCGCTGCTGCGGAGCACGGCCCGGCCCACGGGGTGGCGTTCGGCCTGGTAGGTGTCCAGCAGTTGCTCGGTCGCGTGCCCGTGGAGCACCTGCGCCAGCTTCCAGCCGAGGTTCGCCGCGTCCTGCAGCCCGGTGTTCATGCCCTGGCCGCCGGCCGGGGTGTGGACGTGCGCGGCGTCCCCGGCGAGGAAGACCCGGCCCACGCGGTAGGCGGGCGCCTGGCGCTCGTCGCTGTGGAAGCGGGACATCCAGCGGGCGTCGTGCATCCCGTAGTCCCGGCCGAGCGCGAGCCGGGTGATCTCCTTGACCTCCGCCAGGTCCAGGGGGGCGTCGTCGGGGACGTTGCGCCGGCGGTGCCAGCCGATGACCCGGTAGTAGCCGTCGCCGAAGGGCGCGAGGAAGGCGAACGCGTCGCCCACGGCGTTGACCGTGAGCAGGTTCTCCGGCTCCTCCGCCAGCCGTACGTCCGCCAGCACCACCGAGCGGATCACGCTGTGTCCGGGGAAGTCCAGGCCGACCGCCGTCCGCACGGCGCTGCGCATGCCGTCGGTGCCCACGACGTACGCGGCGCGGATCTCCTCGGTGGCGCCGTCGGCCATGCGGACCGTGGCCCTCACGCCGTCCGCGTCCTGGGCGAGGCCCGTCAGCTCGGTCTCGTGGCGGAAGGCGACGCCGGCCGCGACCGCGCGCCGCTCCAGCACCTTCTCCACCTCGTACTGCGGGAGGACGAGCAGGTGCCGGAAGCGGGAGGGCAGACCGGCGAGGTCGACGGTGAGGCGGCCGAAGAGGCGGAGGCGGTCGAGGGGGCGGCCGACGGCCTCCAGCTCGTCGGCCAGCCCGCGGGCGTCGAGCTGCTCCAGGGTGCGGGCGTGCAGGACGAAGGCGCGGGAGAGGTTGCTGATCTTGCGGGGGCGCTTCTCGACGAGGGTGACGGGGATGCCGGCGGTGGCCAGGTCGCCGGCGAGGAGCAGGCCGGTGGGGCCGGAGCCGACGACGAGGACGTTTCCGGTGGTGTCGCTGGTGTGCTGCGTACCGGTGGTGCCGTTGTTTCCCGTGGTGCCGTTCATGAGGGCCTCCTGGGTGCCGGCGCCTGGTGCCGACCTGTGCCTGCCGTCTCGGTCAACGCTTGCCATCTCGTGGTCAACGCTTGTTGGCCAACGCTCGTTGACCACCGTAGAGCTGGGGCGGGGCGATGTCAACGCTTGTTGGCCAACGCATGTTGGCCTAGGCTCGTCGGTATGGCAGCAAGCACCTCCTCCGGCGCAGGCGGGGGCGACGCGCCCCGCCCCGCCCGATCCGCCACCGCCCGATCCGCCACCGCGCGCCCAGGCACCCCGCACCCCGGCACCCCGCGCCCCGCCGGCTCCCGTTCCGACGCCACCCGAGGAGCGATCCTCACGGCCGCCCGCGAGCGCTTCGCCGCCGACGGCTACGAGCGGGCCACCATCCGCGCCATCGCCCGCGACGCCCGCATCGACCCGTCGATGGTGATGCGCTACTTCGGCTCCAAGGAGGGCCTGTTCGCGGCGGCCGTCGCGCTCGACCTGCGGCTGCCCGACCTGACCGGCATCCCCCGGGAGGAGGTGGGGAGGGCCCTGGTGCGCCACTTCCTCGGGCTGTGGGAGGAGAACGAGGAGCTGACCGCCGTCCTGCGGGTCGGCGTCACCAACCCGGCCGGCGCCGAACGGCTGCGCGGCATGTTCCGCGACCAGCTGCTGCCCGTCGTCCGCCAGGCCTGCCCCGACCCCGAGCAGACCCCCGCCCGGGCCGCGCTGGTCGCCGGGCAGCTGCTCGGCCTCGCGCTCACCCGCTACATCCTGCGCCTGGAGCCCGCCGTCGCGCTGGCCCCCGAGGAGATCACGGCCTGGCTCGCGCCGACCGTGCAGCGCTATCTCACCGCGGCGCATCCCTGACGCACGGTGCGTGAGCGGCCGGAGGGCGGCCGGGGGCCGTAACATCCTCTTCGTCCCCGTCTGCGCCGTATGGCGTCCGCGGACAACGTGACGAGATGCGGGTCGTTCGTTTCGGGGACGTCTGCCCTCGCGCCCACGGGGTAGGGCTGCCCTGACCCGTGGAAAAGCCGCACCTCGGCACTTGCGACAAGGAGGCCCCCGTGGCCGCTTCGGCACATCTTCTGCTCTCGGCCCTGTCCAAACCCGGGCTTCAGGCCGCCGTGCCCCGCCCGGCGGCGGCCCCGGACATCGAGTCCGACGCCGCCCTCGCCTGCGTCTTCAGCGCCGAGAGCGCCTGCATCGAGGCCCCGCTGACCAGCGAGCCGCCGCTGCCCGACGCCGAGCCCCTGACCAGCGAGCCGCCCCTGTCCGACGCGGCCCCGCTCACCAGCGAGTCCGACGCGTTCTCCTTCGACGACGGCACCACGAGGCCGTAGATGACCGCACCCGCGCCGCACGCCGCCGCCCCGGACGACGACCTCGCGCGCCTCGCCGCACTGCACGGCGTGGTGCCCTCCTACCAGCCCTCCGCGGACCGCACGGTGGCCGCGTCGCCGGCCGCGCTGGTCCGGGTGCTCGGCGCGCTCGGCGTGGACGCGGGCAGCCCCGAAGCCGTGACCGCCGCGCTCGCCGCGCGCCGCCGGGAGCTGACCGAGCGGCTGCTGCCGCCGACCCTGGTGAGCTGGGGCGGCGCCGCGCCCGAGGCGCTGGCGGCCCTGCCCGAGGGCACCCGGCTGGAGATCACCACCGAGCAGGGCGAGTCCCGCGCGGGCACGGACCAGGCCGGCCTGCCGGACGGGCTCCCGCACGGGGTGCACCGGCTGACCGCCACCGCGCCCGACGGCCGCAGCACGCGCGCGCACCTGATCGTGGCCCCGCCCCGGCTGCCCGCGCCGCCGGAGCGTTCGTACGGCCTGCTGGTGCAGCTGTACTCGCTGCTGTCGCGGCGTTCGTGGGGCATGGGCGACCTCGGCGACCTCGGTGAGCTCGCGGCCTGGGCCGGGCGGGCGCTGGGCGCCGGATTCGTGCAGGTCAACCCGTTGCACGCGGCGGTGCCGGGCGCGCCGACCGATCCGTCGCCGTACCGGCCGTCCTCCCGCCGCTTCCCCGACCCGGTGCATCTGCGGGTGGAGGACGTCCCGGAGTACGCCTACGCCGGCGACGGGGGTGTCCTGAGCGACCTGCCGGCCCGGGCGGCCCAGCTGCGTGAGGCCGTGCTGGACAAGGGCGCGCTGATCGACCGTGACGCGGTGTGGGAGCTGAAGCGGGCGGCGCTGGAGGTGGTGCGGCGGGTGCCGCTCGGCCCCGGCCGCCGGGCCGCCTACGCCGACTTCCTCGCCGAGCAGGGGCAGGCCCTGGAGGACCACGCCACCTGGTGCGCGCTGGCGGAGGTGCACGGCTCGGACTGGAGCCGCTGGCCCGAGGGCCTGCGCGATCCCCGGTCGGCCGAGACGGCACGCGCGCGTGCGGAGCTGATGGACCGGGTGGACTTCCACAGCCACCTCGCCTGGCTGACCGACGCCCAGCTGCGGGCCGCGCAGCGGGCGGCGCGCGACGCCGGCATGGGCGTCGGGGTGGTGCACGACCTGGCGGTCGGGGTGCATCCGCAGGGCGCGGACGCGTGGGCGCAGCAGGAGTTCTTCGCCGCGGGCATGTCGGTGGGGGCGCCGCCGGACGCGTTCAACGCGCGCGGGCAGGACTGGGGGCTGCCGCCGTGGCGGCCGGACCGGCTGGCCGCGTCGGGCTACGCGCCGTACCGCGACCTGCTGCGGGCGCTGTTCCGGTACGCGGGGGCGCTGCGCATCGACCATGTGATGGGGCTGTTCCGGCTGTGGTGGGTGCCGCAGGGCGAGCCGCCGACCGAGGGCGCCTACGTCCGCTACGACGCGGAGGCGATGCTCGCGGTGCTGGTGCTGGAGGCGTCCCGGGCCGGCGCGGTGGTGGTCGGCGAGGACCTCGGCACGGTGGAGCCGGGGGTGCGCGAGGCGCTGCGCGAGCGCGGGGTGCTGGGCACGTCGGTGCTGTGGTTCGAGCGGGACTGGGCGGGCGACGGGCATCCGCTGCCGCCGGAGAGCTGGCGCGCGGACTGCCTGGCGACGGCCACCACGCACGATCTGCCGCCGACCGCGGCGCGGCTGACGGGCGAGCACGTGGACCTGCGCGACCGGCTGGGGCTGCTCACGCGGCCGCTGGAGGTGGAGCGGGAGGAGGCCTCCGCGGACACCGGGGAGTGGCTGGCGCTGCTGGCCCGGCTGGGGCTGCTGCGCGGCGCGGGCGGCTCGGACGCGTCGTCGGAGGAGGCGGAGATCCAGGCGGTGCACCGGTTCCTGCGGCGTACGCCGGCCCGGCTGGTCGGGGTGTGGCTGCCGGACGGCGTCGGTGACCGGCGGCCGCAGAACCTGCCGGGGACCTGGGACCAGTACCCGAACTGGCGGCTGCCGATCGCGGACGCCACGGGCCGCCCGGTGACCTTGGAGGAACTGGCCGCCTCGCCCCGGCTGCACGCCCTGATCGAGGCGGTGCGGCAGGAGTCGTGAGCGCCGCGCGGGGCCCCCTGCGTTCCCCCCTGCGGGCCCCGTACGGCACCCCGGGCGCGCGGCCCGCTGAGGCGTTCGCTACTTTGGCACCGTGGACAAGAAGAACGCCCTGCGCGCCGGCGCCCTGGCCGCCGGTACGACGCTGATGATGCTGCTCATGTCGTCCCCCGCGCTCGCGCTGACGCGTGACGACGGTGACGACCCCGGCAAGGGCCTCAGTGTCGGCGAGACGCTGGGTCTGTACGTCTTCACCCCGCTGGTGATCTTCGCCGTGATCACGGGCCTGGTGATGGTCCTCGACCGTTCCAAGATTCGTGTGACGAAGCCGAAGGCGCGCGCCTGACATCGCGCGCCCCCCGCTGGATCCCGTCGTCCGAGGAACCCGGCCCGCTGCGTGCGGGGCCGGGTTTCTCGCCGTGTGCGGCGGGTTTCTCGCGGTGTGCGGCCGGGTTTCTCGCCGTGTGCGGCCGGCCGGGCGCGCGGCGGCACGACCGGGTGCCGCCGGACGGCACGCCGCTTCGCCGCCACACGGCACGCCGCTTCACCGCCGGACGCCGGCGGCGAACCCGTGCCGCCGGGTGCGGGACCCGTGGCACCGGGCGCCGGACCGTGCCGCCGGGCGCCGGGCCGTGCCGCGGGGCGACGGGCCGGCCGGGCGTCCGGGCCGGGGTCAGGCGGAGATGCCGTCGATCCGGGCCAGGGCGTCGTCCGCTCCGAACGGCTGCAGATAGGGCAGCCAGCGCGGGTCACGGTGGCCGGTGCCGATGATGCGCCAGGCAAGTCCGGTGGGCGGTGCCGGTTTGTGCCGCAGCCGCCAGCCCAGTTCGAACAGGTGGCGGTCGGCCTTGATGTGGTTGCAGCGGCGGCAGGAGGCCACCACGTTGTCCCAGACGTGCTTGCCCCCGCGTGAGCGCGGGATGACGTGGTCGACGCTGGTTGCGACGCCACCGCAGTACATGCACCGGCCCCCGTCACGGGCGAACAGCGCCCGGCGGGTCAGAGGAACGGGCCCCCGGTAGGGAACCCGAACGAATCGCTTGAGCCGGACCACGCTGGGTGCGGGGACGGTGACGGTTGCGCTGTGCAGAAAGGCGCCGGACTCCTCGAGGCAGACAGCCTTGTTCTCCAGGACGAGGACGAGCGCGCGGCGGAGCGGTACGACGCCGAGTGGCTCGTACGACGCGTTGAGGACCAGGACATGCGGCACGGGTGCCTCCTTGGGCGTCGGCGGCGCGTGGCTCGCGCCGGGACGATCTGCAGTCAGTCTCCCCTCATGCCTGGTGGCGGCGCCACCATGTCCCGGTAACGGGCTGGGAGTGTTTTCGACCACATCTGGAGCATCCCCCGGCGTGCGCCCCCTTCAAGCCCAGGTGAGCACCGTCTCTCCTTGGCGCATCCGGCGGGTGCACACACAATGCCCCGTTAGTGTGGTGCTCCTGTCCCCCCGGTGACCTTTCCGTGACCTTGACCGGGCCGTGGTCCCGTGCCGGGACCGTGCTCCCCTGCCGGGGGCAGACCGCTGCACCTGGAGGTATCCGCCGTGTCCTTGTCCGCCGTCCTACTGGCCGCCGGCCCCTCGCCCTCGCCGTCTCCGTCCGAGACGCCGTCCGTGACGGTGCCCACGCTCCAGGACGCCCAGGAGAGCGCGACGAACGCGGCGAGCTGGATCGAGCAGAACTGGTCGACCTGGCTGGCGATCGGGCTGCGCGTGCTGCTCATCCTGGTGATCGCGGCGGTGCTGCGGGTGGCGGTGCGGCGGGCGATCACCAAGCTGATCGACCGGATGAACCGCACGGTCCAGGCGGTGGACGGCACCGCGCTGGGCGGGCTGCTGGTGAACGCCGAGCGCCGCCGCCAGCGCTCGCAGGCGATCGGTTCGGTGCTGCGGTCGGTGGCGTCGTTCCTGATCCTCGGCACGGCCGCGCTGATGGTGCTGGCCACCTTCGACATCAACCTCGCGCCGCTGCTGGCCTCCGCCGGTGTGGCGGGCGTGGCGATCGGTTTCGGCGCGCGCAACCTGGTCACGGACTTCCTCTCCGGCGTGTTCATGATCCTGGAGGACCAGTACGGCGTCGGCGACACGATCGACGCGGGCGTCGCCTCGGGCGAGGTGATCGAGGTCGGGCTGCGGGTGACGAAGCTGCGCGGCGACAACGGCGAGATCTGGTACGTCCGCAACGGCGAGGTCAAGCGCATCGGCAACCTCTCCCAGGGCTGGGCGACGGCCGGCGTCGACGTCACCGTGAAGGCGTCGGAGGACCTGGACCGGCTGAAGGCCACGCTCGACGAGGTCGCGGAGAAGATGGCCAAGGAGGAGCCCTGGAACGAGCTCCTGTGGAGCCCGGTGGAGGTGCTCGGCCTGGACAGCGTGCTGCTGGACTCCATGGTGGTGCGGGTCTCCGCGCGGACCATGCCCGGCAAGTCCGTGGCCGTGGAGCGGGAGCTGCGCTGGCGCATCAAGCGGGCCTTCGACGCGGCCGACATCCGCATCGTCGGCGGGGCGACGGCGCCCGTGGACGAGGACACGGCGCCGGACCCGTCGGCCGCGGTCGCCGCCCCGTCGGCGCACGCCAGCTCCACCTCCCCGCAGGCCCAGGCGGCCACGCCGCTGGTGCCGCCGCCGAGCACGTCGAAGTAACGCGACGCGGCACTCGCGCGCCCGGCCGGGACGCGCCCCTGAACGCCCGCCCGCGCCGCCTTGGAGCGGCCCGGAGCGCATGCTCCCGTACGCCCCCGCAGGTAACGACTCCGTTGCCGCGGGGGCGTCGGCTATTGACGCCCCCTTCGCGGCGGGCTTACGTTCCTGCCCGACGACAGGAAACTTTCCTAACAGTGATCGAGGCGGAGTGGACAGCCCGACCCGCTCACTGGAAGGCTGTTCCGCTGGAAAGGCAGGTGTCGCATCGCATGGCAGGAACCGCCGGTACGCCGGGCACTCCGCGCGTGCTGCGCGCCATGAACGACCGTGCCGCGCTGGACCTGCTGCTGGAGCACGGCCCGCTCTCCCGCACCCGCATCGGCAAGCTCACCGGCCTGTCCAAGCCCACCGCCTCCCAGCTGCTGGCCCGTCTGGAGGCGGCCGGACTGGTGCTGGCCACCGGCACCGACGAGGGCCGCCCGGGCCCCAACGCCCAGCTGTACGAGGTCAACCCGGCCGCCGGCCACGCCGCCGGACTCGATGTCACCCCCGGCCGCATCCTCGCCGCCGTCGCCGACATCACCGGCCGCACGGTCGGGCGGTTCGAGCTGCCCACGCCCGGCCGGCGCCCGGCGCAGCCCGTCGCCCGGCAGGTCACCGACGCCCTCGAAGGCGCCGTCAAGGCGGCCGGGCTGACCCGCGACGACGTGCGCCGGGTCGTCGTCGGCACCCCCGGCGCCTTCGACCCCAACACCGGCCGCCTGCGCTACGCCTCGCACCTGCCGGGCTGGCACTCGCCCACCCTGCTCGACGAACTCGCCGCCGCGCTGCCGATGCCGGTGGAGTACGAGAACGACGTCAACCTGGTCGCCCTCGCCGAGCAACGCCTGGGCGCCGCCCGCGACCACGGGGACTTCGTGCTGCTGTGGAACGAGGAGGGCCTGGGCGCCGCGCTGGTCCTCGGCGGCCGGCTGCACCGCGGTTTCACCGGCGGCGCCGGAGAGGTGGGTTTCCTTCCGGTCCCCGGCACCCCGCTGGTGCGCCAGGTGAGGAAAGCCAACAGTGGCGGCTACCAGGAGCTGGCCGGCGCCCAGGCCGTCCCCCGGCTGGCCCGCGAGCTCGGCATGGGCGACGTCCCCTCCGGGCCGCACGCCGAGGCCGCGGCGACCCTCCTCGCCCGGGCCGCCGCCGAGGACACCGTCCTGCACCAGCTGCTGCTGCGCACCTATGCCACCCGGCTGGCCACCGGTCTCGCCTCGCTCGTCTCCGTGCTCGACCCCGAACTGGTCGTGCTGTCCGGCGCCGTGCTGACCAGCGGCGGCGAGGCACTGCGCGCCCTGGTGCAGGACGAGCTGGAGGAGCTGGCCGCCTCCCGGCCCCGGCTCGTCGTCGGCGAGGTCACCGACCACCCCGTGCTGCGGGGCGCGCTGGAGCGCGCGCTGACCGTGACCCGCGACGAGGTCTTCGACACCTCGCGCTGAACCCCCTACCCGCCTCTCCTCCTTTCCCGCTCTCCCCGTATCGCCCACCCCGTCCCAGGGAGACTCCGCCATGCCCACAGCCCTGCCCGAGCGCGCCCGAAAAGCGGCTCTTGCCCTGAGCGCGTCCCTCGCCCTGCTCGCCGCCGCGGCCTGTACCGGCCAGTCCGGGGCCGGCGCGAGCGACGACCCGTCGAAGGAGACGACGATCAACTTCTGGCACGCCTGGAGCGCGCCGAACGAGGTCGAGGCCGTCCGGGCCCTGGTCGCCGGCTTCGAGAAGGCGCACCCGAACATCCACGTCAACGTCGTCGGCAACATGACCGACGACAAGATCAACCAGGCGCTGCGCGCCGGCGGCACCAAGGCGCCGGACGTGATCTCCTCCTTCACCACGAACAACGTGGGCAAGTTCTGCTCCTCGGGCGCCCTGGTCGACCTGAACCCCTTCTTCCACAAGGCGGGCATCGATCCGCAGCGCACCTTCCCCAAGGCGATGAACGAGTACACGCAGTTCCAGGGCAACCGCTGCGCGGTGCCGCTGCTCGGCGACGCCTACGGCCTGTACTACAACAAGACGGCGTTCGCGAAGGCCGGCATCACGGCCCCGCCGAAGACGTGGTCGGAGTTCGAGGCGGACGCCCGGAAGCTGACCGTCCGGCAGGGCGACACCTACCGGCAGTTGGGCTTCATGCCCAACTACCACGGCTGGGAGTCCACCACCGAGCACTACCTCGGCCAGTTCTCCCCCACCTACTTCGACCGGAACGGCAAGTCGAACCTCGCCGAGGACCCGGCGTTCGAGAAGGGCTTCACGCTGCAGAAGCGGCTCGTCGACACACTCGGCGGCTTCGCCCGGCTGGAACGGTTCCGGGCCACACTGGGCGACGAGTGGGGACCCAAGCACCCCTTCCACACCGGTCAGGTCGCCATGCAGCTCGACGGCGAGTGGCGGCTCGGCATGGCCCTGGACGCCAAGCCGGACTTCGAGATCGGTGTCGCCCCGCTGCCCGTCCCCGACGACCAGGCCGCCCAGTACGGCAAGGGCTACATCACCGGCACCATCGCCGGCATCGCCGCCACCAGCACCCACCGCAACGCCGCGTGGGAACTGGTGAAGTACATGACCTGCGACACCGACGCGGTGGTGGGCTTCTCCAACGCGATCCACAACGTTCCCTCCACCCTGGCCGCCCTGAAGTCGCCGAAGCTCCGCTACGACCCGCGCTTCAAGACGTTCCTGGACATCGCCGCGAACCCCGCGTCCACGACCACGCCCGCGTCCGTCAACGGCGGCCAGTACCTGGTGACGATCCAGCAGTTCGGCTACGACTACGAGAGCGGCAAGGTCACCGACCTCAAGGCCGGGCTGCGGCGGACGGCCGAGCAGATCGACACCGACATCGCCCAGGCGCAGTAGCGATGAGCACCCTCACCCTGGCCTCCAAGCGCCGCCGGGCCGCCCTGCGCACCTTCGCCTTCCTGTCGCCCTGGCTGATCGGGTTCGCGGTGTTCTTCGCCTATCCGCTGCTGTCCACGGTGTACTTCTCGTTCATGCACTACGACGGCTTCCGGCCGCCGGCGTGGAGCGGGACGAGGAACTGGTCGTACGTCTTCGGGCACTACCCGCTGTTCTGGCCCGCCCTGCGCAACACGCTGTGGCTGGTGCTGGTCATGGTGAGCCTGCGGGTGGTCTTCGGCCTGGGCGTCGGCCTGCTCATCACGAAGATCAAGACGGGGACGGGCGTCTTCCGCACCCTGTTCTACCTGCCCTACCTGGCCCCGCCGGTCGCCGCGACCATGGCGTTCGCGTTCCTGCTCAACCCCGGTACCGGGCCGGTGAACTCGCTCCTCGGCAAGGCCGGCATCGCGGCGCCCGGCTGGTTCAACGACCCGGCCTGGTCCAAGCCCGCGCTCACCCTGCTCGCGCTGTGGGGCATCGGCGACCTGATGGTGATCTTCATGGCGGCGCTGCTGGACGTGCCCGCCGAGCAGTACGAGGCGGCCCAGCTGGACGGCGCGTCGGCCTGGCAGCGGTTCCGGTACGTCACCCTGCCGAACATCTCCCCCATCGTGATGTTCGCCGTGGTCACCGGCGTGATCCAGACGATGCAGTACTACACGCAGCCGCTGATCGCCGGGAAGGTCGCCTCCGGGGTGATCCAGGGCGCGGGCACCCAGTTCGAGCCCGGCTACCCGGACAAGTCCACCCTCACCCTCCCCCAGCTCGTCTACAACCTCGGCTTCCAGCGCTTCGACTACGGCTCCGCCTGTGTCGTCGCCCTGGTGCTGTTCGCCCTGTCGATGGTGTTCACCGCGTTCCTGATGCGGCGCCGCGGCGGTCTGATCCAGGCAGGTGACTGACCCATGACCCAGGTACTGGACCCTCCCGTGAAGGTCGCCGTCCGCCCCGCCGCGCAGCGCACCGCCCGGCGCCGCGCCCTGCTGCAGTGGATCGCGGTGCACTCCCTCGGCGTCGCCGCCGCCCTGTTCTTCGTCCTGCCGTTCGTGTTCGTCTTCCTCACCTCCCTGATGAGCGACAGTCAGGCCCTCAGCCGTGACCTGGTCCCGCACACCTGGGAGTGGGGCAACTACCGCAAGGTCCTCGACACTCCCGGCTTCCTCACCTGGTGGAAGAACACCCTGCTCTACGCCGGACTGGGAACCTTCCTGACGGTCGTGTCCTCGATCCCGGTGGCGTACGCCCTCGCCAAGTTCCGCTTCCGCGGCCGCCATCTGGCGCTGATGCTGGTGATCTCGATGATGATGCTGCCGCCGCAGGTCGTCGTCATCCCGATGTACCTGTTCTGGGCGAAGCAGCTGGATCTGTCCGGCACGCTGTGGCCGCTGATCATCCCGATGGCGTGCGGCGACGCGTTCTCCGTCTTCCTGCTGCGGCAGTTCCTGACGACCGTTCCGAACGAGTACCTGGACGCGGCGCGGGTCGACGGCTGCGGCGAGCTGAGGACCCTGCTGCGGGTCGTGCTGCCGATGGCCAGGCCCGGCATCGCCGCCGTCGCGCTCTTCCAGTTCTTCTACGCCTGGAACGACTACTTCGGCCCGCAGATCTACGCCTCGGAGAACCCCGGCGCCTGGACGCTGAGTTACGGGCTGGAGTCCTTCAAGGGCGCGCACCACACCGACTGGAACCTCACCATGGCCGCCACCGTTCTGGTCATGGCCCCCGTGATCGTCGTCTTCTTCTTCGCGCAGAAGGCGTTCGTCGAGGGCGTCACGCTCACCGGAGTGAAGGGTTAACCGCATATGAAACTCACCGTGGTAGGGGGCGGCTCGACCTACACCCCCGAACTCGTCGACGGCTTCGCACGCCTGCGGGACACCCTGCCCGTCGAGGAACTCGTCCTCGTCGACCCGGCCGCCGAGCGGCTGGAGCGGGTGGGCGGACTGGCCCGCCGTATCCTCGCCAAGCAGGGCCACCCGGGCCGGGTCGTCACCACCGCCGACCTCGACGCCGGCGTGGACGGCGCGGACGCGGTGCTGCTGCAGCTGCGCGTGGGCGGGCAGGCGGCCCGCGAGCAGGACGAGACCTGGCCGCTGGAGTGCGGCTGCGTCGGCCAGGAGACCACCGGCGCGGGCGGCCTCGCCAAGGCGCTGCGCACGGTGCCGGTCGTCCTGGACATCGCCGAGCGGGTGCGCCGCACCAACCCGCACGCCTGGATCATCGACTTCACCAACCCGGTCGGCATCGTCACCCGGGCCCTGCTGGAGGCCGGTCACAAGGCGGTCGGGCTGTGCAACGTGGCGATCGGCCTGCAGCGCAAGTTCGCCGCCCACCTGGGCGTCACGCCCGCCGAGGTGCACCTGGACCACGTGGGGCTGAACCACCTCACCTGGGAGACCGGGGTGCGCCTGGGCGGCCCCGAGGGCGAGGACGTGCTGCCGCGGCTGCTCGCCGGGCACGGCGACGCCATCGCCGCCGACCTGCGCCTGCCGCGCCCGCTGCTGGACCGCCTCGGCGTCGTCCCGTCGTACTACCTGCGCTACTACTACGCCCACGACGAGGTCGTCGGCGAACTGCGCACCAAGCCGTCCCGGGCGGCCGAGGTCGCCGCGATGGAGCGGCAACTGCTGGAGATGTACGCCGATCCCGCGCTGGACGAGAAGCCGGACCTGCTGGCCAAGCGGGGCGGCGCCTACTACTCGGAGGCCGCCGTCGACCTGGCGGCGGCGCTGCTGGGCGGCGCCGGCAGCCCGTACCAGGTGGTGAACGCGCGCAACCAGGGCACGCTGCCGTTCCTGCCCGACGACGCGGTGATCGAGGTGCAGGCCGCCGTCGGTCCCAAGGGCGCCGCCCCGCTGCCCGTGCCGCGCCTGGACCCGCTGTACACGGGCCTGATCGCGCACGTCACCGCGTACGAGGACCTCGCCCTGCAGGCGGCACTGAAGGGCGGCCGCGACCGCGTCTTCCGCGCGCTGCTCGCCCACCCGCTGATCGGGCAGTACGCCCAGGCCGAGACCCTCACCGACCTGCTGATCGCACACAACCGGGAGCACCTTTCGTGGGCCTGACGGGGGGCGTCCTCGCCATCGACGCCGGCAACAGCAAGACCGACGTGGCGGTCGTGGCCGTGGACGGCACCGTCCTCGGCACGGCCCGCGGCGGCGGGTTCCGGCCGCCGGCGGTCGGGGTGCGCGCGGCCGTGGACACGCTCGCCGAGGCGGTCGGCGAGGCCTGCGCGCGGGCCGGCGTCGAGGCCGTCGACCACGTCTCGGCCTGCCTGGCCAACGCCGATCTGCCGGCGGAGGAGGAAGAGCTGGCGGCGGCCCTGCACGCGCGCGCGTGGGGCGCCTCGGTCGAGGTGCGCAACGACACCTTCGCGATCCTGCGGGCCGGGGTCGCCGAACCGTGCGGGGTGGCCGTGGTGTGCGGGGCCGGCATCAACTGCGTCGGCATGCGCCCCGACGGCCGCACCGCCCGCTTCCCCGCGATCGGCCGCATCTCCGGCGACTGGGGCGGCGGCTGGTTCCTCGCCGAGGAGGCGCTGTGGCACGCGGCGCGCGCGGAGGACGGGCGCGGCGAACCCACCGAGCTGGCCCGCACCCTGCCCGCGCACTTCGGCCTGGAGTCGATGTACGCGCTGATCGAGGCCCTGCACCTGGGGCGGGTGGCGCACGCGCGCCGGCACGAGCTGACGCCGGTGCTGTTCGCCACGGCCGCCGCCGGTGACGGGGTGGCCCGCCGGATCGTGGACCGGCTCGCCGAGGAGGTCACCACGATGGCGGTGGTCGCGCTGACCCGCCTGGACCTGCTGACGGATCAGACGCCGGTGCTGCTGGGCGGCAGCGTCCTGGCGGCCGGTCACCCGCAACTCGACGACGGCGTACGGCGGCTGCTGGCCGAGCGGGCGCCCAAGGCCCGGGCACGGGTGGTACGGGAGCGGCCGGTCCTCGGAGCGGCCCTGCTGGGCCTGGACCGGCTGAACGCGGACCCGCGGGCGCGGGAGCGGCTGCGGGCGCACTTCGCGCGGGGCGGGGGCTGAGCGGGGACGACACGTGCGCGTACCCACGCAGGGGTGACGGCCCGTCACCCCAGGGTGACGCCGGGGGAACCGATCCGGTTCCCCCGGCGTATTCATGGGCAGGGGCAGTTTCGGGACAGGGCAGGGGCGGGACATCCGGGCGGCGGGCCGCGCACCACGCTGCGATCCGATCAAGATCGGGTGACGGGCTGGTGCGGATACCGGCCCGGGCGGCGATACTTGCGCAGACGGATGACCATGGGGGAGGTCAGCAGTGACATCACCGCAGCAAGGCAGCGCGGCGCCACCACCGAACCCCGGCACGCCCACGATGCCGGCGATCCCCTCGCAGCCGTCCGCCCCGCCCCCCGCGCCCGCGTCCGCGTCCGGCTCGCTCGCGCAGGCCCCCGGCTCCTCCGCCCCGGGCCGCCCGCCGCGCCGTACGGCCTTCGCCGAGGGCGTGGAGCGGCTGCGGGCCGCCGCCGTCACCGAACCGGGCCGGCTGCGCACCATCGGCGCCGTACTGGCGCTGCTCGTCGTCGCGTTCGGCGCGGTCACCGCCTGGCAGGTCACCGAGCGGGCGGCCGCCGCCGACGACGTCCTGCACAAGAGCCGCCCGCTGAGCGCGGCCGCGGCCGACATCTACCGCGCGCTCGCCGACGCCAACACCGCTGCCTCCAGCGGGTTCCTGGCCGGCGGCCAGGAGACCAAGGCCTCCCGCGACCGCTACGAGCAGGACATCCGCACGGCCGCCGCCGGCCTGGTCACCGCCGCCGGCAGTTCCGACCCCGGCTCCCCGGCCGCCGCCACCATCACCCGGCTCAACCGGTTGCTGCCCGAGTACAAGGGCCTGGTCGAGCGGGCCCGCACCTACAACCGGCAGGGCTTCCCGGTGGGCGGCGCCTACCTCAGGTACGCCAACGAGAAGATGCAGCAGCAGATGCTGCCGGCGGCCGAGGACCTGTACACCAAGGAGAACGAGCGGCTGAACGCCGATTACGCGGACGCCACCCCCTACCCGTGGGCGGCGATCGCGCTGGGCGTGCTGGCGCTGGCCGCGCTGGGCTGGGCCCAGCACCGGCACTACCGGCGCACCCACCGCGTCCTCAACCACGGCCTGGTCGCCGCCAGCACGGCCGCCGCGGTGGTCCTGCTGTGGCTGGTCGTCGGCCACAGCGTCGCCCGCGCCGACCTCGACGCCTCCCGCGCGAGGGGCGTGCGCTCCCTCAACGTCCTCCAGGACGCCCGCATCGCCTCGCTGAAGGCGCGCGGCAACGAGAACCTCACCCTGGTGGCGCGCGGCGCCGAGACCACCAAGGACGGCAAGGACCTGTACGACTCGTCGTTCCGCAGCGACATGGCGGCGCTGGACAAGAGCCTGGCCGAGGCGCGCCGGCTCGCCGACGACCGGGCCGGCGCGCAGCCGGTGACCGCGGCCGTGGCCAACATGGCGGAGTGGAACCGGCGTCACGACGCGGCGCGCGGCCAGGACGAGGCCGGGGAGTACCAGAAGGCGCTGGACGGTGTGATCGGCGCGAAGGGCGCCACCGGCGAGTGCTTCGACAGCGTCGACGCCCACCTGGCCACGGCGCTGGCGCACGAGGAGAAGGAGTTCCGGCAGGCGGCCGGCGACGGCCTGGACGCGCTCGGCGGCCTGGCGTGGGGCGCGGCGGTCCTCGCCGTGCTGGGCGCGGCCGCCGCGGTGCTCGGCATCGGCCGCAGGCTTTCGGAGTACCGATGAGGGGCGCACCGGTGGAAGGGGGCGTGACGATGCGACTGCGAGTCCTGCGGGCCAGGCTCAGGGGCTGGGGCGGGGTCGGCGCGATGGCGGCCGTGTGCGTCCTGGCGCTGGTGTGGGCGCTGCTGCTGCCGCTGACCCAGCGCGGCGGCGACGTCCCCCGGGCGGGCGGCTCCTCCCGGGTCGCCGTCGGCACGCAGGCGCGCGCGGGCACCTGCACGGCGCCCGAGCAGCAGACGCTGGCGCCCTCGGCGGCCGACGGGCCCACGATCGCCCGGATCAAGGCCAAGGGGAAGCTGGTCGTCGGCGTCGACCAGAACAGCTACCGCTGGGGCTACCGCGACCCGAACAAGCAGGGCGCGCAGCTGGAGGGCTTCGACATCGACCTGGTGCACGCCATCGCCCGGGACCTCCTCGGCGACCCCGACGCCGTGCAGTTCAAGGCCATCCCCACCAACCAGCGCATCCAGGCGATCCAGGACGGCGTCGTCGACATGGTGGTGCGCACCATGACGATCACCTGCAAGCGTCTGACGGACGTCGCCTTCTCCGCGCCGTACTTCCGCACCGGGCAGCAGGTCCTCGCGTCCAAGGACGCGCCGATCACGGGCTACGACGCCTCGCTCGCCGGCAAGAGGATCTGCACGGCGGCCGGTTCGACGGCGTACACGACGCTGGAGGAGGATCGCAGGACGGGCCGGCTGCCCGCCTCCGCCGACATCTCCACCACCGTCCCCAACCAACTGGACTGCCTGGTGCGGCTGCAGCTCGGCGAGGTGGACGCGGTGGTCACCGACGGCGCGCTCGCCGCCAGCCAGGCCGCCCAGGACCCGACGGTCGAACTGAAGGGCCGCGCCTTCACCACCGAGTACTACGGCGTGGCGATGAAGAAGGACGCGGACGATCTGGTACGCCGGGTCAATCGCATCCTGGTCGCCTACCGGGCGAGCGGCTGGCAGGCGTCGTACGACGCCTGGCTGTCGGCGACACTGGGGAGGGACGCGACGACGTCCAGGCCGCCCGCGCCGCAGTACCTGCGGACGAGCTGACCCACGCGACAGGCACGAGCAGGAGCAGGAACCCACACAGCAGCGAGAGGTGATCGATGGGCGTCACGGACCCCGCCGGGCCGGTGATGGACCGGGACGAGGTGGACCGTGCGCTGGCGCGGCTCGGCCAGGAGCACGAGGCGATCGAGACGTCGCTGCTGGCCCTGCAGGACCACGCGGGCCGCAGGCTGCTGGAGGGCGCCGAACTGACCGGCGTCACCAAGGAGCGCTGGATCGCCACGGAGGCGTCGATCACGCTGCTGTGGGCGTACTTCGACGCCTACACGGCCGCGTTGCGCAACGCCCGCGAGATCCGCTCCCGGCGCCGCTGGTCCAGCCGCGAGGACCTGGTGGAGCTGACCGAGCTGCTGCGCGGCGAGTCCGTGACCGTCTCCGGCGCCGCGGCCGCCACCGCCAACGCGCCGACCCTCCACGGCGGTTCCGGGCTGCTGAGCGAGCGGTTCTCGCTGGCGGCGCTGGTGGACCGGATGAACGAGCTGTACGCCTCGAGCCTGGACATGGTGGTCGCCGCCGACGCGGTGTGGTCGGCGCTGCCCGCCCGCATCGATTTACTCGCCGCCGAACTCCAGCGCACCCGGCAGCTCGCGCACTCCGTCGGGGTGCGCCCCGGCGAGCACCCGGCCGGCGACGACCTGGAGCGCATCACGCGCACGCTGACGAAGCTGCGCGAGGAGGTGGTCAGTGACCCGCTGGCGTACTGGCTTCCCGCGCAGGGCAGTTCGGCGCCCGGCGGGGGCCGCCCCGACACCACCGTCTACGACCGTGAGGCGCGCGCTCTGGAGGAGGTGCGCCGGGAGATCGAGGCCGTGCTCACCGTCCGGCAGGACGCCGAGAAGCGGCTGGTGCGGCTGCGGGACGTGCTCTCCCGCGCGGACCGCACGCTCGCCGAGGCCCGTACCGCGCGCGGCGAGGTGCTGGCGAAGATCGCGGCGACCGAGGTGCCGGTGGTCAGCGGCCCGCCGACGGTGCTGCAGGAACAGCTGGCCACGGCCGCCGAGTACCGCCGGCAGGCGCAGTGGCACCGCCTGTCGCCGCTGCTGGAGTCGCTGGAGCAGCGCGCGGAGGACGAACTGCTGCGCGCCCGCGAGTCGCTGACCGCGGTCACCGCGCCGCTCGCGGTGCGCGCGGAGCTGCGCGGCCGGCTCGACGCGTACAAGGCGAAGGTGGCCCGGCACGGGCTGGCGGAGGACCCGCTGCTGGTCGAGCGGTACGAGAAGGCGCGCCGCATGCTGTGGAGCGCGCCCTGCGACCTGCGCGCCGCCGAACAGGCGGTGCTGCGCTACCAGCAGGCGGCCGCCGAGGCGCTCGCCGCGCCGCGCGTGCCGCAGCAGCAGAACGGGCCGGCGCAGGGCGGTCCGGAGCAGCGGGGCGGGCCGCAGGACGTCAGGGGGGAGTCGTCATGAGCCGTGCGGGACAGGCCTGTCAGCGGCCGGGCTGCGACGGGAGCTACGAGGACGTCGGCGGCGGCGAGCTGTACTGCGACACGTGCGGGCTCGCGCCGGTGGTGTCCTCGCAGGGCCTGGTCGGCTCGGCCCCGACCGGGATCACCGCGGGCGGCCGGGGCTCCAAGGGCTCCGCCGGCAGCCGCAGCGCCCGCAGCGGGCGTACCTCCTCGCAGTCGTCGAAGTCGCGGCGCTCGGTGTCGGGCCGCCTGTCGCGGTCCCTGCCGGGCACGTCGGCCGGCCGCTCGGTGTCGGTGCGCAGCTCCGGTTCCGGTGCCGCCTCCTCCGGCCGCTCCCGCCTCGGCGCGGGCCTGGTCACCGTGCCGGCCGTGCCGCGGCCCGACCCGCGCGCGATGGTGCTGGACAACCCGGAGGTGCCCGAGCGCAAGCGGTTCTGCTCCCGCTCGGACTGCGGCGCGCCGGTCGGCCGGGCGCGCGGGGAGCGGGCGGGCCGCACCGAGGGCTTCTGCACCAAGTGCGGTCACCCCTACTCGTTCGTGCCGAAGCTGAAGGCCGGGGACGTGGTGCACGGCCAGTACGAGGTCGTGGGCTGCCTGGCGCACGGCGGGCTCGGCTGGATCTACCTCGCCGTGGACCGGGCCGTCGCGGACCGCTGGGTGGTGCTCAAGGGCCTGCTGGACACCGGCGACCAGGACGCGATGGCCGCCGCGATCTCCGAGCGGCGTTTCCTCGCGGAGATCGAGCACGCCAACATCGTGCGGATCTACAACTTCGTCGAGCACCTCGACCAGCGCACCGGCTCCCTCGACGGCTACATCGTCATGGAGTACCTGGGCGGCAAATCCCTCAAGGAGATCGCCAACGCCCGCCGCACACCCGACGGCCGGCGCGACCCGCTGCCGGTGGAGCAGGCCTGCGCGTACGGCATCGAGGCGCTGGAGGCGCTCGGCCACCTGCACAGCCGCAACCTGCTGTACTGCGACTTCAAGGTCGACAACGCGATCCAGACCGACGACCAGCTCAAGCTGATCGACATGGGCGCGGTGCGCCGCATGGACGACGACGAGTCCGCGATCTACGGCACGGTCGGCTACCAGGCGCCCGAGGTCGCCGACGTCGGCCCGTCCGTGGCGAGCGACCTGTACACCGTCGGGCGGACGCTGGCCGTCCTCACCTTCGACTTCCAGGGCTACACCACCGTCTACGCCGACTCGCTGCCCGACCCGGACACCATCGAGGTCTTCCGCCGCTACGAGTCCTTCTACCGGCTGCTGGTGCGGGCCACCGACCCCGACCCGGCCCGCCGGTTCGCCTCCGCGCAGGAGATGGCCGAGCAGCTCACCGGGGTGCTGCGCGAGGTGGTGTCGCTGCAGACGGGCCGGGCGCGGCCCGCGCTGTCGACGCTGTTCGGCCCGGAAGTGAAGGTCACCGACACGGAGTTGTTCCCGCGCCTGGAGGGCGAGGTGTCACGGCTCGGGGCGCGGGCGCTGCGCGGCCGGCGGGCCCCGCAGACCCCCGCGGCGAGCGCCGCCGCGTCCCTGGTCAAGCCGGTGCACACGCCGTCCGCCGCGCTCGCGCTGCCCGTCCCGCACGTCGACCCGGGCGACCCGAACGCCGGTTTCCTCGCGGGCCTGATGACCTCCGCGCCGGCCGAGCTGCTCCACGCGCTCGCCGCCGCGCCCGCCCCCTCGGTGGAGACCCGGCTGCGGCAGGTGCGCGCCTGGCTGGAGAACGGCGACTTCGACGCCGCCCGCACGGCACTGGACGCGCTGGAGGACGAACGGCCCGACGACTGGCGGGTGGTGTGGTACCGGGGCGTCGCGGCCCTGGTGACCGGCGACTTCGAGCACGCCGCCCTCGCCTTCGACGCGGTCTACGACGCCTTCCCCGGCGAGATCGCGCCCAAGCTGGCGCTGGGGCTGTGCGCGGAGGTGCTGGGCCAGCTGGACAACGCCGCCGAGTACTACCGGCTGGTGTGGGCGAGCGATCCGAGCCATGTCAGCGCCGCGTTCGGCCTGGCGCGGGTGCAGTTGGCGGCCGGTGACCGCGCCGCCGCCGTGGGGACGCTGGAGTCGGTGCCGGAGGCGTCCATCCACTACACCGCCGCCCGGGTGGCGGCGGTCCGCGCCCGGCTGCGGCAGCGGACGCCGGCCGCCGGCGACAGCGCCTTCCTGGACGATCTCACGGCCGCCGCCGCGCAGGTCGAGGCGCTCCAGGCGTACGGCCTGGACCCCGGGCGGCGCGAGCAACTGGCCACCGAAGTGCTCGGTTGCGCCCTGGACTGGATACTCTCCCAAGGCCAGGGCGGCACGCCGGCCGCCCGGCGGGTGCTGCTCGGCAGCGAACTGGACGAACGCGGGCTGCGCTTCGGACTGGAGCGCTCGTACCGCACGCTGGCCCGGCTCGCGCCCGGCGGCGAGGAGAGGATCGACCTGGTGGAACGTGCCAACCGTTACCGCCCCCGGACGTGGGTGTAGTTGATGTCGCAGATGCCCCAGCAGGCAGCCCTGTCGAACTGCCCGAGCTGCGCGGAGCCGCTCGAGTCGGGCGACCGTTTCTGCGGTGCGTGCGGATACGACCTGTCCGCCGTGCCGGCGCCGCCGCAGGACCAGCCGACGATCGCGATGCACGGCGCGGCGCCGGGGCGGCCCGGCCCGGGTGCGGCGCCCGCGTGGCCGCACGCGGCCTCACCGGACGGCTCGGGCACCCCACCGGCGGTCCATCTGCCGACCGACCTGCCCGGCACGGACTCCGGGGGCGGCGAACTGCCGCGCCAGGCACCGCAGTCGCCCCCGCCCCCTGCCGCACCGGGTCACGTTCCCGGGACGCCTGCCACGCCGCCCGCCGCTCCGGCTCCGGCTCCGGCTCCGGCTCAGGGGGCGCCCGGCGCACCGCCCGCCGTACCGGCTCCCGGGGCGCCCGGCGCGCAGCCCGCCGTACCGCCGCAGGCGTCGTCCGCCGGCGCCGGCGTACCGCCGCAGCCGCCCGCCGCTCCCCCGGCGGCCCCGGCCTCCGCCGTGCCTCCCGCGCCCGCCGCGCCCGGGGCGCCCGCCGCCGGCGTCCGTTTCGACCGGCCCGGTGGGTCCGGTGAGCCCGACGAATACGCGTTGCAGGCGCCCGATCCGCGGGTCGCCGCCGAGGCGGCCGCGGCCGCGGAGGAGGCCTCCGTGTGCGTGGCGTGCCGGGCCGGCCGGGTGGACAGCGACGGCTACTGCGAGAACTGCGGCCACGCCCAGCCGCGCGAACGCGACCACATGGAACAGGAGTGCGGACCGGTGGCCGCCGTCAGCGACCGCGGGCTGCGCCACCACCGCAACGAGGACGCGTTCACCGTCGGCCACACCGCGCTGCCCGACGGCTCCCCCGCCGCCGTGGCGATCGTCTGCGACGGCGTGTCCTCCGCGACCCGCCCCGACGACGCCTCCCTCGCCGCGTCCCGCGCGGCCGGCGAGTCGCTGCTGGCCGCCCTGCCGCGCGGCACGCACCCGCAGCAGGCGATGCACGACGCGATCGTGGCCGCCGCGCACGCCGTCAACGCGCTGGCGGACGAGCCGGAGACGGCCCGCGAGCACGCCCCGCACCAGAACGCGCCCGCCTGCACCCTGGTCGGCGCGGTGGTGACGAACGACCTGCTGGTCGTCGGCTGGGTCGGCGACAGCCGCGTGTACTGGGTGCCGGCCGACCGCACCGCGCCCCCCGCCCGGCTCACCGAGGACGACTCCTGGGCGGCGCAGATGGTCGCCGCCGGGCTGATGAGCGAGGCGGAGGCGTACGCCGACGAGCGCGCCCACGCGATCACCGGCTGGCTCGGCGCGGACGCCTACGAGCTGGAGCCGCACACCGCCGGCTACAAGCCGGACCGGCCCGGTGTGGTCGTCGTGTGCACCGACGGGCTGTGGAACTACGCGGAGGCGGCCGAGGAGATGGCCCGGGTGGTCCCCCTCGACGCCGCCGTGCGCCCGCTGCACGGCGCCCAGGTCCTGGTCGGCCACGCCCTGGACGGCGGGGGCCACGACAACGTAACAGTGGCCGTCGTGCCGTTCCCCGCGCCGCCGCAGGGGGCAGGATCGGCCTGAGGCCGCGTACCGGACCACCGGGGCCGGCCTCGTACGGGGAAGCTCGCGGGCCGGAGGGGACCGGTCCGCGTCCGGTCCACACCCGACGGGTGTTCGAGGGGGATGCGAACAGGCATGGCCAATTTCTCGAAGTCCACGGTGCCGCAGTTCTCGGTGGACGTGTACCAGAACGAGTACCTGCCGGAGGGCGGGCGCGAGGTCAACGCGATCGTCACGGTCACCGCGACCGGCGGGGGCACGGTCGGCGGCGCGGTGAGCGCACCGCACCTGTTCGGCGCCGGGCAGGGGCCCTCCGCGGCGGTGGCGGTCATGGTCGACTGCTCCGGGTCGATGGACTACCCGCCCGCCAAGATGCGCAACGCCCGCGAGGCGACGGCCGCCGCGATCGACACCCTGCGCGACGGGGTGCACTTCGCGGTGATCGGCGGCACGCACGTCGCCCAGGAGGTCTACCCGGGCGGCGGGCGGCTCGCGGTCGCCGACGCCACCACCCGTGAGCAGGCCAAGCACGCGCTGCGCCGGCTCGGCGCGGGCGGCGGCACGGCGATCGGGACCTGGCTGCGGCTCGCGGAGCGGCTGCTGTCCTCGGCGGACGTCGCCATCCGTCACGCCATCCTGCTCACCGACGGCCGCAACGAGCACGAGTCGCCCGCCGAGCTGAAGGCCGCCCTCGACCACTGCGCCGGGCGGTTCACCTGTGACGCCCGGGGCGTGGGCACCGACTGGGAAGTGAAAGAAGTCACAGGGATCGCCTCCGCCCTGCTCGGCACGGCCGACATCGTCGCCGATCCGGCGGGCCTGGCCGCCGACTTCACGCGGATGATGGAGACGGCGATGGGCAAGGAGGTCGCCGACGTCGCGCTGCGGGTGTGGACGCCGGTGGGCACGACCATCAAGTTCGTCAAGCAAGTCGCACCGACCGTGGAGGAGTTGACCTCCCGCCGCACCGAGGCCGGCCCGCGCGCCGGTGACTACCCCACCGGGTCCTGGGGCGACGAGTCGCGCGACTACCACCTGTGCGTGGAGGTCCCGGCCGCGAACATCGGCCAGGAGATGCTGGCCACGCGGGTGTCCCTGGTGATCCCCCAACCCGACGGCAGCGCGCAGAACCTGGGCGCGCAGGGACTCGTACGGGCCGTGTGGACCGACGACATGGCCGCCTCCACCTCCCTCAACCCGCAGGTCGCCCACTACACCGGGCAGGCCGAACTGGCCCAGGTCATCCAACAGGGGCTGGATCTTCGCAAAGCGGGCGATTTCGATGGAGCAACGGCCAAACTGGGCCGGGCCGTTCAGCTCGCGAGCGCCTCCGGGAACGCAGATACTGCGAAACTGCTTGCGAAGGTGGTGGACGTGGTCGACGCGGCGACCGGTACTGTGCGACTGAAGGCGAAGGTCGCGGAGGCGGACGAGATGACGCTCGAAACCCGATCGACAAAGACCGTTCGGGTGAAGAAGTGACTCGCCGACGACCGTCGGCGACCACGGACGACCACTGACGACCGCCGCCGACCACTGATGACGTGACCCAGCAGGAACGAAGGGACGCACCGACATGCCGACCTGCCCGAACGGACACCAGTCGGGTTCCGACGACTGGTGCGAGGTCTGCGGTCACCGCATGGCCGGTGCCGTACCTCCGCCCCCGCCTCCCCCGCCGCCGGCCCCCGGCGGCGGCTACGGCTTCCCGCCGCCCCCGCCCGGCGCCCAGCAGGGCGGCGCACCGGGCGGCCGGCCCGACGGACGCCACCTGTCCGCGGTGCCCGACGCCGAACCGGAGCTGTGCCCGCAGTGCCGCACGCCGCGCGAGGGCGGGGCGCCGTTCTGCGAGGAGTGCCGGTGGAACTTCCTGACCAACACGGCGACCACCTACACCCCGGCCGCCCCGCCGCGCCCCGCGGCACCGGCCGCGCCGCGCTTCCCGCAGCCGCCCGGGCCGTCCTACGGCGCGGGTGACTCCTTCGACTACCAGAGTTCACGCCCGTCCCAGGTCAACCGGCCGGCCGAGCCGATCCCGCCGGGCCCGCCGTTCGGCGGCGAGCCGTCGGGGCCGGGCGGACCCGGTGGGCCGGGGGCGCACGGTGGTCCCGGTGGTCCCTTCGGTTCCGGTGGCCCGGGTGGTCACGGAGGTCCGGGTGCGCCCGGCGGTCCGGCTGGTCCCGGTGGCCCGGGTGGCCCTGGCGGGCCCTTCGGCGCGGGTGGTCCGTCCGGGCCCGGCGGTCCCGGTGGCCCGGGTGGACAGGGTGGCCCCGGTGGGCCGTTCGGTGCCGGTGGTCCGTCCGGGCCCGGCGGTCCCGGTGGTCCCGGTGGTCCCCTGACGCACGGCGGTCCCTCCGGTCCCGGTGGTTTCGGTGGTCCGGGCGGCCCGGGTGCCCCCGGCGGACCGAACGGTCCCGGTGGCCCGGGCGGCCCCGGCACCCCCTCCCCCTTCGGCGGCGACCCGTCCCGCCCGGTCCCGCCGCCGCCCGGCCCGACGCCGCCCGCCGGTCCCGGCACGGCTCCGGGTGCCCCGGGCGGTCCCGGCGGCCCTGGTGGTCCCGGTGCCCCGCAGGGTTTCCAGCCCTCGGCGTTCCCGCAGAGCGCCGGTCCCTCGGCGCCGCCCGCTCCGCCGGCCCCGTCCGGGCCGTCGTTCGGCGGCGGTGAGGACGACTGGGTGATCTCCCCGCCCTCGGGCCCCGGTGGCCCGGGCGGTCCGGGTGGTCACGGCGGTCCCGGTGGCCCGAGCGGTCACGGCGGTCCCGGTGGTCCGGGCGGCGCGCCCGGCGGTTACGGCTACCCGCAGCCCGGCGCCACCCAGGCCCCGCCCGCTCCCGGCTTCCCGCAGCAGCCGCAGGCGCCGGCCACCTGGACGGCGACGATCGGCCCGGACCGCGAGTACTTCATGGCGATGATGCAGCGCTCCGGCCCGGAGGCCGCGGGGCTGAACCTGCCCGCGTACTCGCCCGAGCAGCAGCGCACGCTCACCGGCAACCAGGTCACCATCGGCCGTCGCCGCCACTCCACCGGCGAGACGCCCGACATCGACCTGTCGGTGCCGCCGGAGGACCCGGGCGTCTCGCACCAGCACGCGGTCCTGGTGCAGCAGCCCGACGGCACCTGGGCGGTCGTCGACCAGAACTCGACGAACGGGACGACGGTCAACGGGTCGGAGGAACCGATCCAGCCGTTCGTGCCGGTCCCGCTGCAGGACGGCGACCGGGTGCACGTGGGCGCCTGGACGACGATCACCATCCGCCGCGGCTAGCCGCCGCCCGGCAGCGGCCGGCCGGACTCCGGGAGGGGCCACACGTACGGCCCCTCCGGGTCGTCCAGCCACGCCCACGCGCGCTCGCCGCCGACCGTGAGGCCGTAGCGCTCGCGCGTCGGCATGCCTTCGCGTTCCCACAGGGCGCAGGCCTCCTCGGGGTCGAGGCTGCCGCGGGTGAGGGCGAGCAGGAAGCGGAACAGCTCGCTCTCCCGGGCCCGGCGCGGCAGTCCCGCCAGGTGCGGGGGCTGGGCCATGGGCCGGGGTGCGCCGCGCAGCGGCACGAAGTAGGCGGGCGTGGCGAGGAAGCGGCCCTCGGCGTGATGGGGGCCGCGCACGTCGAGCGCGGCCACGCCGGTGGCGAACGGGGTGACGATCCGGCCGCCGGCACGGCACTGGGTGAGCCAGGCGCCCGGGATCGCGGGCAGCGCGCAGGTGGCGATGATCCGGTCGTAGGGGGCGTGCTCGGGCACCCCGCGGGCGCCGTCGCCGGTCACGACGACCGGGTGGTGACCGGCCGCGTCGAGGTGCCGGCGGGCGGACTCGGTGATGTCCGGGTCGAGGTCGATCGTGACGACGTTCTCGTCGCCGAGCCGGTGGGCGAGCAGCGCGGCGTTGTAGCCGGTGCCGGTGCCGATCTCCAGCACCCGGTCGCCGTCGCCCGGCCGCAGCGCGACCAGCATCGCCGCCATGAGGGACGGCTGGCTGCTGGAGGACAGCAGGACGCCGTCGCGCAGGCGGGTGGCCAGGGGCTCGTCGGCGTAGGCGCCGCGCAGCCAGCGCTCGCGGGCGGCGGGGTCGGGGTGCTCGCCCCAGCGGCGCTCGTAGCCGCCGAGGCCGACGACGTGGTAGATGGGCACGAACAGGTGGCGTGGGACCGCCGCGAACGCCTTCCGCCAGCGGGTGTCCCCGGCAAAGGCACCGCTCAGCTCGATCTCCCGCACGAGCGCCTCCCGCGCCTGCCCGGCAAGCTCCGCGAGCCCCTGATCACCCCCATGACCACCCATGCCTCCACTGTGCGGCCCCCACCCGCCCAAGGCGAACGCCGCAGCTCCCCGCCGGGGCGGTTCCGCCGGGGTCGGTCCGGATCGGCGGCTGTGCCGGGGTCCGCCCGGCCGCGTCCGGCGGGCGCCGGTCCGGATCGGCTCCGCCGGGTGAGTCATGGTCGGCTTCGCCGGGGTCCCGACCGGGCGCTCCGCGCCGGCTCGCCTACCCCGGTCCTAAGACTTCCGGCCTCGGTCGGCGCGTCTGAGACCATGGGGACGTGACAGAGATTCGGCGCGGCACGCTTCAGGAGCAGACGTTCTACGAGCAGGTCGGCGGGGAGGACACCTTCCGCCGGCTGGTGCACCGTTTCTACCAGGGGGTGGCCGAGGACCCGCTGCTGCGGCCGATGTACCCCGAGGAGGACCTCGGCCCGGCCGAGGAGCGGCTGACGCTGTTCCTCATGCAGTACTGGGGCGGTCCCACGACGTACAGCCAGCGCCGCGGCCACCCGCGGCTGCGGATGCGGCACGTGCCGTTCACCGTGGACCGCGCCGCGCACGACGCGTGGCTGAAGCACATGCGGGTCGCCGTGGAGGAGCTCGGCCTGTCCGAGGAGCACGAGCGCACGCTGTGGAACTACCTCACGTACGCCGCGGCCTCGATGATCAACACCCCGGACTGACCGGACCGACGGGACCGCCCGCACCGTCTGCACCGCAGGCACCACCTCCACCGCCTGCACCGACGGCAACCCCGGCACCGAGCTGAGCCCCCGCTCCCGATCCGGTTCCTCCCGCATTCCGGTCGTACGACGCCGGATTCCGGTCACAATCCGGTCAAGCTGCGTTCACAACCGCTTACC
The DNA here is from genome assembly GCF_043082085.1 of Streptomyces sp. NPDC014801. Taxonomy (NCBI): domain Bacteria; kingdom Bacillati; phylum Actinomycetota; class Actinomycetes; order Kitasatosporales; family Streptomycetaceae; genus Streptomyces; species Streptomyces sp. NPDC014801. The sequence continues at coordinate 329,963 of NZ_JBIBXG010000001.1, read as the reverse complement.
CCGGCCCGCGCGCTCTGACAGCATCGCCGAGAGGTCTGGACAACAACGGCGGGGGGCCGGGGGTGGCGGGGTTCGGGGGGCTGTCGGGTTTCGTGCTGCTGCGGGCCCGGGCGCACCGCGTGCTGCTCGCCGCGGCGCTCCTCACCGTCCTGCTCACCACCTCCGTCCTGGCCGGCCTGACCGCGTACGCGGGCGCGATCGGCGACGCCGCCCTGCGCCACGCGCTGGCCGAGCCCGCCAACGCCGCCGACGCCGCGCTGGTCGTCAAGGCCGACGTCCCCGCCGCCCGGCGCGCCGCCGCCGGCACCGCCGTACGACAGGCGGCGCGGACCGCGTTCGACGGGCTGCCGGTGAGCGTGCGGACGCTGGTGCGGTCCGGCCCGTACGCGCTGCCCCGCTCGTTGCAGCCGCCCGCCGAGCGGTCCGGGGACCCCGATCTGACGCACTTCGCCGCGCTGGACCCCTCGCAGATACGGTTCACCGACGGCCGGGCCCCCCGCGCGGGCACCCCCGACGTCGAGGCGGCGCTGCCCCAGGCGGCCGCGCGCCGGCTGAACCTGCGCCCCGGCACCCGCCTCACCCTCGCCGACCGCTTCGGCGGCAGACCGGTGACCGTGCGGATCACCGGCGTGTACCGGCCCGCCGACGCGGCCGCCCCGTACTGGCGGCTGGACGACGTCGGCGGCCGCGGCGTGAAGAAGACCGACTTCACCACCTACGGCCCGCTGCTCGCCGACCCCCGCGTGCTGGCCGGCACCACGGTCAGCGCCGGGCCGTCGGCCTGGGTGGTCTCCGCCGACTTCGCCACCCTGACGACCGCCCGCATCGACGCGCTGCGCTCCTCGGCGGCCCATGCCGGCGCCGCCGTCCACCGGGCCCCGGAACTGTCGGGCGCGACCACGGCGGTCACCTCGCTGCCGGGCGTCCTGGACCGCACCGAGCGCTCGCTGCTGGTGTCCCGTTCGACGCTGCTGATCGTCGCGCTCCAGCTGGCGCTGCTCGCCGCGTGCGCGCTGCTGCTGGTGGCCCGGCTGCTGAGCGCCGAACGCGCGGCCGAGACCCGGCTGCTGCTGGCCCGCGGCGCCTCCCGCGCCCGGCTCGCCGGCCTCGCCGCGCTGGAGGCGCTGCTGCCGGCCGTCCCGGCGGCGCTGTGCGCGCCGCTGCTCGCCGGACCACTGACCCGGCTGCTCGCCGCGCGGGGCCCGCTCGCCCGGATCGGGCTGCGCCTGGACGTGCCCGCGGCCGGCACAGCCCAGGTGTGGCTGGTGGCCGCGGGCGTCGCGCTCGGCTGCGCGCTCGCCGTCACCGTGCCCGCGCTCGCCGCGAGCGGCCGGCGGACGGGACGGGCGCGGCCGCTGCCCGGCGCGGTCCGGGCCGGCGCCGACCTGGGGCTGCTGGTGATCGCGGGCGTCGCCTACTGGCAGCTGTCCGCCCGCGGCGCCGTCAGCGGCGACCGCACCGGCGCCCTCGGCATCGACCCGCTCCTGGTCGCCGCGCCCGCGCTGGCCCTGCTCGCCGGGACCGTGCTCACCCTGCGGCTGCTGCCGCCGGTGGCCCGGCTCGCCGAGCGGCGCGCGACCGGCGGGCGCGGGCTGGCGACCGCGCTGGCGGGCTGGCAGTTCAGCCGCCGCCCGATGCGCGGCGCGGGCCCCATGCTGCTGCTGGTGCTCGCCGTAGCGCTCGGCATGCTGGCCATCGGCCAGGGCGCCTCCTGGGACCGTTCGCAGCGGGACCAGGCCGACTTCCGTGCGGGCGCCCCCGTGCGGGTGAGCGCCGCGGGCGATCCCGGCCCGGCCCGCACCGAGCAGCTCGCCGCGCTCCCCCGCGTCACGGCCGCCGCGCCCGCCGTACGGACCGCTCTGCCGCTGTCGGACAACCGGACCGCGACCGTGCTCGCCCTGGACACCGCGCACGCCGCCGGCACCCTGCTGCTGCGCGACGACCTGGCCGACCGGCCGGTGCGGCCGCTGCTCGCGGGCCTCGCCCCGGCCCGGCCGTCGGCCGGCGTGACCGTCCCCGCCGGCACCGCCCGGCTGCGGCTGACCGCGACCCTGCACGGCTCCGACCCGGAGGGCGGCGCCGACGTGACGCTCACCCTGGAGGACCGCTGGGGCGTGCCGTACCAGCTGCCCTCCGGCCGGCTGCCCGCCGACGGCCGCCCGCACCCGCTCGTCCCCGACCTCGGCGGCGCCCGCGGCCCGCTCACCCTCACCGGGGTGCAGCTGGTCATCGCCCAGCCTCACGGCGTCTCCGAAGAGCACCGGCTGTCGCTGGACGAGCTGACCGCGACCGGCACCGACGGCACCGCCCGGCGGCTGGCCCTGCCCACCGCCTGGACCGGCGTCTCGCGCGCCGACGGCGCCGCCGCCGGCCCCGACGACAGCGCCCTGCCGACCCGGCCCCGCCTGGTGTCCGGCGCCCCGCCCACCGTCACCTACTCCACCGGCCACCTGCCGGCCGGCGACCGCTGGCTGTCCGGCGCGGTCACCGTCCGGCTGCGGGTGGCACAGCCGGCCACGCCCGAGCTCACCGGGGTGGCCACCGACCGGTTCCTCGCCGCGACCGGCGCGCGCACCGGGCAGCGGGTGGACGCCGTCCTCGGCGGGGTGAGCGTGCCGGTGCGGATCGTGCGCACGGTGCGGGAACTGCCCACCACCGCGGACGCCGAGGGCGGCGGCGCGCTGCTGGTGGACCTGCGCGCCGTCGACCAGGTGCTGCAGGCGCGATACGGCGCGAGCGTCACGCCCACCGAGTGGTGGCTGGCGACCGGCGCCCCGGCCGAGGTGGCCGCCGCCGTGCGGGCCTGGCCCGACATCGACCCCGGTCAGGTCGTGGTGCGCGCCGAGCTCGCCGAGGAACTGCGCGACGACCCCTTCGGCGCCGGCCCGGAGGCCGCATTCGCCGCGGCGGCCGTGGTCGCGGCGGCGCTGGCCGCGGTCGGCTTCGCGGTCAGCGCGGCCGGTGCGCTGCGGGAGCGGGACGCCGAGTTCGCGGTGCTGCGCGCGCTGGGCGCCCCGCGCCGTCGCCTGGCCCGCATGATCGCCGCCGAGCACGGGGTGCTGGTGGTGCTGGCGCTCGCGGTCGGCGCGGGGCTCGGCACGGTCCTGACCCGGGCGGTGATCCCGCTGATCCTGCTGACCTCCGAGGCGACCCGGCCGCTGCCCGAGGTCCTGGTCCGGCTGCCCGCCGGGCAGGTCGCCGTCCTCCTCGCGGCCGTCGCCGTCGTCCCGCTCGCCGTCTCCGCGGTCCTGTCGCTGCGCCGCGCGGACCCGGCGTCGGCGCTGCGGGAACAGGGAGGTGAGTGAGATGCCGGCGAACCGTACGCCGTCCGGCCCCCGCCGGACGCCCGCAGAGCCGCCGAACGGCCGCCGGGTGCCGGCCGAGTCCACGAACGGCCGCCGGGTGCCCTCCGGTTCCCCGACCGGCCGCCGGGCACCCCGCGTCCCCGCGCCCTGGATCCGCACCCGGCTGCGGGCCGCCCCCGGGGCCGCCGTGGCGCTGACGCTGCTGGTGGCGCTGACGGCCGCGCTGGCCGCCGCGTTCCCGCGTGCCGTCGACCGCTACGAGGACGGCGGGCTGACCCGCGCCGTCGAGCGGGCCACCCCCGGCCGCAGCACCCTGTGGGTGACCGCGCCGGTGCCCGAGGGCGCGGGCTCCGTGCAGGAGCTGGAACAGGCCCTGCGCCCCGGCCCGTTGAGCACCCAGTACCGCAAGATCCTCGCCACGGTCCGGGCGCCGCTCGCCGTGGACCGCGCCGAGTCGACGTACGGGGCGCGCACGTTCGAGGAGCTGGAGGTGCCCGACGCCTGGCTGCCGCGCCCCAACGGCCTGCCCGCGCGCGTGTTCCTCGTCGCCCAGGCCGGCCTCGCCGAGCACGGCCGGCTGCAGGCGGGCCGGCTGCCCCGCGCCGGCGGCACGGTGACCGCGGCGACCACCGAGGTCGAGGGCGCCGTCACCACGGAGACCGCGAAGGCCCTGCACGTGAAGGTGGGGTACGTGCTGCACGTGCCCGCCGTCCGGCGCGCCCCGCTCACCGTCCGTATCACCGGCATCGTCGAACCCCGCACCCCGCGGGGCGCCTACTGGTCGTCCGACGGCCTGCTGCGCAGCCCCACCCTCAAGCCCGTGCCCGGCGACGGCGCCGACCCGATGCGCTACTGGCTGGGCACCGTCCTGCTCCCGCCGGACGCGGCCCCCGCGCTGCTCGGCGCGCGCGGAGCCCCGATGCGCTACTGGCAGTTCGCGCCCGACACCGAGGCCCTGCACGGCCGGGACGTGGCCGCGCTGAAGTCCTCGGTCGCCGCCCTGGAGGCCGGTCCCGCCCTGCGCGAGATCCGCACCGCCGTCGACCCGGAGGCCGGCGCCGACACCGACCTCGACCGGATCCTCACCTCCTACGACGGCCTGCGCTCGGGCGTCGCCCCGCTCGTCGCCGTCGCCGCGTTCGGCACCGGCACGGTCGCCGCCGTCATCCTGGCCATGGCGGGCGGTCTCGCCGCCGACCGGCGCCGCACCGAACTGGCCCTGCTGCGCGCCCGCGGCGCCTCCCTGCGCGGGCTCGCGGGACGGCTGTTCGCCGAGACGGCCGTCGTGGCCGTGCCCGCCGGGGCGCTCGGCCTGGCCGCCGCCGTCCTCGCCGTGCCCGGCGGCCGGCTGCTGCCCGCCCTGGCCGCCGCCCTCGCCGTCACCCTCGTCGCCTGCGCCGCCCTGCCGGTGCGGGCGGTCGCCGCGCACCGCGTGGTCCGCGTCCACACCGGCCGCCAGGACGTCACGACACGGCGCCCCTCCCGGCGCCGTACCGTCGCCGAACTCACCGTGCTGGCCGCCGCGGCCGCCGCCGTGGAGACGCTGCGCCGGCAGGGCGGCGACGGCGGGCAGCTGGTGGCCGCGGCGCCCGTGCTGGTCGGGGTCATCGCGGCGCTGGTGCTGGTGCGGCTCTACCCGTGGCCGCTGCGCCGGCTGGCCCGCCCGGCCGGCCGGCTGCGCGGCCTGGTCGGCCCGCTGTCCCTGGCCCGCGCCGGCCGTTCCTCCGCGTCGGCCGTCCTGCCCCTCCTGGCCCTGCTCACCGCGTTGACCACCGCCGCGTTCGGCGGCTCGGTGCTCGCGGGGGTGGGCGAGACCCGCGACCACGCCGCGCTGCTCGCGGTCGGCGCGGACGCCCGTGTCGAGGTGCAGACCAGCAGCTTCCTGCCGGCCGGGCTGGCCGAGCGGGTGCGGCGCGTGCCCGGAGTGCGGGACCTGACCGAGGTCAGCATCTCCTACCAGGCCACGGCCGCCGACAACCCCGCCTCCCTGCCGGTGGCGGGCGTCTCCCCGGCCGGCTACGCCGCGCTGACCACCCGCACCGGCCTCGGCCCGGTCCCGGCGGCCGACCTGCGCGCCCCGCAGGCCTCCGGAGCCGTCCTGCCCGCCCTCGCCTCCCCGTCCGTCGCCCGCACCTACGGCACCCGGCCCTTCCCCGTCCGCCTCGACGACGGCAGCACGATCACCGTGCGCGTCACGGCCGTACGGGAGCGCACCCCGGCGGTGCCCGGGGACAACTTCCTCGTCGTGGACCGGGGCGCCCTCACCCCCGAGGCCGCCCGGCCGGCGGCGCTGCTGCTGACCGGCGACCGCATCGACGCGACGGCCCTGGAGCGGACCGCCGGCCCCACCGCGAGCGTCCGTCTGCGCTCCGCCGTGCGCGCCGGGTACGTCGACTCGCCGCTGCAGTCCGGCGCGGAACGCGTCTACGGGGCCGCGGTCGCCGCCGGTGCCGGGTACGCCGTCCTCGCCCTGCTGCTGTCCCTGCTGCGCGCGGCCCCGGAACGCACGGCGCTGCTGGCCCGGCTGCGGACGATGGGCCTCACCCGCGCCCAGTCCCGCCGCCTGCTCGTCCTGGAGTCCCTGCCCCAGGCCGTCCTCGCCACCGCCGGCGGCGCGCTGACCGCCTGGGCGGCGATCCGTCTGCTGTCCCCCGGCATCGACCTGACGACGATCGCCCTCGCCACCAGCCCGGCCGCGAGCGCGACGGCGGCCCTGCACACCGACGCCCTGTCCCTGGCCGTCCCCGCCACGGCGGTCCTGGCGGCGGCGGTCGGCGTCGCGGCCCTCCAGGCCTGGTGGACGGGGCGCCGGGGCGCGGTACGCGAACTGCGGGTGGGAGACGCCCGATGAGCCGACGACCCGAGGTCCGATACGACGACGACGGCTGCGGGCGACCCGGGCGGCACGGCTGCGGGCAGTCCCGCCGCCGTGGCGGAGCCCTCCCGCGCACCGCACCCCCGGACAGCCTTCCAGGAGACGCCGGATGACGACGAACCCCACCCTCAGCGACCTCGCCGACAAGGCCGCGGCCGCCCGCAGCGCGCCCGCCTACGGCCACGACGCCCTGATCAGCTGCGACCGTCTGGTGCGGATCTTCACCGCCGACGGAGTGGAGGTGCAGGCGCTCCAGGGCCTCGACCTCCTCGTCCGCGAGGGCGAGCTCATGGCCCTGGTGGGCGCCTCCGGCAGCGGCAAGTCCACCCTCATGAACATCCTCGCCGGCCTGGACACCCCCACCGCCGGCGCCGCCCGCGTCGCCGGCCACGACCTGCTGGCGATGACCGCGAAGGACCGTCTCGCCTACCGCCGCGAGGTCGTCGGCTTCGTCTGGCAGCAGACCTCCCGCAACCTGCTGCCCTACCTGACGGCGGCCCAGAACGTCGCCCTGCCGCTCCAGCTCAGCGGCAACCGCGCGCACGCCCGCCGCCGCGCCCGCACCCAACGGGCCCTGGAACTGCTGGAGCTGCTGAACGTCGCCGACTGCCGCGACCGCCACCCGCACCAGATGTCCGGCGGCCAGCAGCAGCGGGTCGCCATCGCCGTGGCCCTCGCCAACGACCCGGCGGTCCTGCTCGCCGACGAACCCACCGGCGAGCTCGACTCCGGCACCGCGGAACAGATCTTCGCGGCGTTCCGCACGGCCAACGAGCACCTGGGCACCACGATCGTGATCGTCACCCACGACCAGGCCGTGGCGAGCGAGGTCCGCCGCACGGTCGCCATCCGGGACGGCCGTACGTCCACGGAGGTGCTGCGGCGCAGCGAGGTGGACGCGACGACCGGCCACGAGACGGTGGTCGCGCGGGAGTACGCGATGCTGGACCGCGCCGGCCGCCTGCAACTGCCCGCGGAGTACACCCGCGCCCTCGGCATGCGCGACCGGGTGGCGCTGGAACTGGAGAGCGACCACATCGGCGTCTGGCCGGACGACCACGACGCCGAGAAGTAAGCCGCCGTGCAAGAACCCCCGGCGGGCCGCGGCGACGAGCGCCGGGCAGCGGTGCGGCGAGCACGGCGGGGCTGCGGCGACGGGTGACGAGCGCTGGTGCGGCGAGCACGGCGGGGCTGCGGCGACGGGTGACGGTGCGGCGAGCGCGGCGGCCCGCGGACGGGCCTCGCCGTGGCGTACCGCGGACGGGCCTCGCCGTAGTCGCACCGCAGACGGGCCTCGCCGTGGTCGTACCGCAGACGAGTGGACCCGGGAGAGGGTCAGCGCACGCTGACTCCGAGCGCGCCCAGCCCCCCCAGGGTCCCGGGTCCGGCCGTACGGACGGCGACCGACCCGTAGGGCGTGCGCAGCCGCAGCCACGCCCCGGAGGAGAACAGCGCCGGCTCCGGCGCGCCCTCACCGGCCCGCAGGAACCCCAGCGACTGCGCGGCGTGCACGGCCCGCACCGGCAGCCGGGTCTCCCCGACGGTGCGGGACCAGATGTCGCGCCCGATGCGGTCGAGTTCGGCGCGGGTGCGTGCCTCCTCGGTCAGCTCCTGCGTCCGGGTGCGGAACTCGGCGACGGCCGCGCCGACCAGCGCGCGCAGCTCGGCCACCCGCGGCAGCCCCGGCTCGCGCCGCCAGCCGCCGCGCGGGGGCAGCACGCCCGCCCACGGCGGGCCGGTCACCGCGGCCGGCACGGCGGCCGTGGCGCCCGCCTCGTCGACGGACTCCAGCAGTTCACCGGCGGAGACGGTGACGTCGAGGGTGATGTCCAGCCCGTTCTCGTACGGCTTGGCCAGCCGCACCGCGCGGATCGCCAGCACCTCGAACGACGGGGGCCGCCCGAACACGGCCAGCGCGGTGCCGGCCGCCTGCAGGCGCACCGCGGCCGACCGGTCGTAGTGGAGCAGCCGGGAGAGGAAGGCGGCGAGGTCCGCCGCCTCCGTCTCGTCGGCGAGGTGGAGCACGGTCATGCGGCGCCGGCCCCCCGCTCGGCCGCGTCGTCCATGTACTCCTTGAGGAACGCGCGCTCCTCGTCGGTGATACGGCGCGGCCGCTGCGCCTCGAAGTCGAACGGCACGATGACCGTCGAGGCGCGCACGTAGACCAGGTCGTCGTCCTTCACCTCGTAGGCGAGGGTGAAGGACGCGGCCCGTATCTCGGTGACCCACAGCTCGATGTCCACGGGGCGGTGCCGGTGGACGAGCTGCCGCTTGTAGTCGATCTCGTGCCGCGCCACCACGGACCCCTGCCGGAAGTCCTTGTCCGGGCGGAACAGGAAGTCGATACGGGCTTCCTCCAGGTAGCGGAGGAACACCACGTTGTTGACGTGGCCGTACGCGTCCATGTCCGCCCAGCGCAGCGGGCAGCGGTAGAGATGCCGCAAGATCAGCCCCGGGTCAGCTTCTTGTAGGTGGCGCGGTGCGGACGCGCGGCGTCCGGGCCGAGCCGCTCGATCTTGTTCTTCTCGTACGACTCGAAGTTGCCCTCGAACCAGAACCACTTGGAGTCACCCTCGTAGGCGAGGATGTGGGTGGCGACGCGGTCCAGGAACCACCGGTCGTGGGAGACGACGACGGCGCAGCCGGGGAACTCCAGCAGCGCGTTCTCCAGGCTGGAGAGCGTCTCGACGTCGAGGTCGTTGGTGGGCTCGTCGAGGAGCAGCAGGTTGCCGCCCTGCTTGAGGGTGAGCGCGAGGTTCAGGCGGTTGCGCTCACCGCCGGAGAGCACACCGGCCGGCTTCTGCTGGTCCGGCCCCTTGAACCCGAAGGCGGAGACGTAGGCGCGCGAGGGCATCTCGACCTGGCCGACGTTGATGTAGTCCAGCTCGTCGGAGACGACGGCCCACAGCGTCTTCTTGGGGTCGATGTTCTCGCGGCTCTGGTCGACGTAGGAGATCTTGACCGTGTCGCCGACCTTGATCGAACCGGAGTCGGGCTCCTCGATCCCCTGGATCATCTTGAACAGGGTCGTCTTGCCGGCGCCGTTCGGGCCGATCACACCGACGATGCCGTTGCGCGGCAGGGTGAAGCTCAGGTCGTCGATGAGGACCTTGTCACCGAAGGCCTTGGTGAGGTTGTCGACCTCGACGACGACGTTGCCCAGGCGCGGGCCCGGCGGGATCTGGATCTCCTCGAAGTCCAGCTTCCGCATCTTGTCGGCCTCGGCGGCCATCTCCTCGTACCGCGCGAGACGGGCCTTGGACTTGGCCTGCCGCCCCTTGGCATTGGAGCGAACCCATTCGAGCTCTTCCTTGAGGCGCTTCTGCCGCTTGGCGTCCTTCTGCCCCTCGACCTTGAGACGGGCGGCCTTGGTCTCCAGGTACTTGGAGTAGTTGCCCTCGTAGCCGTGCAGACGGCCGCGGTCGACCTCGCAGATCCAGCCCGCGACGTTGTCCAGGAAGTACCGGTCGTGGGTGACGGCCACGACGGTGCCCGGGTACTTGGCCAGGTGCTGCTCCAGCCAGTTCACCGACTCGGCGTCGAGGTGGTTGGTGGGCTCGTCGAGCAGCAGCAGGTCGGGCTGCTCCAGCAGCAGCTTGCACAGCGCGACGCGGCGCTTCTCACCACCGGAGAGGTTGGTGACGGGCCAGTCGCCGGGCGGGCAGCCCAGGGCGTCCATGGCCTGCTCGAGCTGGGCGTCCAGGTCCCAGGCCTCGGCGTGGTCCAGCTCCTCCTGGAGCTTGCCCATCTCCTCCAGCAGCGCGTCGGAGTAGTCGGTGGCCATCAGCTCGGCGATCTCGTTGAACCGGTCGAGCTTGCCCTTGATCTCGGCGACGCCCTCCTGGACGTTCTCCAGGACGGTCTTCTCCTCGTTGAGCGGAGGCTCCTGGAGGAGGATGCCGACCGTGTAGCCGGGCGAGAGGAAGGCGTCACCGTTGGACGGCTGCTCCAGCCCCGCCATGATCTTCAGCACGGTCGACTTACCGGCGCCGTTCGGGCCGACGACGCCGATCTTCGCTCCGGGGAGGAAGTTCAGGGTGACGTCGTCGAGGATCACCTTGTCGCCGTGCGCCTTGCGCGCCTTGCGCATGGTGTAAATGAACTCAGCCAAGAGAAACCGTCCGGCAGCTTGAATCTGGCAGTGGGCAGATACACCCCATCTTGCCGTACGGCCACCCTTGGGCGGAAACGCGTATGCCCCGGGCGCCCTGACCTGGGGCTTCGCGGCTGCGCGCGGCGGCTCGTCCGCCGCCGTCGGTCGCCTCGGCCGGCCTCGGGCACCCTCGCACGGTCCAGGGACGGCCCAGCCGGACCGGCCCCGGCCTCATGCCCGCCGGCGCATGGGGAAGCGTGGTCGGAACCGGCGGAGGGCCGGCGCCGAAGGGCGGCACCCCTGTGCGGGTGCCGCCCTTCGGGCGTGTTCGCGTCAGCGCACGTCGACCCAGTCCTGGCCGCTCGTGGACTGGAGGTGGGTGGCGTCACCGGAATAGCGGACCTGGTACCAGCCGTCGGCGGACGCTGCGGTCCTGACCGAGACGGCTCCGGTCGACGTCGACTTGCCGGTCGCGACCTGCTTCCACGTGGACTTGCCCCACTGCTTGAACCAGACGCTCACCGGCTGGTTCCCCAGACCGCGCCAGGCACCGCCGGTGTAGTGCTGGAGCGAGGCCGTCACGGTGATCGCGGAGCCCTTGCGGACGGGGTCCGGGGAAGCCTTGAGGCTCTGCACCCGGCTGTCCGTGCGGGACACGTGGAAGGGCGCGCTGACGGACTCGGCGTAGTAGTCGTTCGCCACGTGGCGGAGGCGGAACCAGCCGCCCTTGCTCGACGTACCGATCGTGAAGGACAGGCGCAGCCCGGAGTAGAAGTCCGCCGACGCGATCCTCTTCCAGCCGGTCGTGCCGTCCGGGGACTGCTCCAGGAGGACCGACTGCCACGACGAGGTCGACGACCACGCCTCGTACGGGGAACGGAACTCGCCGGTGACCGCAAGCCGCGCGTCGGGCCCGAGCCGGTAGGCCGTCACCTTGGTACGGGAGTCCCAGGGCAGGGCGAGCTTCCCGTAGGCGTAGAACTCCAGGAACGGGTCGGCCGAGGCGACCGTCCAGCCGGACCAGTCTCCGCCGCCCTGGTAGTCCCTGCCGGGCGCGGCGATCAGCTGCACCCTGAAGCGGCCCTCGGCGTCCGTGCGGACGGTCTTGGCGAGACCGCCGCCGAGCCGCGCGGACACCGGGGTGTCCGCCAGCGGGATGCCGTTCGCCTCCGGGTCGGTGACCTGGCCGGTGATCGTGACGGTCTCGCCGGAGGCCGCACGGGTTTTGTCGGCCGTGGCGGTGACCACGGCCCGCTTCGCCTCGATGCGGGCGTCCGCGTAGTACGTCGCGGTGCCGTGCACCTCGGCGCTGTTCTCGGTGAACGACGCCATGTACCAGTCGTAGCGCCGCTCCATCGGCACCGGGGCGCCGGCGAACGCGCCGTCGGCGTCCGTCACCGCGGAGCCGAGCGGCGTGTCCTCCCCCGAGCGCGCGTACGACACCGTACGACCGCCCAGCGGCACCACGTCGCCCGAGCCGGGCTGGATGCCGACGAGCCGGCCGGCCGGGTGGGTGTTGCGGTCCAGCCAGGTCGGGGAGCCGAGGGTGAAGCCGTTCAGCCAGGGCCTGAGGGTGAAGTCGAGCGTGCCCGCGTTCGTCCGCGTCACCGTGTTGCCCAGCGAGTCCGTCGCTGTGACGTCGATCGCGTACGCGCCGAGCGACGGCAGGGTGCCGCCGTCCTCGGTCAGCTTCAGCACGGCGTCCTGTGGGAGGTCGAAGTGGCCACGGCGCGCGGGGTCCTCGCTCAGCGCGGGTATCTCGGCGAGGACGGTGTCGCCCTGCCGGACCTTCGCCGAGACGGAGGTGACGGTGGCCTGCGGCGCGTCGGTCCAGGCGGTCACCTGGAAGGCGCCGCGCTGGGTGTCGTCGGTCACGGCACGGCCGACGCCCACCGGGCTGGTGGCGGGGACCGTGTCGGCGAAGGCCGGGCCGGCCGCCACGCCCAGGGTGAGCGCCGTGACGAGGGAGACGGCGGACAGCCGCCGGAGGTCAGAGCGCATCGACATAGATCGTCCTCGACTCGCTGTAGAAGTAACCGGACTTCTCCTGCCACCCGAGGGCCCAGGTGCCGTCCCCGTAGTTCTCGGTGCTGACGCTGAAGTTGCCGGAGGAATTGGTCGGGATGTCCTTCTTGACCCAGTACCAGTTCCGGTCGCCCTTGGGCTTGTAGTAGAGCGTCACGCGCGCGCCCGGCATGGCCTTCCAGACGCCGCCCGTCTTCTGCTGCACCAGGCCCTTGACGGTCATGCGGGCGCCGGTGCGCGGACGGGACGGGTTGACGGTGACGTTGACGATCCGTGTGGGGATGCGGGAGAGCCGGACCGGCTTGCTCGTGCTGGTGACGAAGCGGTCCGTCTCCGGGTGGTAGACCCGGTAGAGGGCGTTCTCGTACCCCTGCACTCGCAGGTCGTACCAGCAGCTCGCACTGACCGGCTTCGAGGTCATCTGGCGCCAGGTGCGCCCGCCGTCCACGGAGACCTGCAGGGCGACCCAGTCCGGCTTCGTGTCGCACGACCTCCTCCCGTCGCCCAGCAGCCCGCGCAGGATCACCTGGCCGAACTGGTCCAGTGACTGCGTGGTGGAGGTGTACGCGAACTGCTGCGGCACCGCGAGCGGCGCCACATCGGTCGGCCGGTCGTTGCCGTTGCCCCAGTACACGGAGGGGCGCAGACCGGTGTACGCGCCCGTCGTCGAGTACTGGGCCCGGGCCGCGTAGGAGAAGCCGCCGTCCTCGCGCGCGGAGCCGGAACCGATCTCATTGCGCAGGGCCGGGTCGTACGACAGCGGCTGGGTGCCGGTCGTGACCACCGGCGCGCCGGCGAAGCCCCGCCAGCCCTCGTCGGTCAGGCGCTCCACACGACCGGAGATCACCACGTCGGTGCCCGCGTTCACACGGTATTTGCTCGCATCGGACGTGATCCGGTACGAGAGCTTCTCCACGCCCACGGCCGGCACCGGGCGGGCGTCGTCCGGGTCGACATCGGGCGTCGAGGGCTGCACGACCGCGCTGCCGCCGGTGATCTCGTCGTCCGCCCTGAACGGCAGGGCGAACGTGCCGTCCGCCGCCGTTGTGCCGGTGACGATCGTGCTCCTGAGCGTGGAGAAGGCATTGCGCAGGTTCAGCGTGACCTTGACCGGGGTGCCCGGGGCGGCGGGCATGCGCTCGCCGGTGGCCGGGTTCCAGGTCGTGGCCCGGCCGCTCAGCACGACGTCTCGGTGGTCGTAGTCGGTCGTCTTGCGGTCGAAGGCGACCGAGCCGACGCCGGTGTGCAGCTTGTAGCCGTAGGACCCGCCGGTGAAGCGGGTGACGACACCGCCCGGGAGGCGGTAGTCGACGGCGAGCGGATAGTCGCCGAATGCGGTGCCCTCGGGCAGCTTGAGCGGCGCGTCGGTCGTCCAGGAGTTGTACGCCGACGCCGTCAGTTCGTCCGTCTCGGCGAGGACGGGCGCGTCCGGGGCGCCGGAGGCGAGAACGCTGACCTTCACCCACAGGGCGTTGCTCGGCAGACCCGTCAGGGTCAACCGGCCGTCGTCCAGGGTGGCGGTGCTGGTGACGGTCGTCGCGTAAGCGGCCGGGGCCGCCACGACGGCGGGCAGGGCGACGCCCGCCGACAGTGCGAATACGGTGGCCGCGCGCACGAGGGCAGGCGGCAGTGTGCGCGTCGAGCGCATCCGAGGGACCCCCCACAGGTCGAAAGGAACGCGGGCGCGTGGATGGCGCGAACCGCGTGGCAGCACGATAGCGCCTGTTGATTGAACGCGTTCAAGCAATTCCCCGGCTGCGCTGCGCGTTGCCGGCCGTCGTCCGGGTCGCCGCACGGCAGGCAGGCGCCATGGCACAGTGCCGTGCGTCTGTGCCGCCCGGCCCTCCCCGGGAGGACGGCGAGGGCAGGGCGGCGGAGAGCAGGGTGCCGGTGGTGAGGCGGTACGTGTCCTTCGTGCCGCCTCGTGCCCGGCGCCGGCCTGTTTCGCCGGCGCCGGGGCGGCCCCGTCAGCCCTGGTCCGCCTCGCGGCGGCGGAGGAGGATCAGGACCGCGCCGCCTATCACGACCAGGCCGATCGCGGAGCCCGCGATGACGGGGGTGAGGGCGCCGCCGCCGGTCGCGGCGAGGTTGGTGCCGGTGGCGCCGGTGGTTGCGGTGGAGCCGCCCACCGTGGCCGGGCTCGGTTCGGCGACCGTCTGGGTCGTCACGGCCGGCGCGCTGCCGCGGGTCCTGCAGTCCAGGACGCCGGTGAAGCGCCGGCTCAGCCCCGCGGGACCGGTGATCGTGACGTCGTAGGGCTGGTCCTCCTGCAGCGGCATCGTCACCGTGCGCGAGGCGCCGGCCGGGACGGTGTGCTCGGCGCCCATCAGCTCGAAGGTGAACGGCTCGTCGCCGCGGTTCACGGCGGTGATGTCCACCCCGCCCTTGACGCAGTCCTCCTTCGCCGACAGCGCCGGTATCGGCCCCTCGGCGGCCCAGGCCGCGCTCGCCGTGACCGACACGGTCGACTCGCTGGAGCCGGCGAGGATCTGCGTCTGGCTGCGGCTGTCGGAGGTGAACGCCCGGCCGACGGGCACCGTCGTGGAGGCCTGCACGGTCAGCCGGGCGGACCCGGCCGCCGCGTCCTCGGGCACGGAGAAGAAGAGCTGCGTGCCGTTCGCCGCCGCGGTCACCGGCTTGCCGTCCTTGCCGACGATCCGCACCCCGCTCATCCCTGCGTCGGCCGGCGGCGACACGGCCACGCCGGCCGCGTCGGTGTGCACGGTCACCGGGCCCAGCAGCGCACCGGGGTGCCCGGAGACCGCCGGCGGGTCCAGGGTCACCGAGGCCGCCGGCTCGGGAAGATCGCGCGCGCTCTTGAAGAGGTGGTCGGCGAGCTGTTCGGCCTGCGGGTCGACCGCGTCGACGTGCGCGCCGTCCGAGTAGCGCCAGATGGCCACCTGGGTGCCGGCCGCCGCGTCCTGCTCGGTGAGGCCGCCGTGGATGCCGGCCTCCTCGGCCAGCGCCGCCAGGTCGTTCACCTGCGGGTAGGAGTGCTGCAGGATCCAGCGGATGCGCCCCGCCTGCTTGTTCGCGCCGAGGGACGTACCGCTCCACGGCGTCTCGTGGTACTTGGCGTCGCGCTGCGTCGGGTTGTACAGGTCGACGCAGTACGTCTGCAGGGTGCCGCCGCCGTCGACGGACATCTCGAACAGGCCCGCGGAGACCTGCTGGTCCTGGCCGCCGTCATGGATGACCGCCGCGCCGAACGTCTTCAGGCCGCCCATGGTCGCACTCGCGCCGGAACGGCTCTGCGCCGTCTCGTCGGCGGCGGCCGGCCGAGCGGCGGTCAGCGCCCCCGCCGCGACGAGCCCGGACACCAGTGCGGCGGCGGCGAGCCGGCTCGTTCCTCGCCCGCGCACGGACCGCGCCGTGAGCGCGGCGAACGAACAAAACACAGCAATTCCCCTTCGCGCAGGACCCGTTGACGTGGGGGGTTCGCGGTCCCACCAGCAGAATCGGGAGCCCGTGAGCTCTCCCGCATCCTAGGGACGCGGTCACACCGGTCATCACCGGCCCCTTGCCAGGCCCCTGATCCGACTCGTAATCGTTATCGCGGACACCGCCCGCGAGCTGGGCTTATCGACAAATCCACCGGATTCTTCGGTATGCATGTGCCGATAAGCCGCAGTCGTCATCGCCGGGCGCTTCCCGGCATCCGAAACGTGACGTCACGTCACCGCCGCTGCCTCGGGCTGCCGTTGGGGATCGTCCTGTCGCGGTGTCTCCCACTGGGGTTCGGGCCGCCCCGGCTGCGCGACGGCCGCCTCGGGCCGGTTCGGCCGTTTGAACGCGGAGGTGCCCCGCGCCAGGTCGTGACCGATCGCCACCGCGTCGATGTCGGCGGAGGTCCAGTTCGACTGCCCCTCCCGCACCTCCGTGCGCACCTTCAGCCGGCCCTGCACGACGACCGGGTCGCCCACGTTCAGCGAGGCCGCCGCGTTCTCGGCGAGCTGCCGGTGGGCCCACACGGTGAAGAAGTTGGTGTGCCCGTCGGTCCAGGCGTTCTTCTCCCGGTCCAGGTAGCGCGCGGTCACCGCCAGCCGGAAGCGCGCCGACGCGCCCGACGACAGCTCCCGGAACACCGGCTGCGTCGCCACGTTGCCCACCGCGCAGATCATCGTCTCGTTCATCCTCGGGTCCCCTCCCGGATACGCCGACGGGCCCGTCCCGTACGGCTGCGTCTGGCCGCGGCGGCGAGGTCGTACCGCATACCGCCGCGAGTGCGACGACCGCGTGCGTCATGCCGCCGCCTGTGCGATGACCACGTCCGTGGTGGTCACCGCAGGCGCGACGACCGCGTGCGCCTTGGTCATCGCGGGTGCGGCGACCGCGTCCGTCGTGGTCGCCGCACCGCCAGACTGCCTCCGTCGGGCCGGGCCCGCTGAGCGCTGTGGATCAGCTCCGTGCTGTGGAGAACTCCGCCACCCTCACGGGTGAATCGTCGTCCTCCGGCAGGTCACCCACCCCCACCACAGGGCTCCTCACTCCCCCCCCCCCCGGCCCCCATCGCCGGGCTCCTCACTTCCCCGAGCCCCACCGCCGGGCTCACCGATCCACTTGGACGAGACCGGCTCACCGACTCGCCCCCACCCCCACCCCCGTGACCCGGGCGTACTGCTCGCGCACCTCCCGGTACCGCAGCAGCTCGGCGGCGAGCGGGTCGAGGACGCGGGCCCGGCCGCAGGCGCCGGCCGCCTCTCTCAGCCGCCGTTCCGCCTCTTGCCCGTACCGCCGGGCCGGGCCGCGCGCCGCCATCCGGCAGCCCCACTCGATGAGCGGGCCGCCGACGATGCCGCAGAGCATCAGCAGCACCGGCACGCCCAGGTTCGGCGCCATCACCCCGACGATCTGCCCGGCCAGCCACAGCCCGCCCACGATCTGAAGAAGCGTCATGCATGCCTGCGCCAGCACCGCGACCGGCCACCAGCCCGGACGCGGCGGCCGCCCCGGAGGCAGCCCGGCCCGCGCCGCCAGCTCGTCCAGCGCCTCCGGCAGCCCGTGCGCGCCGCGCACCGCCGCCTCCCGCACCGCCTGCGCCCAGGGCGCGGGCAGCCCGGCCGAGGCCCGGTCGGCCACGGTGCGCACCGCGTGCTCGACGCGCTGCCGGGCGGTGGCCTCCTCGTCGGGCTGCGCCCGCAGCGGCAGCCGGCCCGTCGGGGGTTCGCGCCGGTCGTGGTACCAGCGCCACAGCCGCAGCCACGGCGTCCCGCACGCCCGGTTGGCGTTGCGCAGCCAGGCCCGCTCCGCCGCCTCCCCGGCCGCCGTGGCGCCCACCGCGTCCGCGAGCCGCGCGGCGAACTCCTCACGCGCCTCCTCGCTGAGCCCCGGCCGCCGCCGGTTGGCGTACACGGGCCGCAGGCCGTCCGCGGCGGCGTCCACGTCGGCGGCGATACGACGGGCCGCGGCCCCCCGCTCGGCCACGAACTGCCCGAGCGACTCCCGCAGGTCCCCGACCCCGTCACCGGTCAGCGCGGACAGCGCCAGCACGGTCGCGCCGGGTTCGCCGTACTCGCCGAGGGCGATGCCGTCCTCGTCGAGCAGCCGCCGCAGGTCGTCCAGGACCAGGTCGGTGGCCTCGCCGGGCAGCCGGTCGATCTGGTTGAGGACGATGAACATCACCTCCGCGTGGCCCGCCATCGGCCGCAGATAGCGCTCGTGCAGCATCGCGTCGGCGTACTTCTCCGGATCGACCACCCAGATGACCGCGTCGACCAGCTTCAGGATGCGGTCCACCTGCTCGCGGTGCTGCACCGCCGCCGAGTCGTGGTCGGGCAGGTCGACCAGGATCAGCCCGCGCAACTGTTGCTCGGAGTCCGGATTCTGCAGCGGGCGGCGGCGCAGCCGGGGCGGGATGCCGAGCCGTTCGATGAGACCGACGGCGCCGTCGCTCCAACTGCACGCGATGGGCGCGGCGGTCGTGGGCCGCCGTACCCCCGTCTCGGAGATGGGCACCCCGGCGAGCGCGTTGAACAGCTGCGACTTGCCGCTGCCGGTGGCGCCGGCGATGGCGACGACGGTGTGCTGCCCGGACAGCCTGCGCCGCGCGGACGCCTCGTCGAGGACCCGGCCCGCCTCGGCGAGGGTGCGGTTGTCCAGCCGGGTACGGGACAGCCCGACGAGTTCGCGCAGCGCGTCCAGCCGGGAGCGCAGGGGCCCGTCGTACGCCAGCGGCGTGACGGTCTGCGGCCCCGGCGCGCGGGGCTCCAGGGGCGCCTGCTCGGCGGTGAGCCCCTCGGTCACCCGCCGCGCGATGAGCCCGTCGTCCCAGACCCCGGCGGCGTCCTCGTCGGACGTGCCGGCGCGGGCCTTCACCCGGTCGTCGGAGGGGGCGGAGTCCTTCGTACGGCTGTCAGGCGCACGGTTGTCAGGCGCAGGCGCGTCCTTGGTGCGGCCGTCGGGCGCGGCGGCGTCCTTCTTCGTACGGTCCTCGGAGTGCCCGGAGGCCTTCTTCGTACGGTCGTCGGAGGCGCCGAAGGTCTTCGTGCTCGTACGGTCGTCGGAGGCGCCGGGCGTCTTCGTGCTCGTACGGTCGGGTGAGGCGCCGGGCGTCGTCTTCGTGCCCGTACGGTCCTCAAGGGGCCGGTCGCTGCCGGTGCGGCCGCCGGGCACGCGTGCGTGCTGGGCGCCGCCGGAGGGCACGCCGTCGCCGGGACCGCCGTCGGCCGCCGGAAGAGCCGTAGGGGTCTCCGGCCGCTCCTGGTCACTCACAGGCTTCACATCAGCCTCGACGGCCTCAGCGACCGCAGTACCCCCACCCGCTTCGGAAGCGCCACCCTCGCTGCTGCCGCCTACCGTCCGCGTCCCCTCCCCCGCGTCCTCGGCTCCCGAGCTCCCCGCCCCCGAGCCTCCCGTGGTCTCCCGCTCGGCGGCCGCAGAGTTCACCGCCTGCTCCCCTCGGCGCTCGTCGTCGTCCACGGCCCTCTCCACTGTGTGGTCCGGATGATCGCGGTGATCAAGGTCATGAGCGTGATCAGGTTGATGAACTTGATGGCCTGGATGAGGTTGATGGGGTTGATGGGGATGACCGAGGAGCCGGCGGTGATCGGTCTGCTCGGTGTCGTTGCCGTGGTTCCGGTCCGTGTCGTGGTCCTGGTCAGTGACGGCGGCCACCGGTCACCTCTCCTTCTGCAGTACGGACAGCGCGGCGATGAGTTCGGCCTGCGGCTCTGCGTGGACGTCGAGTTCGTCGAGCGGGGCGAGTCGCCGCTCGCGCTCGGTGTGCAGGACGCGGTCCACGTGCTCGGTGAGCAGACGCCCGCCCCGGTCGCGCAGCCGCAGCGCGCCGTGGGCGCCGATCCGCTCGGCGAGGCCCTCGCCGGCGGCGCGTGCCCGCCGGCCGCCGAGGAGGGCGGTGGCGACGAGCGCGGCGATCATCTCGGGGTCGGGCGCGGGGCTGCGTTCCAGCTCGCGGACCTCTTCCTCGGCGTACTCCTCGAGCTCGCGCCGCCACCGCCGTACCGCGAGGCCGATGCGGTGCTCGGCGCTCTCCAGGGCGTCGTCGTCGCCGGTGAGGCCGGGGGCGTCGGCGGCGGGTTCCTTGCGCCAGGCGTCGTCGATGCGCTCGTCGGCGGCGGTGACGGCGCACAGCAGCAGCGTGGCGAGGCTCTCGACGAGGGCGTCGAGGAGTTCGCCGGCGGTGCAGTCGAGGGGGAAGGCCCGCCAGCGTTTGAGCGCGTCGCCGGCGAGGACGGCGCCGGACTGCAGGCGGTTGCGTACGCGCGCGTGCTCGGTGTCGTAGGCGCCGTCGACGGCGGCGGTGAGGCGCAGGGCGGCGGCGTACTGCTGGGCGGCGGCGCTGGCGAGTTCGGGCATGCGGGACTTCAGGGAGTCGAGGATGCCGTGGGCGGTGCGGGCCATGACCTGGGTGCGGGCGGCCTGGTCCTGCGTCTGGTGCACCAGCCAGGTGCGCAGCTGAGCGACGGCGCTGGCCGGGAGGAGGCCCGCGCCCCAGGCGGACTCGGGCAGTTCGGGCACGGTGAAGCGGGGCACGTCGCCGAGGCCCGCCTTGGTGAGGAGGGCGCCGTACTGCCGGGAGACCTCGGAGACGACCTGGTGGGGTACGCGGTCCAGGACGGTCACCAGGGTGACGTCGTACTCCTTGGCGGTGCGCAGCAGGTGCCAGGGCACGGCGTCGGCGTAGCGGGCGGCGGTGGTGACCATGACCCAGATGTCGGCGGCGCAGATCAGCTCGGCGGCCAGGACACGGTTGTCGGAGACGAGGGAGTCGATGTCGGGGGCGTCGAGGAGGGCGAGACCGGGCGGCAGGGTGTCGGCGGTCTCGATGCGCAGCACGCGCGCGGGGCTGTCGCCGGGCATGAGCAGGTCGTCGTCGCCGGGCTCCTGGTGCGGCACCCACACGCGGGTGAGGTGGGGCAGGATGCGCATGCCGCTGAACCAGTGATGGTCCTCCGGATGGCAGACCAGCACCGGGTTCCGGGTCGTCGGCCGCAGTACGCCCGCCTCGCTGACGCGTCTGCCCACCAGGGAGTTGACGAGCGTCGACTTGCCCGCGCCGGTGGAGCCGCCCACGACGGCCAAGAGCGGCGCGTCGGGCCGCCGCAGGCGCGGCACCAGGTAGTCGTCGAGCTGCGCGAGCAGTTCGTCGCGGTTGGCACGCGCGCGTGGCGCTCCCGCCAGGGGTAGCGGAAAGCGTGCGGCGGCGACACGGTCGCGCAGGGCGGAGAGTGCGTCGAGCAGCTGAGGCCGTACGTCCAAGGTCACCACATGCGAAGAATGCCCAATTTTAGGGGAATTCTGAAGCATATGGGCATGTCTGCGCGCCGATAGGACACAAGGGACGGAAGGGATGACCGGGACATGAGCACAGCCCAGGCATAACGAGTGCACAACACCGGGGCCGCAAGGTGCCAAAAGCGCTGCACGATTCGCACCTGCCTGCGATTATCGGGACCGCTTCACCGAACCTCCACACCGAGCCACGGAGGCGAAGCGACAGGGTCAAGGAACCGGGAGCCCTATCCTTGTCCCCGGCAACGTCAGGGTTCGGCCCACACCCGGGCACCACGACAGAGGCCACACACCAGGCCCCCGTAGCTCAGTGGATAGAGCAGGCGCCTTCTAAGCGCTTGGCCGCAGGTTCGAGTCCTGCCGGGGGCGCACGTCTCCGCCCTCCCTCTGGGGAGGGCTTTTTGCTGGTCAGGGCGGGTGCCGGGTGGCGTGACGAAGC
Organism: Streptomyces sp. NPDC014801; assembly: GCF_043082085.1. NCBI lineage: Bacteria > Bacillati > Actinomycetota > Actinomycetes > Kitasatosporales > Streptomycetaceae > Streptomyces > Streptomyces sp. NPDC014801. The sequence goes on along the minus strand of NZ_JBIBXG010000001.1, from coordinate 308,475 downwards.
CCTGGACGCCCCCTCGATGATCAAGGGCGGGATCCGGGGCTGTACGGCTGTCACCGGGTTTTCGCGGGTGGCTCTGTCGAATACGTGTCGAAGTTTTGGGCCGGGATCAGCCGGCGCCGGGTACCTCAGGGAGATCGCCCGCGGCTTCAAGCCGCCGCTTCAGGTCCGGCAGCTGCCCGTCGACACATCGGGCGTACGTGGCGAGGAGCACAGCCACACTGTTCCGGCCCACTCAGCGACCTGGGCGGGCGGGATCCCGTCGTTGAGCCACTTCGTCAGCCGCGTGTTGCGGTTGTCGTACACGCGGCGCCCGGTGGGCGACTCGTAGACGTGTGGGGGCAGTACGGCCTTGCGGGCGCTGCGCCACGCCCGACGGATGACGGATCCGGCGAGGATGCCGCCGGACTCACCCTGGAAGAGCAGATCACCCGACTGGAGCTGTTCGTCCTCGATGTGCTGCCGCAGGATCCGAGTCAGGGCCGGGTGCCCCGGCACGGTACGCGTCTCGCCCTCCGCCCGGCCTTCCAGGTCGCATTGCTCGTGGATCTCCCCGGTGTGGTCCACTGCTTCCCGACCTCGGGAGCTGCCGTGTGGATGAGCAGCTCCCTCGCACCACTGGCGCCGGTGTCCGACTCCGGCAGCATCACTGCTTCCACGTGCAGGCCACGGATTCCTCGGGTTGTGGGCCGCAGTTGTACAGGGTGGAGAAGAAGGCGTGTAGCCGCTTTCCGCCGCGCAGCTGGCGTCGCATCAAGTCGATGATCGCCGCCGCCTGCTCGGGATTCAGCAGTGACTGCTTGTCGACAGCGTTTTGGACTCCATGCTGATCGGCGACGGAGCAGCGATGGCCGTGCACAGCATGGAGGAAGACCCGCCTTCCCGAGTCCCGGGGCGCAAGGACCGCTCGTGGAGTGGCCCTGGCAGCAACTCAGTCGTCAAAGCTCCCTCGGATGGGCCATCGAGACCCGAACACAAGGCCCAAGAGGCCGGCGTACCGGCCGGTCGAGCTGTACTTCGCCCTGTGGGACGAGTACAGACGACGACCCCAGCCGACGGCGGGATAAGACTTTCTCTACTTCATCAAGGCGGCTCGCTCCGCTCACCGCGGGTGGCCCGGCCCCCGGCCGGGCATGCGCTCCTGTCTCCGCCCCGCGCCAGCCCGGCCGGCGCCCGAGCCACGCGCCCAATCAACCACCTGCTGCCAGCAAAGGTGACCGTCACCGCTGGGGAACGGCTCTACGCCCTCTCCTGTCTACCTTCCGACCTCAGGCCGCTGCCTTATCCTTGGCTCACCTTGACCAGCGCCACGAGAGGGCCCTGATGACGGCGGAGCAGGACCAAGAAGCAATGCGGCACCTGGTAGACAGGCAGCGCACCTCCCTGCTCGACGGGGAACTCATTGAGAAGCGTCTCGCTGAGCAACGTCGCGCGGGGCGCCCCTCGGACGAGGAAATCAACGAACGCTATGACCGTGGCGAGATTCGGATCGTCACCGAGCAAGCTCGTTATCCTTTGGAGTCCATCACTGGCCTTCTTGAATCTGGCAACTACAAGCTCGATCCGGACTACCAGAGGCGACACAGGTGGACAGTAGGCCAAAAAAGCAGACTGGTCGAATCGTTCATTATGAATGTACCAGTTCCACCAATCTTTCTCTACGAATATGATTTCAATCGATATGAAGTAATGGATGGCCTTCAACGCCTTACGGCACTGAAAGAGTTCTATACAAACTCATTCGAGTTGGCCGGATTGGAATACTGGAACGAGCTCGAAGGGTTGCGCTACTCCCAGCTGCCATCAAGAATCAAGGATGGAATCAGTCGACGCTACCTTTCATCGATTGTTCTACTTAAAGAGACAACACATGGCGGCCAGGATCCGGAGCGCCTTAAAAGGTTCGTCTTCGGTCGAATCAATACCGGTGGCGTTCAGCTATCGCATCAAGAAGTGCGGAATGCTCTATATGACGGCCCCATGAATGCCCTTTGCAAAGAACTTGCCGAAACACCTGCCCTGCGACGCCTTTGGGGAATTCCAGAGAATGTCGAGGAACTGGTTGGAGTCGCAGCCGCAAGCGAAGAGCAGCTGGAAAACTTGACTGATTTGCCCGTGGCAGAACTAGGTGAAGCGGCCGAGATTCCACGGGCATGGCGTGAAATGACAGACGTGGAGCTCGTACTTCGATTCTTCGCCAACCGACAGCGACTGATCGTCTATCGTGATAACATCCGCGACTATCTCGATGCATATCTTCGAGCCGCGAATGATTTCGAGCCCCAAATGCTCGCACGCCTCAAGGTCATCTTTCTTGAGACGATCAATCTCGCTGAGGAAATTTTCGGCGAGCAGGCTTTCCGGCGGTATCGAGTGCGCAGTTGGACTACCGTTCCCTACGTTTCAATCTACGATGCCGTTATGAATGTGCTCTCTCGACTGCTGGAAAGGAAGGTAGAGCTAAGGGCGAGACGAGAAGATATTCGTGACGGTCTTCCTCAGTTCTATCAAGATCATTCGCGCGTATTCAACCTTCGCGGGCAGAAACGTCCAGACCTAATGACTCGCGAGATCGAGCTGGAGAAGTACCTGCGTAGCTTCATTGACGCAGAAGACTGACCCAGAATGTACATGAATCCAGCATGGCGCCGCTGTTCGATGCGCTTCGATGAAGTCCGACAATTCATCGATGCATCCATTCAAGCCCTGCGCCAAGGGCAGGGACCCGCAGTCCGCTCCGATTTCTACGGGGCTTGGGTTCTGATGACCTACGCATCTTGCCAGTATGCCCTAGACGAAATCGGACAGGGCTGCATGGGGTTCCTGGGAAGTCGACACAAGTACGCTCGGTCAATGCCGGATTTAGTGTTCAAAAATCACGAAAGGTTGACGCTCGATACAGCTCGCCGCATGACAGACGGAGATGCGCAAACTCGCTCTCAAATCAAGCAGGCACTGCTCGAAATATATTCAGCCAAGTGGTCTGCTAATTCATCTCTCCTCAAGATGGACCGAAATGTTTGGCCATCCAACGTGCGAGAGTGGCTGAGGCGCATTGGCGTTGAGGAACGGGATATGTCGTGGATGAATGATCCTGCATCCTCTGGGGCTTCTGATACATATTCCTCGCGGCTGGCCGAACTGGTGGAGGAGCGAAATCCTATTGCGCACGGCCAGTCTCCGCAACGAGTGCTCTCCGCTGCAACCATGAAGTCATGGCTTACGGAGTGTGAGGATTTCATGGAGAACTGCGCAATGACAGTTGAACTCCACCTATCGCGGCACCACGTTGCGCGAGTTCCTCGCCTGGGTGTGCTAGATCGCAAACTCAAGTTGAGCAACAAGACGGTTCCGATGATTGTGCTTAATCATCAGGTACGAGTGGGCGACCATGTTCTTCTCGGTTCACAGTCAGAGCGAAAAAAGGTAGCGAAGGTCACAAGCATCATGTGTGACGGAGCGACCTTTACCGAATTGCCTGCCAGACACGAGCGAGTGGCTATTGGGCTAAGTAAGCCGCATCAAGGTTCCGGACTTTACCTCACTCCTTAAAGATCAGGAACGACATGATGGCCCTATCTCAGAGCCTTCCGGAGCAAGCGGTCCGAGTCGTCTCCGAAGGTCGGCCAGCACTGCTTGCCTGCCCTGACAGACCCAACGGAGCTCTGTGACTGAGGCCTGGTGGGGTGCCCGGGCACGCGTCTGATCCATCGGCGCACCGCTGTTCGCGGCTGACTGTGGTGGGCTGACGACCGAAGCGCTCCGGACTGGTCCCCAGTGTGATCAGGGCTCTAACGTCGCGCCGTTACAGGTCAGCGCTGTATGCACAGAACCTCAAGCCGAAAGCTCATGCCTGCCTCATCGTGCTCCGTGACGGCGGCTCAGGAGCTGCAAGGCAGAGCGCAATCAACGCGTTTCACGAACTCGGGGTCTGCGGCGAGGGAATAGAGCGGACCAGCATGGCGCCCCCCCTCACTGCCGAGGCTCTCCGGTGACTCACTTATGCCCCGGACGAAGGACCGGACGGAGGTGCTTGCGACGCTCACTATCGACAAGTCCGGCCCTGACCGCGTCTCTGAATCCTTGCACGTCGGGAAAAAGAGTCCGCATGCTTCGATTGAAAGTTCCTTCAAGATACGTGACCATCGACCTCTTCACGCCGGCAGGAATGCTCAAGACCGCAAATGGTAGCCGATTGGGGCGTCCTTTAGCCGTCGGGCAACTCGGATCAAAGAGACACCGAAAGGCGTCCACTCCTGGTGGCGCAAGGGCTCCCGGAATAGGTATTCCGTCGACACCATCAATGTCTGTCCGGGTAGGAACTGCGCCGGAAATAAAGAACCCTTCCTGAGCTTGCATGCGGGCATCCTTAAATGTGGGACGCAGAATGAAAGGAAGCTCTTCCTCGATAGAGCGCCTCAGTGCTGAAGCCAGGGTCAAGGGCCTTCCATCCGCATACGCCTCCTCAGAGTACGTAAAGGTGTTGTACTGCGGAAAGTCCGTAATGTCGAAGGCGAACAGCGCCCCATCAACATCAGGGGTGGACGCTGACTGGCATGCAAACCAAAGGGCGGTCAAGGGGTTGCTCGTAACGTCCAGAAGACGCGTCGGCACTCCATAATGTTGCAGAATTGCCAACAAATGGAAATCTGTTGGCCTACTCACCTCGAGGCCAATTCCCCATTTCCTCGCCTCTTGCAGAAGTAGTTCCTCGCGGGTCCTTACTTGATCCTCACGGGGCAGTGTAAGGGCTGCTCGCCTGCCTCCACCGATCGTGAGCGACCTCACCAGGGAGGAGTTCACTCTGTAAGTCCGAGAAACGACGCCGCGCCAGGCATAGCGTCGCTCCTTAAACATTCCGATCCTGCTAACGGCCCGCATCAGCTCGTCCTGAGTTTTGACGCGGTACCCCCATCCACTCGTATCCCATCGAGGATCGACATTCATGTGACACCTCGAAAGCCAAGCTGGCGATCTTTTGTGACAGGGAAGCGCCCTGTAACTAGCATTGCGCCGTACCACACTCCTCGCTACTCAAGCCCTCCTCCCGTTCGTCTCGCTCGCTTGATGTCAGGGCTGGGTTGGAAGGGTCGGGGCATACGTCCGGGGGCCAAGGTGGGCCTGTCTAGCCCAGCAGCGTCGGCTTGCAGGGGCCAGCCCGGCGGGTCCGATCGACACTTCCCGGACCGCGCCGCGCTCGTCACGCACATCAGGCGGACGTACTACAGCGACGACGGGCGACCGGTGGAGACGGCGGACATCGTGGTGCCCGCGGCTCACTGCGAGATCGTCTACGAGATCCCGATCAACCGTTAGCCGAGGCCAGAAGGGCGATATCTGGCATCCACGACTGACATCACCATGGCTGACGGCGCAAGTCCCCGATCCTCACGCCCCATACGTGAGGTCCTTGCCGCCACTGGCCTCGATCAGCCAAGACAGCGAACCGCTGCCGAAGGGCCAACCTGTGGTGGCCACCTCGACCCAGCCGTTGCGTGGCCCGTCCGACCCCGCGTCCCACCACCACCAGCTGCGGTCGTCGCCCATACCCTCCCCAGTGGGGTCGAAGTAGTAGAGCCAGCCGGACAGCGTCCAGGGACCTCGACTGTTGTCCGCCTTCTCCTCAGGCGTCATGGCCCGCCACTTCCGGAGCCAGGCCCGGGCGTTGAATGACTGGCTAGTCCCAGACTCCGCGGGCTCCGGCGCACAGCGCTGTACGAACCACGCCGGCAGCAGCTCCGGCCAGCGCTCGAAGGCGGGCCAGTCATCCGTCCGCTCGACGACACAAGTCATCACGGCACGGGCATCCGCGATGACTTGTGCCGGATCTTCAGCGGTGAACTGGGCCCGCACCAGAAACGGCCTCTGCTGGCTGTCATCAGCTGCAAGACCACACCGGAGCCGCCGAAGCTCGCCTTTGACGATGTCCACGGCGGAGAAGTGTGCCCTGCGGCCAGCTTCGCCGCATGCGAATTGCCAGTCGAATGCGTGTCGAAAGTCCAGACGATGACTCGCGCGGCGAGGTAAGAGCAGCAGGTCAGCGATGGGGTGGCGCATTACCCACCAAGCGCCTTCTAAGCGCCTGGCCGCAGGTTCGAGTCCTGCCGGGGGCGCGCGTCTCCGCCTTCCCTTCCGGGGAGGGCTTTTGCTGGTCAGGGTGGGTCTGGACTAATGCGGCGAGCGCTCGACGGCCTTTCGGCGATCAAGGGCTGGGTCCGGGGCAGTACGGTCGGCAGCGGGTCTTCGCGGGTTGCTGGATCGGATGCGCGTCCACGTGCGGGCCGGGCGTCAGCCGGCGCCGGGCAGCTCCGGCGGGTCCCGGAGCCCGGGCCGCCGCGGCAGGTTCGACGGCTGGCCGTCGGTGCATCGGATGCACCCGTCGCGTGGAGTCTCGCCGTGCGTGACTGGTGGGGCTTCAGCACGGGCGGTCAGTCGTGCCCAGGGGGATGAGTTCGGTGCCGTCCAGCACCTCCGCCACGGCCTGCGGCGCACCGCGCATGTGGAAGTAGTCCCACTGGGCGCGGCGGATCACCTGGTCCGGGTGGCCGAGCGCGCGCAACACGTCCCAGTGCAGGGCCTGGGCCCAGACGTAGCCCGGGTCGCCGTCGACGTCCATGTCCTCGACGTCGATCGGGGTGTCCGCGAGCGCGGAGGCCAGGCGGTGGCCGTCCACGGGCCCGGCGGCGAAGTCCAGGAACGCGGCGGGGTCGGCGCCCAGGGGCGTGTCGTCGGCGGTCTCGTCGTCCCGGACCGGCCAGGAGTCGTAGCGGTGGGCGCGCCGCCCGCCCCGCCAGACCTCCAACTCCAGCCGGTCGCCGTCGTACTGGAACGCGGCCAGGACGGGGGCGCCCAACTCGGCGCTGAGCGGCCCGGCGAGCGCGAAGACGCCGTTGCCGGGGATGGAACGGTCCGGATGGACGAGGCAGAAGCTCGACCCGGCGGGAAGTGCGTAGCCTGCCGCGCAGACCTCGCGCACGACGGGGGCCGCCTGTTCGAGCGGCACTGGAATCAGCATCGTGCCGTATGTGGACACGCCCTCACCTCCTGGGACGCGGTGACACTATGTGGGGGTCAGGGCGCGCGGCAAAGGAAATTCGCCTGCTTCGGACCCCGGCAACCGGGCCCGGACGGTCACCGTCGCGGCCGGGAGTGAAGGGCAGGGTGCCCGGCGGTGCCTCGCGCGCTCGGACGGTTTGCCGGATCGGCAAATGCGCTCGGCCTCGAGGCCTCGGGCTGACGATGATCGGTGGTGCAGCAGACTCGCCCCGCGTTCCCGGAGGAGACCATGGCCCCGCACCTCACGTCCCTCGTTCACCGTGTGGTTCCCTCACCCGCCGGGCGGGTGCATCTCGTCGAGCAGGGGGACGGGCCGCTCGTGCTGCTCGTCCACGGGTTTCCGGAGTTCTGGTACTCCTGGCGGCATCAGTTGCCCGCGCTCGCGGCCGCCGGGTACCGGGCTGTTGCCGTCGACGTGCGGGGGTACGGGCGTTCCGGCAAGCCGGCCGATCCGCGGGCGTACCGGATGCTCGACCTCGTCGAGGACAACGTCGCCGTGGTGCGGGCGCTCGGTGAGGAGTCCGCCGTGGTCGTCGGGCACGACTGGGGTGCCACCATCGCCGCGCACTCCGCCCTGCTGCGGCCCGACGTGTTCCGTGCCGTGGGGATGCTCAGCGTGCCGTACACGCCGCCGGGCGGGCCGCGCCCGAGTGACGTGTTCGCCGCGATGGGCGGGGACGAGGAGTTCTACGTCTCCTACTTCCAGGAGCCCGGCCGCGCCGAGGGCGAGATCGAACCCGATGTCCGCGGCTGGCTCGCCGGCTTCTACGCCGCGCTGTCCGGCGACACGCTGCCCGCGCCCGGCGCCCCCGACCCTCACTTCGTCACCAAGGGCGGGACCCTGCGCGACCGGTTCCCCACCGGCCGGCTGCCCGGCTGGCTCGGTGAGCCGGAACTCGACGTGTACGCCGCCGAATTCGAGCGCACCGGGCTCACCGGCGCGCTCAACCGCTACCGCAGCATGGACCAGGACTGGGCGGATCTCGCCGCCCACGCCGGCGCACCCCTCACCCAGCCCTCGCTGTTCGCCGGCGGCACCCTGGACGCCTCCACCACCTGGCTGTCCGACGCGATCGACGCCTTCCCGGTCACCCTGCCCGGCCTGGTCTCCTCCCACCTCCTCGACGGCTGCGGGCACTGGATCCAGCAGGAACGGCCCGACGAGGTCAACACCCTCCTCGTCGACTGGCTGCGCGGCCTACCCGCGCAGTGATCACGCGCGGGACGGGTCCGGTCCGGGGCCGGGGCCGTCACTAGCATGGGCATGACGTGCCGCCGATCCGATCGGGAACCACCGTGCCCCTGCGCTGCGCCGTGCTCGACGACTTCCAGAACGTCGCCACCGACCTCGCCGACTGGTCACCCGTCGCCGACCGGGTCGAGGTCGTCTCCTTCGGCACCCACTTCGCCGACGAGGACGCCCTCGCCGCCGCCCTGGCGGACTTCGAGATCGTCGTCACCCTGCGCGAGCGCGTGCCCTTCCCGGCCTCGCTCCTCGCCCGGCTGCCCCGGCTGCGGCTGCTGATCGCCTCCGGCATGCGCAACAGCGTCATCGACTACGCGGCCGCCGCCGAGCACGGCGTCACCGTCTGCGGCACCGCCAGCTCCTCCACCCCGCCCGTCGAGCTGACCTGGGCGCTGCTGCTCGGCCTCGCCCGCGGCATCGTCGAGGAGAGCGGCGCCCTGCGTTCCGGCGGGCCCTGGCAGTCCACCGTCGGCGCCGACCTGCACGGCAGCCGGCTCGGCCTGCTCGGGCTCGGCAAGATCGGCAGCCGGGTCGCACAGGTCGGGCTGGCCTTCGGGATGCGGGTGAGCGCCTGGAGCCAGAACCTCACCCAGGAGCGCGCCGACGAGGTCGGCGTCGAACGCGCCCCCTCCAAGGAGGAACTCCTCGCGAGCAGCGACTTCGTCTCCGTCCACCTCGCCCTCGGCGAGCGCACCCGCGGCCTGCTCGGCGCCGCCGAACTCGCCCTGCTCAAGCCGACCGCCTACCTGATCAACACCTCCCGCGCCGCCATCGTCGACCAGGACGCCCTGCTCGCCGCCCTGCGCGAGGGCCGGATCGCCGGGGCCGGGGTGGACGTCTTCGACGAGGAGCCGCTCCCCGCCGGCCACCCGATGCGCACGGCCCCCCGCCTCCTCGCCACACCCCACCTGGGATACGTCTCCCGGGCCAACTACCGCACGTACTACGGCCAGGCCGTCGAGAACATCCAGGCCTACCTGGCCGGCACCCCCGTACGCCTGCTGCCCTGACCGTCCGACCCGATCACCTCACCGGGCGGTCCCCCGGCGCCGTCTGCCGGAACCGCCTGTTCAAAAAGGGTGATAGGGCCGTGTACGCCGTGACCCCGCGTCAACAGCCGCGTTGAACGGACAGTGCGGCGGGCGATCCGCCGCCGTGCTCACCGATTCAGAAGGAGATGGGATGTCTCGCATCGCGAAGACGGCCGCCGTCACGCTCGGCACGGGTGCCATGGTGCTCGGCGGGGCCGGCCTGGCGCTGGCGGACGCGGGCGCCGGTGCCGCGGCCGTCGGTTCGCCGGGTGTCGTTTCGGGCAACGTCGTCCAGGTCCCCGTCCACGTCCCGGTCAACCTGTGCGGGAACACCGTCAACGTGATCGCCCTGCTGAACCCGGCGTTCGGCAACACCTGCGCCAACGTCAGCGACCACGACGGCGGCCACGACGACGACGGCAAGGGTGGCGGCGGCTACGGCAACTGACGTCGCCTCGCCTCTCTTCCCCGAGAGTTCCCCCGAGAGCCCCGGCACCTCGAGCGCCGGGGCTCTCCCCGTGTGCGGACGCCTGCGCCGGGCGCATGTGCGGACGCCTGCGCCGGGCGCGTACGCCTGACCCGCGCGGGCCGATCAGGCCCGTGGCCCCCGCCCCCGCCGGTCAGACGTACCGGTAGATCCGGCTGACGTCCTCCAGCGAGTCCGGTGTCACGTCCCACGGCGGCAGCTTCTCGTGGCGGGCCACGACCCGGCGGTACTGCGCGGTGCCGGGGGCGGGCGGCCGTTCCGGCTGGTAGCGGACACCGGGGTGGCGCTGCTGCCAGCGCGTCCACTGCAGGTCGATGAAGGCGTGGTGCAGCCAGAAGACGGGGTCGTTGACGGAGGCGCCGCCCAGCATCACGCCGCCCACCCAGCGGTGCACGCGGTTGTGGGTGCGCCAGGAGGCGCTGCCCCGGCCGGTGCCCCAGCCCTCCAGCTTGTTGCGGAAGCCCCGGGTGACCGTGGAGTCCCACGGCGCGACGTCGTAGACGGGGTCGTTCAGCGCCGCGTCCAGCTCGGCCCGCGTGGGCAGGTCGATGGGGTCGCGGGCGCGGCCCAGGTCACGGGTGAGGAACCGGCCGTCGGTCACGTTCTCCCGGATCGTCCAGTGGCCCTGGCGGTAGGCGAACGGCCCGGTCGTCACCTGCTGGTCCCAGCTGCGCCCGTTGCCGCCGAGCAGGTCGTCGCTCCACGGCACGGACCGGGCGCTGCGCAGCCGCGTCCAGTCCCAGTACGGCACGGTCACGGCGTCGTCGATGCGGCGCAGCGCGCGCTCCAGCTCCAGCACGAACTTGCGGTGCCAGGGCAGGAAGGACGGCGCCATGTGGGCCGTACGCAGGCCGTTCTCGCCGTCGGAGGTGTAGTACTCGATGTGCATCCGCACGAACTCGTCGTACTCGCCGCGGCGTTTGAGGTCCAGCAGCGCGTTGACGAAGCGCCGCTTCTCCCCCGCCGTCAGCGCGCTGACGTCCTTACGCGTGTACGCCATGCTCTCCCCCCATGTGCTCATGACCGCCGTGGCCGCCGTGGCCGCCGTGCGCCAGGGGGGTCGCGCGCAGCTGCTGCCCGGGGCCGAGCGCGTCGACCGCGGCGCGGGTCGCCTCCAGCGGGGTCGGGTACGAGCGGTAGTGGTCGACCATGCTCAGCCAGGTGCCGTCGGCGCGGCGCATCAGGTGCAGCGGGCGTCCGTCGACGGTGACCTGCCACTGGGCCGCGTCGCCGCTCGCGCCGGCGGCGAGGGTGCGCGCGCCGTCGACCTTGACGCCCTGGATGCGGCGGCCGCGGTAGGTCTCGTCGAAGCCGGTCTCCCCGTCGCCGTCCCCGCCGCCGTGCCGGGGCCAGGCGGCGAACGCCGGGGTGAACGCCAGCGCGACGGCGGGCACGAGCAGTCCGCGCAGCATCTCCCGCCGGGTGCCGTGCACGGGTCCGGGTCTGGCCGGCGCCGCCGCGCTCTCGCCGCCCACGGTGACTTGGCCGACGCTCACGACCATGCTGTGCTCCTCGTCGCTCCGGGGTGCCGGCGGCGGCCGCTCCTCGGCGCGCCCACGGCTCCGCTCCGCTGTGTCGTCACCGCTAACCGCCGCGCGGCCGCCCGGGTCACCACCGGCCGCCCATCCGGCTCATACGACACTCGTACGACGCCCAGGTGACTCGTACGACGCCCGCGTGATCCGTACGACTACGACGCCCACGTGAGCCGTACGACTACGACGCCCACGTGACCGCACGGCGACGGGCCCGGGCGGAACACGTCCACCCGGGCCCGTCCGACGACCGCGGCACACCTGACGTTCGGATGTACGGCTACAGCCCCGGGCCGAGGCCGAGGCCCGCCGTGGGCACCGTCTGCAGGACCGGGGTGATGATCCCCGCCTCGGGCAGCTTCGGCTGCGGCAGGCCGAAGGCGCCGCGCGGGGCGGTGAGGGGGGCGTCCAGGGTGGCGCCGGGGCCGAGGGTGCGCAGGTCGGAGGCGGGGGCGTCGAGGCCGACGTGGTCGAAGTCGCCGCCGAGCAGGTGCGGCAGCGGGGCACGCAGCCCGGCGCCGGGCAGGCCGGCCGTGACGGGCAGCTGCGGGATCACCCGGTCGGGGAGGAGCCGGCCCTCGACGTAGCGCGGTCCCTCGGGAGAGCCGGGCTTGGGCAGCGGCAGCTCGCCGCCGACCTCGGGCAGCTCGACGTGGAGGGACTTCTCCACGCCCTGCAGCGGCAGGGGGACGGGTACGGCGTCCGCCGCGACGGCGGGCGCGGCGCCGGCCGCGGCGGCCACGCACGTGAACACGGCGGCGAGGGTTCCTCGGGTGGTCGACTTCATCTGGGGTACGGGCCCTTTCAGGAGTTCGGGGGCTGGGCGTGCGTACCGCTCAACGAGCCGGAAAACGGGGCGAGGGCACAATTCCCCCGGCTGCCGCAGTAGTAGGACGGCCGCATTGTCGGCTCGGCCGCCTGTCACACCGGCGCTCACGCCGGTCTTCACGCCGCTCCTCACGCAGGGCCCTCACGCCGTCCCTCAAGCCGGCGGTCGCTCCGGCCGTCGCACCGAGCCCAACGCCGACCGAAGGGTCTGTCGCCGCGGGAGCCGTCCGTCACCTGCGGACGCTGCGGGTGGGCAGGACGAGGTGGGCGGCGGCCTCCAGGGTCTCGTCCGCGCCGGCGAACGCCGCGAGGGCCTCCGGCTCGACGGCCTTGCCGGGCTCGGCGTCGGGCCACGCGCGCGTGGTGAACACCAGGTAGGCGAAGCCGCGGGCGGAGGCGGCGGCGAGCCACTCCGGCGGCGGGGCGCACTGCGCGACGAGCGGGGGCAGGGTGACGACGGCCGCGCCGGACTCGACGAGGAGGCTGACCGGCAGGCTCGGCCGGGCGTTGCCGTCGACCAGGTCGCCGCCGACGGTCAGGCCGTGGCCGGCGAGCAGCCGCTCGATGGCGGCGGCCGTGCCCTCGGGGCCGTCCTCGGTGTCGCCGAGGGAGTAGACGAGGAGGTAGGGCATGTCGGCGCCGTCGGGCGCCTCGCCGCTCCAGGGCATCATCACGAGGGTGCCCAGATCGGCGGTGCGGAAGGGGGCTTCGCTTGAGGTTGAAGTCACCGCGCGACCATATCGGCGGGTCTTTCCCCCGCCCGGCCCTCTCTCACCCGACCGGACGACGCCCCGGGGGTGCTCCACACGATCGAGGGACGCGCCTCGAACAGGCCGACCACGGGCACGAGAACGGGTGCGAAGGCCGCGCGCGGCGGCGAGTACGGAAGCCGGTGTGAACACCGGGCGCAGCCCTGAGCCCGAGCGCGGACACGAACGCCGGGCGCAGCCCCAGCGCCGGAGCGCGGACACGAACGCCGGGCGCAGCCCCGGGCCCGAAAGCCGACAGGAACGCCGGGCCCAGCCACCGGCCCGAGCGCTGACACACCCGCGAGGCCCAGCCCCAAACCCGACAGCAGCCACGACCGCCGGGCCCCGCCCCAGACACCACCGCCGGGCCCCGCCCCGGACAATACCGCCGGGCCGGGCCCCGCCACGACCGCCGGGCGCAGCCCCCCCGTACGCGCGAGGGCCGGTTCCGCGTGGTTGCGGATCCGGCCCTTCGGGGGTGTGCCGGCTCAGCCGCCCAGCGGCAGTCCGCCGAGCAGTCCGGTCTTGTTCAGGGTGGTGGTGGCGCCCTTCACCGTGTTGAGCGCGGAGTCCTTGTTCTCGGTGTCCAGCGCGTCCGACTGGTGCTTGAGCGGCATCACGTCGATGGGACCCTTGGTGAGCGAGTTCACGGCGCCGTTGAGGCTGGTCGGCGTGAGGTCGGCGGTGTTGTAGGCGAACGCGGGGGCGGCGGCGCCCGCGAGGACCATCGAACCGGCAACGACCGCGGCAGCCTTCAGGGACTTCATCGTGTTCCTTTCGTCGGCAACTCACGTCGCCTCAGGGAATTCTGACGCCGTGCCTAACGATCGCCCCCGGGCCCGGAAACCGGGTGCGGGCAAATTTCCGGGCCGCCCCCGGAAATCACACCGGCCGGAGTTACGACGCGGACGGCGCCACGACGGCCGGTGTGAGGGGCGCCGGGAGGGTCGACGGGCCGGTCGCCGGGAGCGGCGCGGGCAGCGTCGTCGCCGTGGTCAGGCCGGACGAGGTGGAGACACCGACGCCCTTGAGCGTGGCGTTGACCAGGTCGACCAGGCTCGTCGCCAGGCCGCTCGCCGCGGTGCCCGCCTGGGTGGTGTTGAGCGAGGTCGTAGCCTTGACCAGGTCGTCGATGGCCTTCTGCAGGGCGGCGAGCGCGGCGTCGGTCGTGCCGGCGGCGGGCGTCGCGGCGGCCTCCGGGGTGGAAACGGCGGGCGTGGTCGGCGTGGCGGGCGTGCTCGGCGTCGTGGTCACCGTGGAGTTGGAGGCCGGGACGGAGGTGGAGGCCGCGGGGAGGGACGCCTGGACGTCGGCGAGGGCGTCCTGCACCACGTCGTTGACGTTCGCCGCCTCGTCGGTGTCGAGTTGGCCGGCGCCGGAGGCGAGGACGGAGTCGAGCAGGTCGGTGACCGGCTTCAGCAGCGCGCCGAGGTCGAGCAGGGTGTCCGCGTCGGGGGCGGGCGCGCGGGACGCCGCACGGGTGCCCTCGGGAGAGGCGTCGGCCGCCAGGGCGGCGGGGGCGGCGAGGCCGAGGGCGAGGGTGGCGCAGAGTGCGGTGGACGCGGCACTCCGGACGGACAGACCACGCATGGGGGGTTCCTTTCGAGGGGCTCGAACGGGCGAGGGTTCTCGAGCCCACCGTGCGAGGACCGACTACGTCGCGCAACTGCTCGAATGCGGACAGCGATCACCCGATCGCCGCAGCGCCGCCGCATCGGTCGCCCCGTCGGGGCCGTCCGCCCAGGTGAGGCGCCCTCGTCGGCCGGTCAAGGTCCGACACGCCACCCGTGGCCCCCTCCCCCATTCGGGGCACACCCTCACGCACATGCGGACCGGCCGCTCCTCCCCGGGGGAAGAGCGGCCGGTCTGAGGGTGCGAACGACGTCAGTCGTTGACGCAGGTGTTGCCGAAGGCCGGGTTCAGCAGGCCGATGATGTCGACGGTGTTGCCGCAGACGTTCACCGGGATGTGGATCGGAACCTGGACGACGTTGCCCGAGATGACGCCGGGCGAGCCGTGGGCGGCGGCACCAGCGCCGGCGTCGGCGGCGGCGACGCCGGCACCACCGGCAACGGCCGCGACGGCGGCGGAGGTCAGGACCAGGCCCTTCGCGATACGCGACATGGAGAGGTGCTCCTTGGGTTGAAACAAAACACCCGGGCGATTGCCCGGCGCTGTGTCAACGCCTGGCGTCGCCGGGAGTTGTGCCGCCAAAGGGGTGATGCGCGCGTGGCGAGGTTCACGGTTCCGACACACTTGCCGGGTTTCTCCGGATTAGTCCGGATGGCAACTAGAGTTGCGGACCTCCCGAGGCGCCCGGCGGGGCGTCCCCCCGCCATGGCGCTCTCCGACCACCTGTGCGAACAGGACCGCCCATGCGTTCGATCTGGCCAAGGGGTTGCGGCGCGGTGGTGACCAGCCGGCCCGCCGGCTCGTTTCCCAGCGGGACGCGGCGTGGGCCGAGGCGCTCTTCGTCGCCGTCGACCATCGGCAGCAGACGCGTTCCCGCCCGTGACGAGGACCACCCCTGAGCGAGGAAAGCGCGCCATGCACCAGTCAGCCACCGCCCCCCGGGCCCGCGTCCTGCATGTCACGCAGCCCGTGGACGGCGGTGTCGCCCGGGTCGTGACCGACCTGGCCCGGGCCCAGCTCGGCGCCGGCCTCGACGTGACGGTGGCCTGCCCCGACGGCCCGCTCACCGCCGTACTGCGCGACCTGGGCGCGCGGGTGCGGACCTGGCGTGCCACCCGCTCGCCCGGCCCCGCCACCGCCGCGGAGGCACGCGGTCTCGCGCGGCTGGTGGCGGAGGTACGGCCGGACCTGGTGCACCTCCACAGCGCCAAGGCCGGGCTCGCCGGGCGGCTGGCCGTGCGCGGCCGGATCCCGACCGTGTTCCAGCCGCACGCCTGGTCCTTCGAGGCCGTCGGCGGGCCGGTGGCCGCGCTGTCGCTGGCCTGGGAGCGGTGGGGAGCGCGCTGGGCGTCCCGGGTGGTGTGCGTGAGCGAGGCGGAGCGCGCGCGGGGTGTTCGCGCCGGGGTGCGCGGGCGCTGGGTGGTGGTGCCCAACGGCATCGACCCCGACCGGTTCCCGCCGGGCGAGCCGGGCCCGGCCCGGGCGGCGCTGCTGCCCGGTCTCCCGGCGTCGGCCCCGCTCGTGGTGTGCGTGGGACGGCTGTGCCGGCAGAAGGGGCAGGACGTCCTGCTCGCCGCCTGGGACACCGTCAGCCGCGAGGTGCCCGGCGCCCGGCTGGCGCTCGTCGGCGACGGGCCCGACGGCGCCGCGCTGCGGGCGCGCGCCCCGCGCTCGGTGGTGTTCCCCGGCGCGGTCGCCGACCCGCTGCCCTGGTACCGGGCCGCCGACCTGGTGGTGCTGCCCTCGCGCTGGGAGGGCATGGCCCTCGCCCCGCTGGAGGCGATGGCCTGCGCCCGGCCGGTGGTGGTCACCGACGTCGACGGCGCCCGCGAGAGTCTCCCGCCCGCGCTGCCCGGCCCCGGCCCGGTGCCGCCCGCGGACCCGGCGGCGCTGGCCCGCGCCGTCACCGCGCTGCTGCGCGACGCCCCGCTGCGCGCGTCGCTGGGCCGGCGAGGGCGCCACCACGTCCTGTCCACGCACGACGTGCGGCACACCGCCGAGGCGGTCGCGGAGGTCTACCGCGACCTGCTCGGCGGGGTGCCCGCATCCCGCGTCGTGCCCTCCGAGTGCAGGGAGTCCCTCCAGTCGTGACCGCGGAAAGCACCGTTCCCCCGCCCGGCGCGCACCCGTACGCGCCCGTCACGGTCCGGCCGCGGCCCGCCGACGGCTTCCGGTTCCCGCTGCGCCGGCCGCCCGCGCGGCGCGCCTCGCCGCTGCCGCTGCTCGCCGCCGACGCCCTCGCCGCGCTCGCCGGGGCGCTCGCCCTCACCGGGGCGCAGCAGCGGCCGCTGACGGCCGCCGCGCTGGTCGCCGTGACCCTGCTGCTGCGCCCGCGCGGAAACAGCTGTGTGACGGGCGTCCTGGACGAACTGCCCGCCGTGTGCGGCCGGATCGCGGTGGGCTGGCTGGCGCTGGCCGCCGCCGTCGCCGCGTACCGGCCCGAGCACGCGCTGCCCGCCCGGGCCCTGCTGCTCGGCTTCCTGCTGCAGTGCGGGGCCGTCTGCGCGACCCGCGGCACCGTGCACTGGCGGCGCCGCGCCGCGCTGCTGCGCCGCCCCCGCCCCGCCCTGGTCGTCGGCCCCGCGCCGGCCGCGCAGCGGGTGGCCGCCGCCGTGCTGCGCCATCCGCGCTGCGGGGTGCGCCCGGTGGGCGTGGTGGCCGAACAGCCGGGCGGCGGCGAGGGGTTGCCGGTGCTCACCACCGGCGAGGAGGTGCAGCGGGCGCTGATCCAGAACGGGGTGCGCGACGTCCTCGCCGTCCACCCCGCGGTGCGCACCGGGCAGGCCCCGCTGCTGCGGGCGCTCGCCGAGTCGGGCTGCACGGTGTGGGAGCTCGACGCCGACACCCCGTCGTACGGGGCGCCGCAGCAGCTCGCCGGGTTCGCCTGCCGCCGGCTGCCGCTGGACGCGCCGCGCCCGCGCGCCGGCAAGCGGCTGCTGGACGTCCTCGTGTCCGGGGCGCTGCTCGTCCCGGCCGGACCGGTGCTGCTGCTGTGCGCGGCCGTGCTGCGGCTCACCGGGGGACGCGGGGTGCTGTTCCGGCAGGAGCGGATCGGCCAGCACGGGCGGCCCTTCACGCTGCTGAAGTTCCGGACCCACCGCCCCGTGGACGCGCACGAGGCGGCCACCCGCTGGAGCGTGGCCGGCGACGACCGGATGAGCCCGTTCTGCCGCTTCCTGCGCCGCACCTCGCTCGACGAGCTGCCGCAGCTGTGGAACGTCTTCCGCGGCGACATGAGCCTGGTCGGCCCGCGTCCCGAACGCCCCTACTTCGTCGCCCGGTTCAGCCGGACCCATCCCGGCTACGCCGCCCGCCACCGCATGCCGGCGGGCCTGACCGGGCTCGCCCAGATCCATGGGCTGCGCGGCGACACCTCCATCGAGGACCGGGCCCGCTTCGACAACGCCTACATCGACAACTGGTCGCTGTGGCAGGACGTGTGCATCCTGCTGCGCACCGCCGCCGCGCTGCTGCGCCCGAGCGGGAGCTGACCCGTCATGAGTCTCGCGCTGCCGCAGCCGCTGCGCCCGCCTGCCTCCCCGGTGTGGGCGGCCGTCGCCGTGCTCGCGCTGCTCGCGCTGCCGCAGAACCCGGACGCCGAGGGCGGCGCGGGCCCGGCCGACGCCGTGTCCGCGCTCGTCGTCCTGCTGTGCGTCGTACGGCTGCTGCGGCAGCGGCGCCGGCCCCTGTCCCGTACGGCCGCGGTGGTGCTCGGGATGCCGGTGGCCGGGGTGGCGCTCGCCGCCCTGCACGCCGCCTCGCCCGGTGCGGGGATCAGCGGTCTCGGCCGCTATCTGCAGATCTTCGTGCTGGTGCCGGGCGCGGTGCTGCTGCTGATCCGCGACCGGCGCGACGCGCGGCTGCTCGCCTGGGCGCTGGTCGCCCTCGCCCTGTGGCAGGGCGCCGTCGGGGTGCACCAGTACGTCACCGGCACCGGCGCCTCGTACCAGGGCGAGGACGTGCGCGCGGTCGGCACGTTCGGCCCGCAGGACGTGATGGGCATGGCGACGGTGGTCTCCCTCGGCCTGGTCGCCGCCGTCGGCCTGGCCCTGGGCCACTCGGAGGTACGGCAGCGGACGGCCGCCGGGGTGTGCGCGATGGCCCTGCTGCTGCCGCTGGCGGTGTCCTTCAGCCGGGGCGCGTGGATCGCGACCGCGGTGACCTGCGCGGTGCAGCTGGTGCTGGCCGGGGTGCGGCGGGCGCTGAAGGTGGCCGCGGCCGTGGTGGCGGCCGGGGTGGTCCTGGTCGGCGGGTTCGGCGTCGGCTCGGCGATGCTGCAGGAGCGGATCAGCAGCATCACCCGGGTCACGGACGCGCCGGACCAGTCGGTGACGGACCGGTACACGATGTGGGCGGCGGCCGTCGACATGTGGCGCGAACACCCGCTGACCGGCGTCGGGTTGAAGGGGTTCCCCGACCACCGCGACGCGCACGCCTCCCTCGCGCTGTCCTCCGGCAGCGACACCGAGGGCGCGGGCGCGGCCTTCCGCCGCCAGCCGCTGCTGTCCCCGCACAACATGTATCTGCTGGTCCTCGGCGAGCAGGGCCTGCTCGGGCTGCTCGCCCTGGCCGGTGGCTGGCTGGCCGTGCTGGTGTGCGCGCTGCGCCGGCTGCTGCGCACCCGGCGGCAGGGCGCCCCCGCTCTGGACTGCGCCCTGGTCGCGGTCGGGCTGCTGCTGTGGCAGCTCGTCGACTTCGTGTACGCCGACATCGGCGGGCCCTCGACCGTCCTGACCGCGGTGTGCCTGGGCCTGGCGTCCTGGTGGGCGCTCGCGGCCCCCACCGGGCAGGGGGCCGGCCCGCGATGACGGTCACACCCCCACCGGTCCCGCGCGCGAACGCGCCCTCACGGACGCCGGCGCCCGCGACCGGGGCGGAGGTCCCGGCGCCCGGTCCGGCGCCCGGCGCGGAGGCGTGCCCCCCGCCGACGGGACCGGCACAGGCACACGCATCGGCACCGGCACACGCACCGGCACCCGCACCACTCCCCGGCGACGATCACCTCACCCCCGTCTCCCCCCGCTTCCTCGCCCGTGCCGCGCTCGTCACGGCCGCGCTCTCGGTGGCCGGGGCGTTGCTCGGGCTGGTGCGGGACCAGGCGCTGGCGCGGTTGTTCGGGGCCGGGAGCGACACCGACGCGTTCCTCGTCGCCTGGACCGTCCCGGAGTTCGCGGCGACGCTGCTGATCGAGGACGGGCTGGCGTTCGCGCTGGTGCCGGCGTTCAGCATGGCGCTCGCGCGGCGGGCGCGGGGCGCGCCCGGCGACCCGGTGCGCGCACTGCTCGCCGCCACGCTGCCCCGGCTGGCGCTGGCCTTCACCGCGACCGGCGCGCTGCTCGTCGTCACCGCGCCCTACGTCGTCGAGATTCTCGCGCCCGGCCTGCCCGACCCGGCACTGGCCGCCGGCTGCGTCCGGCTGACGGCGACCTGTGTGCTCAGCTTCGGCGTCGCCGGGTACTGCAGCGCCCTGCTGCGGGCGCACCGCCGCTTCACCGCCCCGGCGGCGATCTACGTGGCCTACAACGCGGGGATCATCACCGTGATGCCGCTGCTCGGCGGCCGGCTGGGCGTGCGGGCGGCGGCGGCCGGCGTGGCGGTCGGCGGCTGCCTCATGGTCGTCGTACAGCTGCCGTCTCTGGTACGGCAGTTACGGCGACGGGGGGTGCCGCAGGTGCCCGGCGAGGTGGGGGCCGGATCGCAGCCCGTGGCGCTCGCGCTGTTCGCGAGCGTGCTGCTGTTCGCGCTGTGCCGGCAGTCGCAGGTCCTCATCGAGCGCTACCTGGGCTCCACGCTCCCCGCCGGGGCGATCTCCCACCTGAACTACGCGCAGAAGGTCGCGCAGATCCCGATGACGCTGTCGGTGATGCTGTGCACGGTCACCTTCCCCGTCGTGGCTCGCGCGCTGGCCGACGGCGACACCGAGCGGGCCCGCGGGCGGGTGGAACGGGACCTGGCGATGGCGACCTGCCTGGTGCTGCTGGGCACGGCGACCGTGGTGGCCTGCGCCCCGCAGATCGTCGCACTCCTCTTCCAACGCGGCGCGTTCACCGCCGGCGACACCGCGGCGACGGCCGGCGTGATGCGCGTGTACGCGCTCGGGCTGCTCGGCCAGACCCTGGTCGGGGTGCTGGTCCGCGCCTACTTCTCGGCGGGCCGCGCCACCTGGTACCCGGTCACGGCGATGGCCGCTGGGATCGCGGCGACCGGGTGGCTGGGCGCGGCGAGCGTGGGGGCGTGGGGGGTGCGGGGCATCGCCGCGGCCAACGCCTGCGGCATCACCGTCACCGCCGTGCTGCTGCTCGCCGGGGCCGGGGCCCGCGGGGTGCCGCTGCGGGCCGGGCCCGTCCTGCGCGAGCTGGCCCGGCCGCTCGCGGCGGCGGCGGTGGCGACGGCCGCCGGGGCGTACGCGGCGCGCGGCCCGGAGCCGGCCGTGGCCGGCCTGGCCGCGGGCGGGGCGACGGTGGCCGCCGTCTTCGCCCTGCTCTGCCTCGCCCTGAACGCGCAGGGCTGCGCCGGGGCGCTGCGGGCCGCCGGAGGCGCCACCCGCCGCGCCGCGCGCAACGCCGCCCGCGGCCGCGCGGGCGCCACCTCCCGAACCACCGCACCGGGCACGGCACCCGGCGAGCAGCCAAGCCCCGCCGAAGGCCACGCACCCGAACCCACCACAAACACCACCGAGAGCCGCACGCCCGACCCCGCGACAAGCACCACCCAGAGCGGCACGCCCGATCCCACCGCAAGCACCACCCAGGGCCCCGCACCCGCCCCCACCACAAGCACCACCCAAGGCCGCACGCCCGCCGCCACCACAAGCACCACCCAAGGCCCCGCATCCGCCCCCACCACGAACACCGCCCAAGGCCCCGCACCCGCCCGGACCGAAGGCCCCGCCCCCGAGCCCACCAGCAGCCCCACCGAAAGCCCCGCCCCCGACCCCGTACGAAGCTCCGTCCGTCCCGCTCCACGGAGGATCGACGATGGCCGCACCCGTTGACCACACCACCCGGGGCGTGCGGGTCGCCCCGGGCCCGTTCCCCTGGGTGGCGATGTACCACTCGGTCGCCGACTGCCGCGACGACCCGTACCGCATCACCGTCACCCCCGACCGGCTCGCCGCGCAGTTCCGCTGGCTGCGCCGGCACGGGCTGCGCGGGGTGTCGCTGGCCGACCTGCTCGCCGCCCGCGCCCGTGGCACCGCCCGCGGCCTGGTCGGGCTCACCTTCGACGACGGGTACGCCGACTTCGTCGAGCACGCCCTGCCGCTGCTGGCCCGCTTCGGCTTCGGCGCCACGCTGTTCGTGCTGCCCGGCCGGCTCGGCGGCGACAACGCCTGGGACCCGCTCGGCCCGCGCAAGCCGCTGCTGACCGCCGAGGGTGTGCGGCGCGCGGCGGCCGCGGGCGTCGAGATCGGCTCGCACGGCCTGACCCACGTGGACCTCACCCTCGCCGACGACGTCACCCTGCGCGCGGAGACCGCCGCGAGCCGTGCCCTGCTCACCGAGGTGACCGGCCGGGACGTGCGCGGCTTCTGCTACCCCTACGGCGCCGTGGACGGCCGTGCCGTGGCCGCCGTCCGCGCCGCCGGGTACGGCTACGCCTGCGCCATCGACCCCGGCGCGCTGACCGGCCCGCACGCCCTGCCCCGCGTCCACGTCGGCCAGCAGGACACGGCGATGCGGCTGTTCCTCAAGCACCGGCTGCACCGGCTGCGGCGCCGGCCCCTGTCCCGCCAGGTCACCGCCCGCGAGGGAGCGCGATGAAGGCCCTGCACATCATCACCGGCCTCGGTGTCGGCGGCGCGGAACAGCAACTGCGGCTGCTGCTGCGGCACCTGCCCGTCGCCTGCGACGTCGTCACCCTCACCAACCCGGGCGCGGTCGCGGACGGGCTGGCCGCCGACGGGGTGCGCGTGATCGACCTCGGCATGGCCGGCAACCGCGACCTGGCCGCGCTGCCCCGTCTGGTGCGGCTGATCCGCGCGGGCGGCTACGACCTGGTCCACACCCATCTGTACCGGGCCTGCCTGTACGGCCGGATCGCCGCCCGGCTGGCCGGGGTGCGGGCGGTCGTCGCCACCGAGCACTCCCTCGGCGACACGCAGATGGAGGGCCGCCCGCTGTCGGCCGGTGTGCGGGCGCTGTACCTGGCCGGGGAGCGCCTCGGCGCCGCCACCGTCGCCGTCTCCCCCACCGTCGCCGCCCGGCTGCACCGCTGGGGCGTGCCCCCGGCGCGCGTCACGGTCGTGCCCAACGGCATCGACGTGGACCGCTTCCGCTTCGACCCGGTCCGGCGCCTGGCCGCCCGCCGCGCGCTGGGCCTGCCGCCGGACGCCTATGTCGTCGGCGGCATCGGGCGGCTCGCCCCCGGCAAACGCTTCGACGTCCTGGTCCACGCCCTCACCCGCCTGCCCGGCGACTGCCGGCTGCTGCTGGCCGGCGGCGGCCCGCAGGAGGGCCCGCTGCGCCGCGCCGCGCACGAGGCGGGCGTCGCCGAGCGGGTGGTGTTCGCCGGTGAGCGGCCCCTGCTCCCGGACGGCGGTCCCGGCCCGGATCTGCCCTCCCTGGCCTGCGCGATGGACGTGCTGGCCTCGCCGTCGCCGGAGGAGGCGTTCGGTCTGGCCGTCGTGGAGGGCCTGGCCTGCGGTCTGCCCGTGCTGTACGCCTCCTGCCCGGCCCTGGAGGACCTGCCCCCGCACACCGTGCCCGGGGCCCGCCGGGTCCGGGGCGGCGCCGAGGAGTTCGCGGCGGCGATCGCCCGGGTGCGGGCGCAGGCCCCGGCCCCGCGCCTCGCCCCGGAGGCCGCCCGCCACTACGCCATCGGCCGCAGCGCCGCCCGGCTCATGGACGTGTACACGGCCGCCCTCGCCCGTACCGCCCCGCCCCCTCGCACGCATGCCTTCCCCCTTCCCCGTCCGTCCGACTCCCGCAGGAACTCCGCGCAGAAAGCCGGCCCGTCATGACCGACACTCCCGCCCGCAGGCACCGCCGTCCCCTCCTCGCCCGGGTCCGGGCGCTGCCGCCGTGGGCGCTGCTCGCGGCCGGCGCCGTGACCGGCGGGCTGCTCGGCGGGGCGTACGGCGTGCTGACGCCCGCTCAGTACACGGCGACCGCCTATGTCGTCGCCGTCCCCACCGGCCAGGCGGACCCGGCGTCCGCGCTCGGCTTCGCGCAGGCCTACGGCCGGGTCGCCACCCAGCTCGCGGTGCTCGGCGACGCCCAGGGCGCGGCGGGGGTCCCGGTGCGGGAGCTGCAGCGCAGTGTGCAGACGGCGACCTCGCCGGACGCGCCGATGGTCGCGGTCACCGCGACCTCCTCCCGGCCCGCGCTGGCCGCCGGCATGGCCAACGCCGTCGCCGCCGCGCTGACCCGGCACGCCAACGGCGCCAAGGCCACCACCCATGTCGAGTTGCAGCAGTTCGCCCGCGCGCTGAAGCCGGCCGACCCGTCCTCGGCCTCCCCCGCGCTCACCACGCTGGTGGGGGCGAGCGCGGGCGGGCTGCTCGGCGGGCTGGCCCTGCTGGTGCGGCCCCGCCGCGAGGGAGACGGCGAGGACGACGGCCGGGGCGACGCGCGCCCGGCGTCCGTGCCGAGCCCGGCCCTGGCCGCCGAGGCACGGGGACCGCGGTGACCCTCACGCCCACGCAGGCGCCCCCGGCGTACCGCACCGAGGTGATCACCGACGAGGCCGCCTTCGCCGCCCTCGGCCCGGCGTGGACCCGGCTGCACCGCGCCTGCTCGACCGCGACCCCGTTCCAGGCGCATCCCTGGCTGCACTCCTGGTGGTGCTCCTACGGCCGGCCGGGCCGGCTGCGGCTGCTGCTGGTGCGGCACGGCGAGGATTTGGTCGCCGCGGCCCCGCTGACCGCCGTCCGCCGGCCGCTGCCCGCGCTGGTGCCGCTGGGCGGGGCGATCTCCGACTACGGCGACGTCCTGGTCGACGACGAGCACGCGGATGCCGCGCTCACCGCACTGACGGGGCTGCTCGCCTCGGCCGCCCGCACGGCGCTGATCGACCTGCGTGAAGTGCGGCCCGGCGGCGCGGCCGAGCGAATCCTCGACCGCTGGCCGGGTCCGCGGGCGCGGCTGCAGGACTCCCTGTGCCTGGAGCTGCCGGCCGTGCCGCTGGCCGAGCTGGTGGCGCGGCTGCCCTCGGCGAAGGCGCAGCAGCGGGTGCGGGCCAAGCTGCGCAAGCTGGACGCGCTCGGCGTGCGGCGCCGGGTCGTCGCCCCGGAGGAGGTGGCCGGGGCGCTGGGGCGGCTGCTGGCGCTGCACCGGCTGCAGTGGCAGGGCCGCCGGGTCACCGGCGAGCATCTGCGGCCGCGGTTCCACGAGCACCTGGTGCGCGCGGCCGGGCCGATGGTGCGCTCCGGGGACGCGGTGGTCACCGAGTTCCTGCTGGACGGCGAGGTGGTCGCGGTCGATCTGACGCTGCTCTCGCCCGGCCTGGCGGGCGGTTACTTGTACGGCGCCCACCCGTGCCTGCGCGAGCGCAAGGCGGACGTGGCGGTGATGCTGCTGGACGCCTGCGCGGGGCACGCGGCGGGACGCGGGACGCTGAGCCTGCTGCGCGGCGACGAGCCGTACAAGCGGCACTGGCGGCCCGAGCCGGTCGTCAGCCGGCGGCTGCTGCTGGCCCGCCGGCGCACCGCGCCGCTGCTGGCGGCGGCGCTGGCCGAGGCGGCCGCGCGGCGCCGCGCCAAGGAGCTGCTGCGGCGCCGCGGCTGAGGTGGTGTCAGCTCCGGCGGGACCACCAGTCGACCTTGACGCACAGCTTCCCGCCGAGCCAGTACTCCACCCAGTCACCGAGGTCGAGCGGCGAGCAGTTCTTCGGCTTCGGCGTGGTGGGCGTCGCCGGGGTCGTCGGCTTCGTGGGCGTGGCCGGTGTGCTCGGGGCGGTGGGCGTCGTGGGCTCGGCCGGGGTCGTGGGCGTGGCCTGGCCGGAGAGTGCGGACCGGTAGACCTGCGCGGCGCGCGGGTTGCCGGAGCACTGCCACACGCCGTGCGGGCAGTAGTCGGTCAGCGTGTTGTACACCGGCTTGTGCTCGGCCATCCAGGCCAGCATGCGGCGCATGTACTCGGGGTTGTCGCCGTTGCGGAACAGGCCCCACTCCGGGTACGAGATCGGCTTGTGGTGGGCCTTGGCGAAGTCCACGTGCGCCTGCAGGCCGTAGGGCTCTTGGACCTGCTGCTGGAAGGTCATGCCGGACGGCTGGTCGTAGGAGTCCATGCCGACGATGTCGACCGTGTCGTCGCCGGGGTAGCACTCGGTCCAGGGCACCGCGTCCCGGCCGCGGCTCGGCGCGAAGTCGAAGCGCAGCCGCTGACCGGGCACCGCCCGCATGGTGGTGACGATCCGCCGCCAGTACGCCTTCCACGCCTGCGGGTCGGGGCCGCAGCGGTGGGTGTAGGTGATGCCGTTCATCTCCCAGCCGAGCACGATCACCGTGTCGGGCACCTGGAGCTGCACCAGCCGCTCGGCGAGCCGGCGGAAGTGGTGGTCGTACTGCCCGGCGGCGCCCTGCCGCAGCAGCCGGCGGACCTCCGCGTCGTGGACGCCCTCCTCGTTGCGCTCCAGCATCGGCACATTGAGGACGAGCGTGCGGTCGGCCCGCTGCTTCCGCCAGTCGGCCCAGACGTCGAGGAAGCCGGGCGGGCCCTCGATATTGCGCCAGCGGTCGCCGGGCAGGTACGTGTGGCCGACGCGGATCTCCGTGCCGCCCAGCCAGTCGCTGAGCGCGGCCATCCGGGCCACCCCGCGCGGCCCGTAGTCGAGGTAGGCGCCGAAGGCGGGGGCGAGCGGGGCGGGGGTCTCGGCCCCGCCTGACGACGGGGTCGGCGAGGCGGGCGAGGTGCCCGGAGTGCTCGGCAGGCTGGGCGGCGTGATGGGCGTGGGCGGGGCGGCCGGCGTCAGCGCGATGTCCGGGGTGCCCGGCGCCTTCGGGCCGGCCGGTGTCGTGGAGCCGGCGGGGGTCGTGGAGCCGGCGGGGGTCGTGGGGTCACCCGGTGTCGCCGGGCCGGCCGGGGTCGTCGCCGTGGGGGGAGGGGCCGGGTCGGCGGCCCGGGCGGCGGCCTTCCCGCCGGCGGCGAAGCCGGGGCCGGAGGCCAGGACCGCGGACGCGACGGCCGCGGCCGCGATGACCGCCGTCCGCCGGCTCCGGGTGCGTCGCTGCTGTGGGGCCATGCCTGCTCCTCTCTCCACTCGCGCACCGCCGGCCGGGCCCGGCTGACGAGCCGTGAGTTACTGACACTCAGTCATACGAGAGGACGATGTGCCACCGAGCCGCCGCGGACGGGTGAGCCGCTCCCCCGCACAGGTGACCCTCCGGCACGCGAAGGCCCCGCACCCGGAGGACGGGTGCGGGGCCGGGGCGGAGCGCGTCAGCGGTGGGACGCGGAGCGGCCCCTGCGGTAGAGGATCACACCGCCCGCGATCAGCGCGGCGCTGACCCCGGAGGCGGCCAGCATGGCGGCGCTGCCGGTGTCGGGCAGGCTCGGGTGATGCCCGTGGTGCCCGTTCCCGCCGTGGTGGCCGGGCGGCGTGCTGTACGGCGGGGTCGTGTGCGCCGGAGGCGTGGTGTACGGCGGGGTGGTGTGCGGGGGCGGCGAGGTGTGCGGCGGAGGCGACGTGTGCGGCGGCCGGGTGGTGGGCGGCGGCGACGTCGGCGGCCGGGTGGTGGGCGGCGGGGTGGTGTGCGGGGGCGGCGAGGTGTGCGGCGGCGGTGACGTGTGCGGGGGCGGTGACGTGTGCGGCGGAGGCGAGGTCACCGGCGGGGTGGTGTGCGGCGGGGGCGTGGTGTACGGCGGTGACGAGTGGTCGCCGTATCCACCGCCGGGCGTGTCCCCGTACCCCCCGCCCGAGTGGTCGCCGTAACCGCCACCCGAGTCGTCGTCGCCGTAACCGCCACCGGAGTGGTCGCCGTAGCCCCCGCCCGAGTCGTGGCCGCCACCGGGCTGCTCGCCGTGGCCGGGCTTGTTCCCGTGGCCGACACCCGGTACGGGCGGCACGTGGATTCCGCCCGGCACGTGCACCGGGCTTCCGCCGTCCCCGTCGTCCCCGTATCCGGAGTCGTCGCCGGACGGGTTGCCGTGCGCGCGCGAGGAGGCGGAGGAGGTGTGCGCGGCGTTGGCGCAGGAGTTGCCGAACGCGGGGTCGAGTGCGGCGATGACGTCGATGGAGTTGCCGCAGGCGTTCAGCGGCACCTCGATCGGGGCCTGGACGCTGTTGCCGGACAGGGCGCCCGGCGAGTGGCGGGCCGCCCCGGCCGCGTGCCCGTCGGCGAGGGCGGGACTTCCGTACAGGGACAGAATGCTCGTCGCGGCGGCGGCAGCGACCAATCCCCTGCTCAGGCTCTGTCGCAATGTCGTGGTCTTCCTGCTGGGAGATGTGGGAAAAGCCGGCCTTGGCACGTGAAGCGGGTCCCAAGGCCGGCTTTGTCACAGCCGAGTGGCTGAGGTGTCCGATCGTCAGTCGTTGACGCAGACGTTGCCCGAGGCCGGGTTGAGCAGGCCGATCAGGTTGATGCTGTTGCCGCAGGCGTTGATCTGCGCGTTGATCGGCACCTGGACGACGTTCCCGGACAGGAGACCGCCGGAGTTGACGGCGGCACCCTCCGCCTCGGCACCGCCGTCGGCGAACGCGGGGGCGGCAGCGCCGAGGGCCAGCACCAGGCCGGCGACGACAGCAGCACACTTCTTCATGGAATATCCCTTCTCTGCGGTCATGCACCGTGTCGGCCGGCCCTTTCGGGCATAACCGAGCGAGCACAGTCGGAACGGCTCGCACCATGACCTGCAGGCTGCAGAACCAGAGATAGACATCCGCTGAATCGACGGAACGTGTGCCGCCGGGTAATTCACTCGAATACCTTCCGCAATGGACACGCCGGAACCACGCGTGCACCCGTGTGCGGGAGGCGCGGCAGGAAGGGCGGGGCACAAAAACACCCCGCCGCCGCGGCGAGGAGAAGAGGGTGTGGCGCTCCGGACGGGCCGCGTCCGGGTGCCCGCGGGGAGGATGCGGGCGGCCCGGACGCGACGCGTCGGCGCGGGGTCAGCCGTTCGCGGCGAGGACCGAGATGTCGTCGGCGACGTGCGACAGCGGGTCGTCGCTCTTGGCCTGGGTCGAGTTCTCGGCGCACTCCTGGAACTGCGGCGCGGACAGGACCGGGATGTCCTGGACGCCCACGTTGGCGATGATGCCCACGATGTTCTGGACGTCGGCCTTGGCCGGCAGACCCACGCAGAGCTTGTTCAGGGAGCTCTGGACGAGGGTGGCCTGCGGGCTCATCTTGCCCTTGGTCACCGAGTTGCCGAACGACTCGGCGGCGCCGTTGCCGCTCGCGGACCACGTGGAGTTGCCGTCGCCGGTGGCAAGCGCCTGGGGGGCTGCCGCGGTCGCGATTCCGGTGACCGACGCGGCGACCGCCGCCGCGGCCATTGCCTTCTTCAGCATTTCGCTTTCCTTTCCTGGCCCCTGGCCAAGACGCAACTACCTGCCCCCGCATCAACCCGGCCGGGACGGTTTGGTTGCGGGTGTTCACCCGATCGGCGCGTTCGGGCTTGCGGAATTCACGGAAAACCGTCAGGGGCCGGTGCGCCGCGCCGGGGCCGCAGTGTGGGCCATCGGAGTGAATGGCAGGAACCAAGCCCGCCGGGCGGAGTTGACCAGGGCGCTCCGGTGGACGGGGTTTCTTCAGAAGGGACAAGCAAGTGATCAAGAAGGTACTGGCTACCGCCGCGGTCGCCGCCTCCGTCGTCGGCGCATCCGCTGCCATGGCGCCGCAGGCCCTCGCCCACGGCGACGGCAACGGCACCTGGTCCGCCAGCGGCAACGGCGCTCAGCAGTCGTTCGGCAACTCGGCCACCTACGGCAACATGAGCCCGCAGATGGCACTGATCCAGGGCTCCTTCAACAAGCCCTGCATCGGCCTGCCGGCCAAGGCCGACGTCCAGAACATCCTCGCCCTGGTCAACGTCGGCGTGCAGGACATCCCGATCCTGTCCTCGCCGCAGTACCAGCAGTGCGTCGAGAACTCCACGCAGGCCAAGGGCGACGACTCGCTGTCGCACGTCCTGGACGACCTCGCGGTCCTCGCCGAGAACGGCTGACCGGCCCCGTCCTCGGCCACCGGGGCCCGCCTTCCGGGTCCCCCGGGCCGGCTTCGCCGGCCCGCCAGCGAGCCGCCGGTCCTTCCGGCGGCTCGCTTCGTCGTCGTCCGGGGGAGCTCGCCGATGCCCCGGCCGGGCGCGTACGGCGCCCCGGAGTGCGCTACTCCAATCGGGGCACAAGCCGCAACCCGGACGCCCTGTCAGACGTTGACGATCATGCAGCTCCTCCCCTGGAGTCCGCTTTTTCGAAGGGAAAGAACATGAAGAAGCTGTGGGCCACCGCGGCTCTCGCCGCGACGCTCGCCGGTGTGACGGCGGCGACCGCCCCCCAGGCCCTCGCCCACGGTGACGGCGACGGCACCTGGTCCGCCAGCGGCAACGGCGCCAAGTCGGAGTTCGGCAACTCGGCCACGTTCGGCGAGCAGAGCCCGCAGCTCTCGCTGGTCCAGGGCTCGCTGAACAAGCCCTGCATCGGCCTGCCGGCCAAGGCCGACATCCAGAACATCGTCGCGCTGGTCAACGTCGGCGTGCAGGACATCCCGATCCTGTCCTCGCCGCAGTACCAGCAGTGCGCGGAGAACTCCACGCAGGCCAAGGGCGACGACTCGCTGTCGCACGTGCTGGACGACATCTCGGTGCTCGCCGAGAACGGCTGATCGCCACCACGCCTCCGCCAGACGGCGGGTCACCGGGTTTCCGGCGGCCCGCCGTCCGGCGTTTCCGAAGGGCGGCGGCGCGCGTCCCCCGCCGTGTGTGCGTCCGCGTCAAGCGATCGCCCGTCCTCGCCGTGCGTGCGTCCGCGTCAGGCGGTCGCCCGCTCGATGGCCTCCTCCAGGCCGGCCACGTCCGGGTCCTCGGTGCGCCGGGCCAGCGCGGCCGCGTGCCGTACCAGCGCCTCGGGCGTGGGGGCGCCGGGCAGGCGGCGGTGACGGTCGTCCCCGGAGCGCAGCAGGTCGGCGAAGTAGGCGGCCGCGGCGGTGACCTGGAAGCGGTCGCCCGCCTGCCAGACGCCGGGGCGCAGGGCGGCCGTCTCCAGCTGTCCCGTCGCCTCGTGCGGGGCGCGGGTCCGCGGGTCGAGCCAGCGGACGGTCGCGGTGGCCAGGTGGCCGGCGGCGCCCGGCCTGAGCCGCACGGCGTACAGGGCGGTCACGGTGTGGCCGGGCCCGACCTCGCCGCCGTCGACGCGGTCGTCGCGGAAGTCCTCGTCGGCGACCCGCCGGTCGTCGTAGCCGGCCAGGCGGAACTCGGCGACCGTCCGCGGGTCGAAGGCCACCTGGGCCTTGGCGTCACGGGCGGTGAGGTCGACGTTGCGCGGGAGCTGCTCGCAGAAGACCCGTCGGGCCTCCTCGGTGTCCGACACGTACGCCGTGTGGCCGTCGCCCCGGTCGGCGAGGCGTTCCATCAGGGCGTCGCCGTAGTCGCTGCCGACGCCGACGCCGAACAGCGTGATGCCGTGCTCGCGGCGGGCGCCGGCGATCTTCTCCAGGATGGTGCCGGGGTCGGTGTCGCCGGTGTTGGCGAGCGCGTCGGAGACGAGGACGACCCGGTTGGTGGCGCCCTCGCGCAGGCCGTCGACGGCGGTGGCGTAGCCGGTCTCCACGCCCGCTCCGAGGTTGGTGGACTCCTGCGCCTCAAGACGGTCGATCGCGTCGTGGACGCTCGCGCGCCGGCCGCCGAGCCGGGTCATCGGCAGCACGCGTTCGGCGGTGTCGCTGAAGGTGACCAGTGCGACCGAGTCGTCGTCGCGCAGCCGGTCGGTCATCGTGTCGAGGGCGGCGCGGGCGAGGTCCAGGCGGCCCGGTTCGGCCATGGAGCCGGAGACGTCGACGACGAAGGTCAGGGCGGCGGGCGGGCGTGCGGTGTCCGGGGCGGCGAGCCGGGTGGCGAGGCCGACCCGGAGCAGGGACCAGTCGCCCTCGCCGGTGCGGGCCCCGTCGACGGTCACGGTGAAGCCGTCGCCGTCGGGGCGCGGGTAGTCCTGCCGGAAGCTGTTGACGAACTCCTCCGGGCGGACCTCGGCCGGGTCCGGGCGGCGGCCCTCGGCCAGCTGCCGGCGGGCGTAGCCGTAGGAGGCGGTGTCGACGTCCAGCGCGAACGTCGACAGGTGGTCCGAGGGCTCACCGGGCCGCTCGCTCCGCTCGTCCTGCGGTTGCGCCGGGGCCGGGAAGCCGCCGTGGTGCGCCCCGTCGGCGCTGCTCCGGCTGCCGGTGTCCGCGCTGCAGCCGGTGAGCAGCAGCCCGCCGGCCGCGGTGAGGGCGAGCAGTGCGCCCGTCACCCGTCGTGTGCCGTACCTCTCCATCTCCCGAGCCCCCAGTCCGTGTTGGCGTCGCCGACTCGTGTGACTGTGACGCCGCGGGGGGCCGGAACGTGCGGGACGGGGCGTTGCGGATGGATTGCGATGCGGCCACGGCGGCCGCCCGCCGTGACCGGTGGGTGATCCTCCGGTGATCCTGGGGGCCCGCCGTGACCGGTGGGTGATCCTCCGGTGATCCGGCCGGTCCCCGGTGGCCTAGCTGACCACGTCCTTGCGGGCGAAGCCGCGGTAGGCGAGGGCGAACAGCACCAGGGCGTAGGTGACGGACAGGGCGCTGCCCTGGATCATGCCGGACCACTCGGGGCGGGGCTGGACCGCGTCCGCCCAGGCGAACTGCCAGTGCGCGGGCAGGAAGTCCCGCCAGTGGCCGAGGGCGGTGACGGCGTCCAGGACGTTGCCGACGATGGTCAGCCCGACCGCGCCGCCGACCGCGCCGAGCGGGGCGTCGGTCTTGGTCGACAGCCAGAACGCGAGGCCGGCGGTGACCAGTTGGGAGACGAAGACGTACGCCACGACGACCGCGAGCCGCTGGGCCGCCGTGCCCGCGTCGAGCGCGCCGCCGGTGGGGATCTGCAGGGGCCCCCAGCCGTAGGCGGCGGTGCCGACGGCGAGCGCGACCAGCGGCAGCAGCACCATGGCGGCGAGGCTGAGGCCGAGCCCGACCAGCAGCTTGGACGTCAGCAGACGGGCCCGCGGCACCGGCGCGGCCAGCAGGTAGCGCAGCGAGGACCAGCTCGCCTCGGAGGCCACCGTGTCCCCGCAGAACAGGGCGACCGGGACGACCAGGAGGAAGCCCGCGGAGACGAAGAGGTTGACGGCGGCGAAGTTGGCGCCGGAGGCGGTGGCGGTGTCCATCAGGGTGATCTGGCCGTTTCGCGCGCCCGGGTCGCCGCCGACGGCGAAAGCGACGACCAGCACGAACGGCAGCAGGGCGAGGATCGCACCCATGACGAGGGTGCGGCGCCGCTTGAGCTGGCGGACCAGTTCGACGCGCAGCGGCAGGGTGCGGCCGGGGCGGTAGCCGGAGGCGGTGGCGCGGCTCGCGGCGCCCGGGCCGCCCGCGGCGCTTCCCGGGCCCTCGGTCAGCGTGCTCATGCGGAGCCTCCGATCAGCGTGAGGAAGGCGTCTTCCAGGCGGCGGTGGGCACCGACGGAGGTCACCGGCACGTCGAGCCGGACCAGTTCGGCGACCAGGGCCTGCGGGGTGCCGTCCGGGCCGAGGCGGACGAGGAGTCCGTCGTCGGCGCGCAGGGCGGAGGCGACGCCGGGCAGTGCGGCCACCTTCTCCACCACCACGTCCCGCACGGGTGCGGCGGTGCCGACGAGCAGGGTGTCGCCGGAGCCGACGATCTCGGCGGTCGCGCCGGCCTGCACGAGCAGGCCGCGGTCCATGACGACGAGGTGGGTGCAGGTCTGCTCGACCTCCGCCAGCAGGTGGCTGGAGACGATCACCGTGCGGCCGGCGGCGGCGTAGCGGATCATCACCTCGCGCATCTCGCGGATCTGGGGCGGGTCGAGGCCGTTGGTCGGCTCGTCGAGGATGAGCAGGTCGGGCAGGCCGAGCATGGCCTGGGCGATGGCCAGGCGCTGGCGCATGCCCTGCGAGTAGGTGCGCACCGCGCGGGCCAGCGCGTCGCCGAGTCCGGCGATGGCCAGGGCCTCGTCGAGGTGGGCGTCCTCGGGCGGGCGGCCGGTGGCCCGCCAGTACAGTTCCAGGTTCTCCCGCCCGGACAGGTGGGGCAGGAAGCCGGCGCCCTCGACGAAGGCGCCGACCCGGGAGAGCACGGGCGCGCCGGGCCGGATCGCGTGCCCGAAGACGCGGATCTCGCCGCCGTCGGGCCGGATCAGGCCCATCAGCATGCGCAGGGTGGTGGTCTTGCCGGCGCCGTTGGGTCCGAGCAGGCCGAGGACCTGGCCGCGTTCCACGCGGAAGGACAGCTCGCGCACGCTGTAGCGGTCGCCGCCCGCGTACTTCTTGCTCAGGCCGGTGATCTGCAGCGGCACGTCGGCGAGCGCCGGGTCGGGCGCGGGGGCGGCGGTGCGGCGGCGGGCGGTGAGCAGCAGGGCCAGGGCGACGACGGCGCCCGTGAGGGGCAGCCACCACACCCAGGACGGCAGGGGGGCGGCGGCGGTCGTCACGCCGGGCGCCGTGGGCACGCCGAGGTCGCCGCGCAGGGAGACGGTGTACGTCGCGGGGGCGGCCGGGGAGGCGTAGCCGAGGTCGGTGGAGGCGAGGACGAGGCGCAGCCGGTGTCCGCGCCGCACCTCGTGGTCGACGGCGGGGAGGGTGAGGGTGACGTCCTTGCCGGCGCGGGCGCCCTCGATCCGCACGGGGGCGACCAGCTGGGCGGGCAGCACCGGGCGGGCGGTGCCGGGCCCGACGTCGTAGACCTTGCCGAACAGCACGGCGTCGTCGCTCGTCGAGCTGACGTGGATCGCGACGGTCGGGGTGCCGGTGACGGTGAGGTCGCGGGGCAGCGGGGCCGACTCGTAGGCGGCGTACTGGCCGGGGAAGTCCAGGGAGACACCGAGGCCGAGGGAGGACAGCTGGGCGAGCCCGGTGCCGCCGCCGAGGCCGGGCAGGGCGGAGACGGCGGGCGGGGAGGCGCCGGCCGGGTTGTCGACGCGCTGGGTGCCTCCGGTCAGCGGCACCTCGCGCGTGCCGGCGCGCAGGCCCGGGTAGGCGGTGGCGCTCGCGCCGCGCAGCTGGGCGGTGCCGTCGGTGGAGTCGACGCCTCCGGTGCGGGTGACGCGGAAGGCGGGTCCGGTGTCGGTGCCCTTGTCGCCCTTGAGGTAGCGGTCGAACCAGGCGGTGACGCGGCTCTCGACGCGGGCGGTCTCCAGGTTGCCGCCGTCGTGGCCGCCCGCGATCCAGTCGACGTCGACGGGGGCGCCGTTGGCCCGGATGGCGCGGGCGGCGGCGTCGGCCTGGCCGAGCGGGAAGAGCGAGTCGCTCTGGCCCTGCACCAGCAGCGTGGGCACCTTGATGCGGCCGGCGACGGCGGACGGCGAGCGCTCGGTCAGCAGTTGCCGCGCCTGCGCGTCCGGCCGGCCCGATTCGGCGACCCGCTGGTACATCCGGCACAGCGCGGGCTCGAACCGGGCGCAGCCGCCGCCGGTGGAGAAGAACACGCCGGTCCACAGCTTCTTGAACACGCCGCCCGGGAAGAGGGCGTCGGCGAGGTTCCAGTAGGTGATCGCGGGGGCGATGGCGTCGATCCGCTGGTCGTACCCGGCGGCGAGCAGGGCGATCGCGCCGCCGTAGGAGGCGCCGGCGATCCCCACGCGCGGGTCGCCGGGCTTGTCGAGCCGCACCTGCGGCTGCCGGGCCAGCCAGTCGGTCAGTGCCCGGACGTCGGCGACCTCGCCCTTCGGGTCGTTCAGGCCGATCCGGCCGGTGGATCTGCCGAAGCCGCGCGCGGACCAGGTCAGCACCGCGTACCCGTCCCGGGCGAGGTGCTCGGCCTGCTGCCTGACGTCGTCCTTGCTGCCGCCGAAGCCGTGTCCGAGCAGGACGGCGGGGCGGCGGCCGGTGCCGGCGGAGGTGAAGTAGGAGGTGTCCAGGCGGACGCCGTCGACGGCGAGCACCTGGTCGGTGCGGTGCACCGGGGGCGGGTCGTCGGAGGCGACGGCCGTCCAGGTGCCGGCCCCGGCGAGCACCACGACGGCGGCCCCGGCGGCCAGCAGCCGCCGGGGCCCACGCAACAGTCCGCGCCACCGCGGCCGGCGGAGATCCATGCGTCAACGGTACGGGCCGCCACCGGCGACGGCGGCAGCCCAGGGGGTGAGGCCCGGCCCCTCCTCCGGGAGTACGGCACGGCCGCGGCGTACCGCGGCCGTGGTAGGCGGGGGGGCTTGCGGCCTCAGGCCTGGGCGCCCTGCGCGTCCAGCGCCTCCTCGGCGTCCTGCGCGTCCTCGGGGATCGACACCAGCCAGCGGGTGTCGCGGCGCGGGCGCAGGTAGAGCGCCCAGTACAGGGTGGCGACGGCGGTGATGCCGCCGGTCCACAGCAGGTACGTGGTGTCCTGCTCGATGAGGATGTACGCCAGGACGGCGATCAGCAGGACCGGCATGGCCGGCCACAGCGGCATCCGCCAGGCGGAGCGGGTGCCGTGAGTGCCGCGGCGGGAGAGCAGGGCGGCGATGGCGACCAGCAGGTACAGGCAGGTGACGGCGACGCCGGTGACGCCGTAGAGGGTGTCCAGGTTGACGAAGCAGAGGAAGGCGCCGGGGACGCCGACGACGAGGGTGGCGACCCAGGGGGAGCCGAAGCGGCCGAGCTTGGACAGGGCGTTGTTGACCGGCGTGGGCCAGGCCTTGTCGCGGGCGGAGGCGAACAGCACGCGGGAGTTCTGGATGACCATGACGATGCCCGCGTTGATGATCGCGAGGGCCACGCAGAGGCTGACGAAGGTGCCGACGGCGGAGTTGCTCCAGGCGATGACCATGCTGGACAGGTCGCCGCCGGTCAGGGCCGTCAGGTCGTCGGCGCCCAGGGTGATCGCCACGACCGGCACCAGGATGACGAGGCTGGAGATGGCCAGGGTGGCCAGGACGGTGCGGGCGACGCTGCGGCGCGGGTTCTCCAGCTCCTCGGAGAGGTAGATGGCGGTGGAGAAGCCCTGGGTGGCGAAGAGGGCGATGGCGAGTCCGGACAGGACCATGACGCCGGTGACCGCGTCGACGTGGGCGTGCTCGCCGGCCACCTGCAGGCTGCTGACGAGGCTGCCCGCGCCGCGGTGGGCGTGGCCGAAGCCGAGCACCGCCACGAGGCCGGCCGCGACGACCTCCAGCACCAGGAAGATGCCGGTGATCCAGGCGTTGGCGCGCAGGTCCAGCAGGCCGGCGAGGGTGGCCGCGATCATCACCGCGGCGCCCGTCATGGACGGGTCGAGGTGGACGATCGGGGCGAGGTAGTCGGCGGTGCCCATCGCGATGACCGGCGGGACGATCATCACCACCAGCAGGGACATCACGAAGGCGAGCCAGCCGGCGAGCCGTCCGGCGAGGGAGGAGACGATCGCGTACTCGCCGCCCGCGCTGGGGATGAGGGTGCCCAGCTCGGAGTAACAGAAGGCGACGGGGATGCACAGCAGCGCGCCGATGGCGAGACACAGGGCCGTCGCGGTGCCGAGGCTGGAGAACAGGTCCGGCACGATCACGAACAGCGTGGAGGCGGGCGTGACGCAGGACAGGGTCAGCAGGGTGCCGCCGACCACTCCGATCGAGCGCTTGAGCTTCTGGGGCGCGTCCGGTGACTGAAGGACGGCGGTCTCGACGGGGCGGAGCGTGTCGGTCATGCGGCGGTTCCGATCGACTCGTGCGGCATCAATGGGGGGCGGGAGCGCTATCGCCTCCGGCGGATCGTCGTACGTGCTCGTTCATCCACTCCCGGCGCTGAATGGAACCCCGACGAAAACCGCTGCGTCAATGGCCGATTACCTTCGGATTCCGCACTTGCGGAAGGGGTGGCTCGACATCGGTTTCCCAGGCTGTGACGTCCTATTGGCGGTCCCGTCAAGACGCTTCACATGCTGACCTTGCTTTCCAAGGTCATCCAGCCGAAACCCCTTCGTCACCCGATTCGTCCGGGGTAAACGGGAACCGCAGCGAACGTGTCAAAAAAATGTCAGGCCGTCCGGTATCCGGACGGCCTGACGAGGTGCTGCGGGGAGAGCGCGCGGGGGCCGCGGGGCCCCCGCCGCGTGCTCAGTGGTTGCGCGGGAAGCCCAGGTCCACGCCGGCCGGGGCCTCGGAGGGGTCGGGCCAGCGGGTGGTGACGACCTTGCCGCGGGTGTAGAAGTGCGTGCCGTCGTTGCCGTAGATGTGGTGGGCGCCGAACAGCGAGTCCTTCCAGCCGCCGAAGGAGTGGTAGCCCACCGGCACCGGGATCGGGACGTTCACGCCGACCATGCCGGCCTCGATCTCCAGCTGGAAGCGGCGGGCCGCGCCGCCGTCCCGGGTGAAGATCGCGGTGCCGTTGCCGAACGGCGAGGCGTTGATGAGCGCCACGCCCTCCTCGTAGGTCTCCGCGCGCAGCACGCACAGGACGGGACCGAAGATCTCGTCCTGGTAGGCCCTGGCGCTGGTGGGCACCTTGTCCAGCAGGGACAAACCGATCCAGTGGCCGTCCTCGAAGCCGTCCACGGTGTAGCCGGTGCCGTCCAGGACGACCTCGCAGCCCTCGGCGGCGGCGCCCTCGACGTAGGAGGCGACCTTGTCGCGGTGCGCCTTGGTGATCAGCGGACCCATCTCGGACGCCGGGTCGTTGCCCGGGCCGATCTTGATCTTCTCGGCGCGCTCGCGGATCTTCTCCACCAGCTCGTCGCCGATCGAGCCGACCGCGACGACGGCGGAGATGGCCATGCAGCGCTCACCGGCGGAGCCGTAGGCGGCGGAGACGGCCGCGTCGGCGGCGGCGTCCAGGTCGGCGTCCGGCAGGACCAGCATGTGGTTCTTGGCGCCGCCGAGCGCCTGCACCCGCTTGCCGTGCGCGGAGGCCGTGGTGTGGATGTAGCGGGCGATCGGGGTGGAGCCGACGAAGGACACCGCCTTGACGTCCGGGTGCTCCAGCAGCCGGTCCACGGCCACCTTGTCGCCGTGCACGACGTTGAACACGCCGTCCGGCAGACCGGCCTCCGCGAGCAGCTCGGCGATGCGGACGGACGCCGAGGGGTCCTTCTCGCTCGGCTTGAGCACGAAGGTGTTGCCGCACGCGATGGCGATCGGGAACATCCACATCGGCACCATCGCCGGGAAGTTGAACGGCGTGATGCCCGCGACCACGCCCAGCGGCTGCCGGAGGGAGGCCACGTCGACGCGGGTGGCGACCTGGGTGGACAGCTCGCCCTTGAGCTGGACGTTGATGCCGCAGGCCAGGTCGACGATCTCCAGGCCGCGCGCGACCTCACCGAGGGCGTCGGAGTGCACCTTGCCGTGCTCGGCGGTGATCAGCTCGGCGATCTCGTCGCGGTGCTCGTCCAGCAGCGCCCGGAAGCGGAACAGGATGGTCGTGCGCTGGGCCAGCGAGGACTGGCCCCAGCTGAGGAAGGCGTCCTTGGCCGCGGCGACGGCCGCGTCCACCTCCTCCACCGACGCGAAGGCGACCTTCGTGGTGACCTGGCCGGTCGCCGGGTCGGTGACCGGACCGTAGGTGCCCGACGTGCCCTCGGCGGTCTTTCCGCCGATCCAGTGGTTGACGATCTTCGTCATGCCCAGTAACTCCTTCGCAGATGGCGGCGTCGGGTCGAGACGTGCCGTGGGTAGTGCTCGTGTGCCGTGACCGCCGACGGCCGGTTCGCGGTCGCGGTCGCGTCACTCCTCCATCCCAGCAGGCCCGGGCGGGCGGCGCGCCCGACACTGTGTCTGCCGTTCAGGTGCCGGTGTAGACACATGGGTGCGGACACGGGTGCGGACGGGGGACGGTCGGCGGGGACCTCCGGCGCGGGGCCGTGGCGGGCGGGGAGTCGTCGCTCGCACTTCGCTCCTGCCAGGGCGAAGCGGCCTCCCGCGCCGGAGGCGTTCGGTGGGCTTCCCTCACCCGCGGTGACGGGCGCTGACTGCACGGTACAAGCAGCCGGTGACACGAGGGAGGGGATCGCCGCCCGGACGGCCGCCGGGGCGGCGGTCAGGGCGGTCGCCGGGGTGGCGGTCACGGCGGTGATCACGGCGGTGGCGGTCATGGCGGCGGTGGCGGTCATGGCGGCGGTGGCGGTCATGGCGGTGGACCCGGCAGCAGGGCGACCGCCGCGTCCACGGCGGCGGCCACGTCGTCGTCCGGCGGGTACAGCAGGGAGCGGCCGACCATCAGGCCGCGCACGGTGGGCAGCCGCAGCGCGCCGCGCCACTTCTCGAACGCGGCGGCCCGGTCGTCCTCGTCGTCGCCGACGTCCCCGCCGAGCAGTACGGCGGGCAGCGTGGAAGCGGCCATGACCTCCGGCATGT
Source organism: Streptomyces sp. NPDC014801 (assembly GCF_043082085.1). Taxonomy (NCBI): domain Bacteria; kingdom Bacillati; phylum Actinomycetota; class Actinomycetes; order Kitasatosporales; family Streptomycetaceae; genus Streptomyces; species Streptomyces sp. NPDC014801. Next base: position 268,550 of record NZ_JBIBXG010000001.1, on the reverse strand, counting down.
CGTCGGGGTCGTCGGTGACCGGCACCTTCAGCCAGGTGTACGCCGAGCTGCCGCCGAGGCCCGAGGCGATGGCGAGGGAGCGGATCACCGCCTCGGCGGACAGGTCGTTGCGCAGCCGGCCGTCGGCGGTGCGGCGGCTGATGAACGGCTCCACGAAGACCGGGAGCCGGCGCGCGGCCATCGCGTCGACGGCACGGGCGGCGGCCTCCAGCGTGGCGAGGGAGCCGGGGTCGTCGTAGTCGATGCGCAGCAGCAGCTTGCCCGCGTCGAAGCCGAGCCGTTCGATGTCCTCGGGCCGGTGGCCGGTGAAACGGTCGTCGAGCTCGAAGCGGGCGCCGGCCAGGCCCCCGCGGTTCATCGAGCCCATGACGACCTTGCCGTCCAGCGCGCCGAGCAGCAGCAGGTCCTCCAGGATGTCCGCGGTGGCCAGCACGCCGTCGACGCCGGGGCGGGCGAGCGCGACGCACAGCCGGCGCAGCAGGTCGGCCCGGTCGGCCATGGCCATGCGGCGGCCGCCCACGCCGAGCGCGCCGCGGGCCGGATGGTCGGCGGCGACGATCATCAGCCGGCCCGTCTCGGCGAGCAGCGGCCGGCGCGCCCGGCGGGCGGCGGCCTCGGCGATCGCCTCCGGGTGGTGGCTGCGGACGCGGACCAGTTCGGCCACGTCGATCTCGACGCCGCGGACGGCCGGGGCTCCCGCCCCGCCCGCGTCCTCGTAGGGCACCTCGTGGGCCGCGCCCCCGACCCTGCCCGCCCTCACCGGACGGCTCCCGCGGCGAGCGCGGCCTCGACTTCGGCGGGGGTCGGCATCGCGGAGGAGCACTCCAGACGGGAGGCGACGATGGCGCCGGCCGCGTTGGCGTGGCGCATGGTGGTCTCCAGGTCCCAGCCGGCGAGCAGCCCGTGGCACAGGGAGCCGCCGAAGGCGTCGCCGGCGCCGAGGCCGTTGAGGACGTTCACCGGCAGCGGCGGGACCTCGGCGGTGTCGCCGTCGCGGTGGACGGCGAGGACGCCCTTGGGTCCCTGCTTGACGACGGCGAGCTCCACCCCGGCCGCCAGCAGCGCCCGGGCCGCCGCGTGCGGGTCGCGGTGGCCGGTGGCGACCTCCACCTCGTCGAGGTTGCCGACGGCGACGGTGGTGTGGCGCAAGGCTTCGGCGTAGTAGGGGCGGGCGGCGCCGGGGTCGGCCCAGAACATCGGGCGCCAGTCCAGGTCGAAGACGGTGGGCCCGCAGGCGGCGCGGTGGGCGAGCGCGGTCAGGGTCGCGGTGCGGCTGGGCTCCTCGCTCAGGCCGGTGCCGGTGACCCAGAAGACGCCGGCCGAGCGGATCGCGTCGAGGTCCAGCTCGTGGGGGGCGATCTCCAGGTCGGGGGCCTTGGGGCGGCGGTAGAAGTAGAGCGGGAAGTCGTCCGGCGGGAAGACCTCGCAGAAGGTGACCGGCGTGGGCAGTCCGGGCACGGGGGTGACCCAGCGGTCGTCGACGCCGAAGCCGCGCAGCGCCTGGTGGAGATAGGTGCCGAAGGGGTCGTCGCCGGTGCGGGTGATCACGGCGGTGCGGCGGCCGAGGCGGGCGGCGGCGACCGCGACGTTGGTGGCGGAGCCGCCGAGGAACTTCCCGAAGGTGGTGACCTCCGCCAGCGGGACCCCGGTCTGCAGCGGGTACAGGTCCACGCCGATCCGCCCCATGGTGATCAGGTCGTACGCCATCGGCTTCCCTCCGTGTCCCCGGCGCGCCCCCGTGTCCGGCGCCGTCCCGGCTCTCCCCGGCTTTGTAGTCCCGGACGCGAAGCCCTGTCAATGTTTTGTCCGGACATTCGGACGAGATTTCGCCGACCGTGCGAGCGGTACGGCGCCGTACGGCCCAGCCGCCGGGCCGCACCCCCGGCCGCGGGCCCCGGTACGCCGCGCCGTCGCGCCCCGCGTACGCCTTTGCTGCACGCGTGTCACAAACGCCCCGGTCGTGTCACACATGTCGCGTGTACGCGGGTCTTGCGTCACACCCGGTCGACAGGCCCTGCCCGTGCGCCGCCGGCGTCGTTCACCACGCGGACGCTTGGTGATCGCCAGCGCAGCGCCCGGCTCCCCCGACGGCCGCCCGACGGCCGCCGCCGCGGCGCGCGCAGGGAGGTGCAACACATGACCGACCGAAGGCTCTGGTCGTACAAGGAGATCGCGGCGCACATCAAAGTGCAGCCGGACACGGTGCGGTCCTACCGCAAGCACGGGCTGCTGCCGCCGCCCGACCACGTGGAGAGCGGCAAGCCCTACTGGTACGCCGAGACCGTCCGGGCCTGGGTGGCCGCACGGCCGGGCAACCGGGGCCGCCGGACGGACTGACGGCCCGGGCGGCCCCCGCCGCCCTCCGGTCCCCGCATCCGCTGTGCCCCGCCCGCGTGGCGGGGCACAGTCGTGTCCGGCCTCAGGGGGTGATCACGGTGACGCCCGCGCCGGCCGCCGTGCCCATCGCGGCGAGCGCCGCCGGGGCGTCCGCCAGCGGGATGGTGGAGGTGACCAGCAGGTCGGGGCGCAGGGTGCCGGCGCGGACCAGTTCGAGCATGGCCGGGTAGGTGTGCGCGGCCATGCCGTGGCTGCCGAGCAGTTCCAGTTCCAGGGCGATCGCGCGGGCCAGGGGCACGGGGGTGGTGCCGTCGGCCGAGGGCAGCAGGCCGACCTGGACGTGCCGGCCGCGGCGGCGCAGGGAGTGGACCGAGGCCGCGCAGGTCACCGGCGAGCCGAGGGCGTCCAGCGACAGGTGTGCGCCGCCGCCGGTCAGCTCCCGCACGGCGGCCGCCGTGTCGGGCACGCTCGTGGCGTCCACGCACTCCGCCGCGCCGAAGGACCGCGCCAGTTCCAGGGCGCGGGACGAGACGTCGACCGCCACCACGCGCGCGCCGGCGGCCGCGGCGATCATCACCGCGGACAGGCCGACGCCGCCGCAGCCGTGCACCGCGACCCACTCCCCGGCCGCGAGCCGGCCCTGCTGCACCACCGCGCGGAAGGCGGTGGCGAACCGGCAGCCGAGCGAGGCGGCGGTGGCGAAGGACATCTCCTCCGGTACGGCGACCAGGTTGACGTCGGCGTGGTCGAGGGCGACGTACTCGGCGAACGACCCCCAGTGGGTGAAGCCGGGCTGCGTTTGGCGTTCGCACACCTGCTGGTCGCCGGCCGCGCAGGCGGGGCAGCGGCCGCAGGCGCAGACGAAGGGCACGGTGACCCGGTCGCCGGGGCGCCAGCCGGTCACCTCGGCGCCGACCGCCTCGACCACGCCGGCGAGCTCGTGCCCGGGGACGTGCGGCAGGGTGATGTCGGGGTCGTGGCCCTGCCAGCCGTGCCAGTCGCTGCGGCACAGGCCGGTGGCCGCCACCCGCACCACCACGCCGTGCTCGGCGGGCGCGGGGTCCGGCACCTGCCGTGCCTCGGCCGGCTCGCCGAACCGCTCGAACACCACCGCGCGCATACGCCCCTCCGCACCTGTTGCGACCGTCCGGGACGCACGCTATCCCCCGGCGCGGGGCGGGCCGTGCGGGGTACCCGGGGCGGATGACGCGCCGCCCGAGCCCCCGATGATGGCGTCATACCCCCTAGGGGTATAAACTCGGAGACGTGGGCGCCCCCGTGGGCCCCACCGACCGCACACGCCTCGACGAGGAGTAACGACATGACCGCCCACACCGACACCCCCGGTTCCGTCACCACCGTCTACAAGGTGAGCGGCATGAGCTGCGGACACTGCGAGGGCTCCGTCTCCGCCGAGCTCTCCGAGCTCCCCGGTGTCACCTCGGTGCAGGCCGTCGCCGCGACCGGCGAGGTCACCGTCGTCTCCGCGGCCCCGCTGGACGAGGAGGCCGTGCGCGCCGCCGTGGACGAGGCCGGCTACGAGCTGGTCGGCCAGGCCTGAGCGCAGCCCCCACCGCACCGTCGCGACCGGGCCGTACCGAACCAGCCGATACTGGTTCCGTACGGCCCGGTCCGTTCCCCAGGAGTAGTACGGACATGTCCAGCACCGCCCCGGCCACCGCCGGCCCCGCGACCGCCGAGAGTTCCGAGACCTCCGAGGTCGAGCTGCTCATCGGCGGGATGACGTGCGCCGCCTGCGCCGCGCGCGTCGAGAAGAAGCTCAACCGGATGGACGGCGTCACCGCCACCGTGAACTTCGCGACGGAGAAGGCCAAGGTCGTCTACCCCGCCGGGACCGAGGTCGCCGACCTGATCGCCACGGTGGAGAGGACCGGCTACACCGCCGAGGAACCCGCGCCGCCGCGCACCGAGGAGACGGCGGAGCCGGGGACGGAGCAGGACCCGGAGCTGACCTCCCTGCGGCAGCGGCTGCTCGTCTCCGCCGTCCTCGCCGCGCCGGTCGTGCTGCTGGCGATGGTGCCGAGCCTGCAGTTCGACAACTGGCAGTGGCTGTCCCTGACGCTCGCCTCGCCGGTCGTCGTCTGGGGCGGATGGCCCTTCCACCGGGCCGCCTGGACCAATCTGCGGCACGGCGCGGCCACCATGGACACCCTGGTGTCGGTGGGCACGGCGGCCGCCTACGGCTGGTCGCTGTGGGCGCTGTTCCTCGGCGACGCGGGCATGCCCGGCATGCGGCACGGCTTCGACCTCACCCCCACCCGCGGGGACGCCTCCTCCACGCTCTACCTGGAGGTCGCGGCGGGCGTCACCGCGTTCCTGCTGCTGGGCCGCTATCTGGAGGCCCGCTCCAAGCGCCGCGCCGGGGCCGCGCTGCGGGCGCTGATGGAGCTGGGCGCCAAGGACGTGGCCGTGCTGCGCGGGGGCCGCGAGGTGCGCGTGCCGGTGGCGCAGCTGGCCGTCGGCGACCGGTTCGTGGTCCGGCCCGGCGAGAAGATCGCCACCGACGGGACGGTCGTCGAGGGCTCCGGCGCCGTCGACGCCTCGCTGCTGACCGGCGAGTCGGTGCCGGCGGACGTGGGCGTCGGGGACGCGGTGACCGGGGCGACCGTCAACGCCGGGGGCCGGCTGGTCGTCCGGGCCACCCGGGTGGGCGCGGACACCCAGCTCGCCCGCATGGCCAGGCTGGTCGAGGACGCGCAGAGCGGCAAGGCGGAGGTGCAGCGGCTCGCCGACCGGGTCGCCGGGGTCTTCGTGCCGGTCGTCCTGCTCATCGCGGCGGCCACCTGCGGCGGCTGGCTCGGCGCGACCGGGGACGCGACCGCCGCGTTCACCGCCGCCGTCGCCGTGCTGATCATCGCCTGCCCGTGCGCGCTGGGGCTGGCCACGCCGACCGCGCTGATGGTGGGCACCGGGCGGGGCGCCCAGCTCGGCATCCTGATCAAGGGCCCGGAGGTGCTGGAGTCCACCCGCCGCGTGGACACCGTCGTCCTGGACAAGACCGGCACGGTCACGACGGGACGGATGACCCTCCAGGAGGTGTACGTCGCCGACGGCGCCGACGAGAAGGAGGTGCTGCGGCTCGCGGGCGCCCTGGAGCACGCCTCCGAGCACCCTCTCGCCCGCGCGATCGCGGCCGGCGCCGAGGAACGCGCCGGTGCGCTGCCGGGCGTCGAGGACTTCACCAACGTGCCCGGGCGGGGCGTGCGCGGGCGGGTGGACGGGCGTGAGGTGGCCGTGGGGCGGCTGTTCGACGCGCTGCCGCTGGAGTTGGCACGGGTGCGGGAGGAGGCCGAGCGGGGCGGGCGTACGGCCGTCGTCGTCGGCTGGGACGGTGCGGCGCGCGGGGTGCTCGCCGTGGCGGACGCGGTGAAGGAGACCAGCGCCGAGGCCGTCGCGCGGCTGCGCGGGCTCGGGCTCACGCCGGTGCTGCTGACCGGGGACAACCGGACGGTCGCCGAGGCGGTGGCGCACCAGGTCGGGATCGACCAGGTGATCGCCGAGGTGCTGCCCGAGGAGAAGGTGGACGTCGTCCGGCGGCTGCAGGGCGAGGGGCGGACGGTCGCCATGGTGGGCGACGGCGTCAACGACGCGGCGGCGCTCGCCACGGCCGATCTGGGGCTCGCGATGGGCACGGGGACGGACGCGGCGATCGAGGCGAGCGATCTGACGCTGGTGCGCGGGGATCTGCGGGTGGCGGCGGACGCGATCCGGCTGTCGCGGCGGACGCTGGCCACGATCAAGGGGAACCTGGTCTGGGCGTTCGGATACAACGTGGCCGCGCTGCCGCTGGCCGCGGCGGGGCTGCTGAACCCGATGATCGCGGGTGCGGCGATGGCGTTCTCGTCGGTCTTCGTGGTCACGAACAGCCTGCGGCTGCGGGCGTTCCGGTGACGTGCCGACCGGGGGTGCGGTGACGTGCGTGATGAACGGTCTGTGACGCGTTCGTCACAGGGGAAGGGGGCGGCCCCTCTGGAGTCCGGCGCGGCACTCACATAAGCTCTTCACAAGCCTCGCGCATCATCCTTACGCGGGGGCGCCGGTCGTCGTATCGGGGCTCTTGCGCATCTAACGGACAGATGCAAGAGACGCAGATCACAGTGATGTGAACGTAACCATCGAAGGGGTTCGAAGGTCTAAGTTGGCGATGTCAGAAAGCGTCTTGGGGGGCGCCGACTGACATCTGGAGTCGTCTTGGGGGACTTCTCCAGAGCTGCGTTGCCGGGACGCGTACACCGGGAAGCTTTGAGCGGCCCTCCCAGCGTGTGCCGTCCCGGCACACATCACTGGAGCACGGCGAGCTCGCTCGTCGTGCTCGACACAGCGATTCAGGCGCTGTCCTCATAAGCGCCCGGCCCGGATCCCGTGGGGGGAATCCGCACCGGGACACGGGAAGGCGCCCTGGTCGTCGGCCCGTGGGGGGACCGACGCACCAGGGCGCCTTCTGCTTGCCCCGACCCCGCGCACGAGCCTCGCCGGCGCCCAGGGACGGCCGCTCACCTCGCCCCCGGCCCGGCCCCGACACGGGTGTGCCCCGCACCCGGCGTCGCCGGATACGGGGCACAACGAACCGCAGACTGCGACTCAGCGCTCCTCGACGGGAACGAAGTCGCGCTCGACGACGCCCGTGTAGATCTGGCGGGGGCGGCCGATGCGGGAGCCCGGCTCCTTGATCATCTCGTGCCACTGGGCGATCCAGCCCGGCAGGCGGCCGAGGGCGAACAGGACCGTGAACATCTCGGTCGGGAAGCCCATGGCCCGGTAGATCAGGCCGGTGTAGAAGTCCACGTTCGGGTACAGCTTGCGCTCGGTGAAGTAGTCGTCGGAGAGCGCGTGCTCCTCGAGCTTGAGCGCGATGTCCAGCAGCTCGTCGGACTTGCCGAGCGCGGACAGCACGTCGTGCGCGGCGGCCTTGATGATCTTCGCGCGCGGGTCGAAGTTCTTGTAGACCCGGTGGCCGAAGCCCATCAGGCGGACGCCGTCCTCCTTGTTCTTCACCTTGCGGATGAAGGTGTCGACGTCGCCGCCGGAGTCGCGGATGCCCTCCAGCATCTCCAGCACCGACTGGTTGGCGCCGCCGTGCAGCGGGCCCCACAGGGCGTTGATGCCGGCCGAGATCGACGCGAACATGTTGGCCTGCGAGGAGCCGACCAGGCGGACCGTGGAGGTCGAACAGTTCTGCTCGTGGTCCGCGTGCAGGATGAGCAGCTTGTCCAGCGCGGAGACGACGATCGGGTCGAGCTCGTACTCCTGGGCGGGGACCGAGAAGGTCATGCGCAGGAAGTTCTCGACGTACCCGAGGTCGTTGCGCGGGTAGACGAAGGGGTGGCCGATCGACTTCTTGTACGCGTAGGCCGCGATGGTCGGCAGCTTGGCGAGCAGGCGGATGGTGGAGAGGTCGCGCTGCTTCTCGTCGAACGGGTTGTGGCTGTCCTGGTAGAAGGTGGACAGCGCGGAGACGACCGAGGACAGCATGGCCATCGGGTGGGCGTCGCGCGGGAAGCCCTTGTAGAAGTTCTTGACGTCCTCGTGCAGCAGCGTGTGCCGCGTGATCTCGTCCTTGAACGCGGTGAGCTGGTCGACCGTCGGCAGCTCGCCGTTGATCAGCAGGTAGGCGACCTCCAGGAAGGTGGAGCGCTCGGCCAGCTGCTCGATGGGGTAGCCGCGGTACCGGAGGATGCCGGCCTCACCGTCGAGGTAGGTGATGGCCGATTTATAGGCGGCGGTGTTGCCGTACCCGCTGTCCAGGGTCACCAGACCGGTCTGGGCGCGCAGCTTCCCAATGTCGAAGCCCTTGTCGCCGACGGTGCTGTCGACCACCGGGTAGGTGTACTCGTTGCCGTCGTACCGCAGTACTACAGAGTTGTCGCTCACGTCTTCCCTCACCGACGTTGTGCCTCATCTTCGAGGTTGCCCTGACTGTCTCTACCATCCCCCATTTGGCTCAGGAGAGTGCACTCGGGGTCGACCATTGGGCTTATCGGCGGCACTCAGTGCCGCCAACTTGCACATCCTGCCCCCTTCCCTGCCCTTCTGGAAGTGCTCTGTGACCTTCACGACTCATTTGATCGATCATTTTTTACGAGGGGGCCCCTGACGTCCGGCGAGCCGCCCCGGAGGCGGAAGTCCAGGGCCGTGCACCGCCGTCCGGCGGACACCGTGCGCACCGCCTGGCCGATCGCCTTGCGCGAGCCGACGAGGACGACGAGCCGCTTCGCCCGGGTCACCGCCGTGTAGAGCAGGTTGCGCTGCAGCATCATCCAGGCGCCGGTGGTGACCGGGATCACCACGGCCGGATATTCGCTGCCCTGCGAGCGGTGGATGGTGACCGCGTAGGCGTGCGCCAGTTCGTCCAGTTCGTCGAACTCGTACGGGACCTCCTCGTCCTCGTCCGTGAGCACCGTCAGGCGCTGGTCGACCGGGTCGAGCGAGGTGACCACGCCCACGGTGCCGTTGAAGACACCGTTCTTCCCTTTTTCATAATTGTTGCGGATCTGGGTGACCTTGTCGCCGACACGGAACACCCGCCCGCCGAACCGCTTCTCCGGCAGGTCGGGCCGCCCCGGGGTGATGGCCTGCTGGAGCAGACCGTTCAGCGCGCCGGCGCCCGCGGGACCGCGGTGCATCGGAGCGAGCACCTGCACGTCCCGCCGCGGGTCGAGCCCGAATCTGGCCGGAATCCGACGGGCCGCCACGTCCACGGTGAGCCGGCCCGCCTCCTCCGTGTCGTCCTCGACGAAGAGGAAGAAGTCCTTCAGCCCGTCGGTGAGCGGATGCTGCCCCGCGTTGATGCGGTGCGCGTTGGTGACGACGCCGGACTGCTGCGCCTGGCGGAACACGCGCGTGAGCCGCACGGCCGGGACCGGGCCGCCGTCGGCGAGCAGGTCCCGCAGCACCTCGCCCGCGCCCACGCTGGGCAGCTGGTCGACGTCCCCCACGAAGAGCAGGTGCGCCCCCGGCGGGACGGCCTTGACCAGCTTGTTGGCGAGGAGCAGGTCCAGCATCGACGCCTCGTCGACGACCACGAGGTCAGCGTCCAGGGGGCGGTCACGGTCGTAGGCGGCGTCCCCGCCCGGCTTGAGCTCCAGCAGCCGGTGCACGGTGGAGGCCTCGGCGCCGGTCAGCTCGGCCAGCCGCTTGGCGGCCCGCCCGGTCGGCGCGGCCAGCACCACCTTGGCCTGCTTGGCCCGGGCCAGCTCCACGATCGACCGCACGGTGAAGGACTTGCCGCAGCCGGGACCGCCGGTGAGCACGGCGACCTTCTCGGTCAGCGCGAGCCTCACGGCCGCCTCCTGCTCGGGCGCGAGCTCGGCGCCGGTGCGGGTCCTCAGCCACGCCAGCGCCTTGTCCCAGGCGACGGTCGCGAACGCCGGCATCCGGTCCTCGTCCGCCCGCAGCAGCCGCACCAGCTGCGAGGAGAGGGAGAGTTCGGCGCGGTGGAAGGGCACCAGGTACACGGCGGTGACGGGCTCCCCGCCGTCCGGCGCGGGCACCTTCTCCCGTACGACCCCGGGGTCGCCGCCGTCCTCCGGCACCCGCGCCAGCTCGGCCAGGCACTCGATGACGAGCCCGGTGTCGACGCCGAGCAGCTTGACGGCGTCGGAGATGAGCTTCTCCTCCGGCAGGTAGCAGTGCCCCTGGTCGGCGGACTGCGACAGGGCGTACTGCAGGCCGGCCTTGACCCGCTCCGGGCTGTCGTGCGGGATGCCGACCGAGCGGGCGATCTTGTCGGCGGTGAGGAAGCCGATGCCCCACACGTCGGCGGCCAGCCGGTAGGGCTGCTCCTTCACGACGGAGATCGACGCGTCGCCGTACTTCTTGTAGATGCGCACGGCGATGGAGGTGGACACCTCGACGGTCTGGAGGAAGAGCATGACCTCCTTGATCGCCTTCTGTTCCTCCCAGGCGTCGGCGATCTTCCGGGTGCGCTTGGGCCCCAGGCCCGGCACCTCGATCAGCCGCTTCGGCTCCTCCTCGATGACCCGGAGCGTGTCCGTCCCGAAGTGCTGCGTGATGCGGTCGGCGAAGACCGGCCCGATGCCCTTGACCAGCCCGGACCCCAGGTAGCGCCGGATGCCCTGGACGGTGGCGGGCAGCACGGTCGTGTAGTTCTCGACGTGGAACTGCTTGCCGTACTGCGGATGGGACCCCCAGCGGCCCTCCATCCGCAGCGACTCCCCCACCTGGGCGCCGAGCAGCGCGCCGACGACGGTGAGCAGATCGCCGGCGCCTCTGCCGGTGTCCACCCGGGCGACGGTGTAGCCGTTCTCCTCGTTGGCGTACGTGATCCGCTCCAGCACGCCTTCGAGCGTGGCGAGCCGCGCCTGCGCTCCGCCGTGCCGCGTCCCCTCCTGCTGAGCCATGATCCGACGGTACCGGTGGGGTATGACAGCGAGCGGCCCGGCGGCGGCCTCAGCTCGGCCGGGCCTCCTTGAGCGCGCGAAGGAACGCGGCGAAGGCGGGGGCGGGGAAGGTGAGGGTGGCGCGAGCGCGGTCCTTGGTGTCGCGGACGGCGGTGTGGGTGCGGGTGGTGGCGATCTCGACGCACTCGTTGCCGTCGCCCGGTCCCGAGTAGGACGACTTCCGCCATCTGTCCATGGGGTTGCTCACAGCTCCTTCGCCAGCCTGTGGATGAATGCACGCGACTGTTCGGGGTCGAGTGACGCCGCCTCCACCTTACGGAAACCTGTTCGGTACGTGTTGAGCTGAGCCTCGGAGTCGATGAAAGCCGCACCGTGCAGCGCGTCACGGACGACTGTGTCCAGCTTGGGCAGGGGGCCGCCCACGTACGTCATGGTGCTGGACGCGCTGGCGAAGCCGTCCAGGTCGAACGGAATGACGCGCACGGTGATGTGGTCTGCCTCCGAGAGTTCGAGGAGCCGGTCGAGCTGAGTCCGCGCGGTGGCACGATCGCTGACCCTGATCCGCAGCGCCGCCTCATGAATCACGGCTTCGTACGGGACCACGATGGCCTGACGCGCCCTCCGGTGCTGGATGCGCAACTCGATCTCTTCGCTGGTCAGTTCCGGCAACCGGGACGAGAAGACGGCACGCGAATACTGCTCGGTCTGCAACAAGCCCGGCACGTACAGGATGGCCACGTGGCGCAGGAACCGGGCGTGATACTCCAGCTCGGAGAGGTCCAGAAAAGACGTGGGCAGCAGACCCCGGTACTCCTCCCACCAACCGCGTGTGCGATCGGTCGCCATGGCCACCAGAGCGTCGATGAACTCCTCGTCGGTACAGGCGTAGTGAGACGCGAGGCGCCGGAGCCGCTCCTCGCTCATCCCGGTGACCCCGGACTCAATCTGACTGATGTGCACGCGGTTCACGCCCAGCAGCCCTGCTGCCTGAACCGCAGAAAGGCCAGCCGCCTCGCGGAGTCTGCGCAACTCAAGCCCCAGGCGCATCTGACGCGCGGTCGGTTCGCGCCGCAGGACCATCGCCACTCCTCGGTTGAACACCCCTGCCGATGAGGCTCTTTCGGGGTCAGATTACGGGATCGGCTTGCCGCGCATTACGCGTAAGCCCTACCGTCGGTGACGCACCGCACACGCAGCGGAAGTGCACCGTGCCGTCCTGCCATGACGTGCGCGGCGATGCCACCGTGCGTGAAATTCCCTTCGACTGACCGGAGTTGACGACCCATGCCCGAAAACGAGACGACCTGGGACTACACGCTCTACGTGCCCAACGACCACAGAGCCGTGACCGTCTGTCGCCGCACTCTGCGGCTGATCCTGACGCTGCACGGACTCATCGGCCTGGTCGACACCGCGGAGCTGCTCGCGGCGGAGCTGGTCTCCAACGCCGTACGGCACACGAAGGGGCCGGCCGCGCTCAGGGTGCGCCGTACGCGGGAGGGGACGGTGTGGATCGGGGCGTGGGACACCGACCCCGCGCCGCCCGACCCGCCACGCCCGTGGGACCAGGCCCTGCGGGAGGAGGGCCGGGGCCTGGGCCTGGTCACGGCCTGCGCGGACGTGTGGGGCTGGCAACCGTCGTCCCGCTTCGGCCACCGGGGCAAGTACGTCTGGTGCGAACTCACGGCGGCGTAGCTCGTTGATCACGTCGTATCGAAAGGAGAGCTGATGGTCGGCTCGTCGCACGAGGCCCTGCACCGGATCTTCCAGAAGGACCCGGCCTTGCTGACCCGGGCCTTACAGCGGGTGCTGCACGTGCCGTTCCCCGAGCCCCGGGAGATCGCTGCACTGAACGTGGACCTCACGGAGATCGAACCGGTCGAGCGCCGGGTGGACACGCTGCTGCGGGCGGAGACGGACGAGGGGACGTATCTCCTCGTGGTCGAGTCGCAGGGGAAGGCGGACGACCGGAAACGGGGAAGCTGGCCGTACTACTTGTCCTACCTCTACGAGAAGTACCGCTGTGAGCCGGTGCTCATCGTGATCACACAGAGCAGCGCCACAGCGAAGTGGGCATCGCGCCCGATCCGGCTCGGGTTCCCCGGCTGGGACTCCTTGACGGTACGGCCGCTCGTCCTCGGCCCGGACAACGTCCCGGTGATCGCCGACGAGCGGCAGGCCGAGCGGGACGTCCCCCTTGCGGTGCTCTCGGCGATGACACACGGGCGTGGTCCGCAGGCCCCGGCCATACTGGAATCGCTGGCAACCGCCCTGCGGACCATCGACCCGGACAGTGCCGCGGTCTTCGTGCAGTTCGTCGACTCGTGCCTGACCGACCCTCAGGCGAAGCAGATGTGGAGGGACCTGATGACGGCGATCCAGTACTTCTGGCGGCACCCGCTGGCGGAGCAGGTGCGTGCGGAAGGGCGGGAAGAGGGACGGGAAGAGGGACGGGAAGAGGGCCGCATCGAGGACCGGCGGCAGATGGTCCTCAACATCCTGGAATGGCGCGGCATCCCCGTGCCCGACGACGCCCGCGAGCGAGTCGACACCTGCACCGATCTCGACCGGCTCGAAGTCTGGGCCCAGCGCGCCGTCCACGCCACGGACGTTTCGGAGTTGTTCTCGGGGAACTGAGGGCGACTGGTCACAGTGGGCCGTGAGCCTTGAGACTCACGGCTGACTGGTCCTCAGGCCAAGCAGATGTGGAGGGACCTGATGACGGCGATCCAGTACTTCTGGCGGCACCCGCTGGCGGAGCAGGTACGCGAGGAGGGGCGGATTCAGGATCGGCAGGAGATGACCCTCCGCATTCTCGAATGGCGTGGCATCGAGGTGCCCGACGCCGTTCGTGAACGCGTGAACGCCTGCACCGATCTGGACCAGTTGGAGGTCTGGGCGCAGCGTGCCGTGCGGGCCGTCGACGCGTGGGAGCTCTTCGGGGAGGCGTAGGCCGGTGGCCGCCGGGGGCCACCGGCCGGTGGGAGGCCGGGGTCAGCCGATGCTGACCCCGTCGGCGGACGACTCGTGTTCCGGGGCCCCCGACGGGGTGGACCGGTTCACGATCCGGGACGGGGTCCGGGTGAGGCGCAGGGCGATCGCGACCGTGGCCAGGGCGACGACGGTCATCGCGGCGCCGGCCCAGGCGGGAGAGGCGTAGCCGAGGCCGGCGTCGATGACCGAGCCGCCGAGCCAGGGGCCGCCGGTGTTGCCCAGGTTGAAGGCCGCGGTGGTGGTGGCGCCGGCCAGAGTGGGCGCGGCGCCCGCGACGTTGAACATGCGGGCGTTGAGGGCGGGCGCGGTGTAGAACGCGGACACGCCGAGGAGGAAGGTCAGCGTGATCGTGGCGACGGGGCTGGAGGCCAGCAGCGCGAGCGCCACGAGGAAGACGGTGGAGGCGGTGATGCCGCTGAGCAGCACACCGAAGAGGTGGGCGTCGGCGACCCGGCCGCCGATGTACGTGCCGATGAGGGCGCCGATGCCGAACAGGGCGAGGACGGCGGAGACCCAGCCCGCGTCGAGGCCGGAGACGTCGGTGAGCAGCGGGGCCAGGTAGGAGAAGGCGCAGAAGACACCACCGGCGGCGAGGGCGGTGATCAGCACGGACAGCAGCACCTGCCGGTCGCGGTAGATCACCAGCTCGCCCTTGAGGCGGGGCCGGTTCTCGGGCACCGGGATGTGCGGGATGCGGGTGACGACGCCGACGAGGGCGATCGCCGAGGCGGCGGCGACGGCCCAGAAGGCGGAGCGCCAGCCGGCGTGCTCGCCGAGGAAGGCGCCGGCGGGGACGCCGAGGACGTTGGCGATGGACAGGCCGCCGATCATCACGGCCATGGCGCGGGCACGGGCCCCGACGGGCACCATCGCGATGGCGACGGCCGCCCCGACCGCCCAGAACCCGGCGCAGGCGAGCGCGCTCACCACCCGGGAGACGAACAGCACCGCGTAGTTCGGCGCGAGCGCGCCGGCCACCTGGCCGAGCCCGAAGAGACTGATCAGCGCGACGAGCGTGGTCTTGCGCGGCAGCCGCAGGGTGGCGACGGCGAGCAGCGGGGCGCCGACCACCATGCCGATGGCGAAGGCCGAGATGAGCAGTCCGGCCCGCGGGATGGAGACGTGCATGTCCTCGGCGATGGGCGGCAGCAGCCCGGAGAGCATGAACTCGCTCGTGCCGAGCGCGAAGACGGACAGGCCGAGGATGTACACGGCGAGCGGCATGCGGGCGGACGGCGACGGGGACGCGTGCGGTGCGGCCGGGGGCTCGGCGGGGCCGGGCGGCGTGGGGTCGGCGGAGGAAGAGGACATGACATGGGCAACCGGCCCTTTGTGCCTGTCATTCCTCCGTGGGCGAACATCTCGCGATGTGGGCCGCCGGCCTCGGTGGGAGGCGGGCGGCCCGGCGCGTCACGCCGGCTGGAGCACGCAGGTGCCGACCACGTACCCGGTGATGCCGTTCTTCGTGACCTTGACCCAGCGGGTGCTGGTGATGCCGCAGGCCGTGTAGGAGCCGCCGTAGTACATCTGGCACGGGGACGAGGCGGTCTCGCCCTTGTTGAGCTGGCCGAGCGCCGTGCCGCCGGTGCTCGTGCGGTCGCGGATCAGGACCGTCTCCAGGGCCTTGGCCGTGCAGCTCGACGCGGTCGCGTTCGTCTGCGCCACGGCGGGGGTGCCGGCGACGACGGCCGTGCCCACGAGGGCGGCGGCCGTCAGGGACGCGCCGATGAGGCGGCTGGTGCGCATGGGGGGCTCCTTCGGATGTGGCGCGGGCATGCCACCCGCGGCCTTCGGCAGCAGCCTAGATCGACACGTCCCCGGATCACGATCCGATTTCGGGATCCCGTCAGGGGGTTGCCCGCGGGCCGTGTAATCGATTCCAATCCCCTCGGCACGGTCGTGTAATCGATTCCACGACCTTCCCATGTTCCCGAGTTCCACAAGGAGGTGGACGGCATGGCGAGCATCAAGGACGTCGCCGCCGCGGCGGGGGTCTCCGTCGCCACGGTCTCGCGCGTCCTGAACGAGCACCCCTCCGTCAGCGACGACGCACGCACGCGTGTGCTCGCCGCCGTCCAGACGCTCGGCTACCGGCCCAACGCCGTCGCCCGCTCGCTGCGCACCGACACCACCCGCACCCTCGGGCTGGTCATCAGCGACGTGCTGAATCCTTACTTCACCGAGCTGGCCCGGTCCGTCGAGGAAGAGGCACGCGCGCTCGGCTACAGCGTGATCATCGGCAACGCCGACGAGCGGCCCGACCTCCAGGACCACCACGTACGGACCCTGCTCGACCGGCGCATCGACGGACTGCTCGTCTCCCCCACCGACGGCGGCTCCCCGCTGATGCTGGACGCCGCCCGCGCCGGAACCCCGATGGTGTTCGTCGACCGCTGGATCCCCGGCGTCGACGTGCCCGTCGTCCGGGCGGACGGGCGGCAGGCCGTACGGGACCTCGTCGCGCATCTGCACGGGCTCGGGCACCGGCGGCTCGCCATCATCGCGGGCCCGGCCGCCACCACCACCGGCCGCGAGCGCGTCGGCGCCTTCCGCGAGGCCCTCGCCGCCTACGGGCTGCCGCTGCCCGACGCCTACATCGGGCAGGGCGACTTCCAGGCCGAGAGCGGGCGACGGGTCACCGAGGGGTTCCTCGACCTGCCCGAGCCGCCCGAGGTCGTCTTCGCCGCCGACAACCTGATGGCGCTCGGCGCGCTCGACGCCGTACGCGCGCGTGGCCTGCGGGTGCCCGGGGACATCGCGCTCGCCGCCTTCGACGACATCCCGTGGTTCGTGCACACCGACCCGCCCGTCACCGCGATCGCCCAGCCCACCGGCGAGCTGGGACGCGCCGCCGTGCGCGCGCTGGTCGACCGCATCGAGGGGCGGCCGCCGCGATCCGTGACGCTGCCCGCCCGGCTCGTCGTGCGCCGCTCGTGCGGCGAGCCTCCCCACCCCCTACCCCCCTCCCCAGTGCAAAGGAGCACGCCGTGAGCGACCCGGACGAGTTGCTGCGCATCGAGGGCATCAGGAAGGTCTTCCCCGGCGTCGTCGCGCTGGACGGCGTCGACTTCGACCTGCGCCGCGGCGAGGTGCACGTGCTGCTCGGCGAGAACGGCGCCGGAAAGAGCACCCTCATCAAGACGCTGTCCGGCGCCCACACCCCCGACGCCGGGCGGATCCTCGTCGACGGCGAGGAGGTGCGCATCCACGGGGCGCAGGCCGCCGAGCGGCTCGGGATCGCCACCATCTACCAGGAGTTCAACCTCGTCCCGGACCTGACCGTGGCCGAGAACATCTTCCTCGGCCGTCAGCCCCGCCGCTTCGGGATGATCGACCGGCGGCGCATGGAGGCCGACGCCGAGGAGCTGCTGCGGCGCGTCGGGGTGAACGTCTCGCCCCGCGCGCGGGTGCGCGACCTCGGCATCGCCCGGCTGCAGATGGTCGAGATCGCCAAGGCGCTCAGCCTGAACGCGCGCGTGCTCATCATGGACGAGCCGACCGCCGTGCTCACCTCCGAGGAGGTCGAGCGGCTCTTCACGATCGTGCGCCGGCTGCGCGAGGACGGCGTCGGGATCGTCTTCATCACCCACCACCTGGAGGAGATCGCCGCCCTCGGCGACCGGGTCACCGTCATCCGCGACGGCAGGTCCGTCGGCCAGGTGCCCGCCTCCACGCCGGAGGACGACCTCGTACGGCTCATGGTGGGGCGGTCCATCGAGCAGCAGTACCCGCGCGAGCGCGGGGACCGGGGCGCGCCCCTGCTGGCCGTCGAGGGGCTCACCCGCGACGGCGTCTTCCACGACGTCAGCTTCGAGGTGCACGCCGGGGAGGTCGTCGGCATCGCCGGGCTCGTCGGCGCCGGACGCACCGAGGTCGTGCGGGCCGTGTTCGGCGCGGACCCCTACGACCGGGGGGCCGTGCGCGTGGCCGGCGCCCCCGTCCGGCGGGGCGACGTGGGCGCCGCGATGGCCGCCGGGATCGGGCTCGTGCCGGAGGACCGCAAGGGGCAGGGGCTGGTGCTCGACGCCTCCGTGGAGGAGAACCTGGGCCTGGTCACCCTGCGGTCCGCCACCCGCGCCGGGCTCGTCGACCGCAAGGGGCAGCGGGAGGCGGCCGCGCGGATCGCCGGGCAGCTCGGGGTGCGCATGGCCGGGCTCGGCCAGCAGGTGCGCACCCTGTCCGGCGGCAACCAGCAGAAGGTCGTCATCGGCAAGTGGCTGCTCGCCGACACCCGGGTGCTCATCCTCGACGAGCCGACGCGCGGCATCGACGTCGGCGCCAAGGTCGAGATCTACCAGCTCGTCAACGAGCTCACCGCGCAGGGCGCCGCCGTCCTGATGATCTCCAGCGATCTGCCCGAGGTGCTCGGCATGAGCGACCGGGTGCTGGTGATGGCCCAGGGCCGGATCGCCGGCGAACTCGCCGCCGACGAGGCCACCCAGGACGCCGTGATGGCGCTCGCCGTCAGCAACCCCACGAACGACACGACGGAAACGGAGGCCAGCCGTGGCCACTGACACGCTCAAGAGCACAACGAGCGCCGGCGGGGCCACGGGCGGCCTGCGCCGCCTGCTCCTCGACAACGGCGCGCTCACCGCGCTGATCGTCCTCGTCGTCGCGCTGTCCGCGCTGTCCGGGGACTTCCTGACCACCGACAACCTGCTCAACGTCGGCGTCCAGGCGGCCGTGACCGCCGTCCTCGCCTTCGGCGTCACCTTCGTGATCGTCTCCGCGGGCATCGACCTGTCGGTGGGATCCGTGGCCGCGCTGTCGGCGACCGTGCTCGCCTGGAGCGCCACCCGGCACGGGGTGCCGGTCGCCCTGGCGGTGCTGCTCGCCGTCGTCACCGGCCTCGCCGCCGGGCTCGTCAACGGCTTCCTCGTCGCGTACGGCAAGCTGCCCCCGTTCATCGCCACGCTCGCGATGCTGTCGGTGGGGCGCGGTCTGGCGCTGGTGATCTCCGGGGGCTCCCCGATCGCCTTCCCGGACTCCGTCTCGCACCTCGGTGACACCCTCGGCGGCTGGCTGCCGGTGCCCGTGCTGGTGATGGTCGTGATGGGCCTGCTCGCGGCGTTCGTGCTGGGGCGGACCTACATCGGCCGGTCGATGTACGCGATCGGCGGCAACGAGGAGGCCGCGCGGCTGTCCGGCCTGAAGGTGCGCAAGCAGAAGCTCGCCATCTACGCCCTGTCGGGGCTGTTCGCCGCCGTCGCCGGTGTGGTGCTCGCCGCCCGGCTGTCCTCGGCGCAGCCGCAGGCCGCCGACGGCTACGAGCTGGACGCGATCGCGGCCGTCGTCATCGGCGGGGCGTCGCTGGCCGGCGGCACCGGCAAGGCCTCGGGCACGCTGATCGGCGCGCTGATCCTCGCCGTGCTGCGCAACGGCCTCAACCTGCTGTCCGTCTCCGCGTTCTGGCAGCAGGTCGTCATCGGCGTGGTCATCGCGCTGGCGGTGCTGCTGGACACCGTGCGGCGCAAGGCCGGCGCGGCTCCCGTGTCCGGCGGCGGCTCCGGTGGAAACCGGGGACGGCAGGCGGCGACGTACGGGCTCGCGGCCGTGGTGACGGTGGCGGTCGTCGGCGCGACCTCCTTCCTGCACGACTCCGGCTCCTCCGCCGCGAAGCCGAGGATGGGCCTGACGCTGTCCACCCTCAACAACCCCTTCTTCGTGCAGATCCGGGCCGGCGCCGAGGCGGAGGCGAAGAAGCTCGGCGTGGACCTGACCGTCACCGACGCCCAGAACGACGCCTCCCAGCAGGCCAACCAGCTGCAGAACTTCACCAGTTCCGGACTCGGCGCGATCATCGTCAACCCGGTCGACTCCGACGCGGCCGGCCCGGCGGTACGGTCCGCCGGCAAGGCGGACATCCCGGTGATCGCCGTGGACCGCGGCGTCAACAAGGCGTCCGTGGCGGCACTGGTGGCCTCGGACAACGTGGCCGGCGGTGAGCTGGCCGCGAAGACGCTCGCGGAGAAGCTCGGCGGCCACGGCACGATCGTCATCCTCCAGGGCCAGGCGGGCACCTCCGCCGCACGGGAACGCGCCGCCGGCTTCGCCCGGGGACTGAAGGCCTACCCCGGCATCCGGGTCGTCGCCCAGCAGCCCGCCGACTTCGACCGCACCAAGGGCCTCGACGTGATGTCGAATCTCCTCCAGGCCCACCCGGACGTGCAGGGCGTCATCGCCGCCAACGACGAGATGGCCCTGGGCGCGGTCAAGGCGCTCGGCGCGAAGGCCGGGCGGTCCGTCCAGGTCGTCGGCTTCGACGGCACGCCGGACGGGCTCGCCGCGGTGAAGGCGGGCACGCTGTACGCGTCCGTGGCGCAGCAGCCGACCCAGCTGGGCAGGATCGCCGTCGACAACGCGCTGAAGGCGGTGCGGGGCGAGAGCGCCAAGGACGCCGGACAGACGGTGAAGGTGCCGGTGAAGGTGGTCACCCAGGAGAACGTGGCCGGGTTCACCGGCTGACGGCGGGAGTCAACTGATGTACGACTACGACCTGCTGGTCGTGGGGTCGGCCAACGCCGACCTGGTGATCGGCGTGGAGCGGCGTCCGGCGGCCGGGGAGACCGTCCTCGGCTCGGACCTGTCCGTCCACCCGGGCGGCAAGGGCGCCAACCAGGCCGTCGCGGCGGCCCGCCTCGGCGCGCGCACGGCGCTGCTGGCGCGGGTCGGCGACGACGCGTACGGCCGGCTGCTGCTGGACTCGCAGCGGGCGGCCGGGGTGGACACGGTGGGGGTGCTGGTCGGCGGTGCGCCGACCGGGGTCGCGCTGATCACCGTCGATCCGTCCGGGGACAACAGCATCGTGGTGTCGCCCGGCGCCAACGGGCGGCTCACCCCGGCGGACGTACGGGCCGCGAGCAGCCTCTTCCAGGCCTCCCGGGTGGTGTCGACGCAGCTGGAGATCCCGCTGGAGTCGGTTCAGGAGGTCGTGCGGTCCCTGGCGGACGGCAGCCGGTTCGTGCTCAACCCGTCGCCGCCCCGGCCGCTGCCGCGCGAGGTGCTCGACGCCTGCGATCCGCTGATCGTCAACGAGCACGAGGCGAAGGTGATCCTCGGGGACGCCGCCGCCGGGGACACCCCGGAGGACTGGGCGCGCATCCTGCTCGCCAAGGGCCCCCGCTCGGTGGTGATCACCCTGGGCGCCGAGGGCGCGCTGGTGGCGTCCGCGCGGGGCATGGACCGGGTGCCGTCGGTGAAGGTGGACGCCGTGGACACCACCGGCGCGGGCGACGCGTTCACCGCGGCGCTGGCGTGGCGGCTGGGCGAGGGCGCGTCGCTGGCGGAGGCGGCGGCGTACGCGGCACGGGTCGGGGCGGCGGCCGTCACCCGGCGCGGCGCGCAGGAGTCGTACCCGACGGCGGACGAGGTGGCCGCGCTGTGAGGAAGGCGGGCATCCTCAACCGCCATCTCGCCGGGGCGCTCGCCGAGCTGGGCCACGGGCACGAGGTGCTGGTGTGCGACGCGGGCATGCCGATCCCGGCCGGGCCGCGCGTGGTGGACCTGGCGTTCCGGGCCGGGGTGCCGTCGTTCGCCGAGGTGCTGGACGGGCTGCTCGCCGAGCTGGTGGTGGAGGGCGCGACGGCGGCGAGCGAGGTCCGCGCCGCGAACCCGCAGGCGGCGGAGCTGCTCGCGGGGTGCTTTACCGAGCTGGAACTGATCCCGCACGAGGCGCTCAAGGAGCGGTCGGCGTCGGCCCGCCTGGTGGTCCGCACGGGCGAGGCACGGCCGTACGCGAACGTGCTGCTGCGGTGCGGGGTGTTCTTCTGAAGGCTCGGGGCCCGCGCCGGGCCGCGAGCGGTCCGCCTCGGGTCCTGAACGTCTTCGAGGGGCCCGGTCCGTCGACCGGGCCCCTCGGCTTTCCCCTCCGTATCAGAACCCCCCGAGATCCCCCCCGGGTCCCCCTCCAGAAGTCCTGACGCCGTGTATGACCGGCCAGGTAGCGGAAGGGTTGTACGCACTTCCCGAACTTTTTCCCGCGGGCCCGCCGGGCTCCGCTAGCGGATCGCGTGCGTCACGAACCGCTCGGCCGTCTGAGCCAGGACCTCCCGGCCGTCACGGGCCCACAGGCCGTCGTTGAACAGCTCGACCTCGATCGGGCCGGTGTAGCCGGCCGCCTCCACGTAGCCCTTCCACTCGCGCATGTCGATCGCGCCGTCGCCGATCTGGCCGCGGCCGTTGAGGACGCCCTCGGGCAGCGGGGTGGTCCAGTCGGCGAGCTGGAAGGTGTGGATCCGGCCGCTCTCACCCGCCCGGGCGATCTGCGCGGGCGCCTGGTCGTCCCACCAGATGTGGTACGTGTCCACGGTCACCCCGACCTGGTGGGCGGGGAAGCGTTCGGCGAGGTCGAGCGCCTGGGCGAGGGTGGAGACCACGCAGCGGTCCGAGGCGAACATGGGGTGCAGCGGCTCGATGGCCAGCTTCACGCCGTGCTCCTCGGCGTAGGGGCCCAGCTCGGCGAGGGCGTCGGCGATGCGCTCGCGGGCGCCCCGCAGGTCCTTGGAGCCGGCCGGGAGACCGCCGGAGACCAGGACCAGGACGTCCGTGCCGAGGGCGGCCGCCTCGTCGACCGCGCGCCGGTTGTCCTCCAGCGCCTTCGCCCGCTCGGCCGGCTCGATCGCGGTCAGGAAGCCGCCCCGGCACAGCGTCGTCACCGTCAGGCCCGCGTCCCGGACCAGTTTGGCGGCCGCCTCCAGGCCGTACGCCCGGACCGGCTCGCGCCACAGGCCGACCTTGTCGACGCCCAGCTCCCCGCAGGCCGCGGCGAGCTCGGGCAGCGACAGCTGCCTGACCGTCATCTGGTTGATGGAGAAGCGGGACAGGTCGTCGGTCACTGGGTCACTCCGTACAGCGCGAGCAGGGTCTTCATCCGCTCCTCGGCCAGCTTGGGGTCCGGGAACAGGCCGAGGGAGTCGGCGAGCTCGTAGGCGCGGGCGAAGTGCGGCAGGGAGCGGGCCGACTGCAGCCCGCCGACCATCGTGAAGTGGGACTGGTGGCCGGCCAGCCAGGCGAGGAAGACCACGCCGGTCTTGTAGAAGCGGGTCGGCGCCTGGAAGAGGTGGCGGGACAGCTCGACCGTCGGGTCGAGCAGGGCACGGAAGCCCGCCGTGTCGCCGGTGTCCAGGACTCGGACCGCCTCCGCGGCGAGCGGGCCCAGCGGGTCGAAGATGCCGAGCAGCGCGTGGCTGAAGCCCTGGGCGTCGCCGGCGATCAGCTCCGGGTAGTTGAAGTCGTCGCCGGTGTAGCAGCGCACGCCCTGCGGCAGGCGGCGGCGCAGGTCGACCTCGCGCCGGGCGTCCAGCAGGGAGACCTTGATGCCGTCGACCTTGTCCGGGTGGGCGGCGATCACCTCCAGGAAGGTGTCCGTCGCCGTGTCCAGGTCGGACGACCCCCAGTAGCCCTCCAGCGCCGGGTCGAACATCGGGCCCAGCCAGTGCAGGATCACCGGCTCGGCGGCCTGGCGCAGCAGGTGGCCGTAGACCTCCAGGTAGTCCTCGGGGCCCCGGGCGGTCGCGGCGAGCGCGCGGGAGGCCATCAGGATGGCCTGCGCGCCCGCCTCCTCGACGACGGCGAGCTGCTCCTCGTAGGCGGCGCGGATCTCCGCGAGGGTGCCGCCGGTGATCTGGTCGGTGCCGACCCCGCAGGCGATCCGGCCGCCGACCGCCTTCGCCTCGGCGGCGGAGCGGCGGATCAGCTCGGCCGCGCCCGCCCAGTGAAGGCCCATGCCGCGCTGGGCGGTGTCCATCGCCTCGGCGACGCCGAGCCCGTGCGCCCACAGATGGCGGCGGAAGGCGAGGGTGGCGTCCCAGTCGACGGCGGCCGGCGCGTCGGGCGTGACGTCGGCGAACGGGTCGGCGACGACGTGCGCCGCCGAGAAGACCGTGCGGGAAGTGAGGGGCGTGCCGGGGGTGACGGCGAGCGGTTCGGTGCGCGGCTCGTACGTCCGCAGCACCCCCTGGGCGCCGGGCAGTCGGATGGTCACAGCGCGATCTCCGGAACCTCGATACGGCGGCCCTCGGCCGAGGACCGCAGGCCCAGCTCGGCGAGCTGCACGCCGCGGGCGCCGGCGAGCAGGTCCCAGTGGTAGTCGGCACCGGCGTAGACGTGCTGGAGGAAGAGCTCCCACTGCGCCTTGAAGCCGTTGTCGAACGTGCCGTTGTCGGGGACCTCCTGCCACTGGTCGCGGAAGACCTCGGTGGCGGGGATGTCCGGGTTCCACACCGGCTTGGGGGTGGCGGAGCGGTGCTGGACGCGGCAGTTGCGCAGGCCGGCGACGGCGGAGCCCTCGGTGCCGTCGACCTGGAACTCGACGAGTTCGTCGCGGTGGACGCGGACCGCCCAGGAGGAGTTGATCTGGGCGATCGCGCCGCCGTCGAGCTCGAAGATGCCGTACGCCGCGTCGTCGGCCGTCGCGTCGTAGGGCTTGCCGTTCTCGTCCCAGCGCTGCGGGATGTGGGTGGCGGTGAGGGCCTGCACGGAGGTGACGCGGCCGAACAGCTCGTGCAGGACGTACTCCCAGTGCGGGAACATGTCGACGACGATGCCGCCGCCGTCCTCGGCGCGGTAGTTCCAGGAGGGGCGCTGGGCCTCCTGCCAGTCGCCCTCGAAGACCCAGTAGCCGAACTCGCCGCGCACCGACAGGATCCGGCCGAAGAAGCCGCCGTCGATCAGGCGCTTCAGCTTCAGCAGGCCCGGCAGGAAGATCTTGTCCTGGACGACGCCGTGCTTGACGCCCCGGGCGTGGGCGAGGCGGGCCAGCTCCAGGGCGCCGTCCAGGCCGGTGGCGGTGGGCTTCTCGGTGTAGAGGTGCTTGCCGGCCGCGATGGCCTTCTTCAGGGCCTCCTCGCGGGCCGAGGTGACCTGGGCGTCGAAGTAGATGTCGATCGTGTCGTCCGCCAGGGCGGCGTCCAGGTCCGTCGTCCAGTGCTCCAGGCCGTGCTTTTCAGCGAGCGCTTTCAGGGCGTGCTCGCGGCGGCCGACCAGGACCGGCTCGGGCCACAGCACGGTGCCGTCGCCGAGGTCGAGCCCGCCCTGCTCACGGATGGCCAGGATCGAGCGGACCAGGTGCTGGCGGTAACCCATGCGTCCGGTCACGCCGTTCATGGCGATACGCACCGTCTTGCGTGTCACGTCAGTCCCTTCGTGGGCGCCGGGCGCCCCGGTCGGTTGCCGGCCCGGCGGGTGGGGCCGGTGCGGCGAGCGCGTTCAGCGGCTTGCGCGGCGAGCGTGTACGGCTGGGGCGTACGGCAAGCATGGACAGCAAGCGCTTTCTATGTAGTAAGAAGCTAGCCTCACCACGGTGGTCTCTACAAGACCGCGGCGCTTTCGACTTGTTCGAGGGGGCGAACAAGTCGGGGCCCTGCCCTTAAGGTCTGCTCGGAACCAGGAGCAGGACCTGGCTGTCTACGACGGCGTACGACGATGCGCGACCGGAGGACGACGAGATGACGGTGACCCTGGCGGACGTGGCCGCCCGCGCGCAGGTCTCCCCCGCGACGGTGTCGCGCGTGCTGAACGGCAACTACCCGGTGGCCGCGTCCACGCGGGAGCGGGTGCTGAAGGCCGTGGACGAGCTGGACTACGTCCTGAACGGGCCCGCGAGCGCGCTCGCCGCGGCCACCTCCGACCTGGTCGGCATCCTGGTGAACGACATCGCCGACCCGTTCTTCGGGATCATGGCGAGCGCGATCCAGGGCGAGATCGGCGGGCCGGGCGGGCGCGCGGGCGGCGAGAGACTCGCCGTCGTGTGCAACACCGGCGGCTCACCGGAGCGGGAGCTGACCTACCTCACCCTGCTCCAGCGGCAGCGGGCCGCGGCCGTGGTCCTCACCGGCGGGGCCCTGGAGGACGCGGGGCACCGGGCGGCCATGGCGGCGAAGCTGCGCAAGCTGACGGAGGCGGGGACGAAGGTCGTGCTGTGCGGGCGGCCGCCGGTGGAGGACGCCGGGGCGATCGCGCTCACCTTCGACAACCGGGGCGGCGCGCGGCGGCTCACCGAGCACCTGCTCGGGCTCGGGCACCGCAGGCTCGGGTACATCGCCGGGCCCGAGGAGCGGACGACGACACGGCACCGGCTGGAGGGGCACCGCGAGGCGCTGGCCGCGGCGGGCGTCGAGGAACGGGCCGAGTGGACCGTGTACGGGCGCTACGACCGGCAGGCCGGCTACGAGGCCACGCTGGAGCTGCTGCGGCGGGAGCCGGGGCTGACGGCGATCGTCGCCGCGAACGACTCCGTCGCGCTGGGGGCGTGTGCCGCGCTGCGGGAGTCGGGGCGGCGGATTCCCGAGGACGTGTCCGTCGCCGGGTTCGACGACCTGCCGTTCAGCATCGACGCGGTGCCGTCGCTGACGACGGTGCGGTTGCCGCTGGCGGAGGCGGGGGCCCGGGCGGGACGGATCGCGATGGGCCGGGAGGAGGCTCCGCCCGGGGGGATCGCGGTGGTGCGGGGGGAGTTGATGGTGCGGGGGTCCTCCGGGGGGCCGCGGGTTCCCTGAGCGGGGGGCGGTGCGGGTCGTTGCCGGGTGCGGGTCTCGTCGTGGCTGGTCGCGCAGTTCCCCGCGCCCCTGGGGGGTTGCAGTCACCGTAGCTGCGGGCAGTCGTGCCTCCCCCAAGCTCAGTGCCGCGTTTGCGGGCGTGTCACGTGTTGCGGGGTGGGTTTCGAGGCGCGTAAATGGGCCACCTACGTGGCATATCGCCCCGATACCGGCAGCGCACCGAGGCAGGCATCCATGCGTACCGTGGCCAGCGAGTTCATCAGTCTCGACGGTGTCGTGCAGGCGCCCGGAGAGCCGGAGGACACCGACGACGACTTCGCGCACGGCGGCTGGTCGCAGCCGTATGTCGATCCGGAGATCGTCGCGGGCGCGTTCGAGGCGGTGCTCGCCAAGGCGGACGCGCTGCTGTGCGGGGAGCGGACCTGGCAGGCCATGGCCACGCTGTGGCCGGAGCGGGCCGGGGAGATCTTCGCCGACCGGATGAACACGGTCCGCACCTACCTCGTCTCCGGCACCCTCCAGGAATCCGATCTGCCCTGGCCGAACATGCGGCTGATCCCGGCCGGTGAGGCCATGGACCGGATCGACGACCTGCGGGCCACACCGGGCGGCGACCTGCTGATCGTGGGCAGCCCGCGGCTGGTGCGCTCGCTGCTGGCCGAGGGGATGCTCGACGAGCTGGTGCTGACGCGGATGCCGGTGCTGCTGGGCGGCGGCATGTCGATCTTCCCGGCGGACGGGGTGCGGCGGCCGTTCCAGCTCGTGTCGACGGTCACCGCCAGGACGGGCGCCGAGGTGTGCGTCTACCGGGCCGTGGCGCAGGACTAGGGGGTGGACGTACGCTGGACATGTCTGACTGAGTCAGAGATATCCGTCGTATCGCGTCTGCGGGGCCGGCCATGACCGTGCAGGATGTTCGTTCCTTCAACCGCTTCTACACCCGCCTGATCGGCGCCCTCGACTACGGACGCCACCTGTACGCGCCGTACACCCTCACCGAGACCCGCGTGCTCTACGAGCTGGCGCACGCGCCCCGGACGGACGCGGCGGATCTGCGCGGGCAGCTGGCGGTGGACGCCGGGTATCTGAGCCGGATCCTGAACCGGTTCGAGCGGGACGGGCTGATCGAGCGGGGACCGTCCGAGGCGGACACGCGGCGGCGGCGCGTCGCGCTCACCGAGCGGGGCCGGGAGGCCGCCGGACTGCTCGACGAGCGGGCGCGGGAGACGGTCGGGGCCCTGCTGGCCGGGGTGCCGGCCGGGGAGCGGGACCGGCTGGCGCGGGCCATGGCCGCGATCCGGGAGATCCTCGGCGAGCGCCGGCCGCCGTCGGCCGAGGACGTCGTGCTGCGCGGGCCCCGACCCGGTGATCTCGGGTGGATCGTGGAGCGCAACGCGGCCGTGTACGCCGCCGAGTACGGCTGGAACACCGAGTACGAGGGGCTTGTCGCCCGGATCGTCGCCGGCTTCGCCGAGAACCACGATCCGCGGCGGGAGCGGGTGTGGATCGCCGAGCTGGACGGACGCCGTGTGGGCTGCGTGATGTGCGTGCGCGACGACGCCCCGGCGACGGCCCGGCTGCGCCTGCTGCTGGTCGAGCCGGAAGCCCGCGGGCTCGGCATCGGCGACCGGCTCGTCACGGCGGTCGCCGGCTTCGCGCGGGACGCCGGCTACCGGGAGCTCGTGTTGTGGACGAACGACGTGCTGGCGGCGGCACGGCGGCTCTACCAGCGGCATGGGTTCGTCCTGACCGCCGAGCGGCGGCACCGGTCCTTCGGGAAGGATCTCGTGGGGCAGGACTGGCGACGTGAGCTGCGCGCGTGACGTTTGAAGCGGGGCGGGGCGAGTAGGGTCCAGAGCATGAAGCTGGCGTTCTCCACCCTCGGTGTGCCCGGTCTGCCTCTTCCCGACGTGCTGCGGCTCGCGTCCGCCCACGGCTACCACGGCGTGGAGTTGCGCGCCCATCCCGAGGAGCCGGTGCATCCGGGGCTCCCCCCGGCCGAACGGGCTGACGCGGCCGCCGCGTTCAAGGCGTCCGGTGTGGAGCTGCTCGGCCTCGCCGGGTACGCGCGCGTGGCCGCGCCCGGCGACGACGGGCCCGTGCTGGAGGAGATCCGCGCCCTGCTGGAGCTGGCCCGTGACCTCGGCGCGCCGTACGTGCGGGTCTTCCCCGGCGGCGGCACCGATCAGTCGCGGGAGGAGGCCGACGCGACGGCCGCCCGGCGGCTCGGCACGGCCGCGGAGGACGCCGCCGCGCTGGGCGTACGGATCCTGCTGGAGACCCACGACTCGCACCGCACCGGCGCCGACGTGATCCGGGTGCTCGGGCCCGTCGGGCACGGCAGCGTGGGCGCGCTGTGGGACGTGATGCACACCTGGCTGGGCGGGGAGGAGCCGTCGCAGACCTATGCCGCGCTCGCCCCGCATCTGGGATATGTGCAGGTCAAGGACATCGCCTCCGCCGAGGACACCACCCCGCTGGCGCTGGGCGCCGGGGTGCTGCCGCTCGGCGAGGTCGTCGAGGTGCTGTCGCGGCACGGCTGGGACGGCTGGCTGTGCTGGGAGTACGAGAAGCGCTGGTACGAGGCGGCGCCGCCGCTGCCGGAGCTGCTGGACGCGGGGCGGCGGCATCTGGCGCGGCTGCTCAACGAGTCCGCCTGACCAGCCTGGTGGGACGTCTTCCGCGGCTGCTCGACGAGTCCGCCTGACCGGCCTGGTGGGACGTCTTCCGCGGCTGCGGGGCTGCGCTGCCCCGGCCGGGGTGAGCGGGCCCCGGCTCATCGCACCGGCGTCGCCCGTCCCCCGGTGAAGCGCGCGACCCGCTGCTCCAGGCGGGTGCGGCGGTCCGGCCATTCGTCCGCGGTGATCGAGAAGATCGCGGAGTCGCGGAGGCGGTCGTCCTCGCCGGGGGCCCAGGAGCGGGACCAGTTGCGCAGGACGCCCTCGAAGCGGGCGCCGACGGACTCGATGGCGGCGCGGGAGCGGGCGTTGCGGGCGTCGGTCTTCAGGTCGACGCGGGCCACCGCCCACTCCTCGAAGGCGTGCCGGAACAGCAGCAGCTTGGCCTCGGCGTTGATGCCGGTGCCCTGCGCGGAGGCGGCGAGCCAGGTGAAGCCGATCTCGACGGCGTCGAGCCGGTCCTCGTCCCGCCAGCTGCGCGGATCCCAGTACGAGGTGGCGCCGACGACCCGGCCGGTCGCGCGGGACACCTGGGCGTAGGGGGCGAGCCGGCCGGCCGCCGCGCGGGCCAGCTGGGCGTCGAGGTAGCGCTCGATCTCGTCGGCGCGCGGCACCCAGGTGAACGCGTACGTCTCCCGGTTCTCCTCGGCCGCCTCGGCCAGTCCGGCGGCGTGCCGGTGCTCCAGCGGCTCCAGCCGCACCAGCGTGCCCTCCAGAACCGGGCCGTTCAGCGTGAAGCCCACCCCGCGCCCCCTCTCACTCGCCTGCCGCGCTCCCGACGAGCGCCGAGTCTTCCTCAGCCGGGCGCGGGCGTCGAGCGGAATTCCCGGTGCCCCGCCGCCGCGCGGGCGCCAGGGACGTCAGGGCCACCCCGCCCACCAGCAGCGCCGCCGCGCACCAGCGCAGACCGCTCACCGGCTCGCCCAGGAACAGCGCCGCCGACGTCATGCCGAAGACGGGCACCAGCAGGGAGAACGGCGCGACCGTGGACGCCGGGTGGCGGCGCAGCAGCCAGCCCCAGGCGCCGAAGCCGAACACCGTCGTCACCCACGCGACGTAGACGACCGTGCCGGCGCCCTGCCAGTCGAGGGCGCGCAGGGCGTCGTAGTCCCGCGACGGGCCCTCCAGGAGGAGGGAGAGCGCGAGGAGGGGCAGGACGGGGACGGTGCTCACCCACACCATGAAGTTCAGCGCGTCGGGCGGGGCCGCCTTGCGGGTGAGCACGTTGGACAGGCCCCAGCACGCGGCGGCCGCGACGACCAGCGCGAACGCGGCGAGCGGGCCCGAGGTGCCCTCGTCGGCGGCCGCCACGGCGATCCCGGCGAGCGCCACCAGCATGCCCAGCAGCCGGATGCGGGTGGGCCGTTCGCCGAGCGCCACGGCGGCGATCAGGGCCGTGAACACCGCCTGGATCTGCAGCACGAGCGAGGACAGGCCGGCCGGCATCCCCGCGTCCATCCCGACGAACAGCAGCCCGAACTTGGCCACCCCGAGGACGAGTCCGACCGCGACGACCCACCGCCAGGCCACCTTGGGCCGGCCCACGAAAAGGACCGCGGGCAGCGCCGCCACCAGGAAGCGCAGGGCGGAGAAGAGCAGCGGCGGGAAGTGCCCGAGGCCGATCTCGATGACGGTGAAGTTCACGCCCCAGACGGCCGCGACGAGCGCGGCGAGGGCCATGTGTGCGGGTCGCATGCGTCGAGGATCACGGCCGGCGACCCTTCAGCACCAGCGATGATTCCTGCACGGTTGGATGTAGCAACGCTGAAGGGAGACCTCCCGTGCTCGATCTGCACCGGCTGCGCGCCCTGCACGCCGTCCATGTCCACGGCAGTGTCGCGGCGGCCGCCGCCGTGCTCGGGTACACGCCGTCGGCCGTGTCGCAGCAGATCGGGAAGCTGGAGCGGGAGACCGGCGCCGCGCTGCTGGAGCGGGACGGGCGGGGTGTGCGGCTCACCGCCGAGGCGCTGCATCTGGCAGCCGCGGCGCGGGAGTTGCTGGCGATCGTGGAGCGGGCGGAGACCGAGCTGGAGGAGCGGCGCGGGGTGCCGGCGGGGCGGCTGGCGATCGCCGCGTTCGCGTCGGCCGCGCGGGGGCTGCTGCCGGGCGTCCTGGCCGATCTGGCGGCCCGGCACCCCGCGCTGGACGCCCGGCTCAGCGAGGTCGACCCGCATCTGTCGGTGGACCTGGTGGCCCGGGGCGCGGTCGACGTGGCCGTGGCGCACGACTGGGACATCGCCCCGCTGCCCTCGCCGGCGGGCGTGGAGCAGGCGGTGATCGGCGACGACCTGTGCGATCTGCTCGTACCGGCGGACCATCCCTTCGCCCGGCGGGCGGCGGTGCGGCGGGCGGACCTGGGCGGGCAGCGGTGGATCTGCCAGCCGCCGGGCCGGGTCTGCCACGACTGGCTGATGCGCACCCTGCGCGCGGCCGGGCACGAGCCGGAGGTCGTCCACCAGGCCGACGAGAACCCCACCCTGGTCGCGCTGGTCGCCGCCGGGCTGGGCATCGCGCTCATCCCGCGGCTGGGGCGGGGGCCGTTGCCCGAGGGGGTGGTGGAGGTGCCGCTGGATCCGCTGCCGGTGCGCCGGCTGTACGCGCTGTGGCGCACGGGCGCCACCGGCCGGCCGTCGATCGCGGAGACCGTGCGCACGCTCCAGGACCACTGGCCGAGGGTGTCGGCCCGGCCGGACCCGGCGGAGCGACGGTGAGCCCGAAACGTGCGGTGAGCAGGGATCGCTGACTGCCCCTCAGATGCGCACGGACGACGGCGGCGTGCTGCGCACCGTCTTGACTGGCAGAAACTTCCCGGATATTGGTGGCCTCTCGGAAGTTTCCTTCAGCGGTTCTCCTCCGGAAGGAGCGCACGTGCCCGACACCCGCACGGACAGCACGGGGAACACCGCACGACCCGCCAGACGCACCGTCCTCGCCGCGACCGCCGCCCTGACCGCCGCCCTCGCGGTCGGTCCGGCCGCCACCGCGGTCGCCGCCCCGCACGACGACAGGAAGCTGCGCGCCCTCATCTCCCGGATGTCCCTGGAGGAGAAGGTCGGCCAGCTCTTCGTCATGCGGGTCTACGGCCACTCGGCCACCGCCCCGGACCAGGCGGACATCGACGCCAACCTCGCCGAGATCGGCGTGCGTACGGCCGCCGAGCTGATCGAGAAGTACCGCGTCGGCGGCATCATCTACTTCGTGTGGGCGCACAACACCCGCGACCCGCAGCAGATCGCCGATCTGTCCAACGGCATCCAGCGTGCCTCCCTGAGCCTGCCGCGCGGGCTGCCGGTGCTCGTCTCCACCGACCAGGAGCACGGCATCGTCTGCCGCGTCGGCAAGCCGGCCACACTGTTCCCCGGCGCGATGGCGATGGGCGCGGGCGGCTCCCGCTCCGACGCGCGGGCCCTCGGCCGGATCTCCGGCGCGGAGCTGCGCGCGATCGGCATCCGGCAGGACTACTCCCCCGTCGCCGACGTGAACGTCAACCCGGCCAACCCGGTCATCGGGGTGCGCTCCTTCGGTGCCGACCCGGACGCGGTGGCCGCGCTGGTCGCCGCCGAGGTCGCCGGGTACCAGGGGTCGGGGGTCGCGGCGACCGCCAAGCACTTCCCCGGGCACGGCGACACCGCCGTCGACAGCCACTACGGCTTCCCGGTCATCACGCACAGCCGCGAGCAGTGGGAGACGCTGGACGCGGTGCCGTTCCGGGCGGCGATACGGGCCGGCATCGGATCGATCATGACGGCGCACATCCAGTTCCCGGCGCTGGACCCCTCCGGCGACCCGGCGACCCTCTCCCGTCCCATCCTCACCGGCATCCTGCGCGAGGAGCTGGGCTACGACGGGGTCGTGGTCACGGACTCGCTCGGCATGGAGGGCGTGCGCACCAAGTACGGCGACGACCGGGTGCCGGTGCTCGCGCTGAAGGCGGGCGTGGACCAGCTGCTCAACCCGCCGAACCTGGACGTGGCGTGGAACGCCGTCCGCACCGCCGTGCTCACCGGTGAACTCACCGAGGAACGGCTGGACGAATCGATCCTGCGCATCCTGCGGCTCAAGGCGCGCCTCGGGCTCTTCGACGCGCCGTACGTCAGCCACGCGGGCGTGACGCGCACGGTCGGCACGCCCGCCCACCTCGCCGCCGCCGACCGGATCGCCGAGCGGACGACGACCCTGCTGGTCAACGAGGGCGGGCTGCTGCCGCTGAACCGGCGCGAGCACCGCAAGCTGCTCGTGGTGGGCGCCGACCCGGCGTCCCCCTCGGGCACCACCGGCCCGCCCACCGGGGTCCTCGCGGCCGCCCTGACCGAGCTGGGCTTCACGGCGACCGCCCTGTCCACGGGTACGGCGCCCTCGGCGGCCACGATCGACCGGGCCGTCGCCGCGGCCGCGGACGTGGACGCGGTGGTCGTCGGGACGTACAACGTCACCGCGGGCAGCAGCCAGCGCACCCTGGTGCGGCGGCTGCTCGCCACGGGCAAGCCGGTGGTGGCCGTCGCCGTGCGCAACCCCTACGACGTGGCCCAGCTGCCCGAGGTGGCCGCCTACCTGGCCAGTTACTCCTGGACCGATGTGGAGCTGCGCGCCGCCGCCCGGGTGATCGCCGGACGGACCGGCCCGCGCGGGAAGCTGCCGGTGCCGGTGATGCGGGCGGACGACCCGACCCAGGTGCTGTACCCGATCGGGCATGGTTTGTCGTATTAGCGCTACGTTCGCTCCTCCGGCGCACCCCCCTCACCCGGCCCGAAACACCCCACGCGTCTGGCGTGCGCCCGCGCCCGCGGGCCACGCTGGACGCGGGGGCGGTGGGGGCGGTGGGGGGTGGCGATGCGCTGGATCGTGGGGGCGGGGTGCGCGCTGCTGGCGGTGGCGCTGGCCGGATGCCAGCGGCCGGCCGGCGGGGAGGGACCTCCGGGCGGGCGGCCGCCGACGCCCGTCGGGTCGACGGTCGGCTACGGCGCGCAGTTCCTGGGCGTGGGCGAGTGCAGTTCGTTCGGCACGACGCGCTTCACCGAGGTGCCGTGCGACGGCGAACGCGCGGCCGCGCGGGTCGTGGCGCGCTACGACGGCGCGGTGGGCGACGGCCCGGCCTGCCCGCCGGTCACCGACTTCGTGCTGCACATCAGCGAGCAGCGGCCCTCCGTCGACGAGGACGGCGACGGGGCGGTCCCGCAGGGGTACGCCTGCATGCGCAACCTCCAGCCGCCGCATCCGGGCGACCCGGGCCGGGGCGGCGGGCCGCGCACGATCGTCGGCGACTGCGTCTACGGCGTGGCCCGCGGCCAGGTCCGCGAGACGGCCTGCGACGGCAGCGGCCGTCACGCGCCGCAGTACCGCGTGGTGCGGGCCGTGGCCGCGCGGGCGCAGTGCCCGGCGTCCACGGCCCTGTACGTGCAGCTCGGCGGGGCACAACCGGTCGGCTGCGCCCGCCGCTTGTGACCGGCGGGCGCGGTGGCGGTCCGCGCCGCGCCCGCCGGTCACGGCCTACGGGCGCAGCGCGGGTTCGCGCTCCACGTCCCGTACGTCGAGGCGGCTGTCGAACGCGGCCAGCGGCTTGGCCTGCGCGGTGCTCTGCTGCACACCGGCCCACGCGAGGATGCGGGCGGTGGCCAGCTCCTTCTGCGCGGGCACCAGGCCGGCCACGTTGGCACCGTGGTTCATGCCGGGCGCGGTGAAGACGTAGGAGTCCTTGGCGCCCTTGTCGACGCGGAAGCGCTCGCTGCCCCACGGGTCGTTCTGGCCGTACACGAAGAGCATGTGGCGGGCCTCGTGCCGCACCCAGGTGTCGACGTCCCGCATCACCCACGGCTGGAAGCGCATCGGGATCTCGCGCGGGACGAAGTTGCGCGGCGGCTGGTAGCCGTAGCGGATGTAGCGCTTCTCGATGTGCGGGAAGCGGATGGTGGGCGCGCCGAGCTGGGTGCCGGCCTGGTAGTAGTACGGCGTGTAGGTCTCCAGGCCCTGGTCGGTGTAGGCGGAGAAGCCGGAGATCTCGTCGACCGAGTTCCAGATCTCGTCGTCGCTCGCCGTGGCGGCGTTCGCCGGGATGGTGTCGCAGTCGGAGAGCAGGCTGTACTGCCAGAAGCCCCACACGTAGTCCAGGACGACGGCCTCGTAGGCGCGGTCCAGGGAGCCGATGGTGGTGAAGGTGTAGCCGTTCTCGGCGGCGTACGCGGCGTACTTCTTCTCCAGCGGCTCGCGGCGCACCAGCGCCTCGCGCTGCACGGCGTTCAGCTTGTCGCGGCACTCCTCGGTGCCGACGGAGGCGAAGAAGCGGTCGTAGGCCGAGTCCTCGTCGTTCACCACGTCGTTGGGGGCGACGTAGGCGACCACGCCGTCCATGTCGCGCGGGTAGAAGCGCTCGTAGTAGGTGGCCGTCATGCCGCCCTTGGAGCCGCCGGTGGCGATCCAGTTGCGGGAGTAGATCGGCTTCAGGGCCTCGAAGACGCGGTGCTGGTCGCTGGCGGCCTGCCAGATGTCGAGCTTGGACCAGTCGGCCGGGGCCGGGCGGGACGGGGTGAAGTAGCGGTACTCCAGGGAGACCTGGTTGCCGTCCACGATCTGGGTGGGTTCGCGGCGGGACGGGGTGGTGGAGACGTTGTAGCCGCCGGTGTAGAAGACGGTCGGGCGGCTGACGTCCTTGTGCAGCACGGTGATGCGCTGCTGGAACGTGCCGGCCGAGGGGTGGCGGTGGTCCACCGGCTGGGTGAAGTTGAGGACGAAGTAGCGGTAGCCGGGATACGGCTTCTCCTGGATCAGGCTCACGCCCGGTATGGAGAGCAGCCGGTCCTTGATGTCCTGGCTGCCGGAAGCGTCCGCGGCGGTGGCCGCGCCCGCCGTGCTCAACGTGCCTATGAACACGGTGAACGCCAGCAGCCATCTGAGCGCCTTGCGCATGCACCCTCCCTGTGAGTCAGATGTGCGCCGGAAGCTATCGGAGCAACATCGTTTCCACCAGGGGGAGTTAAAAAGTGGGGAAACGGTTCAGCACAGGATCCAGCCGGAGTCGGCCGATCCGCCGCCCACGGAACCGGTGACGCGGACACAGCGGTGACCGGCGTGCACCGTGACCGGTCCGGCCCGCTCGACGAAACGGCCCCGGTCCACGACGGGCCGGCTGCCGCGCGCCTGCACGCTCACCGACATCACCTGCCGGGGACCGGGCCGCCGGGGCACGGTCAGGGCGCAGACGTAGCCGTCGTTGCGGTACACCTGCACGGTCCCGGTGGTGAAAGGCAGCGATGCCACCTTGCGGCCCGCGCAGTGCGTGGGCGCGGCGGCGGCCTGGGCGCTGCCGGGCGCGGCCAGCGCGCACAGCGCGGACGCCGTCAGCACGCCCAGTCCGAGCGCCGTACGGCGCCGTATCCCACCCCAGTCCACAACGGTCCCTCCCCTGCCTTCGGGCGACACAAAGCGTACGGGTGTACGGACGCAGGACATGTGTCGGATGGTTGCACGACCGTCAAGGACCCGATGCGCGGGGCGGGGTGGGCACGGGGCGGGGGCGGCGCCCCGGGTCAGCGGGACGCGCCCACCGGCTCCTCCGGCTCGGCCTCGCCGATGAACGTCCGCCACAGCCGGGCGTAGTGCCCGTCGCGGGCGAGGAGTTCGTCGTGGGTGCCGTCCTCCGCGACCCGGCCGTGGTCCATGACCACCACGCGGTCCGCCCGCGCGGCCGTGGTGAGGCGGTGGGCCACGACCAGGGTGGTGCGGCGGCCGGCGAGCCGGTCGGTGGCCTGGTTGACCTGGGCCTCGGTCGCCAGGTCCAGCGCGGCCGTGGCCTCGTCGAGCAGCAGGATGTCGGGGTCGACCAGCTCGGCGCGGGCCAGCGCGATGAGCTGCCGCTGCCCGGCGGACAGGTTGCGCCCGCGCTCGGCGACCTCGTGCAGATAGCCGCCCTCCAGCGTGGCGATCATGTCGTGCGCGCCGACCGCCCGGGCCGCCGCCTCCACCTCGGCGTCGCTCGCGCCGGGCCGCCCGTAGGCGATCGCGTCGCGGATCGTGCCGGGGAAGAGGTACGCCTCCTGCGGCACGACCCCGAGCCGGTGGCGGTAGGAGGTGAGGTCCAGGTCCCGCAGGTCCGTGCCGTCGACGGTCACCCGGCCGCCGGTCGGGTCGTAGAACCGGGCCACCAGCTTCACCAGCGTGGACTTGCCGGCGCCGGTCTCGCCGACGAAGGCCACCGTCTGCCCGGCGGGGATGCGCAGGTCGATGCCGCCGAGGGCCTCCTCCCCGTCGCCGTAGGCGAAGTGGACGTTCTCGAAGGCGATCTCGCCGCGCAGGGACGGCACCTCAAGCGGCTCGCGCGCCGTCTTCGTGGACGTCGGCTCCCGCAGCAGCTCCTGGATGCGGCCCAGCGACACCGTCGCCTGCTGGTAGCCGTCGAAGACCTGGGAGAGCTGCTGGACCGGCGCGAAGAACAGGTCGATGTACAGCAGGTACGCCACCAGTCCGCCGGTGGTCAGCGTCGCCGCGTCCACCCGGCCCGCGCCCACGGTCAGCACCGCCGCCGCGGCCGCCGACGACAGGAACTGCACGAACGGGAAGTAGACCGAGATCAGCCACTGGCCGCGGATGCGCGCCTGCCGGTAGCTGTCGCTGCGCTCGGCGAACCGCCGCCCGCCGTCCCGCTCGCGCCGGAACGCCTGCACGATCCGCAGGCCCGCCACGGACTCCTGCAGGTCGGCGTTGACCACCGACACCCGCTCACGGGCCAGCTCGTACGCCTTCACGCTGGCCTTGCGGAAGAAGTACGTGCCGACGATCAGCGGCGGCAGCGTGGCGAAGACGACCAGCGCGAGCTGGAGGTCGATCACGAGCAGCGCGGCCATGATGCCGAAGAACGTGACCACCGAGACGAAGGCGGTGACCAGGCCCGTCTGCAGGAACGTCGACAGCGCGTCGACGTCCGTGGTCATCCGGGTCATGATCCGCCCGGTCAGCTCGCGCTCGTAGTAGTCGAGGCCGAGCCGCTGGAGCTGGGCGAAGATCTTCAGCCGCAGCGCGTACAGGACGCGTTCGCCGGTACGGCCCGTCATCCGGGTCTCGCCGACCTGCGCCGCCCACTGCACCGCCACCGCCAGCAGCGCCAGCAGCGAGGCCGACCAGACGGCACCCAGCGCCATCTTGGTGACACCGCTGTCGATGCCGTGCCGGATCAGCACCGGCAGCAGCAGCCCCACCCCGGCGTCCACGGCGACCAGCCCCAGGCTGACCAGCAGCGGCAGCCCGAAGCCGCGCAGCAGCCGGCGCAGGCCGTAGGAGTCCTCCGGGCGCACCGCGCGCGCCTCGTCGACGTCGGGGGTGTCGGTGGCCGGCGGCAGTGCCTCCACCTGGGCGAGCAGCTCGGGGGTGGCCGGGGTGCCCGCCGTCGCCGCGTCCCGGGGCTCGCGCTCGCCCGCCCACAGCCGGGGCGTGATCCCGCGCTCGGCGTCGAACTCGGCGTCCAGCTCCTCGCGCACCGAGGTGTCCTCGGCGGCCGCGGCCGGCCGGGTGTGGCCGGGCGAGACACCGCCCAGCTCGTCCGGGTCGGTGAGCAGGCGCCGGTACAGGGCGCAGCGCTCCTGCAGCTCCTCGTGGGTGCCGACGTCGGCGAGCCGGCCGCCGTCGAGGACGGCGATGCGGTCGGCGAGGTTCAGGGTGGAGCGGCGGTGCGCGATGAGCAGGGTGGTGCGGTCCCGCATGACCTCCTTGAGCGCCTCGTGGATCTCGTGCTCCACACGGGCGTCGACGGCGGAGGTCGCGTCGTCGAGGACGAGCAGCCGGGGGTCGGTGAGCAGGGCGCGGGCGAGCGCGATGCGCTGGCGCTGGC
Organism: Streptomyces sp. NPDC014801; assembly: GCF_043082085.1. Taxonomy (NCBI): domain Bacteria; kingdom Bacillati; phylum Actinomycetota; class Actinomycetes; order Kitasatosporales; family Streptomycetaceae; genus Streptomyces; species Streptomyces sp. NPDC014801. Next base: position 229,849 of record NZ_JBIBXG010000001.1, on the reverse strand, counting down.
CGCCGGAGAGGGTCAGCCCGTGCTCGCCGACCGTGGTGGCGTAGCCGTCGGGGAGCTCCTTGATGAAGCGGTCGGCCTGGGCGGCGCGGGCGGCGGCCTCGATCTCCTCGTCGGTGGCGTCGGGGCGGCCGTAGGCGATGTTGGCGCGGACGGTGTCGGAGAAGAGGAAGGAGTCCTCGGGGACCAGGCCGATCGCGGCGCGCAGCGACTCGAGGGTCAGCTCGCGCACGTCGTGGCCGCCGACGAGGACGGCGCCGTGGGTGACGTCGTAGAAGCGCGGCAGGAGCAGGGAGAGGGTGGACTTGCCGGAGCCGGAGGAGCCGACGACGGCGAGGGTCTCGCCGGGCCGGATCTCGAAGCTGAGCCCGTCGAGAACCGGGCTGGTCTTGCCGGGGGCACGGTCGTACCCGAAGGACACGTCGTCGAACTCGACCGTCGCCGGGGCGTCGGCCGGCAGCTCCTTGGTGCCGTCCTTCAGGGTCGGCTCGGTGTCGATCAGCTCCAGGACGCGTTCGGTGCCGGCGCGGGCCTGCTGGCCGACGGTGAGGACCATGGCGAGCATGCGGACCGGGCCGACCAGCTGGGCGAGGTAGGTGGAGAAGGCGACGAAGGTGCCGAGCGTGATGTGGCCGCGCACGGCGAGCCAGCCGCCGAGCGCCAGCATCGCGACCTGACCGAGCGCGGGCACGGCCTGCAGCGCGGGGGTGTAGCGGCTGTTGAGCCGGATGGTGCGCAGCCGCCCGGCGTACAGCCGGCGGCCGACCTCGCGCAGCTTGCCGGTCTCCTGCTCCTCCTGCCCGAAGCCCTTGACCACCCGCACGCCGCTGACCGCGCCGTCGACGACGCCGGCCACGGCCGCCGCCTGGGCCTGGGCGTACCAGGTGGCGGGGTGCAGCTTGGAGCGGCTGCGCTTGGCGATCCAGTACAGGGCGGGGGCGACGGCGAGCGCGACGAGGGTCAGCGGCAGCGACAGCCAGGCCATGACGACCAGGGAGATCAGGAACAGCAGGACGTTCCCGAGGGTCATCGGCAGCATGAACAGCAGGCCCTGGATGAGCTGCAGGTCGCTGGTGGCGCGTCCGACGACCTGCCCGGTGGACAGCTCGTCCTGGCGGCGGCCGTCCAGCCGGGAGATCGTGGCGAACATATCGGTCCGCAGGTCGTGCTGGACGTCGAGGGCGAGCCGGCCGCCGTAGTAGCGGCGGACGTAGGTGAAGACGTAGACGAGGAGGGCGCCCGCGATCAGCAGGCCTGCCCAGGGGGCCATACGGCGGCTGTGGTCGCCGATCACGTCGTCGATGATGACCTTGGTGATCAGCGGGACCACGGCCATCACGGCCATGCCGCCCAGGGAGGAGCCGAGGGCGAGGACGACGTCCCTGGGGTACCGCCAGGCGTAGCCCCACAGTCGACGTGCCCAGCCCCGTTGCGGTGTCACTCCGTGCCTCCCGATGGTCCTTCTCTACCGGAAGGCTGCAACGCCCGCGGGCTGCGATTTCATCCCCCCGCAACAATCGGCGTCGGCGGTCGGGTGGTGCGTGTCCCGCCCCGGCGGGGCGCGCCTGCGGTCTCCTCAGCGCTTGCCGGCCGCTCGGACCGCCTCGCCGACCGCTGTCGCGGGGGGAACCGTGTTGCGCCATCGCTGGTAGTTCATGGCGCGCACCGCCTGGGCGCCGACGTGGCGGCCGAGCTCCGTATAGGCGTCGAACTTGTCGACGCCGAAGAACTGGTCACCCAAGGCGTCATAGGGGAAGAGCGGGTGGGCGGCTGCGTACCGCTGGAGTTCCCAGGGCAGCGTCCGGTCCAGGGTGGCCTTCCCGATCACCAGCGTCCCCTTCTTGCCGCGGTCCTCGGGATAGGTGAAACTCCCGGTGATCACCGCCGTCTGCGCCATCCTGGCGCTCAGCCCGTGCGCCGCGCCGTTGCCTGCCGAGCCGTTCGGGGAGGCCAGGTCGGGGGTGTCCAGGTGCACTTCGACACCCAGCGTGTCGTACGCCAGGATGATCGACTCGGAAATCGATTCCGCGAAGGCCTGGCGATCCGTGCTGGCGTCGAAGCAGTAGATGTTCTCGCAGCGGTGACGGAAGAGTTCGGTCAGGCCCAGGTACTCGTAGTGCCCGCCGTCGGTGACGAAGATCAGCGGGTGGTTGCGGGGGTACACCCCGAAGATCTCACGGAGCAGATAGGACATACGGCGCCGTTTCGGCACGTGGGGGAGGTTCCACTCGTCGGCCCTCTTCCACTGCATCGCCGCGATGTAGGACGGGTTGACCAGCCACGTCCCCAGACGGGCGTTCGTGAGGGCGAGGATGACGTTCGCGGGACGGCTGTAGCGCCCCATGGCAGAGGAGAACGCGGCGCCGGACACGGCCATGGCCGTCTCCACCGTCAGGTCCCTCTCATACCGTTCGAGTTTGCGGTTCAGCAGGTTCCGCACCTGTGCCACACGCGCCCAGTCACCCGCTGGGCCGCCTATGTAGTCGTGCGAGAAGGTGAAGGGGATGGCTCCCCGCCCGGGCTGTATGTCGGCCGGATCGCTGGAGTGGGCGGAGGCACAGTAGATGACTTGAGGGAAGCGGCCTTCGACCGGTCGATAGTCGTCCAGGAAAGCGCGCGCTTCATGCCCGTCCGAAGCGTCGGGAACCGAGAGCGCCGCGAACAGGCGGTCCCGGTAGAAGGTGTGCAGGCCGAGCGAGGTCTCGTCGACGAAGTAGTACAGGACGAGCAGAACAGCGGTGCACAGCACCGTGAAGAGCCAGTTCGGCATCCAGGTGATGTCCAGGTGCGGTGTCCCTCGATTGAGGCGCAGAGCACTCCATGGCGCCTCGTCCGCCGAGGCGTGCGCGGTGACACCGAAAACCTTCAGGTAGACGATCACCACCATGGCCAGTCCCCCATACACGGCGAGCCACTGGGCCGCCCGCTTGCCCACGTCCCCGATCCGCTGGAGGGCTTTCAGACCCGTCTGCACCTGCTTCACGGCCGTTTTGATCTCCGTCTTGCGGCTGCTCAGCAACCCCACGATGCCGAGAGCGGTGGCGAGGACGCCCGCTATCCCCCCTTGCACGGCGGTTCGCGGGTGCACCTGTCCGTGCGTCGACGTGGCGGCCCACGGTCCGTGCACACTCAGCCACACGACAATGGGAACCAGGGCACCGGTCACGATCAGAACACCGACGGCGAGAGCGAGTCCCTCGGCCACGTGTGTGCAACGGCCCCCCGCCCCGCGCCTCGCCTCCGCGGCTGTCGTGTCGCCACCGCGTCCGCGGCGGTACACGGCAATGATCCACAACAGGGCCACGAGGGCAGCCAGGCACACGGTGGGTGCGATCATCGGCCACGCCGGCGACCAGGGCTCGTCGAACACGCCTTGCCGGCCGGCCATGTAGTAGAAGTGCCCGGCCCACCGTCCGGCCGTGTACGCGAGGGCGGCAAGGAAGAAGGCCGAGAGGAGGGCGCCCCTGAGGACGACGAGAACGGCCAGCGCCCATTCATCGGCCGTCCGCGCGATGTAACTGGCATGCCGGCGCAGGTAGTCACACCTTGTGGAGCCGGGCATGATCAGGGGCCTGCAACTCGTGGCGTCGGGCAGATCATGACGGGCGAACTGCATGGCTGCAGCCATGTAGGACCCACCGGACACCGAGGCCACGTATCTGACGTCGCAGAACTCCGAGGGAGTGCCCGCTTTTCCGGTCCCCCTCTCCTGGAGGGCCTGAAGAGCACCGAGGGAGAACGTCGCAGATCGGATTCCGCCGCCCGAGAGGCTGACCCCGGTCCCCCCGGCCTCGCGGTCCGGAGGTATCACCGAGTTCTGGTACCAGTACTCCTGAGCGGCTTCCGGAGCGGGCCGCTCAGGCCTGGAAAACTGGTACTCATCGGGTACAGCAGCCGTCCGCTTCGTATCGCGGTCATGGAGGCGGGGGTGCCAGGAGAGCCAGACCCTCACGATCGTGGTGCCCGCGCCCGTCAGGCAGACAAGTGCGGCGGGCGGCATGAGGGAATAGATGAGGAAGGCGGTTGCCTGCATCCAGAAGGAGGCACCCGACCCTCCTGAGCAAATTTGGTAATCGCTGCTCGGCAGGGGGTGGTAGCAGTGCGGTCTTGCATGAAGGAGGGAAACGTCCTGGACCACGTGCACGACGGCAAGCAGGACCAGCGTGGCGGCTGAAGCCAACCCGATGCCTCGCGTTCGGGAGGACCGGAACACCGCCCTTCCGAGAAGTCCCCCAGCCGCCAGAAAGACCGCTCCCGCATAGAAGACGATGTTCCACCACGTGAAGGCGAAGCCGTGGTACAGGGCTTCGCCCAGCGCATCGGGGGCGTTCACTTCCGCACTGATCGTTGAAGCAGTGCGGGCGATGTGGAAGACGATGCCGCCCAACCCCACCACCACCGCCACCACCGCGACGGAGAACGCCGTCTTCCGACCGAGCACGTCCGTCCCCGTGTACTCCGCCCTGGCTCGGGTCTGCCCAGGCCGGAAGAGCTGCTTCAGGCTCACGGCATCGTCCCTTCGCCGTGCGAGCTGAAAACCCGGTCGAGACAGGGAACGTCTCCGCACTGACCGCCTGGGACGGGCGACGATGCTTCCCTGACTCACCTCGGAGAGCGGCATCCGCCTCGTCTTTCATTCTGCGACTCATCTTCCCCGAGCGCACACCGGTCACCGGGGGCAGCGCGGGCCGGTCACCGCGGGTGGGTGCGGTGACCGGCGGGAGAGCGCGCGGTGGAACGTCAGCCCTGCGGCGGGACGGCGACGAACGCCTCGCTGGGCCGGCTGGTCGGCGTGTAGCGGGCGGTGGCGGCCGGCACCAGGTCCTTGTGGATGGCCTTGGCGACGTTCTGGATGGTGGTGACGCCGTAGCTCATGGTGCTGTTGTCCTGCGTCAGCACGGTGATCGTGTAGTCGTGGCCGGCGCCGTTGAAGGTGCCCAGGCTGTGCACCCGCCAGCCGTGCGTGGCCCGCTGCAGCCAGCCGTTCTTGACGTGCACGGCGACCTTGGAGGGCGCGCCGGCGGGCGTGCCCCAGCGCTGCGAGGAGACGACCTGCCCCATCAGCTTCAGGATGTAGGCGCGGGAGTTGTCGCTGAGCACGCTGTTGCGGGCGGTGACCAGCTTGAGGAGCTTCTGCTCGTCGTTGACGTTGATCTGGGTCAGGCCCCAGTAGCCGCCGCTGCCCGGCGTGGTCCTCGTCATGCCGGCGGCGGCGAGGAAGCCCTTGATCTTGCTCATGCCGAGCTGCTTCCACAGCGCGCTGGTGGCGTTGTTGTCCGACTTGGTGATCATGGCCCGGGTAAGGCTGACCTCACGGTCGGTCAGATACCGGTTGTGCTTCTTGGCGTCCCACAGCAGCGTGGCGAGCACGGTGACCTTGACGGTGCTCGCCGAGTCGAAGGAGCTGGTGGCGCGCAGGGTGCACGTGGTGTTGGTGGAGCGGTCGTAGAGCCCGATCGCGACCGTGCCCTTGCGGCCGGCGAGCGCGCCCGTGATGTCCTTCTTCAGCTTGGCGGCGAGGCCGGCCTTGGCCGACGTGCAGCTGACGGTCGGTGTCGCGGCGGCGGCGGGCGTGGCCGCGACCACGACCGGTGCGAGCAGGCCGGTGCCGACGGCGGCGGCCAGCAGCCGGCCGCGCCTGGATATCCCCTGAGTCATGCCCGTGTTGACGCACGAGTTCGCCCGAATGGTTGTACGGGCCGCCGATCCCGCCGGACGGGCGGTGACTCAGGGGCGGGTGAATCCCCGTCAGCTCCCCGTCAGCCGAGGTGCGTCGGCGCGAACATCCGCAGGACGGCGGGGAGGACGACCACGCAGGGGCCCGGCGTCGTGAGCGCCTTCGCCAGGTCGGCCTCCAGGCTCTCCGGCGAGGTGCGCACCCCCGGCACCCCGAACGACTCCGCGAGGGACGCGTAGTCGGGGCGGGCCAGTTCGGTCGCCGTGGCCTGGCCGAAGGCGTCCGTCATGTACTCGCGCAGGATGCCGTAGCCGCCGTCGTCGACGATGAGCCAGGTGACGTTCAGGTCGTACTGGCGGGCCGTGGCCAGCTCGGCGATGGAGTACAGGGCTCCGCCGTCGCCGGAGACCGCGAGGACCGGGCGGGTCGGGTCGGCCGCCGCCGCGCCGAGGGCCGCCGGGAAGCCGTAGCCGAGGCCGCCGGCGCCCTGCGCGGAGTGCATCGCGTTGGGGGCCTTGGCGTCGAAGGCGGACCACGCCCAGTAGGCGAGGATCGTCATGTCCCAGAAGGAGAGCGCGTCGGCGGGGAGCGCGCGGCGCACGGACGCGAGCACCTGCTGCTCCAGGGTCAGGCCCTGGGCGTCGATGCGCCCGCGGACCTTGGCGAGGAGCTCCCGGGCGCGCTCGGGGGCGCTCGGGTCGGGGCGCTCGGTGACGGTCTCCAGGAGGGCCTGGAGGGCGAGCCGGGCGTCGGCGTGGATGCCGAGGGCGGGGTGGTTGGACTCCAGCTTGCCGAGGTCGGCCTCGATCTGGACGACCCGGCCGCGCGGCTTGAACGTGTGGTAGTTCGAGGAGAGTTCGCCGAGGCCGGAGCCGACGACGAGCAGGACGTCGGCGTCCTCCAGGAAGTCGGTGGTGTGGCGGTCCTCCAGCCAGGACTGGAGGGAGAGCGGGTGCTCCCAGGGGAAGGCGCCCTTGCCGCCGAAGGTGGTGACGACGGGCGCGTTCAGCTTCTCGGCGAGCGCGCGCAGCTTGCCGGAGGCGTCCGCGCGGACCACTCCCCCGCCGGCGACGATCGCGGGGCGTTCGGCGCGCGAGAGCAGGTCGGCGGCGACGGCGGTCAGTTCGGGGCGCGGGACCAGCTCGTCCGGGGTGGCGTCCAGGGCCGTCACCACCGGCAGATGGGTCTCGGCGAGCAGGACGTCCTGCGGGATCTCCACCCAGACCGGGCCGTGCGGGGCGGTCAGCGCCGACTTCCAGGCCGCGGCGATCGCGGACGGGATCTGCGACTGGGTGCGCACGGTGTGCACGGACTTCACGACGCCGCGGAAGGAGGCGGCCTGGTCGGGCAGTTCGTGCAGATAGCCGTGGCGGCCGCCGCCGAGACCGGCGGTCGGGATCTGGCTGCTGAGGGCGAGCACGGGGGCCGAGGCGGCCGCCGCCTCCTGCAGCGCGGCCAGGGAGGTGAGGGCTCCCGGGCCGGTCGACAGCAGCAGCGGGGCCGCCTCGCCGGTGATGCGGCCGTAGGCGTCGGCGGCGAAGCCCGCGTTGTTCTCCACGCGCAGGCCGACGTACCTGAGGTCCGAGCGGCGCAGGGCGTCGAACATGCCGAGGGCGTGCTGGCCGGGCAGGCCGAAGACGGTCGTCGCGCCGAGCCCGGCCAGGGTCTCCACGACCAGGTCTCCGCCGTTGCGCCCGGCGGGCGGGTTCAGTGCGGCCTCCGTCTGGGCGGCGGTCGGACGGAGCTCCAGGTCGTGGTCGTGGGTCACTTGCCCTCGTTCTCCTTGCGGGCGGCCGCGATCTGGCGGCTCATGATGGTGGTCAGTTCGTACGCCGTGTGGGAGGCCGCCACCGAGGTGATCTCGGCGTGGTCGTAGGCGGGGGCCACCTCGACGACGTCCGCGGAGACCAGGTTGCAGGAGGCCAGGCCGCGCAGGATCTCCAGCAGCTCGCGGGAGGTCATGCCGCCGGCCTCGGGGGTGCCGGTGCCGGGGGCGTGGGCCGGGTCGAGGCAGTCGATGTCGATGGAGATGTACAGCGGGCGGTCGCCGATGCGCTGGCGCAGCTGGTCGGCGATCTCGTCGGCGCCGCGGCGGTAGACGTCCGCGGAGGTGACGATGCCGAAGCCCATCTTCTCGTCGTCGGTGAGGTCCTGCTTGCCGTACAGCGGGCCGCGGGTGCCGACGTGGGAGAGCGCCTCGGTGTCGAGGATGCCCTCCTCCACCGCGCGGCGGAACGGGGTGCCGTGGGTGTACTCGGCGCCGAAGTAGGTGTCCCAGGTGTCGAGGTGGGCGTCGAAGTGGAGCAGGGCGACGGGGCCGTGCTTCTTCGCCACCGAACGCAGCAGCGGCAGGGCGATGGTGTGGTCGCCGCCGAGGGTCATCAGGCGGGCGCCGGTGCCGAGCAGGTCGTCGGCGGCGGCCTCGATGGTGTCGACGGCCTCGTTGATGTTGAAGGGGTTCACCGCGATGTCGCCGCCGTCGGCGACCTGCGCGAGGGCGAACGGGGAGGCGTCCTGCGCCGGGTTGTAGGGGCGCAGCAGCCGGGACGCCTCGCGGATGGCGTTGCCGCCGAAGCGGGCGCCCGGCCGGTACGAGACGCCGGAGTCGAACGGCACGCCCACGACGGCGACGTCGGCGCGGCCGACCTCGTCGAGGCGGGGCAGCCGGGCGAAGGTCGCGGGGCCGGCGTACCGCGGGATGCGGGACGAGTCGACGGGGCCGCGGGGCGTCTCGTTGCTGCTCATGGTGAACTGCCTTCTTTCCTACGCTTCTTCGCGTATGTACTGCTTGGTCCTTCCCGACTCTACTGGTGAGCCGGGACCGGTTCGGACACGGGTTCGGGGGCCCGGCCGGCCAGGCGGTCGCGCCAGGCGGCCAGGACGGCCTCGTCGGTGGGCTTCGTCGCGAGGGAGACGACGACGTAGGCGGCGAGGGAGGCCAGCAGGCCGTAGTAGACGGGCTCGTTGGCGAGGATGCCGTAGCCCGCCATCAGGCCGATGACGGCGAGACCGCCGACGATCACCGCGGCGAGGGCGCCCTGCACGGTGCCGCGCTTCCACAGCAGACCGCCGAGGATCGGCACGAGCAGCCCGCCGACCAGCAGGTTGTAGGCGACGGTGAGCGCCTCGACGACGTTGTTGAGGGCGATGGCCGTGCAGATCACGCCGACGCCCATGATCAGGATGAAGGCGCGGTTGCCCTTGACCTCGTCGTGCTCCTCGCCGGAGCGCTTGACGATGCCGCGCAGCCGGGACCAGATGTCGTTGTTGGCGACGGTGGCGCAGGCGATGAGCGCGCCGGAGGAGGTGGACATCACCGCGGCGAGGGCGGCGGCGAGGACCAGGCCGCGCACGCCGATGGGCAGCTCGTCCTTGACGATGGTCGCGAAGGCGTCGTCCGGGCTGCCGAGCTTGGGGTACATGACCTTGGCGGCGGTGCCGATGACGGCGCCGGCCAGGGCGTAGACCAGGCAGTAGGTGCCGGCGACGGTGCCGCCGTAGCGGGCGGTCCTGTCGCTGCGGGCGGTGAACACGCGCTGCCAGATGTCCTGGCCGATCAGCATGCCGAAGGTGTAGATCAGCACATAGGTGAAGATCGTCTCGCCGCCGATGCCCAGCGGGTCGAAGTACGAGGTCGGCAGCTTGGCCTTCATCTCGGAGAAGCCGCCCGCCTTCACCACGGCGATGGGCAGCAGCAGGAGCAGCACGCCGATGGTCTTCACGACGAACTGGACCATGTCGGTCAGCGTGATGGACCACATGCCGCCGAGGGTGGAGTAGGCGACGACGATCGCCCCGCCGAGGATGATCGCGACCGTGCGGTTGAGGTCGAACAGGACGTCGAAGATCGTGGCGTAGGCGATGGTGGAGGTCACCGCGAGCATGAGGGTGTACGCCCACATGACGACGCCGGAGATCACGCCGGCCCGGCCGCCGTAGCGCAGGTCGAGCATCTCGGAGACGGTGTAGACCTTCAGGCGGGCGATGCGCGCGGAGAAGAACACCGACAGGGCGAGCAGGCCGACGCCGATGGTGAAGACCATCCAGGCGCCGGAGAGGCCGTACTGGTAGCCGAGGCCCACACCGCCGATGGTGGAGGCGCCGCCGAGGACGATGGCCGCCATCGTGCCCGAGTACATCGCGGGCCCCAGACGGCGGCCCGCCACCAGGAACTCGCTCTTGGACTTGGCGCGGCGCATGCCCCACCAGCCCATGGCCAGCATGCCGGCCAGATAGAGGACGATGACTGTGTAGTCGACGGCCATGGGGCCTCCTTCACGCGCTCTCGGTGGCGTGTCGTGCGGGGACGGAAGAGGACTCGGCAGCGGTTCGCGGGGACATCCGCCCGTACCCGCGGCCACCGGTTCTGCTCTGACACTAGGTGGCCGAAAAGCGACTGCGAAGTGTACGTTTCCTCCATTCGTACGACCGGGGGGTGGAGGGAGTGCACACCATGCCGGAGCCGGCGGTCCCCCCTACGCCACCCGTGCCCCTCACCTCGCTCCTGGCCCGCGAGGACCTCGCCCTGCGGCAGATCGCCGGGCCCCGGGACGCGGGTGTCACCATCCACTGGGCGCACACCTCCGAGATGGCCGACCCCTACCCGTACCTGCTCGGCGGCGAGCTGCTGCTGACGGCGGGCGTGCACATCCCGCAGGCCGCGGGACCGGACGAGAGCCTGAGGGGCCACGACGGGAGCCTGGGGGACCACGACGCGAGCCTGACGGACTCCGACGAAGGCCTGGGGGACTCCGACGAAGGCCTCGGGGGCTACTTCGACGCCTACGTCTCCCGGATCGTCGAGGCGGGCGGGGCCGCGCTCGGCTTCGGCGTGGCGCCCGTGCACGACACGGTGCCGCGCGCGCTGGTCGAGGCGTGCGAGGCGCACGGCCTGCCGCTGCTGGAGGTGCCGCCGCAGACCACGTTCTCCGGGGTGGCGCGGGCGGTGTGGCAGCTCATGGCGCAGGCCCGCCTCGCCGAGCTGCGCCGGGTCACCGAGGCCCAGCAGTCCCTGGCGGCCGCCGCGGCCCGCCCCGACCCGGTACCGGCCGTGCTGCGCCAGCTCGCCCAGCGGGTGGGCGGCCGGGCGGTGCTGTACGGCCCGGACGGCGCGCGGATCGCCGAGGCGGGACGGGAGCAGCCCGAGGAGGCCATGGCGCCGCTGGCCGAGCTGGCCGCCGTGGTCACCCACCGCTCCACCACCACCGCCACGGACACCGCGGCCGGCGTCCACCTCGCCGCGTACGCGCTCGGCGCCGGGCAGGGCTTCGCGCTCGGCGTCGCCGCCCCGCAGCGCGACCCGGCCGACCACACCATCGCCTCCGTCGCCGCCGTGCTGCTCACCCTCCTCACCGGCGAGCACCAGAGCGGCACGGGGGCGGCCCGCTCCTCCGCCCTGGTGCGGCTGCTGCTCGGCGCGACGCCGGAGGAGGTGGCGCCGCTGGTGGGCGCGGGACGCGCGGTCGTCGTCCACGCCCGCCCCGAGGCGCAGTCCGCGGACGCGATGGCCGCCTCCGCGCTGGGCGCGGCCCTCGGCTCCCCGCTCGTCGACCTGGCCGACGGGACCGTACGGGTCCTGGTCGCCGCCGACCGGGAGGTGGACGCCCACCCCGGCTGGACCCTCGGCGTGAGCGCCCCCGCCGCGCCCGCCGACTGGCCGGCCGCCGACGCGCAGGCGGCCCGCGCCCTGGCCCGCGCCCGCGCCACCCGCACCCCGCTGATCCGCCACGGCGCGCGCCCCGCCCTGACGGACCTGTTCCCCCCGCAGGAGGCGGCGGCCCACGCCCGCGCCCTCCTCGCCCCCCTGAACCCGGTCCTCATCGAGACCCTGCGCACCTGGCTGTCCCTCCACGGCAGCTGGGACCGCACCGCCGTCGCCCTCTCCGTCCACCGCAACACGGTCCGCCAACGCGTCGCCCGCTGCGCGACCCTCCTGAACACGGACCTGGACGACGCGGACGTACGGATGGAACTTTGGTTCGCTTTGCGGCAGGTGTAGGGGACCGCGGGGCCGACGGCGGCCGGTGACGGCGGCTGGATCTTTCCTGTGGGGTTCCGGGCGTGGTCTGATGCGCGGAGTGATCAGCGAGGGGGGGATCGTCGTGGTCGGTGTGGGGGTTCGGCGGGGGGTGGTCGTCGTCGCGGCCTTGGGGTTGCTGACCGGGGCCGCCGAGGGTGACCGGGTCCGGGACTGGGCGCAGGGGCGGGCGCTCGACGGGACGGGCGGCGTCGTCGGGTTCGAGCACGCGCGGGTCGGCGGGGAGTACTGGGTGAGCCTGCCGTTGCAGGCCAATGTCAGCGGGGAGCCGCTCACCGTGCTGCGCACCGAGTGGGTGGGCGTGCCGCAAGGGGTGCGGGTCGTGGGGTACGGCGTCGTCGGTGTTCGGGAGATGGGCGGGTACACCCTTCTCGTCGCGGACGACGCCTCGTTCGCGCAGGACAACCCGGGGGTCCGGGTCCACGAGCAACGGCCGGTCCCCGTCCCTGCCCATGGCCGCGCCGACTCGTACGTGCTGGCCCGCGTCAAGGTGACCGGCCCCGTGCAGGACGATCTCGCCGGCTACCGGGTCTGGTACCGGCAGGGGTCGGTCGTCTACCGGCAGGATCTGCAGTGGAAGGCCGCCCTGCGGCTGCGGCCCGAGGACGAGGGGTTCTGATCCCGCGCGCCGCCCCGGCCCCGGGGTCACGCGGGTCAGCGGGTCGTCAGAGCGTGAGGGCGCGGATCAGGAGTACCGCGAGTGTGGCTGCCACCAGCCCGGCGCCCAGCGCGGTGAAGAGTCTGTCGACCGTCGCCGTGTCCCAGCCCTGGATCGTGAAGCGGGCCGGGTTCGTCGGGTCGTAGCGGATCGTGACCTCCGCGCCCGGGGCGAAGCCGGGGGTGACGCGGCCTCGGCCGAAGCGGGAGCGGTGCGTGCACGGGGAGCCGTCCTCGGTCGTCCAGGTCGCCACCGGGTGGTGGTACCTCGCCCCCTCGTCGCTGCGGTGGATCTCGTGGCGGACGATCCTGCCCCGCGTGATGACGCCCCGCTCGCGCAGGGCGGCGGCGCGGCGCAGGCCGTAGAGGCCGAAGGCGAGGAAGACCGCTCCGATCGTCAGGGGGATCAGCGAGAAGAGCCATTCGGGTCGCATGGTCTCAGCGACGTCCGCGCGGGGGTGCCGGTTGCCCCCGAGGGGCAGTCCCGGGCGTGACGAGCGTTACGACCTCTCCCCTCTGGACGCGTCTGGCTACTCGCCGGTACCGTGAGGATGAGCAAGCGCTTAGACAGTCGACGTACGTGGAGGTGGCGCCGTGCGCCGTACCTTGTTCAACGAGGATCACGAGGCGTTCCGGGAGACCCTCCGCGCCTTCATCGAGGCCGAGGTCGTCCCCGTCTACGACGAGTGGTTCGCCGCCGGCCAGGCGCCGCGCGACTTCTACTACAAGCTCGGTGAGCTGGGCATCTTCGGCATCAACGTGCCCGAGGAGTACGGCGGCGCCGGCCTGGACAGCCACAAGTTCGAGGCCGTGCTGTACGAGGAGACCGCCCGCGCGGGCGTCCAGTTCGGCGGCTCCGGCGTGCACGTGCTGCTCGCCCTGCCGTACATCAAGATGCTGGCGACGGACGAGCAGAAGAAGCGTTACCTGCCGAAGTTCGTCACCGGCGAGGAGATGTGGGCCATCGCCATGACCGAGCCGGGCACCGGTTCGGACCTGGCCGGCATGAAGTCCACCGCCAAGCTCTCCGAGGACGGCACGCACTACGTCCTCAACGGCGCCAAGACCTTCATCACCGGCGGCGTGCACGCCGACCGCGTCATCGTCTGCGCCCGCACCGCCGCGCCGACCGCCGAGGACCGCCGCCACGGCATCTCCCTGTTCGCCGTGGACACCAAGTCCGAGGGCTACTCGATCGGCCGCAAGCTGGACAAGCTCGGCCTGCGCACCTCCGACACCGCCGAGCTGGCGTTCGTCGACGTGAAGGTGCCCGTCGAGGACCTGCTGGGCGAGGAGAACAAGGGCTTCTACTACCTCGGCCACAACCTGGCCTCCGAGCGCTGGGGCATCGCCTTCGGCGCCTACGCGCAGGCCAAGGCCGCCGTCCGCTTCGCCAAGCAGTACGTGCAGGAGCGCACCGTCTTCGGCAAGCCGGTCGCCCACTTCCAGAACACCAAGTTCGAGCTGGCCGCCTGCCAGGCCGAGGTGGACGCCGCCGAGGCCGTCGCCGACCGCGCCACCGAGGCGCTGGACGCCGGTGAGCTGACCCCCGCCGAGGCCGCCTCCGCCAAGCTGTTCTGCACCGAGGTCGCCCACCGCGTCATCGACCGCTGCCTGCAGCTGCACGGCGGCTACGGCTACATGAACGAGTACCCGATCGCCCGCCTGTACGCGGACAACCGCGTCAACCGCATCTACGGCGGCACCAGCGAGATCATGAAGACGATCATCGCGAAGGACATGGGCCTGTAGGACGCCGGAAATCACTGGCCGGTACAACTACTGCCATGAGCCAGGCACTCCAGGATCTCCTCGATCTGCTCGACCTCGAGCGGATCGAGGAGAACATCTTCCGCGGCCAGTCCCGCTCCGCCGTCGTCCCCCGCGTCTTCGGCGGGCAGGTCGCGGCCCAGGCGCTGGTCGCCGCCGGGCGGACGGTCCCCGCGGAGCGGCTCGCCCACTCGCTGCACGCGTACTTCCTGCGCATGGGCGATCCGGGCGCGCCCATCGTCTACGACGTCGAGCGCATCCGCGACGGCCGCTCCTTCACCACCCGCCGCGTGGTCGCGATCCAGCACGGCCGGCCGATCTTCTCCCTGTCCGCCTCCTTCCAGGCGTACGAGGAGGGGCTCGACCACCAGGCTCCGATGCCGCCCGCGCCCGACCCGGCCACCCTGCCCACCTCGCAGGAGCGGCTGCGCGGGTACGAGCACCTCGCCCCGGAGGTCGTCGAACGCTTCCTCAAGGCGCGCCGGGCGATCGATCTGCGCTATGTCGACGAGCCGCCCTACGGCCGCTTCGGCGCGCCGCGCGAGCCGCACTCCCAGGTGTGGTTCCGCACCAACGGCAAGCTCGACGACGACCCGCTGCTGCACGTCGTCCTCGCCACCTACGTCTCCGACATGACCCTCCTCGACTCCGTGCTGCTCGCGCACGGGCGCGGCGGCTGGGCCGTCGGTGACGTCGTCGGCGCCTCGCTGGACCACGCCATGTGGTTCCACCGGCCCTTCCGCGCCGACGAGTGGCTGCTGTACGACCAGGAGTCCCCGTCGGCGTCCGGCGGCCGGGGCCTGGGCCAGGCGCGGATCTACACGCAGGACGGGCGGCTGGCCATCTCGGTGATCCAGGAGGGCGTCGTCCGCGTTCCCCGGGAACACTGACGCCCGACGCGGGAACACTGAGGGGCATGGCCCCCGAGCAACAGCAGCAGTCGCAAGCCGAGCTTCCCCGCGCCCAGTCCGGCGGCGGCGAGTCCACGGTCACCGTGATCGTCGCCGCCCTCGCCAACCTCGGGATCGCCCTCGCCAAGGCGGTCGCGGGCGTCATCAGCGGCTCCAGCGCGATGCTGTCGGAGGCCGCGCACTCGGTCGCCGACACCGTCACCGAGGTGCTGCTGCTCACCGCCCTCAAACGCAGCGAGAAACCCGCCGACGAGGAGCACCCCCTCGGCTACGGGCCGGAGCGCTACATCTGGGCGCTGCTCGCCGCCGTCGCCACCTTCGTCGGCGGTGCCGTCTTCTCCCTCTACGACGGCGTCCACACCCTCCTCGCGGGCGAGGAGCTCGGCGATCCGCTCGTGTCGTACATCGTGCTGCTCGTGGCCTTCGCCCTGGAGGGCTTCTCGCTGCGGACGGGCGTGCGGCAGGCCCGCGGGGAGGCGGCGCGGCTCGGCGTGCCCTTCCGGCACTATCTGCGGCGCACCCCCGACACCGCCGTGAAGGCCGTCGTGCTGGAGGACTCCGCCGCGCTGATCGGCCTGCTGCTGGCCGCGGGCGGACTGCTCGGCGGGCAGCTGACCGGGTCGGGCGTGTGGGACGCGGTCGCGTCCCTGTGCATCGGCGTGCTGCTGCTGTACGTCGCCTTCGTGCTGGGCCGCTCCAACGTCGAGCTGCTGATCGGGCGGCCGCTGCCCGCGCCCATGCGGGAGCGGATCCGGGCCGAGCTGCTGGCCGTGGACGAGATCGAGGCCGTACTGGAGCTGACCACGCTGGTGCAGGGGCCGCGGGAGGCCTTGGTGGCGGCGAAGGTCGACTTCCGGGACGTGTCCACGGCCGGGCAGATCGAGCGGGCCTGTGAGCAGGCCGAACGGCGGCTGCGCGAGCTGCTCCCGGCGATCGGCAGGGTCTACCTGGACCCGACGCCGGGCAGGCTCGCGCCGGTCGAGGGGCTCACGCCAGGCCGGCCTGGTCCAGCAGATACGCCGTCATCGGGTCGTAGTGGCGCGGGCTGACCACGTGGTCGTCGAGCGGCACCGTCACCTGCACGGTGCCCTCGGCCTCGGCGAGGAAGAGCGCCGGGTCGTTGCAGTCGGCGTACCCGACGGAGTCCACGCCGTGCTGCCCGGCGTACCCGGCCCAGCCGTGGTCGGCGACGACCAGGTCGGGCAGCGGGCGGCCC
The DNA here is from genome assembly GCF_043082085.1 of Streptomyces sp. NPDC014801. Classification (NCBI taxonomy): domain Bacteria; kingdom Bacillati; phylum Actinomycetota; class Actinomycetes; order Kitasatosporales; family Streptomycetaceae; genus Streptomyces; species Streptomyces sp. NPDC014801. The sequence goes on along the minus strand of NZ_JBIBXG010000001.1, from coordinate 213,584 downwards.
TCGCGCTCCAGGCCGGTGAGGATGGCCCGCATCGGCTCCCCGGAGTGGGTGTGCCACAGCGAGGCCCCGTGCTCCAGCACCGCCACGTCCGCGAACTGCATGACGTAGCCCTCCTCCGTCTGCAGCCCCTCCGGGATGACGACGATCTCGCAGCCGGCGGCGCGCAGCGCGGCGGCCGTGGCGCGGTGCACGTCGAGCAGGCCGCCGGGGTGCCCGGTCGCGAACAGCACCCGCTGGCCGCCGTCGGCCGCCTTGCGCAGCCGCGCCGCCATGCGCTCCAGGGCGTCGACGGTCAGCTCGGGGTCGATGGTGTCCTGGCCGTGGCGGTACTCGGGGTCGTCGTTGACGCCGGCCCGTTCCGCCATGACCGCGAGGACGTCCTGCTCGTCGCTCCAGCGGTCGCCGAGCTCCAGGCCGAGCCAGTAGTGCCGGTTGCCGTTCGCCAGTTGCCGGTAGTGGGAGAGGTTGTTCTCACGGGGGGTGGCGACGTCGCCCGCGATACGGGTGCGGACGAGGTGGGCGACGAGTTCGGCGCGGCTGGGTGTCCCGGGTATCGGCATGGTCACCATTGTGAGGCAGATCGCTGCGCGCGCCGACGGCATCCCGGGGGCTGGGACCGGGGTCACGTCGGCGGACCTCCGCGAGGAATCCCGTCCGGGACCGTGCGGGGCGTGGGATTCACCGGGGGCGGGGTACTCGGGCGACCCGCGGAAGGAGTGATGCGCGTATGGCGAGCGGCGACGAGTTCTACTCCCGGGACCGGCCCGAGAGTCCGAGTCTCGAGGAAGACCGGCCGCGCGGCGGTGGTCCCGAGGACCGGCCCCGCACCGGCCACCGGCACGTCTGGGTCTGGTGGGTCCTGATCGCCGCGGTGATCCTGATCCTCTTCTTCCTCTTCATCTGAGCGCTCGTTCCGAGCGGTCCATCCGAGCGGCGCCCCCGCCCGCCGACGGCGGGGCGCCCCGCACGCGTCATGCCCTCGTCCCCCGCCCCGGGGGCGGGGGCATGCGCGTGTCAGCCGTTCGCCTCCGCCGCGGCGAACGCCCCCCGCGCCATCCGGTGCAGCAGCTCCGCCGTGACGCCCCGGCCGGGCAGCGTGCCGCCCCGGCCCAGGTGCGGGGTGGAGTTCAGCAGGCCGAAGACCGAGTGGACCGCCGAGCGGGCCGCGGCCTCGCCGAGCCCCGGGTACACCTCCCGGACGACCTCCACCCACAGCTCGACGTACTGCCGCTGCAGCTGGCGGACCAGCTTGCGGTCGCTGTCGCGCAGCCGGTCCAGCTCGCGGTCGTGCAGGGTGATCAGCGGGCGGTCGTCCAGGGCGAAGTCGATGTGGCCCTCGATCAGGGAGTCCAGCAGCTCGCCGGCCGGCACCCCGTCCGCCTCGGACACCCGCCGCTTCGCCCCGGTCAGCAGCCGGCCGCTGATGCCGACCAGCAGCTCGGCGAGCATCGCGTCCTTGCCGGGGAAGTGCCGGTACAGGCCGGGGCCGCTGATGCCGACCGCCGCGCCTATCTCGTCCACGCCGACGCCGTGGAAGCCGCGTTCGGCGAACAGCCGGGCGGCCTCCTTGAGGATCTGCTCGCGGCGGGTCGGGGCGTCGGTTCTCGTGGCCATGCCCGTAATTCTAGACAGGCAGGTTAGCGGTCGTTAACCTGAAGGAAATGGTTAACGCTCATTAACAGTGATCGCTGGGTGAGGGGACCGCAAGGATGCAAGAGGCACCGGAGCTGACGAGCGCGGCCGACCCCGCGTCGGAGGCCTGGCAGGCCAACGAGGAGGCGCACCGCGTCCTCGTCGAGGAGCTGCGCGGCAAGCTGGCCGCCGCCCGCTTGGGCGGGGGTGAGAAGGCGCGGGCACGGCACACCGCGCGCGGCAAGCTGCTGCCGCGGGACCGGGTGGACACGCTGCTCGACCCGGGCTCGCCCTTCCTGGAGCTGGCGCCGCTGGCCGCCGACGGGATGTACGACGGGCAGGCCCCGGCGGCCGGGGTGATCGCCGGGATCGGGCGGGTGGGCGGACGCGAGTGCGTGATCGTCGCCAACGACGCCACGGTCAAGGGCGGCACGTACTACCCGATGACCGTCAAGAAGCACCTCAGGGCGCAGGAGGTGGCCCTCGACAACCGCCTCCCCTGTGTCTACCTCGTCGACTCCGGCGGCGCCTTCCTGCCCATGCAGGACGAGGTCTTCCCCGACCGCGACCACTTCGGGCGGATCTTCTACAACCAGGCCCGGATGTCCGGCGCCGGGATCCCGCAGATCGCGGCGGTGATGGGCTCGTGCACGGCCGGCGGGGCGTACGTCCCGGCGATGAGCGACGAGGCCGTCATCGTCCGCAACCAGGGCACGATCTTCCTGGGCGGCCCGCCCCTGGTGAAGGCCGCCACCGGTGAGGTCGTCACCGCGGAGGAGCTGGGCGGCGGCGAGGTCCACTCGCGCGTCTCGGGCGTCACCGACCACCTCGCGGAGGACGACGCGCACGCCCTGCGGATCGTGCGGAACATCGTCGCCACGCTGCCGGCCCGCCCCTCCCCGCCCTGGGAGGTCGTGCCCGCCGCCGAGCCCAAGGTCGACCCCTACGGCCTGTACGGCGCCGTGCCCGTGGACTCGCGCACGCCCTACGACGTGCGCGAGATCATCGCCCGGATCACGGACGGCTCCCGGTTCGCGGAGTTCAAGAGCGAGTTCGGGCAGACCCTGGTGACCGGCTTCGCGCGGATCATGGGGCACCCGGTCGGGATCGTCGCCAACAACGGCATCCTGTTCTCCGAGTCCGCCCAGAAGGGCGCGCACTTCATCGAGCTGTGCGACCAGCGCGGCATCCCGCTGCTGTTCCTGCAGAACATCTCCGGCTTCATGGTCGGCAAGGACTACGAGGCCGGCGGCATCGCCAAGCACGGCGCCAAGATGGTCACGGCCGTGGCCTGCACGCGCGTGCCGAAGCTGACGGTCGTCGTCGGCGGGTCCTACGGCGCGGGCAACTACTCCATGTGCGGCCGGGCGTACTCGCCCCGCTTCCTGTGGATGTGGCCCAACGCGAAGATCTCCGTGATGGGCGGCGAGCAGGCCGCCTCGGTGCTCGCCACCGTCAAGCGCGACCAGCTTCAGGCGCGCGGGGAGGACTGGCCCGCCGAGGACGAGGACGCGTTCAAGGCGCCGATCCGCGCCCAGTACGAGCGCCAGGGCAACGCCTACTACGCCACCGCCCGCCTGTGGGACGACGGCGTCATCGACCCGCTGGACACCCGCCAGGTCGTCGGGCTCGCCCTGACCGCCTGCGCCAACGCGCCCCTGGGTGACCCCCAGTTCGGCGTCTTCCGGATGTGAGGAAGGGACCCGTGTTCGACACCGTACTCGTGGCCAACCGGGGCGAGATCGCCGTCCGTGTCATCCGCACCCTGCGGTCGATGGGCGTGCGCTCCGTGGCCGTCTTCTCCGACGCCGACGCGGACGCCCGGCATGTCAGGGAGGCCGACACGGCGGTCCGGATCGGTCCGGCGCCGGCGGCCGAGAGCTATCTGTCCGTCGAGCGGCTGCTGGAGGCCGCCCGGCGCACCGGCGCCCAGGCCGTCCACCCCGGTTACGGCTTCCTCGCCGAGAACGCCGGCTTCGCGCGGGCCTGCGAGGAGGCCGGGCTGGTCTTCATCGGCCCGCCGGCCGACGCGATCGCGCTGATGGGCGACAAGATCCGGGCGAAGGAGACCGTGCAGGCGGCCGGTGTGCCGGTCGTGCCGGGCTCCAGCGGCAGCGGCCTCAGCGACGAGGAACTGGCCGAGGCGGCCCGGGAGATCGGCATGCCGGTGCTGCTGAAGCCGTCGGCCGGCGGCGGCGGCAAGGGCATGCGGCTGGTGCGCGACGCCGCCGCGCTGGCCGACGAGATCGCCGCGGCCCGCCGTGAGGCGCGCGCCTCCTTCGGCGACGACACGCTGCTGGTGGAGCGCTGGATCGACCGGCCCCGGCACATCGAGATCCAGGTGCTCGCCGACGGCCACGGCAACGTGGTGCACCTCGGGGAGCGCGAGTGCTCGCTGCAGCGCCGCCACCAGAAGATCATCGAGGAGGCGCCGAGCGTGCTCCTCGACGAGGCGACCCGCGCCGCGATGGGCGAGGCGGCCGCGCAGGCGGCCCGCTCCTGCGGCTACCGGGGCGCGGGCACGGTGGAGTTCATCGTGCCCGGCGGCGACCCCTCGCAGTACTACTTCATGGAGATGAACACCCGCCTGCAGGTGGAGCACCCGGTCACCGAGCTGATCACGGGCCTGGACCTGGTGGAGTGGCAGCTGCGGGTGGCGGCCGGCGAGCCGCTGGGCTTCTCGCAGGAGGACGTCCGGCTCACCGGGCACGCCGTCGAGGCCCGGCTGTGCGCCGAGGACCCGGCGCGCGGCTTCCTGCCCTCCGGCGGCACGGTGCTGCGGCTGCGCGAACCGCAGGGCGACGGGGTGCGCACCGACTCCGGGCTGAGCGAGGGCACCGAGGTCGGCAGCCTGTACGACCCGATGCTGTCCAAGGTCATCGCCTACGGCCCCGACCGGGCGACCGCGCTGCGCAAGCTGCGCGCGGCCCTCGCGGAGACCGTGACGCTGGGCGTGCAGACCAACGCGGGCTTCCTGCGGCGGCTGCTGGCGCACCCGGCGGTCGTCTCCGGCGACCTGGACACCGGGCTGGTCGAGCGCGTGGTGGACGACCTGGTCCCCGCCGACGTGCCCGAGGAGGTCTACGAGGCGGCGGCGGCCGTACGCCTGGAGGCGCTGCGGCCCTCCGGGGAGGGCTGGATCGACCCGTTCTCGGTGCCGAGCGGCTGGCGGATGGGCGGCACGCCGAAGCCCGTGTCGTTCCCGCTCCGGGTCACCGAACCCGTCGAGTACACCCCGCGCGGCACCCACACCGTCACCGAGGACACGGTCGCCGTCACCCTCGACGGGGTCCGGCACACCTTCCACCGGGCCGCGGACTGGCTCGGCCGGGACGGCGACGCCTGGCACGTGCGCGACCACGACCCGGTCGCCGCGTCCCTGACCCGCGCCGCGCACGGCGGTGCCGACTCGCTGACCGCGCCGATGCCGGGCACGGTGACGGTGGTGAAGGTGGCCGTCGGCGACGAGGTGACGGAGGGCCAGAGCCTGCTGGTGGTGGAGGCGATGAAGATGGAGCACGTCATCTCCGCCCCGCACGCCGGCACGGTCGCCGAACTGGACGTCACGCCCGGCACGACGGTCGCCATGGACCAGGTGCTGGCCGTGATCACCCCGCGCGAGGAGGCGGAGCGGTGACTGCTCCCGGACTGCCCATGACCGTGCCGGCCGCCGGGCTGCCCGCCCGGGTCCGCATCCACGAGGTCGGCGCCCGCGACGGGCTGCAGAACGAGAAGACGGCCGTGCCGACCGAGGTGAAGGCGGAGTTCGTCCGCCGCCTCGCCGACGCCGGCCTGACCACGATCGAGGCGACCAGCTTCGTGCACCCCAAGTGGGTGCCCCAACTGGCCGACGCCGAGCAGCTGTTCCCGCAGGTGGCCGGTCTGCCGGTGGACCTGCCCGTGCTGGTGCCCAACCAGCGGGGGCTGGAGAGGGCGCTCGCCCTGGGCGCCCGCCGGGTCGCCGTCTTCGCCAGCGCCACCGAGTCCTTCGCCAAAGCCAACCTCAACCGCACCCTCGACGAGTCGCTCGCCGTGTTCGCCCCGGTGGTGCGGCACGCCAAGGACGAGGACCTGCACGTGCGCGGCTATGTGTCGATGTGCTTCGGCGACCCCTGGGAGGGCCCGGTCCCCCTGGACCAGGTCGCCCGGGTCTGCACGGCGCTGCTGGACATGGGCTGCGACGAGCTGAGCCTCGGCGACACCATCGGGGTGGCCACCCCCGGCCATGTGCGCGCCCTGCTGTCCCTGCTGAACGAGCGGGGCGTGCCGACCGGGGTGATCGGCGTGCACTTCCACGACACCTACGGCCAGGCCCTCGCCAACACGCACGCGGCCCTGGAGCACGGGGTCACCACGATCGACGCGTCCGCCGGCGGCCTCGGCGGCTGCCCGTACGCCAAGTCCGCCACCGGCAACCTCGCCACCGAGGACCTGGTGTGGATGCTGCACGGCCTCGGCATCGACACCGGGGTCGACCTCGGCCGCCTCGTCGCCACGAGCGCATGGATGGCCGAGCAGCTGGGCCGGCCGAGCCCGTCCCGTACCGTCCGCGCTCTCTCCCACAAGGACCAGTGATCCGCATGGACTACCGACTCTCCCCCGAACTGGAAGAACTCCGGCGCACCGTCGAGGAGTTCGCGCACGACGTGGTGGCGCCGAAGATCGGCGACTTCTACGAGCGGCACGAGTTCCCGTACGAGATCGTGCGGGAGATGGGCCGCATGGGCCTGTTCGGGCTGCCGTTCCCGGAGGAGTACGGCGGGATGGGCGGTGACTACCTGGCGCTGGGCATCGCGCTGGAGGAGCTGGCCCGGGTGGACTCGTCCGTGGCGATCACGCTGGAGGCGGGGGTGTCGCTGGGCGCGATGCCGATCCACCTGTTCGGCACCGAGGAGCAGAAGCGCGAGTGGCTGCCCCGGCTGTGCGCGGGCGAGATGCTGGGCGCGTTCGGCCTGACGGAGCCGGACGGCGGCTCGGACGCGGGCGCCACGCGGACCACGGCCCGCCTGGACCCGGACACGGACGAGTGGGTGATCAACGGCACCAAGTGCTTCATCACCAACTCCGGCACGGACATCACGGGCCTGGTCACGGTCACCGCGGTCACCGGCCGCAAGCCGGACGGGCGGCCGCTGATCTCGGCGATCATCGTGCCGTCCGGCACGCCCGGCTTCACGGTCGCCGCGCCCTACTCCAAGGTCGGCTGGAACGCCTCCGACACGCGGGAGCTGTCCTTCCAGGACGTGCGGGTGCCGGCCGCCAACCTGCTGGGCGAGGAGGGCCGCGGGTACGCGCAGTTCCTGCGCATCCTCGACGAGGGCCGCATCGCGATCGCGGCGCTGGCGACGGGGCTGGCGCAGGGCTGTGTGGACGAGTCGGTGAAGTACGCCAAGGAGCGGCACGCCTTCGGCCGGCCGATCGGCGCCAACCAGGCCATCCAGTTCAAGATCGCCGACATGGAGATGAAGGCCCACACCGCGCGTCTGGCCTGGCGGGACGCGGCCGCCCGGCTGGTGGCCGGGGAGCCCTTCAAGAAGGAGGCGGCGCTGGCCAAGCTGCACTCCTCCACCGTCGCGGTGGACAACGCCCGGGACGCCACGCAGATCCACGGCGGCTACGGCTTCATGAACGAGTACCCGGTGGCCCGGATGTGGCGCGACTCCAAGATCCTGGAGATCGGCGAGGGCACGAGCGAGGTGCAGCGCATGCTGATCGCCCGGGAGCTGGGTCTGGTGAGCTGACGGCGCGGGGGCGCCCTCTGGACAGGAACTGAGGTTAGGCTAACCTGACCTTCGAACCTGTCCGGCGGGCGCTCCGCCCCGTTCGAAAGCAGTCATACCCATGTCCAACGCCCGAGCCACCCACCTCACCCGTCGCGGCATCCTGGCCGCCGGCGGCGTCATCGGCCTCGGTGCCGTGCTCGCCGCCTGCGGCGACGACGACGCGAAATCCGGGGGCTCGGGCAAGGGGACCGCCGCCGCCAAGTCCGGCCCCTGGTCCTTCAAGGACGACCGCGGGCAGACCGCGAAGGCCGACAAGGTGCCCTCGCACATCGTCGCGTTCACCGGCGCCGCCGCCGCGCTGCACGACTACGGCGTCGAGGTGGCCGGCGTCTTCGGCCCGACGAAGACCAAGGACGGCAAGGCCGACGTCCAGGCCGGCGACCTCGACGTGAACAAGGTGACGGTCCTCGGCAACGAGTGGGGCCAGTTCAACATCGAGCAGTACGCGGCGCTCCAGCCGGACCTGCTCGTCTCCACGATGTTCGACAACGTCGGCACCCTCTGGTACGTCCCGGAGGAGTCGAAGAAGAAGATCGAGGCCGTCGGTGCCCCGACCGTCGGCATCTCCGTCTTCGACCGGCAGCTGACCGAGCCGCTCGCCCGCATGCTGGAGCTGGCCAAGTCCCTCGGTGGTGACGTGACTTCCGCGAAGGTGACGCAGGCCAAGAAGCGGTTCGAGGACGCGGCGGCCCGGCTGCGCGCGGCGGCCAAGGCCAAGCCGGACATCAAGGTGATGGCGGGCTCCGCGAGCCAGGACCTGTTCTACGTCTCCGGCACCGACCTCTCCATCGACCTGGAGTACTTCAAGGCCCTCGGCGTGAACTTCGTCGAGCCGCCGGAGAGCGCCAAGAAGCAGAGCGGCGGCTGGTTCGAGTCGCTGAGCTGGGAGAACGTCGACAAGTACCCGGCGGACATCATCATGATGGACAACCGCACCTCGGCGATCCAGCCGGCCGACATCACCGAGGCGACCTGGAAGAAGCTGCCGGCGGTGAAGGCGGGGCAGGTCGTCTCCCGCAACCCCGAGCCGATCCTGTCCTACGACAAGTGCGTGCCCCTGCTGGAAGGGCTCGCCGAGGCCCTCGAGAAGGCCAAGAAGGTCAGCTGATCCCTCTCCCGTCCTGAACCCCCCTCAGGAGTACCGATGACGACGGCCGTAGCCGCCCCGTTCCGTTTCTTCTCCCTTCAGGTCGTGCGGACGAGGCGGCTCGGGCCGTCGCTGGTCCGGGTGTCGTTCGCCGGGGACGACCTGGACGCCTTCGACTCGCTCGGGCGGGACCAGTCGCTGTCGCTGTTCCTGCCGCATCCGGGGCAGCCGGCGCCCATCGTGCCCATCGAGCTGGGCGACGGCTGGTGGCAGGCCTGGCGCGAACTGCCCGACGACGTGCGGGCCGTGATGCGGTCGTACACCCTGCGCGCGCTGCGGCGCGACGCCTGGGGCCGGACGTGCGAGATCGACATCGACTTCGCGCTGCACGGCGTCGAGCCCGGCGCCGCCACGCCCCCCGGTCCCGCCTCCCGGTGGGCCGCCCGGGCCGCGGCCGGCGACCGGGTACTGCTGCTCGGCCCGGCGATCGCCGACAACCGCGCCGTCCGCTTCCGGCCGCCCGAGGACACCGACCTCGTCCTGATGTGGGGCGACGAGACCGCCGTGCCCGCCGCGACCGCCGTCCTGGAGTCCCTGCCGGCCGGCACCCGGGTGCGCGCCTGGCTGGAGGTACCGCACGCCGGCGACATCCAGGACGTGGCGACGCGGGCCGACGCCGAGATCACGTGGCTCGTACGGCACGACGGGGCCCCCATGGCCGTCGACGCCGTACGGGCCGCCCCGCTGCCCGCCTCCGCGCGGCCGTACGTGTGGCTCGCCGGGGAGTCCGGCCGGGTCAAGGAGCTGCGCCGGCACTTCGTCGGCGAACGCGGCGTCGACCGGCGGCGGGTGACGTTCGCCGGCTACTGGCGGCAGGGCATGACCGAGGAACAGCTCCGCGCCGCGGAGTAACCGCCCCGACGTGACCGCGGTCACGGCACAGCCATGTCTGCGATCGATCAACTTAGGTTAGGCTAACCTAAATTCACTCCCCGCACGGACTGTCCCCACCGGAGGACCCCCACATGCGCTCGCACCTGCTCAATGACCTCACCGCGGAGCACTACCGCCGCTCCGTGACCGAAGGAGTCGAGCGGGTGGCCGCCAAACTCGCCACCACCGACCGTCCGTTCACCGGCGTCACCGTCGACGACCTCGCCCCCCGCATCGAGGGCATCGACCTGGACGCGCCACTGCACGACACCACGGCCGCCCTGGACGAGCTGGAGGACGTCTACCTCCGCGACGCCGTCTACTTCCACCACCCCCGCTACCTCGCCCACCTCAACTGCCCCGTCGTCATCCCGGCCGTGCTCGGCGAGGCCGTCCTGTCCGCCGTCAACTCCTCCCTCGACACCTGGGACCAGTCCGCCGGCGGCACCCTCATCGAGCGCCGCATCGTCGACTGGACCGCCGCACGCGTCGGCCTCGGCCCGGCCGCCGACGGCGTGTTCACCTCCGGCGGCAGCCAGTCCAACCTCCAGGCGCTGCTGCTCGCCCGCGAGGAGGCCAAGACGGACGACCTGGCCCGGCTGCGCATCTTCACCTCGGAGGCCGGCCACTTCAGCGTCACGAAGTCCGCCAAACTCCTCGGCCTCGGCCCCGAAGCGGTCGTCACGATCCCCGTCGACCACGACAAGCGCATGCGGACCGTCGCCCTCGCCCGCGCACTGCAGCGCTGCCGCGCGGACGGCCTCGTGCCCATGGCCGTCGTCGCCACCGCCGGCACCACCGACTTCGGCTCCATCGACCCGCTGCCCGAGATCGCCGAGCTCGCCGCGCAGTACGGCACCTGGATGCACGTCGACGCCGCCTACGGCTGCGGACTGCTGGTCTCCCCCACCCGGCGCGGACTGCTGACCGGCATCGAGCGCGCCGACTCGGTCACCGTCGACTACCACAAGTCCTTCTTCCAGCCGGTGAGTTCCTCCGCCGTGCTGGTGCGCGACGGCTCCACCCTGCGGCACGCCACCTACCACGCCGACTACCTCAACCCGCGCCGCACGGCCGCCGAGCGCATCCCCAACCAGGTCGACAAGTCCCTGCAGACCACCCGCCGCTTCGACGCGCTGAAGCTGTGGCTGACCCTGCGCGTGATGGGCGCCGACGGTGTCGGCCGGCTCTTCGACGAGGTCTGCGACCTGGCCCGGGAGGGCTTCCGGCTGCTCGCCGCCGACCCGCGCTTCGACGTGGTCGTCGAGCCCGCCCTGTCCACCCTCGTCTTCCGCTACGTCCCGGCCGCCGTCACCGACCCGGCCGGCATCGACCGCGCCAACCTGTACGCCCGCAAAGCCCTGTTCGCCTCCGGGGACGCCGTCGTCGCCGGCACCAAGGTCGCCGACCGCCACTACCTGAAGTTCACCCTGCTCAACCCCGAGACCACGGCCGGCGACATCGCCGCCGTGCTCGACCTGATCGCCGGCCACGCCGAGCAGTACCTGGGAGAGTCCCTTGACCGCGCTTGCTGAATCCCGCTCCCGCACCTACGACGTGGTGGGGATCGGGCTCGGGCCCTTCAACCTCGGCCTGGCCTGCCTCACCGAACCGATCGCCGAACTCGACGCGCTGTTCCTGGAGTCCAAGCCGGACTTCGAGTGGCACGCCGGCATGTTCCTCGACGGCGCCCACCTGCAGACGCCGTTCATGTCGGACCTGGTCACCCTGGCCGACCCGACCTCGCCGTACTCGTTCCTGAACTACCTCAAGGAGCAGGGCCGGCTGTACTCCTTCTACATCCGGGAGAACTTCTACCCGCTGCGCGTCGAGTACGACGCCTACTGCCGCTGGGCGGCGAACAAGCTCAGCAGCGTCCGCTTCGGCACGACGGTCACCGAGGTGACGTACGACGAGAGCGACGAGCTGTACGCCGTGCACACCGCCGCGGGGGACACCGTCCGCGCCCGCCACCTGGTCCTCGGCACCGGCACCCCGCCGCACCTGCCCGAGGCCTGCCGCGGCCTGGGCGGCGACTTCCTGCACAACTCCCGCTATGCGCGGCACAGAGCGGAGCTGCTGAAGAAGGAGTCGATCACCCTGGTCGGCTCCGGCCAGTCCGCCGCCGAGATCTATCACGACCTGCTCGGCGGGATCGACACCCACGGCTACCGGCTGAACTGGGTCACCCGCTCCCCGCGCTTCTTCCCGCTGGAGTACACCAAGCTCACCCTGGAGATGACCTCCCCGGAGTACATCGACTACTACCACGCCCTGCCCGAGGCGACCCGCTACCGGCTCACCGCCGAGCAGAAGGGCCTGTTCAAGGGCATCGACGGCGACCTGATCGACGCGATCTTCGACCTGCTGTACCAGAAGAGCCTGGCCGGCCCGGTGCCGACGCGGCTGCTCACCAACTCCTCGCTGGAGCACGCGACCTACGAGAACGGGACGTACACGCTCACCTTCCGCCAGCAGGAACAGGGCAAGGACTTCGAGATCGCCTCCGACGGCCTGATCCTGGCCACCGGGTACCGCTACGTCGAGCCGGAGTTCCTGAAGCCCGTCCGCGACCGGCTGGTCCGCGACTCCCACGGCAACTTCGACGTCGCCCGCAACTACGCCATCGACGTCACCGGCCGGGGCGTCTTCCTGCAGAACGCCGGCGTCCACACCCACAGCATCACCAGCCCCGACCTGGGCATGGGCGCGTACCGCAACAGCTGCATCATCCGGGAGCTGCTCGGCACCGAGTACTACCCGGTCGAGAAGACCATCGCGTTCCAGGAGTTCGCCGTATGAGCACCGCAGAGGCAAGCACCTTCGCCTTCCGCCCCCTCGACCCCCTCAAGGACGCCGAGCTGGTGCACTCCTGGGTCACGCATCCCAAGGCCGCGTTCTGGATGATGCAGGACGCGCGGCTGGAGGACGTCGAGCGGGCCTACATGGAGATCGCCGCCGATCCCCACCACGACGCGCTGCTCGGGCTGCGGGACGGGGTGCCGGTCTTCCTCATGGAGAAGTACGACCCCGCCCACCGCGAGCTGGCCGGGCTGTACGACGCGCGGCCCGGGGACATCGGCATGCACTTCCTGACCCCGCCGACGGACACGCCCGTGCACGGGTTCACGCGGGCCGTCATCACCGCCGTCATGGCCCATCTCTTCGAGGACCCGGCCGTCGAGCGGGTCGTCGTCGAGCCGGACGTGCGCAACACCGCCGTCCACGCGCTGAACGCGGCCGTCGGGTTCGTGCCCGAGCGCGAGATCCGCAAGCCGGAGAAGAAGGCCCTGCTCAGCTTCTGCACCCGTGAGCAGTTCGAGAAGGCGGTGACCCCATGACCCTCGCCGACGCCGTGGCCCACCTGACGCCCGAGCTGTGGGACCGCGCCAACCGTCAGCTGATCCGCAAGGCGCTCGCCGAGTTCGCGCACGAGCGGCTGATCACGCCCGAGCCCGACGGGGCGGACGGGTATGCCGTCCGCAGCGACGACGGCCTCACCCGGTACCGGTTCACCGCCGTCCGCCGGGCCCTCGACCACTGGCAGGTCGACGCCGACTCCCTGTCCCGGCACCGCGACGGGGCCGAACTGCCGCTCGATGCGCTGGACTTCCTCATCGAGCTGAAGGGCTCGCTCGGGCTGAGCGACGAGATCCTGCCGGTCTATCTGGAGGAGATCTCCTCCACCCTCTCCGGCACCTGCTACAAGCTCACCAAACCCCGGGTCACGGCCGCCGAGCTGGCCCGCGGCGACTTCCAGGCCATCGAGACCGGCATGACCGAGGGCCACCCCTGCTTCGTCGCCAACAACGGGCGGCTGGGCTTCGGCATCCACGAGTACCTGTCGTACGCCCCCGAGACCGCGTCCCCCGTCCGGCTGGTGTGGCTGGCCGCGCACCGCTCGCGGGCCGCGTTCACGGCCGGTGCCGGCATCGAGTACGAGTCCTTCGTCCGGCAGGAGCTGGGTGAGGCGACGGTCGCGCGGTTCGAGAAGCGGCTGACCGACCAGGGCCTGGACCCGGCCGACTACCTGCTCATCCCGGTCCATCCCTGGCAGTGGTGGAACAAGCTGACCGTGACCTTCGCCGCCGAGGTGGCCCGGGGACACCTGGTGTGCCTGGGCGAGGGCGACGACGAGTACCTGGCGCAGCAGTCCATCCGGACCTTCTTCAACGCCTCCCGTCCGGAGAAGCACTACGTCAAGACGGCGCTGTCCGTGCTGAACATGGGCTTCATGCGGGGCCTGTCGGCGGCCTACATGGAGGCGACCCCGGCCATCAACGACTGGCTGGCGCGGCTGATCGCCGACGACCCGGTGCTGAAGGAGACGGGGCTGTCGATCATCCGGGAGCGGGCGGCCGTCGGCTACCGGCACCTGGAGTACGAGCGGGCGACGGACCGCTACTCGCCGTACCGCAAGATGCTGGCCGCGCTGTGGCGGGAGAGCCCGGTCGCGTCTTTGGAGGACGGCGAGCAGCTTTCGACGATGGCCGCCCTGCTGCACGTCGACGACGAGGGCCGCTCCTTCGCGGGCGCACTGATCGAGCGGTCGGGCCTCGCGCCCACCGAGTGGCTGCGGCACTACCTGCGGGCGTACTACACGCCGCTGCTGCACTGCTTCTACGCCTACGACCTGGTGTTCATGCCGCACGGGGAGAACACGATCCTGGTGCTGCGCGACGGCGTGGTGCGGCGGGCGATCTACAAGGACATCGCCGAGGAGATCGCGGTGATGGACCCGGACGCGGTGCTGCCGCCGGAGGTAGCGCGCATCCGGGTGGAGGTACCGGAGGACCAGAAGCTGCTGTCGATCTTCACGGACGTCTTCGACTGCTTCTTCCGCTTCCTCGCTGCGCTGCTCGCCGAGGAGGGGGTGCTCACGGAGGACGCCTTCTGGCGCACCGTCGCAGAGGTCAGCCGGGAGTACCAGGAGGCGAACCCGGCGCTCGCCGACCGCTTCCGGCGGTACGACCTGTTCGCCCCCGAGTTCGCGCTGTCCTGCCTCAACCGGCTCCAGCTGCGCGACAACCGGCAGATGGTCGACCTGGCGGACCCCTCCGGGGCGCTGCAGCTGGTGGGTACGCTGCGGAACCCGATCGCCGGGTTCTGAGCGGCCGAAGACGGGCGGGCGCCCCGGTGTACGGTCCACCGGGGCGCCCGTCGGGCTGTGCTCAGGACGCCGGCCAGGGCACCTGGGGCGACTTGTGGTAGGTGATGCCGAGGGCGTCCCAGCGGGGGCCCTGGGCGGCCAGGCGGGTCCGGTAGGCGTCCCAGTCGTGGGTGGCCTGCGGCGACCAGCCCAGTTCGGCGACGCCGGCCACGCGCGGGAAGGCCATGTACTCGATGTCGGCGGACTTGGTGAGGGTCTCCGTCCACATCGGCGCCTCGACGCCCCTGACGGCCGAGGCGGGGGCGCCGGGCAGATAGGCGCCGGGGTCCCAGTCGTAGGACCTGCGCACCTCGACGTAACCGGCCCAGGACAGGCCGAGCTTGGTCTTGCTGTCGTACTTCATGTCGAGGTACAGCCGGTCGGCGGGCGACAGGATCAGCCCGGTGCCGTGCTGCGCGGCCTGCGCCACCTGCGCCTTCTCGGCGGCACTGGTGGAGTCCAGGCCCCAGTACTGGGCGAGAGCGCCGGGGGCGGGAGTGGCTCCGGTGAGCTGGTGCCAGCCGATGACCGTCTTGCCGTACTTGGCGACGATCGGCTGGACGCGGTTCATGAACGCCACGTAGTCCTCGTGGCTGGTGGAGTGCGCCTCGTCGCCGCCGATGTGCAGATAGCGGCCCGGGGTGAGCGCGGCCAGTTCGCGGACGACGTCCTCGACGAAGGTGTAGGTGACCTCCTTCGGCACGCACAGCGAGCTGAAGCCGACGCTGGTGCCGGTGTACAGCGGGGGCGCGGTGCCGTCGCAGTTCAGTTCCGGGTACGAGGCGAGGGCCGCGTTGGTGTGGCCGGGCATGTCGATCTCGGGGACGACCTGGAGGAAGCGGGAGGCGGCGTGACGGACGATCTCCCGGTAGTCGTCCTTGGTGTAGAAGCCGCCGGGGCCGCCGCCGACCTGGGTGGAGCCGCCGTAGGTCGCCAGGCGGGGCCAGGAGTCGACGGCGATGCGCCAGCCCTGGTCGTCGCTGAGGTGCAGATGCAGGGTGTTGATCTTGTAGAGGGCGAGTTCGTCGATGTACCGCTTGACCTGGTCGACGGTGAAGAAGTGGCGGGAGACGTCGAGCATGGCGCCGCGGTAGGCGTAGCGCGGGGTGTCGGTGAGGGTGCCGCCCGCGATCAGCCAGGGGCCCGGCTGGCGGGTGTCCTTCTCGACGGCGGCGGGCAGCAGCTGACGGAGGGTCTGCACGCCGTGGAAGAGACCGGCCGCCGTGCCCGCGGTGAGGGTGACGCCGCGCGGTCCGCTCTGCAGCCGGTAGCCCTCCGCGCCGTACTGACCGGGCGTCAGATGCAGCCGGATGGCGTTGCCGCCCTCGTGCACGACGGGCAGCGGATAGCCGGTGGAGGGCCGCAGGACACCGGCCAGGTAGGCGGCGACCCGCTCGGCCGCCGGGTCGTCGTCGACGCGCAGGACGGTGCCGGCCGTGATGCGGTACGGCTGCCCGCCGGGGCTGACCGACGCGGGGGCCGGGACGACCTGGCCGAGGGGGGTGGCCCGGGCCGCGGGGGTCTGCGGGGTGGCCTTCGGGGCGGTCGCGCCGACGGTGAGGGCGCCCGCCGCCGTCAGCAGCAGGGCGCCGAGGACCCGGGCCGTGCGGGTGGCCCGGGTCCGGTGCCGGGGAGTCGTGCTGTGGTGCCGTCTCACATGCGCTCCCTTCGGAAGTGGTTGAGACCACTGTCCCGCAGATCCGGTGAAACAATCCCCGCATGGCGGAAATCATCCAGAAGGACGGCACGTGGGCGTTCGACGGCGACGCCCTGCGGCTGACGCCGGGGCGCGACAAGTCCGTCGGCCTGCTGCGCAGAACCCTGGGCGAACTCGTCGTGCCGCTGGACGCGTTGGCGGGGGTGTCGTTCGAGCAGGGCAGGAAGTCGGGGCGGCTCAGGCTGCGACTGCGGGACGGCGCCGACCCGCTGCTGCAGGCGACGGGCGGCCGGCTCACCGAACCGCACGACCCCTACCAGCTGGTGGTCGAGCCCGACCGGTACGGCGTGGCCGAGTACTTCACCGAGGAGGTGCGCAGCGCCCTGCTGCTGGACGAGGTGCCCTCCGGGCCGGTCGAGAAGTACCTGCTGCCGGGGCCGCCGGTGCCGCTGTCGGTGGCGGCGGGGGACGGCTCGGCGAGCTTCGACGGGGAGCGGGTCCGCCTGGAGTGGAACTGGAAGACGGAGGACGCGAAGGCGGCCGCCGGTCCGCGCACCCTGGCCGTCGAGGAGATAGCGGCCGTGGAGTGGCTGCCGGCGGTGGGGCTGGAGAACGGCTGCCTGCGGTTCACGGTGAAGAACGCGCCGACCGAGGCCCCGCCGAAGTACGACCCGCACGCGGTGGAGCTGTGGGGGTTCAAGAAGGACCCGCTGATGGCGCTGGTCGCGGCGGCGGTGCAGGCGCGGCTGCCGCACCCGTCCGCGCCCGCGGACCGGCCGGAGACCGAGCCGCCGGCCGCCGGGCCGTCCGCGGCCGCCGCGGACGACACCGACGTGCTGCTGCGGCGGCTGCGGGAGCTCGGGGAACTGCACCGCACGGGGGTGCTGACGGACGAGGAGTTCACGCTGGCCAAGCAGGCGGTCCTCAAGCGCATGTGACCGACGACCGCCTGCCGGCGCCGCGCCGGGGCTACTTGGCGCGGCGGGCCACCGTGAAGTGGTCGATGCGGTCGCCGGTCTCGGCGATGCCCTGCACCTTCAGGGTGGTCCAGCGGCCCTTCGGCGCGGGCTCGACGTCCACGCGCAGGAAGGAGTAGTTCAGGTAGCGCACCCGGGACCAGGCGACGGTCTCGTTCTGCTTGCCGCCCTTGAGGTTGACGAAGGAGGCGACGGAGTCGACCTCGTGCTCGTGGCCCTCGTAGGAGTCCGGCGCGCTGAACGCGTACAGGCTGCGGCCGGCCGCGCCCGCGGTCACGTACACCACGCCCTCGGTCTCGGGGTAGGCCGTGCCGCCGATCGGCAGCTTCTTGGCGACCTTGTCGCCCTTGATGACGTCGGTGCGCTCGTACTGGTGGTTGTGGCCGTTGATGACCAGGTCGACCTGGTACTTCTCGAACAGCGGCACCCACTCCTGGCGCACGCCCCCCTCCGAGGCGTGCGCGGTGGAGGTGCAGTAGGCGCAGTGGTGGAAGAAGACGATGACGAAGTCGATGTCCCTCGCCGCCCGGAACTTCTTCAGCTGGCCCTCGAACCACGTGGTCTGGGTGCCGCCGGAGATGCCGAGGTTGGCCGGGATCTCGTAGGAGACGTCGTTGGGGTCGAGCGAGATGATCGCGGTGTTGCCGTAGACGAAGGAGTAGACGCCCGGCAGGTTCTTCTTGTCCGGCCCGTTGTCGGGCAGGGTGAAGCGGGCCTCCTCGCCGCCGTAGCCGTTGGGCGAGTACCAGGCCTCCATGTCGTGGTTGCCGTACGACACCATCCACGGGACCTGCTTGGCGACCGACTCGGTCTGGTACAGGAACTGGTCCCAGGTACGCGCGTCGAAGCCGGTGTCGGTGGTCTTGCCCGCGCCGGACGGGTCGCCGTAGGCGATGTCGCCGGCGTGCAGGTGGAACGCCGGGTTCTGGCCGAGGATCAGGGCGTCGTTGGCCAGTGCGTGGTAGCTGACGCCCTGGTCGCCGAAGGCAGTGAAGGTGAAGGGCGCCTTGTGCGCGGGCGCGGTGGTGAAGGTGCCCAGGGTGCCCAGCAGATGGGACTCGGCCGGGTCGAAGCCCTCGTGGCCGACGCCGTAGTAGTAGGTGCGGCCGGGGCGCAGGTGGGCGAGCTGGGCGTGCAGGTAGTACTGGGTGTGGTCGCCGCTCGCGCCGACGCCGGCCGGGGTGTACAGGGTGCGCACCTCGGCCTCGATCTTGCGGGAGAGGTCCCAGGGGTGCGCGCCGATCCGCACGAACGGCTTCTTCACGGCGACCGGGACCTGCCAGGAGATGGTCATCTCGGTGCGCGGGTCGTTGCCGTAGGCGAGGTGGCGGCCGAAGGGGGCGACCAGGGCGCCGTCGACGGTCTCGGTGGCGGGGGCGGTGCGCTGGGTGGGCACGGCGGCCTGTGCGGAGGCACCGGTCACGAACGCGCCACCGACCACGGCGCCCAGGGTGACCGCGCCGCCGCGCATCAGGGTGCGGCGGGAGAATCTCGACCGCAGGTACTCGTGCTGCTCGGCCATGCTCATGCGGTCCGCGAGCTGGTCCGGTACGCCCATGCGAGGAATGTCCATGGCGTCTGAAACTCGTCGGCCCAGGCAACGGGAATCGGGACGTCGGATGGACAGCCGCCGAACAGCCGCTCATGAGAGTTTCAACAGGCACTTGCCCGAAATCGGGCAGGATTCTTGCGAAACCCCGGCCGGTACCCCAGGATCATCGGGTGCACGACGAACTCGTAGATCATCTGACGCGGACGACGCCCCTGAACCGGGGCGAGGCGCTGCGGGTGATCCAGGACGTGCTCGCGTTTTTCGACGAGACGACCGAGGAGTACGTCCGTCGCCGCCACCGTGAGCTCCAGGCCCAGGGCCTGGTGAACACGACGATCTTCGAACGGATCGCGGCGGACCTGAAGTATCGCGCAGTGGCGCCGCCGGAGCTCTCGCTCCGGCAGTTGCGCCGCATCGTCTACGGCTGAGGAAATCTATCTATGTGCGGCATCGTCGGATACATCGGGAAGCGTGACGTCGCTCCCCTCCTGCTGGAGGGCCTGCAGCGCCTGGAGTACCGCGGCTACGACTCCGCGGGCATCGTCGTCACCTCGCCGAAGACCTCCGGCCTGAAGATGGTCAAGGCCAAGGGCCGGGTGCGCGACCTGGAGGCCAAGGTCCCGGCGCGCTTCAAGGGCACCACCGGCATCGCCCACACCCGCTGGGCCACCCACGGCGCCCCCTCCGACGTCAACGCCCACCCGCACATGGACGCCGAGGGCAAGGTCGCCGTCGTCCACAACGGCATCATCGACAACGCCGCCGACCTGCGCCGCAAGCTGGAGGCGGACGGCGTCGAGTTCCTCTCCGAGACCGACACCGAGGTCCTCGTCCACCTCATCGCCCGCTCCCAGGCCGGCAAGCTGGAGGACAAGGTCCGCGACGCGCTGCGCCTGGTCGAGGGCACCTACGGCATCGCCGTGATGCACGCCGACTTCAACGACCGCATCGTCGTCGCCCGCAACGGCTCGCCGGTCGTCCTCGGCATCGGCGAGAAGGAGATGTTCGTCGCCTCCGACATCGCCGCCCTGGTCGCGCACACCCGCCAGATCGTCACCCTCGACGACGGCGAGATGGCCACCCTCAAGGCCGACGACTTCCGCACCTACACCACCGAGGGCACCCGCACCACCGCCGAGCCCACCACCGTGGAGTGGGAGGCCGCCTCCTACGACATGGGCGGCCACGACACCTACATGCACAAGGAGATCCACGAGCAGGCCGACGCCGTGGACCGCGTGCTGCGCGGCCGCATCGACGACCGGTTCTCCACCGTGCACCTCGGCGGCCTCAACCTCGACGCCCGCGAGGCCCGCCGCATCCGGCGCGTGAAGATCCTCGGCTGCGGCACCTCGTACCACGCGGGCATGATCGGCGCCCAGATGATCGAGGAGCTGGCCCGCATCCCCGCCGACGCCGAGCCGGCCTCGGAGTTCCGCTACCGCAACGCGGTCGTCGACCCCGACACCCTCTACATCGCCGTCTCCCAGTCCGGTGAGACCTACGACGTCCTCGCCGCCGTCCAGGAGCTCAAGCGCAAGGGCGCCCGCGTCCTCGGCGTCGTGAACGTCGTCGGCTCGGCGATCGCCCGCGAGGCCGACGGCGGCATCTACGTGCACGCCGGCCCCGAGGTCTGCGTGGTCTCCACCAAGTGCTTCACCAACACCACGGTCGCCTTCGCGCTGCTCGCGCTGCACCTCGGCCGCACCCGCGACCTCTCCGTGCGCGACGGCAAGCGGATCATCGAGGGCCTGCGCAAGCTGCCCGCGCAGATCGCCGAGATGCTCGCGGACGAGGACGAGATCAAGAAGCTGGCCGAGGAGTTCGCCGAGGCCCGCTCGATGCTCTTCATCGGCCGCGTCCGGGGCTACCCGGTGGCCCGCGAGGCCTCCCTGAAGCTCAAGGAGGTCTCCTACATCCACGCCGAGGCCTACCCCGCCTCCGAGCTGAAGCACGGCCCGCTGGCCCTCATCGAGCCGGCCATGCCGACGGTCGCGATCGTCCCGGACGACGACCTGCTGGAGAAGAACCGCGCCGCGATGGAGGAGATCAAGGCCCGCAGCGGCCGCATCCTCGCGGTCGCCCACCAGCACCAGGAGAAGGCCGACCACACGATCGTCGTCCCGAAGAACGAGGACGAACTCGACCCGATCCTGATGGGCATCCCCCTCCAGCTCCTCGCCTACCACACGGCCAAGGCCCTCGGCCGAGACATCGACAAGCCCCGCAACCTGGCCAAGTCGGTGACGGTGGAGTAACCACGACGCACCCGCAGAGGCCACACAACGGAACGGGCCCCCCGGTGACGCCAAAGTCACCCAGGGGCCCGCTCACGTTCGCCGGGGAGCCGCCCACTCCCCAGCCGGCGGCAGCTACCCGGTGGCCGTCACCCCCCGGCCCGCCGCCCGCCGCGGAAGCACCGTCGGCCAGTGCGCGAGCGCCGCCGTCGCCGCGTACCACGCGACCGCGCCGGAGGCGACCGCCACCCAGCCGCCGGCCTTGGTGAGCACGGAGCTGTCGGCGAAGGCCGCCACGGCCAGCACCAGCATCGCGAGGAAGAGCAGCCCGTACATCGCCTGCCCGAGGCTGTCGCCGCCCGCGAGGGTCAACGTGAGGGCGACCAGGGCGAACAGCAGCAGGAACAGCCCGGCGGCGTTGGCGGAGCCGTGCTCCGCGACGGCCCAGGTGAACCACAGGGCGCCCAGAGCGACGTAGGCCACGCCGGCCGCGCCGTCGCGCAGGGCGAGCAGTCCGACGAGGAAGAGGGCAACTCCGCCCACGTAGTGGGCGACTGACATGGCGTCGGACGTCGCCACGCCGTCGATGACACCGGTCGTGCCGAGGCCGAACGCCAACAGGGTGACGCCCAGGGCGAGTCGGCCGGCGACCGTGGTGGTGCTTCCCGCAGAGACGACGTTGTCCACGGCGGGCTCCCTTCGTGCGGTGTGCGGTGGTGCGGTGACCGGTATATGCCCTTCACAACCGCACAAACACCTGGAACGCGTGAGTAACTTCACACAGCGCACAGGGAGATGGACGCGCAGTGACCAGCGCGACCGAAGGGACGAAGGCTCAGGGAATGACGATCACGGGCCGCTTCGCCCGCTTGGCGAGGCGCCCGGCGACGGAGCCGAAGATACGGCCGACGATGCCGTGCGTGGAGCCGACGACGATCGCGTCGGCCTCGTACTCCTGCCCGACCTCTTCCAGTTCGTGGCAGATGTCCCCGCCGCGCTCGACCAGGATCCACGGCACCTCGGCCAGGTAGTCCGCGCAGGCCAGCTCCAGCCCCAGCACCTCGGTGCGGTGGTCGGGGACGTCGACGAACACGGGCGGCTCGCAGCCGGCCCACACCGTCGTCGGCAGCCGGTTGGCGACATGGACGATGATCAGCCCCGAGCGGGACCGCTGCGCCATGCCGATCGCGTACGCCAGCGCGCGCTCACTGGACGTCGAGCCGTCGAAGCCGACGACCACACCGTGCTTGAAGGCGGGATCGCAGGGATGGCGCGCCTCTTCCGCCGCCTGGGGCTCCGTCGCCGACGGGTCGGCGACCGGCCGCTTGCGGTCCGCGGGTTCGAAGAATTCGTGACCGGCCATGGCTGTCTCGGCGTAGTGATCCTTTATGGGGGACGACAGTGTGCGGCGGAGCTGTGTCCGGGAAACATCTTCCCAACCCCATACCCCCAAGGGTACGGCGGCACGCCTCCTTAGCCCAGATCCCGCGGCAGCGCAGCGGGGTTCCCCGGAGCATGCACGAGCGGACGCCCGTAACGCAATGGTTGCTGCCCCGTACAGGCGGTTCGCACGGGATTCAACTGACGCCGGCCGGACGATCGTCCCGCTGCCGCCACTCGGTGACCATCCGCCGCCGGGCGGTGACCGACGCGTCGAACAGGCGTTGAACCCGGTGATCGACTCCAGGAGGCACCGTGCCCGCAAGCCGTACCGAGGACTCCGTGACCGACGTCGTCCGCTGGGCGGCCTTCAGCTGCGTCCTCGTGCCCGTGGTGCTTCTCTGGTACGGCACGTCGCTGGGCGGCGCCACCGGCACCGCGCTGGGGCTCGCCGCCGTCACCGCCGTCTGCCGCGCGCTGCTGCGCCGCTCGGAGCGGTGCGCGGCCCGGCCCGGGGCCGCCGGCGGACCGGAGGCGGGGGCCCGCCCGGAGGCTTCCCGGACGCCGCCGCACCGGGGGCGGCACCAGCGCACGGGGGCCGGGACGCACCGCGGTGGACGCCGTTCCGTGCCCCCGGCGCACACGGGGGGAAACACACCGGTCGGCTGACCGGTTTCCGCGCACGCACCCGTCTCTTTTCAGCCAACTTCTGGATCCCGCCCCCGCACCCCTCCGGACACCCCCCACCCCCCGTTCGACCTGCAAGGAAAGGGTCTCCGGGCACCCGCGCACCCTACGTGGATTGGCCACCGCCACGAGGCGCACTTCCCTGCGCCCTCCCCGAGTGCAACGCTTCGTGATCGAATGCTTTACGCCAAGTTGTCATGTCGACAATCCACGGGGTGGCGAACCGGTCACCGCGGCTTGGCGGGACGCAGTAGATTCGATCTTGACTGTCTTACGGCGGGGGACTCGTGCAGGACCGAGGGGAAACGTGCAGGAGCGACACAACCGAGGAGCCGCGACCACCGAGGGGGGCTTAGCAGGATGAGCCACGACTCCACTGCCGCGCCGGAAACCGCGGCCCGGAAACTGTCCGGGCGCCGCCGCAAGGAGATCGTCGCGGTGCTGCTGTTCAGCGGCGGCCCCATCTTCGAGAGTTCCATTCCGCTGTCGGTGTTCGGGGTTGACCGCCAGGACGCCGGCGTTCCGCGCTACCGACTGCTGGTGTGCGCGGGCGAGGAAGGCCCCCTGCGGACCACAGGAGGCCTGGAACTCACCGCACCGCATGGCCTGGAGGCGATCTCCCGCGCCGGCACGGTCGTCGTGCCGGCCTGGCGCTCGATCACCTCGCCGCCACCGGAGGAAGCGCTCGACGCACTGCGCCGGGCGCACGAGGAGGGTGCCCGCATCGTCGGGCTGTGCACCGGCGCCTTCGTGCTCGCCGCGGCCGGCCTGCTGGACGGACGCCCGGCGACCACCCACTGGATGTACGCGCCGACGCTGGCCAAGCGCTATCCGTCGGTGCACGTCGACCCGCGGGAGCTGTTCGTCGACGACGGCGACGTGCTGACCTCCGCCGGTACGGCGGCCGGGATCGACCTCTGCCTCCACATCGTGCGCACGGACCACGGCAACGAGGCGGCCGGCGCGCTCGCCCGGCGCCTGGTGGTCCCGCCGCGCCGCAGCGGCGGTCAGGAGCGCTACCTCGACCGGTCTTTACCGGAGGAGATCGGCGCCGACCCGCTCGCCGAGGTCGTCGCCTGGGCGCTGGAACACCTCCACGAGCAGTTCGACGTGGAGACGCTGGCGGCACGCGCGTACATGAGCCGCCGGACCTTCGACCGCCGGTTCCGGTCGCTGACCGGGAGCGCGCCGCTGCAGTGGCTGATCACCCAGCGGGTGCTGCAGGCGCAGCGGCTGCTGGAGACGTCGGACTACTCGGTGGACGAGGTCGCGGGCCGCTGCGGCTTCCGCTCGCCGGTGGCGCTGCGCGGGCACTTCCGGCGGCAGCTGGGGTCGTCCCCGGCGGCGTACCGGGCCGCGTACCGGGCCCGGCGTCCGCAGGGCGACAAGCCGGGCGAGGGCGAGGCGCCGCAGCCGGCGGTGCAGACCGCCGGGACCGGCGCTGCCGGGGGCGGACACCCCGGGGCGCCCACGCCGGTGCCGGCGCATCCGGATCCGGCGGTGCCGTTGCAGGCGCGGCGCACCCCGGTCGGAGCGCTGTCCCTGCCGGGCCAACGCAGCGGCTCCTGAACCCGGGGTTCGCGTAGACCGAGGGGTCCGTGGGGAGAGGCCGCCCCACGGACCCCTCGGCATTGCAAGCCGGCGGTGACTGCAACCCCCAGGGGCGCGGGGAACTGCGCGACCAGCCCACCACCCACCCGCACCCGGCAACGACGCAGGAACCGTGGAGCCGCCGCACCGTCGGGGACCCACGCGCCCGCGTCCCCGTAAGGTGAGACACATGAACGATCGCATGGTGTGGATCGACTGCGAGATGACCGGCCTCTCGCTGTCCGACGACGCGCTCATCGAGGTGGCCGCCCTCGTCACCGACTCCGAGCTCAACGTGCTCGGTGACGGCGTGGACATCGTCATCCGTCCGCCGGAGCGGGCGCTGGAGACGATGCCGGAGGTGGTGCGTCAGATGCACACCGCGTCCGGGCTGCTCGACGAGCTCCCGAACGGCACGACGCTGCAGGACGCCGAGGAGCAGGTCCTCGCCTACGTCCGGGAGCACGTGAAGGAACCCGGCAAGGCCCCGCTGTGCGGCAACTCCGTCGGCACCGACCGCGGCTTCCTGCTGCGCGACATGCCCACCCTGGAGGACTACCTCCACTACCGCATCGTCGACGTCTCCTCCATCAAGGAGCTGGCCCGCCGCTGGTACCCGAGGGCCTACTTCAACAGCCCGGAGAAGAACGGCAACCACCGCGCCCTCGCCGACATCCGCGAGTCCATCGCCGAGCTGCGCTACTACCGCGAGGCGATCTTCGTGCCGCAGCCCGGCCCCGACTCCGACACCGCCAAGGCGATCGCCGCCAAGCACGTCCTGCCTGCTCAGCAGGGCTGACGGGGCCTCCCGAGGGGGCGCCGCGAAAGCCGTGCGCGAGCACCCCTTCGGACCCTGTACACTTTTTCTCGGCCGGTCGGGGAAACGAAAGAATCCCGAGCCGCCGGTCATGGTGGGTGTAGCTCAGCTGGTAGAGCACCTGGTTGTGGTCCAGGATGTCGCGGGTTCGAGTCCCGTCACTCACCCTGTGCAGTCAGCCGGTGACCTTCGCGCAAGGTCACCGGCTGACTGCGTTTCACCTCCGCTCCAGGAGCCGTCGTTGCCGTCGCACGCCGAACCCCTCGCCACCGCCCGCCTGGACCTCCTCCCGCTGCGGCCCGAGCACGCCACGGAGATGGCCGAGGTGCTGGCCGACCCCGCGCTGCACACCTTCATCGGTGGCGCACCGCTCGACCCGGCGGCCCTGCACGCCCGCTACACCCGCCTCGCCGCCGGCTCCCCCGACCCGGCCGTCGTGTGGTGCAACTGGGTGCTGCGGCTGCGGCAGGAGGACCGGCTCGTCGGTACGGTGCAGGCCACGGTGACCCCGGCGGCCGCCGAGGCCGAGATCGCCTGGGTGATCGGCACGCCCTGGCAGGGCCACGGGTACGCCGGCGAGGCCGCCCGCGCCCTGGTGGCCTGGCTGACCGGCCCGCCGGCCCCGATCCGCACGGTCGTCGCCCATGTGCACCCCGACCACCACGCCTCCGCGGCCGTGGCCCGCGCGGCCGGCCTCTCCCCCACCGACGAGGAACACGACGGCGAACGCCGCTGGCGCCTGGCCCTGTAGCCCACGGCGGGGAAACGGGACCCGGCCACCGCAGGAGCGCCCGCTCTCCAACGGGACCCGGCCACCGCAGGAGCGCGCCCGCTCACGACGGCGCCCGCGCCACCTGTACGGCGGCCCCGGGCGGCCGGCGCGGCCCGCGCGCCCTCACGACGAGGCCCGCACCACCAGTTCCGTCGCCAGGACGACCCGGCGCCGCTCCAGGCCCCGGGACACCGCCGGACGGCGATCCGCGATCTCCGTCAGCAGCAGATCGATCATCCGCCGGCCCATCTCCTGGATCGGCTGGCGCACGCTCGTCAGCGGCGGCTCCATGTGCCGGGCGATCGCGGAGTCGTCGTAGCCGACCAGGGCCACGTCCTCCGGGATGCGGCGCCCCGCCTCCCGCAGCACCTGCCGGGCGCCCGCGGCCGTCACGTCGGAACCGGCGAACACCGCGTCCACCTCCGGGCAGCGTTCGAGCAGCCGCGTCATGGCGCGCCGTCCGCCCTCCTCGGTGAAGTCGCCGGACTCGATGAGCCGTTCCTCGACCTCGCGCCCGGCGTCGCGCAGAGCGTCCCGGTAGCCGTCGACGCGCCGCTGCGCGCCGTAGACGTCGAGCCGTCCGGTGATGTGGGCGATGCGGGAGCGGCCGCGGTCGAGGAGGTGCTCGACGGCCTGGCGGGCCCCGCCGTAGTTGTCGGAGTCCACCGAGGGCAGGCTCTCGGCCGCCGAGCGCGGGCCGCTGATGACCGCCGGGATCTCCAGCTGGCCCAGCAGGTCGGGCAGCGGGTCGTCGGCGTGCACGGAGACCAGCAGCACACCGTCGACGCGGTGCGCGGCCAGGTACTGGGCGAGCCGCTGCCGCTCCCGGTCGTTGCCTGCGAAGATCAGCAGCAGCTGCATCTCGGTGTCGGTCAGCTCGGCGCCGACACCGCGCAGTATGTCCGAGAAGTACGGCTCGGCGAAGAAGCGGGTCTCCGGCTCGGGCACGACCAGGGCGATCGCGTCGGTGCGGTTGGCGGCCAGGGCGCGGGCGGCGGTGTTGGGGACGTAGCCGAGTTCGGCGACGGCGGCCTCGACGGCCGCGCGGGTGGCGTCGCTGACCCGGGGCGAGCCGTTGATCACCCGGGACACCGTTCCCCGGCCGACACCGGCGCGCGCGGCGACCTCCTCGAGGGTGGGCCGGCCCCCGCTCCGTCCCCGCGCTCCGTGGCCTGCCATGGGCTCCGCCTCCCGCCGTCGTCATCCCGCTGGCCTGGAATCTAACAGCCCGGCCACCGGAGGTGACCGGCCCGTGACATCATCAACGGAACTCCTGGTTCCAGTTAACAGCCCGATAACTGAACGCATTTCTCGGCGTCCGCTCCCTTGACACCCCCGCACGAAGCCACGACTCTTCAACACATCACCTGTGGGAGCGCTCCCACGGTACCTGACACATACATGTCCCGCACGTTCCCCGCCCGAGCCGCAGCGAGCACGAACGGGCCCAACACGATGCAGTTGGCCGGGGGGTCGGCACGTCAGGCAACAGGAGGACGCAATGCGCACGAGTACCCGCCGGTCCCACCGGCTGACGGCTTTGACGGCCGTCGCCGTACTGGCCACGGGACTGCTGGCAGGCTGCGCCAGCGACGACGACTCGTCGAGTGCCGACAACGGCAACGGCTCAGGCGGAGGGGGGAACTCCAAGGGCAAGATCACGCTGTCCGTCGGCACCTTCGGGGTCTTCGGCTACAAGCAGGCCGGTCTGTACGACGAGTACATGAAGCTGCACCCCGACATCGTCGTCAAGGAGAACGTCACCACCAAGACCGACGTCTACTGGCCGAAGGTGCTCACCCGCCTGCAGGCCGGCTCCGGCACCGACGACGTCCAGGCCATCGAGATCGGCAACGTCACCGAGGCCGTCCAGACCCAGGCCGACAAGTTCGTCGACCTCGGCAAGGAGGTCGACAAGTCGCAGTGGCTGGACTGGAAGAACGCCCAGGCCACCACCAAGGACGGCAAGCTGATCGGGCTCGGCACCGACATCGGACCGATGGCGGTCTGCTACCGCAAGGACCTCTTCGCCAAGGCCGGCATCGAGACGGACCGCACCAAGCTCGCCGCGCTGTGGAAGGGCGACTGGAACAAGTACGTCGACCTCGGCAAGCAGTACATGAAGAAGGCGCCGAGCGGCACCAAGTTCGTCGACTCCGCCTCCTCCGTGTACAACGCGGTCCTCGGCGGCGAGACCGAGCGCAACTACGACAAGGACGGCAACGTCGTCTACGACAAGTCCACCGGCGTGAAGAAGGCCTGGAACGCCGCCATGGGCGTGGCGACCAGCGACATGTCGGCCAAGCTGAAGCAGTTCGACAAGCCGTGGGACCAGGCGTTCGCCAACGGCACCTTCGCCACCGTCGCCTGCCCGGCCTGGATGATCGGGTACATCCAGGAGAAGTCCGGCCCGGCCGGCAGCGGCAAGTGGGACGTGGCGGCGGCCCCGACCGCGGCCAACTGGGGCGGCTCCTTCATCGGCGTGCCGAAGGCGAGCAAGCACCAGAAGGAGGCCATCGAGCTGGCGAAGTGGCTGACCGCGCCCGAGCAGCAGGCGAAGGTCTTCGCCAAGCAGGCGAGCTTCCCGTCCGCCCCGGCGGCGTACGCGGGCCTGAAGCCGCAGCCCGACACCCTCGCGTACTTCTCGAACGCGCCGCTGACGCAGATCTTCTCCGACGCGGCCAAGACCATCCCCGCGCAGCCGCTCGGCCCGAAGGACAAGCCGATCGACACCGCGATCTGCGACATCGGCATCGTCCAGGTGGAGCAGAAGGGCAAGACGCCCGAGCAGGGCTGGGACGCGGCCACCAAGGAAGTCAAGGACGTGCTCGGCCAGTGACCAGCTCCAAGCAGGCTCTCGCGCACCCCGCGTCGAGCGCCGAGGCCGCGCCCGGCTCCCAGCCGGGCGCGGCCCGGGGCGCTCAGGGTCGCGGTACGCGGCCGTCCGGGAACGGTTCCTGGCGCAGCCGGCTGTACCGCTGGGACATGAAGGCCGCGCCGTACGCCTTCATCTCCCCCTTCTTCGTGATCTTCGGCGCCTTCTCGCTGGTGCCGCTGCTGTACACCGCCTGGTACTCGCTGCACCACGTCCAGCTGTCCAACCTGGACGGGCAGAGCTGGGCGGGCCTGGAGAACTACAAGTCCCTGCTGTCGTCGGAGTTCTTCTACAACGCGCTGGAGAACACCTTCACCATCGGGCTGATCTCCACCGTGCCGCAGCTGGCGGCCGCGCTGTGGCTGGCGCATCTGCTGAACTTCCGGCTGCGCGGCTCGACCGTGTGGCGCGTGGTGATGCTGACCCCGTACGCCACCTCGGTGGCGGCGGCGACGCTGGTGTTCGCGCTGCTGTTCTCGCCGGAGAAGAACGGCATCGTCAACTGGGCCCTGGATCTGGTGGGCGTGGGCCCGGTCGACTGGCACGAGTCCGACTGGGGTTCGCAGTTCGCGGTGTCCTCGATCGTCATCTGGCGGTGGACGGGCTACAACGCGCTGATCTACCTGGCGGCGATGCAGGCGATCCCGGCGGACCTGTACGAGTCGGCGGCGATCGACGGCGCGAACCGCTGGCAGCAGTTCCGCAACGTCACGATCCCGATGCTGCGGCCGACGATCCTGTTCACCGTCGTCGTCTCCACCATCGGCGCGACCCAGCTCTTCGGTGAGCCGCTGCTGTTCGGCGGCGTGAGCGGCTCCAAGGGCGGCTCGGAGCACCAGTTCCAGACCCTCGGCCTGTACATGTACGACCAGGGCTTCATCATCGGCAACCTCGGCAAGGCGTCCGCGATCGCCTGGTCGATGCTGCTGATCCTGCTGGTCGTCGCCGCGATCAACCTGCTGGTCTCCCGACGGCTGAGGAAATCCCAATGACCACCAGTGACCTGACCCTGCCCCGGACGACGGCGTCCGGCAAGTCCCCGCGCCGCCGGGTGATGGGCGCGGGCAAGCAGCTGCACGCCGGCCCGGTCACCTATGCCGTGCTGGTCGTGTTCGCGCTGGTCTCGCTCGCCCCGCTGGTGTGGACGGCGATCGCGGCCTCGCGCACCAACACGCGCCTGGCGCAGACCCCGCCGCCGCTGTGGTTCGGCGGGAACCTGTTCAAGAACCTCCAGACGGCCTGGGACCAGGCCGGCCTGGGCACCGCGATGCTGAACACGACCTTCGTCGCGGCGACGATCACGGCCGGCACGGTGCTGTTCTCCACGCTGGCCGGGTTCGCCTTCGCCAAGCTGCGGTTCCGTTTCTCCACCACGCTGCTGCTGCTCACCATCGGCACGATGATGATCCCGCCGCAGCTGGCCGTCGTACCGCTGTATCTGTGGATGACCGACCTGCACTGGGCGAACCATCTGCAGACGGTGATCCTGCCGACCCTGGTCAGCGCCTTCGGTACGTTCTTCATGCGGCAGTACCTGGTGCAGGCGCTGCCGACCGAGCTGATCGAGGCGGCGCGGGTGGACGGCGCGAGCAGCCTCCGGGTCGTGTGGCACGTCGTCTTCCCGGCGGCCCGCCCGGCGATGGCCGTGCTGGGGCTGCTGACGTTCGTGATGGCCTGGAACGACTTCCTGTGGCCGATCATCGCCCTGAACGGCGACAACCCGACCGTGCAGGTGGCCCTGAACCAGCTGGGCACCGGTTACATCCCCGACGACTCGGTGATCATGGCGGGCGCGCTGCTGGGCACGCTGCCGCTGCTGCTGGCCTTCCTGCTGTTCGGCAAGCAGATCGTCGGCGGCATCATGCAGGGCGCGGTCAAGGGCTGACCGCGCGGACGTCCTGCGGGGGCCGGGTCACCGCCGCCTCGGCCCCTCCTCGCCCCTTCTCCTCACCCGTCGGTCTCCATGACCACCAAGGTCTTCCACGACCACCTTTGGGAGCGCTTCCATGTCTGTTTCCGTGAACGCCGTGAACCCGGCGCCTCCGGTGACGTTTCCGCCCGGCTTCCTCTGGGGCGCCGCGACCTCCGCGTACCAGATCGAGGGGGCGGTCCGGGAGGACGGCCGCACCCCCTCGATCTGGGACACCTTCAGCCATACGCCGGGCAAGACGGCCGGCGGCGAGACCGGTGACATCGCTGTCGACCACTACCACCGCTTCCGCGAGGACGTGGCGCTGATGGCGGAGCTGGGCCTGAACGCCTACCGCTTCTCCGTCTCCTGGCCCAGGGTGCAGCCCACCGGCCGCGGCCCGGCCGTCCAGCGCGGCCTGGACTTCTACCGCCGGCTGGTGGACGAGCTGCTCGCCCACGGCATCAAGCCGGCCGTCACCCTCTACCACTGGGACCTGCCGCAGGAGCTGGAGGACGCGGGCGGCTGGCCGGAGCGGGACACCGCCTTCCGGTTCGCCGAGTACGCCCACCTCGTCGGCGAGGCGCTCGGCGACCGGGTGGAGCAGTGGATCACGCTGAACGAGCCGTGGTGCGCCGCCTTCCTCGGCTACGGCTCCGGCGTGCACGCGCCCGGCCGCACCGACCCGGTGGCCTCGCTGCGCGCCGCGCACCATCTGAACCTGGCGCACGGCCTGGGCACCACGGCGCTGCGGTCGGTGATGCCGGCCCGCAACCAGGTGGCGATCAGCCTCAACTCCTCGGTGGTGCGGCCGCTTTCGCAGGAGCCCGCCGACCTCGCGGCCGCCCGCCGCATCGACGACCTGGCCAACGGCGTCTTCCACGGCCCGATCCTGCACGGGGCGTACCCGCGCACCCTGCTGGAGGCCACCGCCTCGCTCACCGACTGGTCCTATGTCCGAGAGGGCGACCTGGCGGCGATCCACCAGCCGCTGGACGCGCTCGGGCTGAACTACTACACGCCCGCCCTGGTCTCGGCCGCCGACCCGAACGCCCCGGCGCCGCGCGCCGACGGCCACGGCGCCAGCGAGCACTCCCCCTGGCCGGCCGCCGACGACGTGGCCTTCCACCAGACGCCGGGCGAGCGCACCGAGATGGGCTGGACGATCGACCCGACCGGCCTGCACGAGCTGATCATGCGCTACTCGCGCGAGGCCCCCGGGCTGCCGCTGTACGTCACCGAGAACGGCGCCGCCTACGACGACAAGCCCGACTCGGACGGCCGGGTCCACGACCCGGAGCGCATCGCGTACCTGCACGGGCATCTGTCGGCGGTGCGCCGCGCGATCACCGACGGCGCCGATGTGCGCGGCTACTATCTGTGGTCCCTGATGGACAACTTCGAGTGGGCCTACGGCTACGGCAAGCGCTTCGGCGCGGTCTACGTCGACTACGTGACGCTGGCCCGGACCCCGAAGTCCAGCGCCCTGTGGTACGGCGAGGCGGCCCGCACCGGGTCCCTGCCGCCGGTGCAGGCCGTCTGACCGGCCGAGGGTCAGTTGTAGGCCGCGAACGCCTTGGAGAAGGCGGACGGGTCCTGGGCGATGGAGCTGCAGGTGGCGTCGGCGGAGGGCTTGGGGCCGCCGGCGCAGGCCTTGTCGCGGGTGGCCGACCACATCGACAGCCAGCCCAGGCCCTTGGACTTGGCGAAGTTCACCAGCTGGGTGGCGTCGTCCACCTTGAAGACCTCGGAGGAGACGTCGTTGACGCCGATCATCGGGGTGACGGCGACCGCCTTCCAGGCCGCGCTGTCCGACAGGCCCAGCACCCCCTTGATCTGGGCCTGGGTGGCGGTCGCGGCCTGCTCGGCGTAGGTGCCCATGTCGCCGCTGTAGGCGGGGCCGTAGTCCATCGCCATGATGTTGACGGTGGAGAGCCTCACGCCGTTGGACCGGGCGTTCGCGAGCAGGTTCACGCCGTCCTGGGTGAGGCCCTCGGGCATGACCGGCAGGGTGAAGGAGACGTCCAGGCCGGGGTGGCTCTGCTGGAGCTTGGCGATGGCCTGGGCGCGGCGGGTGTTGGCGGCCGTGTTCGGCAGCGCGCCGCCCTCGACGTCGAAGTCGACCTTGGTGAGCTTGAAGGCGTCGACGGCCTTGCCGTAGGCCGCCGCGAGCGCGTCGGCGGAGGAGCAGGACGTGGCGAGTTCGGTGCCGGAGGCGCCGCCGAAGGAGACACGGACGTCGCCGCCCTTGGCGCGCAGGGCGCCGATCTGGCCGGCCACGGCGTCGGCGGTGAGGTCGGTGACGCCGCCCCACTTGGGTGTGCAGCCGCCGCCGTCGGTGACGAAGGCGAGGTTGTAGTTCTTCACGCCGGTCGCGTCGGCGTTCCCGAGCAGGTCGAACGCCGGGTAGAGGGAGGTGTCGACGTAGGGCGCGAAGCCGGCGGAGGTCTGCGTCCCGGTGCCGCTGGTGGGGGTCGGGGAGGCGGTGGGGACGGCGGTCCGCGTGGGCTCGGCGGTCGGCGTGGGGGTGGCCGTGGGCTTCTGGGTGGGCGTCGGTTCCTGGGTGGGGCGGCCGCTGGGCTCGGGGGTGGCGCCGCCGTCGGCGGAACACGCGGCGCCGTCGATGCGGCAGCCGGCCGGGTCCGCGGTGCCCTCCACGACGAAGCCGACGGTGGCCGACTCGCCCGCCTTCAGGCCGTCGGTGTCCCACTTCGGCGGCTTCACGGTGACGTGCTGTCCGCTCACCGTCGACTCGCCGTTCCACAGCGAGCCGAGCCGGGCCCCGGCCGGCAGGTCGAACTCCAGGGTCCAGGTCTTCTCCGCCTGGCCGCTGTTGTTGGTGACGACGTACTGCGCGGTGTAGCCGGTCGACCAGGTGCTGGTCTTGGTGTACGCGGCGTTCACGCCGGCCGCGTTCGCCGTGCCGGTGAGCAGGATCGCGCCGCCGGCGGCCACGGCCGCCGCCACCAGGGCGCCTATCGCCTTGTTCCTGCTGCTGATCCTGCGCCGGTGCGTGCTCATGCGTGCCTGCCTTCGCTGTTCACGGGGGGTGTGGTGCGGCAGCACGCTAGCGAGCCGGAATCGGACAAACGTCCTGATACAGACGAGCGTCGGCGTTCTTAGGGTGCGCTTAAGGAAGGGATCGGGGACGGTTAAAGGTCGAGACCAATTTCGGGTGCTTCGGCGGTTCGGGAGGTGAGGGTCCGGTAGTGACGTCAGCGGGGGACGAGCCGCCGGCGCCGCCGTACGCTCCCCCGGTGGCCGCGGCGGCCGGGCGTGCCCCGGCGGCCGTCCAGCTGGATCCAGATCCGCACCTCCGTGCCGCCGAGCACGGAGGACCCGATGCGCACGTCCCCGCCGGTGGACTCCGCGAGGCGGCGCACGATGTCCAGCCCCAGCCCGGTGGAGCCGTCGCTGCCCGAGCCCTGGCCGCGGGCCATCGCCGCCTGCGGGTCGGGTATGCCGGGCCCGGCGTCGGAGACCAGCACGATCACCGCGTCCTCGCCGTTGTGCACGTCGACCGCGAAGGCCGTGCCCTCCGGGGTGTGCCGGAAGACGTTGCCGAGCAGGGCGTCCAGCGCGGCGGCGAGGTCGGCGCGGGCCACGGGTATGCGCACCGGGCGGTCCACACCGGCCAGCCGCCACTTGCGGCCCTCGTCCTCGGCGAGCGCCGACCAGAACTCCATCCGCTCCCGCACGACTTCGGCCGCGTCACAGCCGGCGCCGGGACCCGCGGCCGCGGTCTGCGGCTTGGCCTCGCGCGCGGTGCGGATGATGGTGTCGACCTCGCGCTCCAGCTGCGCCACGGCCGCCCGGGTCTGCTCGGCGGCGGGCGTGTCTCCGAGCGAGGCCGCGTTCAGCCGCAGCACGGTCAGCGGGGTCCGCAGCCGGTGCGACAGATCGGCGGCCAGCTCCCGCTCGTTGGCGAGGAGCTGGACGACCTGGTCGGCCATGGAGTTGAACGCGACCGCCGCGAGCCGCAGTTCCGTCGGCCCCTCCTCCGGCACCCGCGCGCCGAGCTGCCCCTCGCCCAGGTCGTGCGCCCCCTCGACCAGCCGCCGCGCGGGGCGGACCATCCTGACGCCCAGCCGGTCGGCGACCGCGACGGAGCCCACGACCAGCGCGATCCCGACCCCGGCGAGCACCGCCCAGGCCGTGCCCACGCCGTTGCTGACCTCGGCCTCCGGGACGTACACCTCGACCACGACCGTGCCGAGGCTGAGCGCGACGGGCTGCAGCAGCACCGAACCGCCGGGCACCTGGGCGGTGGAGGCGCGGCCCAGTCTGCGCACCGCCTCGATGTCCTGGGCGGTGGCGCGCCGCCGGCCGAGGTCGAGGGCGGGCTTGCCGTCGCCGGCCGGCAGGTGGATCGCCATGCCGTCGTCCGTGCCGGCGGAGGCGACGACCCGCTCCAGCTGCTCGCGGTCGGTGGTGATGGACAGCGCGGGCACCACGACCGCGGCCTGCCGCTCGGCATTGGAGAAGGCGCGGTCGCGGGCCAGCTCCTTGACCACGAGGCCGAGCGGAACGGCGAAGGCGACCACGACCATCGTGGTGACCGCCAGGCACACCCGCACCAGCGCCCACCTCATCGCGGGGGCTCCAGCTTCACCCCGACCCCGCGCAGGGTGTGCAGATAGCGCGGGTTGGCGGCGGTCTCGCCCAGTTTGCGGCGCAGCCAGGACAGATGGACGTCGATGGTCTGGTCGTCGCCGTAGGACTGCTGCCAGACCTCGGCGAGCAGTTCCCGGCGGGGGACGACGACGCCGGGACGGCCGGCCAGGAAGGCGAGCAGGTCGAACTCGCGGCGGGTCAGGTCCAGGCGTACGCCGTCCAGTTCGGCCTGGCGGCGCAGCGGGTCGACGGTGAGCCCGCCGACGCGCAGCACGGTGGAGTGCGGGGCGTCCGGGGCGCCGGCGCGGGCCCGGCGCAGCACGGCGGACATCCGCGCCGACAGGTGCTCCGGGGAGAACGGCTTGGTGAGGTAATCGTCCGCGCCCGCGTTCAACAGCCGTACGATCTCCGCCTCGTCGTCCCGGGCGGTGGCGATGATGACGGGCACGTCGGTGATGCCGCGCAGCATCTTCAGCGCCTCGGAGCCGTCCAGGTCGGGCAGTCCGAGGTCCAGGATGACGACGTCGAAACCGAAATGGGCGACCTCGCGCAGCGCCTCCAGCGCCGTGCCGACGCTGCGCACCGTGTGGGCGGCGTCGGTCAGATGCCGGATGAGCGCCGAGCGTACGAACTGGTCGTCCTCGACCACGAGCACACTTGCCATGCGCCGCACCGTACGCCATGCGCCGGACGCCGGCGGGGAGCTGTGGACAACTCCGCGCCTGGGGACAACCCGGTGCCCTCTGGGCCGGAACCGTGCGACGGGAGTGACCGGTGAGGCAGTATGGCCCGCGATGCGCAGAGGACTCGTTCACGTACTGGCGTGGTCGCTCGCCACGGGCGCGGCGGTCACGTTGTCGTGGTGGGGCGTGCACACGGTGATGGCGGGCACCGCGTACGACCCGCCGCGCGCCCTGCCGATCACGGCGGCGAAGGCGACCACGCAGGACGCCCGGCCGGGGGTGTCCGCGACGGCCCGTCCGGCGTCGCCGACCGCGCGCCCGACGACCCCGTCGCCGTCCGCCACGCCCTCGCCGAGCCGGCGTTCGCCCACCGCCTCCCCCACCCCGTCGACCCCGCCGCCGTCCTCGTCCGCCTCGGGGCACATCCGCAGCTACGACTCCAAGGGCGGCCGGGTGGTGTTCGACATCGGCCCGTCCGACGCGTCCCTGGTGTCGGCCACCCCGAACTCCGGCTGGTCGATGCAGTGGTGGAAGACGGAGTCGTGGATCCGGGTGGAGTTCTCCTCGGGAGCGGACCGGGTGTCGGTGTTCTGCACCTGGCACGACGGTCCGCCGCGGGTCGAGGTGGGCACGTACTGAGGCTCGGCGCCCCGCGGTTCAGCGGAACACCGACGGCGGTGGTGCCGGGGAGGCGACCGCGGCCGCGTCCGTGACGGGGGCGGCGCCGCCGGTGAAGTCCCGCAGCGCCTTGCCGTGCTCGACGCGGGCGGGGTGCGGGTCGGAGGCCGCGCGACGGGTCAGCTCGGGCACGGGCAGCGGCAGGTCGGAGGCGACGAGCACCGCGTTGCCGAAGCGTTTGCCGCGCAGCACCGCCGGGTCGGCGACCAGCGCGAGCTCGGCGAACCGGGCGGCGGCGGTGGCGATCTGGCCGCGCAGATGGGCCAGCGGCGGGCCGTCGGTGAGGTTGGCCGCGTACACGCCGCCGGGCCGCAGCGCCCGCCGCACCTCGTCCAGGAACTCCACCGAGGTGAGGTGGGCGGGGGTGCGGGCGCCGCTGAAGACGTCGGCGACGACGAGGTCGGCCCAGCCGTCCGGCACCTTGCCGAGGCCCTCGCGGGCGTCGGTCGCGCGCACCCGGACGCGGGCGCCCGCGTCCAGCGGCAGCTCGCGCCGGACGAGCCGGACGAGGGCCGCGTCCCGCTCGACGACCTGCTGGGTGGAGCGGGGGCGGGTGGCGGCGACGTAGCGGGCGAGGGTGAGGGCGCCGCCGCCCAGGTGCACGGCCTGGACCGGCTTGCCGGGCGGGGCGGCGAGGTCGACGACATGGCCGAGGCGGCGCTGGTACTCGAAGGAGAGGTACGCCGGGTCGTCGAGGTCGACGTGCGACTGCGGGGCGCCGTCGACCAGCAGCGTCCAGGCGCGCGCCCGGTCCCGGTCCGGCACCAGTTCGGCGGTCCCCCCGTCGACCTGCTCCACGACGGCCTCGGGCGCGGCCTGCCGGCGCCGGGGGTTCCTGGACTTGCCCATCCCGCCATTATCGGCCGCACGGGGGACGACCTCGCTCACGCGTCCGAGGTCGGGCGTCCGAGATCAAGCATCCGAGGTCAGGCGTCCGGCGCCACGGTGGCGGCCGTCAGCGGCAGCTGTCCGCCGCCTCGATCAGGCGGGCCGCCTCGCCCAGGGCGCGGCGCAGCACCGCCGGGTCGGTCGCCCGGTCGTCGCCGCCCGGCGGGAGCAGCCAGTCGGAGCCCTCCACCGGCGGCTCGGGCGCCAGGCGCAGACCGCGGCCGTCGGTGCCGGTGCAGGTGCTGCCGGGGACGTCCCAGCCGGCCGCGGTGCCCGGCGGCACCAGGAAGCCGAGGGTGTCGCCGCCGCCGTCATGCAGGACGGGGCCGACGGCGTCCGAGGCGCCGCGCCGCAGGATGTCCACCGCCTCCAGGCCCTGCCGGGCCGGCACGGTGACGAGGTCGCACGCCCCGCCCGGCAGGGCGCCGCCGTCCGGTCTTGGTGCCCCCGCCGCCGGCGGGGCGCCCGGTGACGTACCCGGTGCGATGCTCTGGCTGGTCGTCTCCATCCCGGCCTCCACCACGGAATTCCCCAACGCCTCTTGTGGCCTGCTGCGGCCCACCGGGTTCAACGCGCCGGTGCGTCAAGGGCTACGGCGGAAGTCCGCCGCAAAGGATGGCAGTTCATGGCAGATCGTGGGTGGGATATCCGGTTTGTAGCCAAACACAGCGTGGCGGACCGGTCACAGCAGGTACGTTCTTGCCGCCGGACAACAGGGTGATCACCCCGACATTCGAGGCACGTCACCCCGTGCCCGGCATGGTTCGACGGTTCGCACGAGAGGACCCGGCCATGGCGTCGTCAACGGTGAACGCTGCCCACGCGTCCCGGCCCGACCGGCCGGCGCGGCCCAACCTCGTCTTCCGGCAGCTGCGCGGAGCGCGCTCGCCGGCCGAGTTCGCCGCGCTGGTGCGCCGGGCCGCCCGGGAGATCGGTGAGCGGGTCAGCTGTGACGCGCGCTACATCGGCCGGGTCGAGGCGGGCGAGATCCGCTGCCCCAACTACGCCTACGAGCGGGTGTTCCTGCACATGTTCCCGGGCCGCACGCTCGTGGACCTGGGCTTCGCCCCCCGGTCGGCCGTACGCGGGCGTGCGGCCCGGCCGCCGGCCGCTGAATCGGGCGGGGGCGTCGAGCCGTATGACACGCAGGACCCGCAGGACCCGCAGGACCCGCAGGACCCGCAGGACCCGTACGACACGCACCACCACGACCACGAGGAGAGCGACGTGCTGCGTCGCGCATTCATGACCGGATCGGGCGCCACGGTGGCCGCCGCCTCCCTGGCCCCGCTCGGCCTCGCCCCGGCCGCCTCCGCGGCCGCGATCCCGCACGCGCGCCGGACCGTACGGCGGGCCGGGGCCGGCGAGGCCAGCGCCCTGGAGGAGGCCGTCCGCAGGATCCGGCTGCTGGACGACCGGCACGGCGCCGACGGCCTCTACCGGCGTGCGGCCGCCCCGCTGCGCGCCGCCTACGCGCTGCTGGACGCCGGGGCGACCCGGCAGGTGACCGCCGACCGGCTGCACGCGGGCGCGGGCGAACTGGCCATCTCCGTGGGATGGCTGGCGCACGACTCGGGGCGCTTCGAGGACGCCCGCTCGCACTACGCGGAGGCGCTGGCCACCGCGCGCGTGACCGGGGACGAGGCGCTGGAGGCGCACGCCTTCTGCAACATGGCCTTCCTCGCGCGCGACGCGGGGCGGCCGCGGGAGGCGGTGCGGGCGGCGCAGGCCGCGCAGCGTGCCGCCCGGCCGCTCGGCTCGCCCCGGCTGATGTCGCTGCTGGCGCTGCGGGAGGCCGGCGGGTGGGCGGGGCTCGCGGACCGGTTCGGCTGCGAGCAGGCACTCGGCCGGGCGCAGGCGCTGTTCGAGCGGGGACCGTCGGACGCCGACCCGGAGTGGATGAGCTTCTACGGCGAGGCCGAGCTCGCGGGGCTGGAGGCGCAGTGCTGGTCGGCGCTCGGGGACTGGGACCGGGCGGCGCGGCAGGCGCGGCGCGCGGCCCGGCTGCAGGATCCTCACTTCACCCGGAACACGGCGCTGTACACGGCGGAACTCGCCGACGACCTCGCGCGCGGGGGCCGTCCCGACGAGGCCGCGGCGGCGGGGCTGACGGTGCTGGGCCTGCTGGACCAGGTGCAGTCCTCCCGCATCCAGACCATGCTCGCGGGCACGGCGCGCGTGCTGCTGCCGCACCGGCGGGCGTCGGGAGTCGCCGAGTTCCTCGAACGCCACGCGTCCGCTCCGCGGATGGCGTGAGGGGTTCCAGTGCGCGGTTCCAGTGCGCGTTTCCGGTGCGCGTTTCCGGTGCGTGGTTCCAGTGCGCGGTTCCAGTGCGCGTTTCCGGTGCGCGTTTCCGGTGCGCGGTTCCCGTGCGCGGTTCCCGTGCGCGGTTCCGGTGCGTGGTTCCGGTTCGCGTGCGCCTGCGGGCGCGTCGTGGCCGGTCGCGCCCGCGCGGCGGAGCCGCACGGTGAGCACAGCCGCGCGCCCCGCAAGGCGCAGGCCCCGCTCGGCCCGCGTCAACCCGCCAGGTGGCCCACGTCGTTCCAGCTCTCCAGGGCCGGCTCGCCGTAGGCCCAGCCGAGGATCGACAGCGACGTCGGGTTGAGCCGGATCCGCGCGGCGAAGTCCAGCGGCAGCCCCAGCCAGCGCGCGGCGATCGACCGCAGGATGTGCCCGTGCGCGAAGACCAGCACGTCCCGCTCGGCCGAGCGCGCCCAGGCGACCACCTCGTCCGCCCGCGCGGTCACCTCGGCGAGGGTCTCGCCCCCGGGCACCCCGTCGCGCCAGATGAGCCAGCCGGGCCGCAGCGCCTGTATCTCGGCCGGCGTCAGGCCCTCGTAGGCGCCGTAGTCCCACTCCATGAGCGTGTCCCAGCGGGTCGCCCGCTCGCCGAAGCCGGCCAGGTCGCACGTCTCACGCGCGCGTGCCAGCGGGCTGGTGCGGACCTCGACGCCGGGCAGGCCGTCCAGCGGTGCCCGGTGCAGCCGCTCGCCGAGCAGCTTGGCGCCCCGCCGGCCCTCCTCCAGCAGGGGGACGTCCGTCCTGCCGGTGTGCCTGCCGGACAGCGACCACTCGGTCTGTCCGTGCCGTGCCAGCAGGATGCGCGGTGCCATGCGAGGGACCTTTCCGAGGAGAGCGGGAGATGTCCTCCATCATCGCGCACACCGGTCACGGGCAACCCGGCGGCCGGTCGCGGCGTCTTCCTGGGCCGGGGGCGGCCCGTACGGGACGCCGCCGACGCCGTAGAGTGACTCCCCCGCATCAGCCGGGTGATCCCGGCGAGAAGACCGTGAGAAGGCCACGACAAGGCCGGCGAAACAGCAGTGAGCAGAAGGGGGAGGGCGAATCGGATGCCGCAGACCGAGTCACCAGGCATCGAGGCGGCCCCGCGGACCCGGTTGCGCTGGTGGACCGAGCTGCCCCTGATCCTGCTGGTGTACGGCTGCTACTCGGCCGGCCGGCTGCTGGCGCGCGGGGACGTCTCGGACGCCGTCGACCACGGCCTGGCGATCCTGCGGATCGAGAAGTTCCTGCACATCAACGCCGAGCACCCGCTCAACCGGCTGTTCACCCGCAACCCCTGGCTCGGCATCCCGGCCGACTTCTGGTACGCCTCGCTGCACTACCTGATCACGCCCGCGCTGCTGGTGTGGATGTTCCGCGCCCACGCCGCGCACTACCGGGCGGCCCGCACCTGGCTGATGACGTCCACGTTCCTCGGCCTGATCGGCTTCACGCTGCTGCCGACGTGCCCGCCGCGCCTGCTGGCCGCCGGGCACGGCTTCGTCGACACGATGGCCCACTACAGCTCCTACGGCTGGTGGGGCGGCGAGGCCAGCGCGCCGCGCGGCATGGGCGGCATGACGAACCAGTACGCGGCCATGCCGAGCCTGCACGT
This sequence comes from Streptomyces sp. NPDC014801, assembly GCF_043082085.1. Lineage (NCBI taxonomy): Bacteria > Bacillati > Actinomycetota > Actinomycetes > Kitasatosporales > Streptomycetaceae > Streptomyces > Streptomyces sp. NPDC014801. Next base: position 171,786 of record NZ_JBIBXG010000001.1, on the reverse strand, counting down.
CGGCTGGGCGCTGTGGTGCGGGGTCATGCTGTGGCGGTTCGGCGGCACCCGGGCCACCAGGATCGCCGCGGTGGTCTACCCGCTGGGGACGACGCTGGTCGTCATGGGCACCGCGAACCACTATCTGCTCGACGCCGTCGCCGGTGTCGCGGTGATGGGGATCGGCCTGCTGCTCGCGCCGGCCGTGATGCGGCTCGCGGACCGGGCGCGGGAGCGGTTCGCGCCCGGCACTTCCGGCGCTCCCGCCTCGATTGTCAGTGGCGGATGCGAGACTTCGGCGGGTGAGCGAATTCCACGGCAGCGCGCAACGCGGCCCGGAGCCGACGCCGAGCCGGGTGCCGCCCCCACGGACACCGGGGACGGCGCTCCGGCAGCGGCTCGCTGAGCTGCGCGGACCCGACGTACCCGCCCGGGCGCTGGACGCCCGCGCCCTCGCGGCGCTGGCCGCCAACCCGGGCTGCCGGCGACGCGCGATCCTCGACGGCGCCGGGGTGGACAAGGCGGCGCTGGCGAGCGCGCTGGGCGCGCCGTCGGCGTTCGGGCAGTCGCAGTTCGCCCTCACCCGCGGCAACGCCTTCGAGGCGAAGGTCAAGGCCGACGGCGGCGCGGAGCTGCTGCGGCTGGTGCGGGAGAAGCTCGACCCGGCCGCCGAGGAGCCCGAGCGGACCTATGTGCCCGATCTGACGGCCTCCGGCCCCGAGGGGCGTACGGCGCGTACGGCGCTGGCGCTCAGGGAGGCCGTCGAGGCGGGCGGCTGGACGCTGCTGGACCATCCGATGCTGGCGCTGGAGGTCGCCGGTTCGCCGGCGTTCCTGGAGCCGGACGCCGTCGTGGTGCACCCGGACGGCAGCTGGACGGTCGTGGAGATCAAGTCCTTCCCGATGCTCGACGGCTCCGCCGACCCGGCGAAGGTGGGCGCCGCCGCCCGCCAGGCCGCGGTGTACGTGCTCGCGCTGGAGGAGGTCGCGAGCCGGCTGCCCTCCCCGCCGCCGGTGCGCCACCGCGTGCTGCTGGTGTGCCCGAAGGACTTCTCCAACCTGCCCACCGCGGCCGCCGTCGACGTGCGCAAGCAGCGCGCGGTGACGGGGCGTCAGCTGGCGCGGCTGACCCGGATCGACGAGATCGCGGACGCGCTGCCCGAGGGGACGTGCTTCTCGCCCGCGCTGCCCGCCGAGGAGCTGGCCGAGGCCGTCGAGTCCGTCCCGGCGACCTACGCGCCGGAGTGCCTGGCCGCCTGCGAGCTGGCCTTCCACTGCCGCCGCCGGTCCCGGGAGGCGGACGCGGTGACCTCGCTGGGCCGGGCCGTGCGCGCCGAGCTGGGCGGGCTGACCACCGTCCCCGAGGTGCTGGCGGCGGCCCGCGGCGAGGCCGGGGACCCGGACGACCCGGCGGTGGCCGCGCTGCGGCGGGCCGCCCGGCTGCGCGCGGAGGCGCTCGAGGAGGCCGGATGTCGCTGATCGCCACCCTGGCCCGGCTCGAGGCAGTCAGCAGCGGCCGCGCCCAGCGCGCCGCCACCGTGCGCCACCGCCATCTCTCCGACCGCCCGCTCGTCCTGGTCCCGCTCACCACGGCCGGTGAGGCGGGCGCCCCGCTCGGCGCGCTGGTCGGCACCGACCGGGACGCGCCGCGCCTGCTGGTCGTACCGCAGCCCCGCGACCGCGATCTGCGCTTCGCGTTCCTCGCCGAGCTCGCCGACGTCGTGCTGCCGTACATCGAGTCCTACGCCGACGCGGTGGAGGCCGCCGAGCGCACCGAGACCGACCCGGAGACCGGCAAGCGGGTCAAGGTCGAGGTGGACCTGTGCGCCGACGCCCCGCAGCTGATCGTGCCGAGCCGGGCCGGCGTCGACTTCGTCCGCCTGCTCGGGCGGTCGATGCGGTTCCGGCGTACGGCGGAGCAGGAGCCGGAGACGCCGTATCCGGCGCCGCCGCGGGTGCCGCTGCTGGGACGCTGGTTCACGCACTACGCCGAGCGGGCGCGGGTGCCCGGCTCGTCGCTGCTGCAGGCCCTGACGGAGCTGCTCGCCCTGCACTGGGCGACCGGGCAGTCGGGGCTGGAGGACCAGCATCTGGGGGCGCTGCTGGCGTGGATCGACCCGCCGGAGGGCGTCTCGGGCGCCGAGGCCGCCCTCGAAGCGGAGCTGGCCCGGGACGAGCGCGGGCAGCTGCGGTGCCCGCCGGCCGGCCCGGCCACCGACCCGGCGTTCGACAACAAGCTGCTCGCCCCGGCCATCGAGCGCTACGACCGCACCCGCACCGCGCTGGCCGCCGCCGAGGACGGCCTGGAGGCCGACGAGCGGCTGGGCGCGCTCACCCGCGCCGAGCGGGAGATCCGGGACCTGGTCGAGCGGGTCACGCTGCCCACCTGGGAGAAGATGTGGCGGGGGCTGGACCTGTTGCGCGCGCTGCCGGAGGGGGCGCATGTCGAGGAGCGGTGGACCCGCGACCGCTGGTCGTTCACCGGGCACCGGGACCGGGTGCTGGCCGGTGAGCCGCCGCAGCCGCGCCGCGACGACGCGGTCACCGCGGCGAACAAGCTCGCGGCGCGCGAGCGGGAGCAGGCCCGGCTGGAGGCGCAGCAGGCGCTCGACGACCCGCTGGTGATGGCGGGGCGGCGGCTGGCCGGGGAGGCGTTCGCCGGCGAGGTGACGGACGTGACCATGGCGTACAGCGAGGGCAAGCGGCCGAGCCCGCGCCCGCTGGTGACCGTGCGCACGGACGACCGGCCGCATCTGGGCGAGCGGGCGAAGGTGTACCGGTCGCTGGGCGGGCGGCCGCAGACGGCGGAGTTCGTCCGGGCCGAGGAGGAGGGCCTGTTCGTGCTGCGGATCCTCGACAAGATGGGGCGCGGCAAGGAGCCCGAGGAGGGGTCGGTGCCCGAGAAGGGCGACCGGGTGTGCTTCACGCTGTTCGAGCACGAGCAGCGCGGCGGCGCGAAGCTGCCCGACCCGGAGGACACCCCGTGGACGCACGGCGGGCCGCCCGGCGAGCCGGCCGCCGAGGCCGCCGATCCCGTCACCGAGGAGGACGTGCTGTGAGCGTGACCGAGACGGCCCTCGACCCGGGGGCGGCCGCGACCCGCGCCACGGACGCGATCCTCGCCGACACGCTGCACGGACCCGCGCGCGGTGTCGTCGTCGACTCCCCGCCCGGCGCCGGCAAGTCCACGCTGGTGGTGCGGGCGGCGCTGGAGCTGGCCGGGGCCGGGCGCCCGCTGATGATCGTCGCGCAGACCAACGCGCAGGTGGACGACCTGGTGCTGCGGCTGGCCGAGAAGGACCCCGAGCTGCCCGTCGGCCGGCTGCACAGCAGCGACAGCGACGCCTACGACCGGGCCCTGGACGAGCTGCCGCAGGTGCGGACCTCCGCGAAGGCCGCCGATCTCGCCGGCCTGCCGGTGGTGCTGTCCACGGCGGCGAAGTGGGCGCATGTGAAGGTCGACGAGCCGTGGCGGCACGCGATCGTCGACGAGGCGTACCAGATGCGCTCCGACGGTCTGCTCGCCGTGGCGGGGCTGTTCGAGCGGGCGCTGTTCGTGGGCGACCCGGGCCAGCTGGACCCGTTCGCGATCGTGGGCAGCGAGCAGTGGGCGGGCCTGTCGTACGACCCGTCGGCATCGGCGGTGACGACGCTGCTCGCGCACAACCCGGACCTGCCGCAGCACCGCCTGCCGGTGTCCTGGCGGCTGCCGGCGTCCGCGGCGCCCCTGGTGTCGGACGCCTTCTACCCCTACACCCCCTTCCGCAGCGGCACCGGCCCGGACGACCGCCGGCTCACCTTCGCGGTGCCCTCCGACGGCTCCGGCCCGGACCGGGTGATCGACGAGGCCGCGGTGTCCGGCTGGGGGCTGCTGGAGCTGCCCGCCCGGCACACCCCGCGCACGGACCCGGAGGCGGTGCGGGCGGTGGCGGCGGTCGTACGGCGGCTGCTGGACCGCGGCGGTGCGGCGGTGTCGGAGCGTTCGCCCGACCCGTCCCCGCTGACCGCCGACCGGGTCGCCGTCGGCACCGCGCACCGCGATCAGGCGGCGGCGGTCCGGGCGGCCCTGGCCGAGCTGGGCGTGGCGGACGTCACCGTGGACACGGCGAACCGGCTCCAGGGCCGGGAGTACGACGTGACGGTGGTCCTGCACCCGCTGTCCGGCCGCCCCGACGCCACGGCCTTCCACCTGGAGACCGGCCGCCTGTGTGTGCTGGCCTCCCGCCACCGGCACGCGTGCATCGTGGTGTGCCGCGCGGGCGTGGACGCCCTCCTCGACGACTACCCGTCGACGGAACCGGTCCAGCTGGGCACCCTCGTGAAGTTCCCGGACGGCTGGGAAGCGAACCACGCGGTCCTGGCGCACCTGCGCGAACACCGCGTGACGTGGCGGCCGTGACGCCGGTGACGTCGGCGGGTGCGCGGGTCTGTGGGCGGGCGCGCGGGTGCGTGGGCGGGCGTGCGCGCCGGTCCGTGCGCGGCGGGAACATCGTGGGGCTCGGGTGGCTTGATATCTCGGGGGTCCGAGGGGTCTGCCGTCTCGCCGTGGCCCCTGTCCCCTGTGTTCCGCGCGCCGAGGCCCCCTTGCGGGCGCGCGGGAGAATGGAGGGTGGCCCATCCGAAGGCGGCGCCCTCCGTGACGTACGCCCCCGTAGGAGAAGGAGAAGACATGGCGGAGCCCACGCCGCGTCGCAACGAACCGCGGCTACGCCCCGCGCCCCTGCTCTTCGAGCCGATGGCGGCGGCCGCCGACCCGGAGCACTTCTTCGACCTGGAGTCGATCGACGACCCACGCAGGCTGCTGGACCGGGCGACGGAACTGACGCACGCCTTCCGGGCCGCCGCCGACCGGGCCGTGGAGTTCCAGGCGATCGCCGCGGCCCAGCTCGCCGACCCGCGCCGGTTCGACCGGCTGACGGCGGCGGACATCGCCGAGCGCGCCGAGTGGACCGAGGACTACGCGAAGAAGATGGTCGAGTTCGGCCGCGACCTGCTGCGCGGCGGCGACGGGACGAGCCCCTCCGACCCCGTCTGAAGCGACCCCTGCCCCCCTCGCGGTGAACGCCTCCGTCCGCCGTCCGGGCATATGCCAGGTGACCGCGAAGCGGGCAAGATACCCCCTGCCCCCTCCCCGTGTCCCGATTTCCCGCAACCCAGTGCAAGCGCGTCCTCACGCCCGGTAGATGTAGAAGGCATGAGCAGTACGTGCCTTGTCACCCACGACGGCGCCCACTGGCTGGCCTCGGCGGGAACCTATCCGCGCAGCACGCTCGCCCTCTGGGAGGAACGGCCGGACGCCCCGGTGGTCCTCCCGTGCGGCACCGCCTTCGACGTCGTCGGCGCCCCCGCTCTCTTCGGGCGCCGCATGCTGGACCGGCTGTGGGACGAGGGTCCGGGCTCCGGCCCGGTGGCCGTCTTCCGCGGCCGGATGCTGCTCTTCGCCGCCCCGGGCACCGCCCAGCGGCTGCCCTCGCTGCTGGAGTGGGAGGAGTGGGGCGCGGACGGCGGCCGCAGCGGCCGTACGGACGGCATTCCGCCCCTGATCTGCCACGGAGCCGGCGACGCGGTGACCGTGCCGCCGGTGTCCTCGGCCACGGCGGGCACCTCCGCGACCCGCTGGCTGGTCGCCCCGGACACCCGCCACCCCTGGCTGCCGGGCCCCGAGGTGATGCTGTGGGCGGCGGTGCGGGCGGCCCGGGAGGCGGTGCGGATATCGATTTCACCTCCCGCCGACCAGGATGCTAAGGTCTACGACGTCAGCAGGCGCCGCTAGCTCAGTTGGTTAGAGCAGCTGACTCTTAATCAGCGGGTCCGGGGTTCGAGTCCCTGGCGGCGCACGTTGACGATGGCGAGTGATGTTCGCGGAGAACGCGAACGGCACTCGCCATCGTTGTTTTTGCGCGGCTGCGCCGCGCACGTCAGCCGGTCGTCGCCCCGGGGGTGATCACGACCGTCCACGCGCCGGAGGCCGTGCGGTCCTCGACCTCCACCCGTACGCCGTCGCCGGGCACCGTGAAGCTCTCGCCGAGGGAGACCGGGGCGTCGGCGAGGGCCGGGTAGACGGAGTCCTCCCAGCACGCCTCCGTGCGCGGATGGGCGTCGATCACCTGGACGGGCCCCTGCCCGGACTCGGCGCCGCTGTGCACCCGGTACACGAGCACCCCGGCCCGGCAGGCCAGGCTGTCGTTGCCGACGGGCTCGCGCGCCTCGAAGGCGAGCGCGCTGTCGGGGCCGGTGCGCACCACGGCGAGTTTCAGGCCGTCGCCGAGCCCGAAGGCCGGCGCGCCCGCGGCGCCCGGGACGGGCACGCCGGGACCGGCGGCGAGCGGCTCCAGGGTGAGCCGGGTGGGGCGCCGCACGCACATCACCTGGCGCGGTTCGAGCCAGCCCAGCTTCCACTTGTGCCAGCCGAAGAGGTCCGGGGCGAGGCCGAACTGGCTGCCCATCATGTCCCAGTCGCCGACGTAGGTGTCCCAGTCGCCCTTGCCGTCGGCCGGGCGGTGGTAGAGGTCGGGCAGGTCGAAGACGTGCCCGGTCTCGTGGGCGAGCACCAGCCGGTCCGGCGGATGGCGTTCGAAGACCGTCACCACGCGGCGGATGTCCGTGCCGTCGGCCCGCAGCGGGGTGTCCAGGTTGACGACCTTGGTGGCGTCGGAGTCGACGCCGGGCGCGTCCGGGTCGGCGACGAAGTAGACGACGTCGTAGCGGGAGAAGTCGACCTGGGGGTCCGCGGCCGCGAGGGCGTCGCGCAGGTAGAGGGCGCGCAGGGCGGGGCTCCAGTCGCGCTGTATCCGGTACGTCGTGGACGGGCGGGGCATGCGGATCCAGTGCTTCAGCGGGTGCGCGGTGAGCGTGAACCGGCCGTAGGAGGCGCGCCGGTAGTAGTCGCTGGTGGCGGGGAAGTGGTCGGCGGCCAGTTCGGCGGGGGTGGTCAGCGGGGTGGCGTCGGGGAAGGACAGGAACACCATCACCGCGTTCAGGGCGCGGGTGGGCCGCGCGTAGGCCGCGTTCCAGGTGTCGACGCCCTCGGAGTGGTGGGCGTCGGTGCGCTGCAGGGCGCACGGCTCGGTGGAGAAGGGCTCGGCGACGGAGGGCGCGCTGAGCAGGGAGGTCGCGGCGAGCGCGGACATCGTGGTGAACACGGCGGCGGTGCTGCGCAGTCGGGGCGGTTCCAGCGCCCGGCCCAGGCCCCTGCGGGTTCTGCGGCCCAGTCCTCTCAGGGTGAGCTGACGCGACAAGGGGACCTCCGGGTGCGGTTCACGGGACGCCGCACTCAGCCTTGTCTGATTGGTTGTCGTATGTCCTGTTCATCTGACCCGGACGAGTGAGACGCGCCCGGGACGACACCCCCGAAGCGCTCACGGAACGTCACATTCGGTCGGGGGTCCTCTCACCCCGCCCACCTGCGAACAGAAACGATCCGCCACCCGGTCCGCCACCCCGCGCGGACCCCCGGCGGACCGCCCGCACGGACGCAATGGCTGGAACGGCCCGGGGCCAGCCTCTATGATCGGCACACTTTCCTGCGCGGACCACGAGCGAGTGCACTGCGGGAGCGAGCGGTGAACGGAACGTCCGAAGGGTCGACACCCGCGGCAGACGCCGCCGGGTCCGTCGTCACAGAGAGTGACCGAACCGCCCCTGCCCGTGCCGACCCGCCCTACCGCTCCGCCTTCACGGCCGCCCCGCTCGCCATGGCCGTCGTGGACCGCGACGGCCTGGTCGTCGACGCCAACGACACCCTCGGCGCGCTGCTCGGCGGCGAACGGGCCACCCTGACCGGGCAGGCCGCCTCCGATCTGCTCGACCTCGCCTCCGACGCCCGCACCTGGCACGCCTACCGCGAGGTGCTCGACGGCCGCCGTGCCCGGCTGCGCTGCACCCGCCGGCTCAAGCACCCCGACGGCCACTCGCTGTGGGCGCAGGTCACCGTCAGCCCGCTGCCCCCGGGAGAGGAGGGCGTGCTGCTGTCGGTCGCCGACATCAGCCTGCGCCGCGAACTCCAGGCGAAACTGCGGCACTTGCAGATGCACGACCCGGTGACCCGGCTGCCCAACCGCACCCTGTTCTTCGAACGGCTCTCCACGGCGCTGGAGTCGGCCGCGCTGGAGACCGAGACGTACGAGACGGGCGGCACCGGCCGGATCGGGCTGTGCTACCTGGACCTGGACGGCTTCAAGGCCGTCAACGACACCCTCGGCCACCGCGTCGGCGACCGGCTGCTGGCCGCCGTGGCCGAGCGGCTCACCCGCTGCGCCGACGCGGCCGGCTACGGCAGGACCAGCGCGCCGCTGGTGGCGCGGCTCGGCGGCGACGAGTTCGCGCTGCTCGTGGAGGACTCCACCGGCACCGAACAGCTCGCCGACCTCGCCGAGTCGGTGCTGAAGGCCCTGCAGGAACCCTTCGACCTCGCGGGCCAGCGGCTGTCGGTGTCGGCGTCGATCGGCGTGGTCGAACGCCAGGCGGCGGGCACCACGGCCACCGGGCTGATGCAGGCCGCCGACACGACGCTGTACTGGGCGAAGGCCGACGGCAAGGACCGCTGGACGCTGTTCGACCCCGAGCGCAACGCCCACTTGATGACTCGTCAGGCGCTCGCGTCGACGCTGCGGCCCGCCATCGAGCGCGGGGAGTTCGTGCTCGACTACCAGCCGCTGGTGGGCATGGCGGACGGCCGGCTGCACGGCGTGGAGGCGCTGATCCGCTGGAACCATCCGCAGTTCGGGCTGCTGCCGCCGAATCGGTTCATCGGACTGGCCGAGGAGGACGGCTCGATCGTGCCGCTCGGCCGCTGGATCCTGGCGACGGCCTGCCGCCAGGCCCGGCGCTGGCAGCTGGAGAACCCGGACGAGCCGCCGCTGTTCGTCAGCGTCAATGTGGCGGTCCGGCAGGTGTGGGACTCCGACCTGGTGGCGGACGTGGCGCAGACCCTGAACGAGACGGGCCTCGCCCCGCACCTGCTCCAGCTGGAGCTCACCGAGTCGGCCGTGATGGGCTCGGCGGGCCGCCCGCTGCAGGCGCTGAAGGCCCTCAGCGACATGGGCGTGCGCATCGCCATCGACGACTTCGGCACCGGCTACTCCAACCTCGCCTACCTCTCCCGGCTGCCGGTGAAGGTGCTGAAGCTGGACGGCTCCTTCGTCCGCGGCTTCCGCTACGACGATCCCGCCGCCCACCCGAGCCCCGCCGACGAGGTCATCGTCGAGGCGATGATCCAGCTCGCGCACCGGCTCGGGCTCACGGTGACCGCCGAGTGCGTGGAGACGTCCGCGCAGGCCGACCGGCTGCGGCTGATCGGCTGCGACACCGGGCAGGGGTGGCTGTACTCCCGCCCGGTGCCGCCGGATCGTATCTCCGCGCTGCGGGGAGCGCCGGAGGCTCAGGCCGACGTGGTCGGGAAGCCGTAGGCGTCCGCGATCAGCGCGTAGGAGCGCAGGCGTACGTCGCCGCTGTGCGCGTTGGCGGTGATCATCAGCTCGTCGGCGCCGGTGCGCTTGCGCAGGTCGTCCAGGCCGGTGCGCACCGCGTCGGGCGTGCCGTGGACGACGTTGCCGATCCAGGAGGCGACGAAGTCCTCCTCCGCCGTGCTGAACTCGTGCGCCTCGGCCTCCTCGGGCGTCGGCACCAGGCCGGGGCGGCCCGTGCGCAGCCGCAGCATGTTCAGCGCGGCGGCCCGCACCTGCCGGCGGGCCTCCTTCTCGTCCTCGGTGGCCAGCGCGGAGACGCCGATCAGGGCGTACGGCTCGTCGAGGACGTCCGAGGGGCGGAAGGACTCCCGGTACAGGTCCAGGGCCGGGAGCGTGTTGTGCGCGGAGAAGTGGTGCGCGAAGGCGAACGGCAGGCCGAGCATGCCGGCGAGCTGCGCGCTGAAGCCGGAGGAGCCGAGCAGCCAGATCGGCGGCCGGTGCGGCGACTGCACACCGCCGGGCGAGGTGGCCTGCACGGGGCCCGGCACGGCGTGGATCCTGCGGTAGGGGTGCCCGTCGGGGAAGTCGTCGTCGAGGAACCGGGTCAGCTCGGCGAGCTGCTGCGGGAAGTCGTCGGCGCCCTCGCCCAGGCGTTCGGTGCGGCGCAGGGCCGCGGCGGTCGCCCCGTCCGTGCCGGGCGCGCGGCCGAGCCCCAGGTCGATCCGACCCGGCGCCAGCGCCTCCAGCGTGCCGAACTGCTCCGCGATCACCAGCGGGGCGTGGTTGGGCAGCATGACGCCGCCCGAGCCGAGGCGGATGCGGGTGGTGTGGGCGGCGAGGTGGGCGAGGATCACGGCGGGTGAGGAGGAGGCGACGCCGGGCATGGAGTGGTGCTCGGCGACCCAGTACCGGTGGAAGCCGCGCTCCTCGGCGAGGCGGGCCATCTCCACGCTGGTGCGCAGCGCGTCGGACGCGGTGCGGCCGGCGCCGACGGTGACCAGGTCCAGCACGGACAGCGGAACGGGGGCGGTGCCTTGGGCGGTGCCCCTGATCTCGTCACCGGCTGAGTCGACTGTGGTCACGGGGCCTCCAGGGGGCGCAGTACGGGTTCGCTACCGCGGGCCTTAACGGGAGGCAGTCCCCGGTTATTCCCCGGGGCTCGGCCCCTGACCCCGGCCGCGTTCGCCCGACGGGCGGGCAGGACGTGCCGCCGCGGGGCTCCGCCTCGGACCCCGGGGGGTGTTTTCCCACCCACCCACCCGATCGGTAGGGACGAAGGCCCCGCCACGGGGCTCCGCCCCGGACCCCGGAGGGTGTTCTCCCACCCACCCACCCGATCGGTAGGGACGAAGGCCCCGCCACGGGGCTCCGCCCCGGACCCCGGAGGGTGTTTTCCCACCCACCCACCCGATCGGTAGGGACGAAGGCGCCCTCGCGGGGCTCCGCCCCGGACCCCAGTGGTGTTCGCCCGCGGGGCGGGAAGAAGGTCCCGCCCCGCGGGGCTCCGCCGCGGACCCACGGCGGCCTTCGTCGGCGGTGCGGGGTACGGGGCCCTTGCGCGGGGTGTCCCCGTAGTAGGGGACCTCTGCGGCACGGGTGCGCTGCCCGAGGTGCGGGGCCTTCTGCCCAAGTGAGTCGGGTGGGTGGGTGGGAAACGCCCCGGGGTCCAGGGGCGGAGCCCCTGGCGGGGGCCGGGGCGGAGCCCCGGGGCGGGACTTGCGCGACGGAGCGGTGAAACCACCCAGGGCCGTCCCTGAACGTGCACGCCGGCGGAGCCCCTGTCAGGCTTGGACTATCGGTTCGCGGAGGAACAGCGTGCCCAGGGACGGGGCGTTCACCCGGCGGTCGGCCAGGCGCAGGCCCTCCCAGACGGTGACCTGGTTCGCCGTGAGGACAGGCTTGCGCAGTTCCTTCTCCAGCAACGGCACGTGCGCCGCCGTATGGAGTGCCGTGTCCGGGAGGAGGACGGCGTCCGCGTCGGGGTGGTCGGCCGCGCGGGCCAGCGCCAGCACCTCCGCCTCCCCCCACGTCCCGGCCTCCGTCGCCGTGACGGTCCCCGAGGCGCGCACCCCGGTGACGTCCAGGCCGCCCGCCCGCAGGAAGTCCGCGAAGAGGTCCGCCACGTCGGCGGGGTACGTCGCGCCGACGGCGACCCGCCGCGCCCCGACCTCCCGCGCCGCGTGCACGAAGGCGAACGACGTGGAGGAGGCCGGCAGCCCGGCCGCCCGGGCCAGCGCCCGCACCTGCTCGTGGGCGCCCTCCCAGCCGTAGACGAAGCTGCCGCTGGTGCTCGCCCACACCACCGACTCCGCGCCGGACAGCCGCAGCTGCTCCACGCCCGCCGTGAGCCGCTCCGCCGCGCCCATCCTGCGCAGCGCGTCCACCCGGTGCGTGTCCTCGTCGATGTCCGTGTGGACCAGGTCCACCCGGATGTCACTGCCCAGGAGCTGCTCGATGCGCGGGTAGTCGTCCTCGGCCGAGTGACCCGGGTAGAGGAATCCGAGTGCGGTCATGTTCGCCCTTCCTGCTGTTCCTGCGGTTCGTCCGGCAGTACGGGGGGCCACGCGCGTGCCGAGAGATCGGTCGGCGCCTGGTACGGCCCTACCGCGCGGGTACCCAGCCGACGCGGCGCGGCCCACATCGTCACTTGGTTGGCCGAGATCACCGCGCTGTCGGGGCCGCCCAGGAACGTGGCCTCCGGTCAGGGGCACCACCTCACGGTGGGAGACGGCAGGGCAACGCATCGTAGGCGCGGCCCTGTTGACGACGGCGGGTTCCGGTGCGAGCGTGGTCCGTCCGCGCATGTCAGACGCCAGATCGCCGACCCCGGAACGGTCGTCCATGACCCTGCCCACCCTGCTCGTCCTCGACGCCGACCCCCCGCCCCGGCTGGGCCGCCTCACCGGGCAGGCGCGGATCGTGCACACCGACGCCGGCCGTCTCGCCGAGCGGCTGCCCGAGGCCGATGTGCTGCTGGTGTGGGACTTCGCCTCCACGGCCGTCCGGGACGCCTGGCCGGGCGAGGGACCGCGGCCGCGCTGGGTGCACACCGCGAGCGCGGGCGTGGACCATCTGATGTGCCCGCAGCTGGCGGAGTCGGACACCGTGGTGACCAACGCGCGCGGGGTCTTCGACCAGCCGATCGCCGAGTACGTCGCCGCCCTCGTGCTGGCGATGGCGAAGGATCTGCCGGGCACGCTTCGGCTGCAGCGGGAGCGGCAGTGGCGGCACCGGGAGTCGCGGCGGGTGGCCGGCACGCGCGCGTGCGTGGTCGGCTCCGGGCCGATCGGGCGGGCGATCGCCCGGCTGCTGAAGGCGCTCGGCGTCACCACCGCGCTCGTGGGCCGCGCCCCGCGCACCGGCGTGTACGGCCCCGACGATCTGGACCGTCTGCTGTCGCGCGCCGACTGGGTGATCTGCGCGGCGCCGCTCACCGAGCAGACACGGGGCATGTTCGACGAGCGGCGGTTCGGCGTGATGCAGCCGTCGGCCTGTTTCGTGAACGTGGGCCGCGGGCCGCTGGTGGACGAGGAGGCCCTGGCGCGGGCGCTGGCGAGGCGGTGGATCGCGGGGGCGGCGCTGGACGTGTTCGCGCAGGAGCCGCTGCCGGCGGACAGCCCTCTGTGGGGGGTGCGGGACCTGATCGTCTCGCCCCACATGAGCGGCGACACGGTCGGCTGGCGCGACGAACTCGGCGCCCAGTTCCTGGACTTGTTCGAGCGCTGGGCCGCGGGCCGGCCCCTGATCAACGTGGTCGACAAGCGGCGCGGATACGTACCCGGGCACTGACACCGCAACGCAGGCGGACCCCGGCGAAGGAGAAACTGCGGAGATATCGGGGAATTCGGGGTGACGTCGGGTTTTCCGGGGTTGGTCCGGTCGCGGCATGTCCCCATAAGCCCTGTAACGCAGCACATTTGACGCTTGACCAGGGACACTTCCCGTAGCGATCCGCCAGGAAAACCATGGCGCATGCATCGCTTCGTCTTGGGTAGCAGCGCCGCCATGGCTCCACCACTCGGTCACGCAAGACATGGTGCACACAGAACCGGACCCGCTCGCCGGTCGCTGCTCGCGGGGGTGGCGGCGGTCGGCGCGCTGGGGGCCGCCGGCTGCTCGCGCGTCGCCACCGCCTCCACCAAGCAGGGCGGTGACCTGCTGCGACGGCTGCGCGCACAGGGCGTCGTACGGCTCGGGATCGCCGGTGAGATTCCCTTCGGATACATCGACAAAAACGGTGAACTCACCGGTGAGGCACCGGAACTGGCCAAGGTGATCTTCCGCCGGCTCGGGGTGGAGAAGGTACAGCCCGTGCCCACCGAGTTCGGCTCCCTCATACCCGGGCTGAATTCCCAGCAGTTCGATGTCGTGGCCGCCGGAATGTATGTCAACCCCGAGCGCTGCGCCCAGGTGATCTTCGCGGATCCCGACTATCAGATGCTCGATTCCTTCATCGTCCGCAAGGGAAATCCGAAGGGCCTTCACACGTATCGCGACATCGTCGAGAAGAAGGCGAAGTTCGCGACCGGCACGGGGTACGCGGAGATCCAGTACGCCGTCGAGGCGGGCTACCGGGAGAGCGACATCCTCATCGTCCCGGACCAGGTGGCGGGGCTGAACGCGGTCGAGGCGGGCCGCGTGGACGTGTTCGCGGGGACGGCGCTGACCACCCGCGAGGTGGTGAAGAAGTCGGCCAAGGCGGAGGCGACGAAGCCGTTCGCGCCGCTGGTGAAGGGCAAGCCGCACGTCGACGGGGGCGCGTTCGCGTTCCGGCCGACCGAGACGGGACTGCGGGACGCGTTCAACGCGGAGCTGCACAAGCTGAAGAAGAGCGGCGAACTGCTGCGGATCCTGCGGCCGTTCGGCTTCACGCGGGCCGAGATGACCGATCTGACCGCGAAGGAGCTGTGCGGCGGATGACCCCGGGACTGTGGGAACTCGTACTGAACGGCGTGTGGGTCACGCTCCAGCTGCTGGTGCTCAGCGCCCTGCTGGGCGCGGTGGTGGCGTTCGCCGTGGGCATCGCGCGCACCCACCGGCTGTGGATCGTCCGCTTCCTGGCGGGCTGCTACACGGAGGTGTTCCGCGGCACCTCGGCGCTGGTGATGATCTTCTGGGTGTTCTTCGTGCTGCCGCTCGCCTTCGGCTGGCAACTGGTGCCGCTGTGGGCGGGCACGCTCGCGCTCGGGCTGACCTACGGCGCGTACGGCGCGGAGATCGTGCGCGGGGCGCTGAACTCCGTCGATCCGGCGCAGCGTGAGGGCGGGGTGGCGCTCGGGTTCACGCCGGCGCAGCGGATGCGCAAGATCCTGCTGCCGCAGGCGGTGCCGGAGATGATCCCGCCGTTCAGCAACCTGCTGGTCGAGCTGCTCAAGGGCACGGCGCTGGTGTCGGTGATGGGCATGGGCGACCTGGCCTTCAGCGGCAACCTGGTCCGCCTCGCGCTGCAGGAGAGCGCGGAGATCTACACGTATGTGCTGCTGATCTACTTCGTGATCGCGTTCGCGCTCACGCGGGCGATGCGTGCCCTGGAGAAGCGGCTGAAGGCGGGAGTCGGCAGGGCCCCGCAGCCGAAGGCGGACCCGGTGCCGGTGTCCGAGGGAGTGGGTGTCGCGTGACCTGGGACTGGAGTGCCGTCAGCGGCTTCATGCCGCATTTCCGGGACGGGCTGCTGGTGACCGCGCAGGCGCTGGTGCTCGGCTCGCTGATCTCCTTCGCGCTGGGCCTGGTGTGGGCGCTGCTGATGCGCACGCCTACCCGGTGGGTGCGCTGGCCGGTGGGCGTGGTCACGGAGTTCGTGCGCGACACGCCGCTGCTGGTGCAGCTGTTCTTCCTCTTCTACGTGCTGCCGGAGTGGGGCGTGACGATGTCCGCGCTCACCACGGGCGTGGTCGCGATCGGGCTGCACTACTCGACGTACACCATGCAGGTCTACCGGGCCGGCATCGAGGCGGTGCCCGCCGGGCAGTGGGAGGCGGCGACCGCGCTGAGCCTGCCGCCGGTGCGCACCTGGACGGCGGTGATCCTGCCGCAGGCCGTGCGCCGGGTGGTGCCCGCACTCGGCAACTACGTGATCTCCATGCTCAAGGACACGCCGATGCTGATGGTGATCACCGTGCTGGAGATGCTCGGGCAGGCGCGGCTGTACTCCCAGCAGCACTTCCAGTTCACCGAGCCGCTGACGGTCATCGGTGTCGCCTTCATCGTGATCTCCTCCCTCGCCTCCCTTCTCCTTCGCACCCTGGAGCGACGCCTTGTCCGTTGACACCAGCAAGCAGCCGGCCACCACGCCCGCCCCTCTGGCGCCGCTGGTGCGCCTGGAGCGGGTCACCAAGCGGTTCGGGGACCACACCGTCCTGGACGACCTGAACTTCTCCGTGGACGCCGGCAAGCACGTGACCCTGATCGGGCCGTCCGGCTCCGGCAAGACGACCATCCTCCGACTGCTGATGACGCTCACCAAGCCCGACACCGGCACGATCACGGTCGACGGCGAGCAGCTGTTCCCGGCGAGCGAGCGGCAGTGCCGGGAGGTGCGCAAGAAGATCGGCATGGTCTTCCAGCAGTTCAACCTGTTCCCGAACATGAGCGTGCTGCGCAACATCACCGAGGCGCCGGTCACCGTGCTGGGGCTCGCGAAGGACGAGGCGGAGCAGCGGGCGCGGGAGCTGCTGGACCTGGTGGGGCTCGCCGACAAGTGCGACGCGCGGCCCACGCAGCTGTCCGGCGGGCAGCAGCAGCGGGTGGCGATCGCGCGGGCGCTGGCGATGCGGCCGAAGGTGCTGCTGCTGGACGAGGTGACCTCCGCGCTGGACCCGGAGCTGGTGGCCGGGGTGCTGGACGTGCTGCGGGACATCGCGCGCTCGACCGACATCACGATGCTGTGCGTGACCCACGAGATGAACTTCGCGCGGGACATCTCCGACCAGGTGCTGATGTTCGACGCGGGCCGCGTGGTGGAGGCGGGGCCGCCGGAGCAGATCTTCAACGACCCTCGGCAGGAGCGCACCCGCGAGTTCCTGAGCGCGGTGCTCTGATCGCGGCGCGTGCCCGGGCCATCACTCCAGGTCTGCGCCACGGGTGATGACCCGGACATATGCCAGGTGCCCGGTGCCCCTGACAGCGGGGGCGGAATCTCGCCAACACCCCCTCCACGCAGGGCTCTTGCCCGTTATCGTGGAGGGGATCCGGGCCCCGGATCACGGCCTGAAAGCGACCGCAGGGGAGACACCGTGGCGCTGATGAACGAGCCGACCGCGCCGTACAGCGCGGCCCAGGACGCCCTGCGCGTGCTGGAGACCGTGGCGCGGCACACCGCCGGCGTCACCGACGCCCAGCTCGCCCGCCGCACGGGCGTCCCCGCCGAGCGGCTGACCCCGCTGCTGCGGATGCTGCGCCGCGAGGGATACGTCGAGCAGATCGCCGGCGGCGCCTATGTCACCGGTGACGCGCTCGCCCGGCTGGGCTCGGCCGAGGGGCGGGAGGAGGCGCTGCGGGCGCACCTCCAGCGCACCCTGGACCGGCTGCGGGACTCGGTGCGGGCCGCGGTCTACATCAGCCGGTACGTCGACGGCGAGGTGCGGATCACCCAGTACGCCGCCGGGCCGGGCGCTCCCCCGGTCAACGAGTGGGTCGACTTCCGCGAGTCGGCGCACGCCCACGCCGTCGGCAAGAGCCTGCTCACCCAGCTCGACCACAACGGCCGCCGCGACCACCTCTCCCGGCACAAGATGGCCCGCCTCACCTCGCGCACGATCACCAGCGACAAACTGCTGCTCTCCCGGCTGGAGGCGCAGCCGCCGACGGTGCCGGTGCTGGATCTGCAGGAGTACGCGGTGGGCACGGTGTGCGCGGCCGTGCCGATCACGGCCGGCTCCTCGGTGGGGTGCCTCGCCCTGTCGATGCCGGTGGAGCACGCGCACCGCCTGCGCAGGGCCGCGGACGCGCTGAACCGCAGCGCCGCGCCGGTCCTGCTGTCGCTGGCGATCTAGGTCCCGCCGTCCGCCCGGGAGCCCGGACCGAGCGAGCCCGTGCCGCCGACTCGGTGGGCCCGCACGGCCGACTCGGGGGGGGTCCGTGCCGCCGACTCGGGCGGGTCCGTGCCGCCGACTCGGGCGGACCCGTGCCGCCGACTCGGGCGGACCCCTGCCCGTCCCGGAGCGGGCCCGGGCGGGTGGTCACGAGCACCCCTGAAGACCAGGTAGTATTTTCTTCGTCGCCGCCCGCGGGGCCAGGAAAACGCCTGGTGAAACGGGTCGGCGGGAGTCATGCGCCGCTAGCTCAGTTGGTTAGAGCAGCTGACTCTTAATCAGCGGGTCCGGGGTTCGAGTCCCTGGCGGCGCACAGAAGAAGGGCCCCTCGCTCCGGCGGGGGGCCCTTCGGCGTACCGGTCGCGGCACGTCTCAGAACGTGACGTCCGAGCAGGCGTAGAACGCGTTGCCGGTGTCCGCGATCGTCCATACGGCGAGGATCACGTGGTGGCCGCTGAGGCCGGTCGGCAGCGTGCCGCTGTGGGACAGGGTCGACGGCGGGCGCTGGCCGCCGTAGGGGACGGTCAGGAACGGGGTGAGGTTCAGGTCGGAGCGGGTCAGGTTGTGGTCCTGGTTCCAGCCCTGCCTGGTGACGTAGTACTTGAAGTCGGTGGTGGCGTGCATCGCCGTGAACTGCCACCGGAAGGTGTAGCTCTGGCCGCCGGTCACCTTCGTGGCCGGCCAGGCGCCGCCCGACGGGGTGCGCGGGCGGTCCAGCTGGGCGAAGCGGGTGTTGCCGCCCGAGCAGAGCTGTCCGTCGGCCGGTCCGGCGGCGGGGAAGCCCTTCGGGCCCTCGACGCTCTGCGGCTCCCACTGGATGTCGCCGCAGTTGCTGACGGTGCCGAGCTGGCAGAGCTTCTGCCGGCTGACGGGCAGGTCGGTGTAGCCGTGGCTGCTGGCGCCGCCGGAGGAGAGCGCGAGGGCTCCGGTCGTGGCCAGCCCCACCACGGCGGCGTACAGCTTGGTCCTGGTGCGCATGCTGCCGCTCCTGGGTGTGGGGAGTTCAGTGAGCCGTGCAGGTAGGTCTAGACCAAGTCCGAGGTTATTGCTGATCGTTGAACATGTCCATACCAATCGCAGGCCTCGCCGCCCCGGCGTTCTCACCCGGCTCGCCGGCTCTCGCCCCGTCCCGTCGGCCTTCACCCGCCGGCCCCCGCCCCGCCCCGTCAGCTCTCGCCGCGGCCCGCGCAGAACGCCACCGTGAGGTCCTTCACCAGCGCCTTGCGCTCGTAGTCGTCCAGCGCCACCAGGCCCCGCACGGTCAGCCGGGTCACCGTGTCCTCCACCGAGTCGACCACCGAGCTGAGCACGGTCGCCCGGTGCCGCGCGTCCAGCACCGCGAGCTGCCGGCGCTGCATCACGGCGGCGACCTCCGGGGCGTACTCCACCCGCACCGGCCGCACCGAGAACACCTCCAGGCCCACCGGGGCGACGTCCGCCGCGACCAGCCGGGTCAGCGTGTCGCCGGTCGCCTCCCCGGCCGCCCGCCCGGTGCCGGGCAGGTCCACCGGGACCCGGGCCAGCGCCGCCTCGACGCACTCGCGCAGATACGTCTCGTGGTCGTCCACGCCGAGCGCGGCCCGCGCGGTGTCCCGCACCCGCCACACCACCAGCGCGACCACCCGCAGCGCCACGCCGTTGCCGTCGGCGGCCGGCATCGGCTCGCTGCGCCAGTGCCGCAGCCGTACGTCCACGCGGCGGCGCAGCAGCAGCGGGTTGACCCACAGCAGGCCGGTGCGCCGGACCGTGCCCCGGTAGCGGCCGAACAGGCCGAGCACCCAGGCCCCGCCGGTGCGCCCGCGCGCCAGCCCGCCGAAGCCGAACAGGGCGAGCGCGCCGGCTCCCGCGTACGCCCCCCACTGCGCCGGTCCGAGCCCGGCGCCCGGCGTCAGGGGCAGATGCGCCGCGCGCGCGGCGAGCGTGGGCAGCAGCCCCGCCCACCAGGTGGTGGCCGCGCACCCGGCCACCCCGCACACCCCGGCCAGCACACCGGCCGCGCCGGGCAGCACCCGGGCCCGCCGCTCGGTCAGCTCGGGGTCGGCCCGCGGCACCGCCGGGCGCGGCGCGGCCTGGACCGGGCGGCGCACGCGCGGCTGTTCGCCGGTGCCCTGCCGGCGCGCGACGACGGTGGGCCGCACCGGCACCGGCTCGGGGTCCGGGTCGTCGCGGAAGAGCAGATGGACGGGGATCTCGGTGGTGGCCTCGTTCTGGATCAGCCGGGCCGGGCGGGACGCGGTGGCGTCCGCGCTCCCCTCCGACTCGGGTGTCGTGGCCGTACTCATGCGTGCCTCCAACCGCTGCGGGTGGGTGTGGTCGCCGGCGTCACCGGAAGAGCCGCCGCCAGGTCTCGGGGCCCGGGTAGCCGTCGGCGTTCGTGCCGCGCCAGCCCTGGGCGAGCTGGAAGGCCTCGACGGCCCTGCGGTCCGCCTCGCTCCAGCGGGGGCCGGGGCCGGTCGTGTAGAACCTGCCGAAGCCCTTCTTCACCAGCTGCCTGCCGAGCTGGGTGACATGGGCGTTGTTCGCGCCCGGCCGGAACCGGTCCACGCCCGGGAACGGCGGGACGGCGGGCGCGGGCCGGGGAGGGGTACCAGGCTTGGCCGGGGTGGGCGGCTTGGCCGGGGCCGGGGGTTTCGCCGGGCCGGGCGTGCCCGCCGGCGGGATGTCCTTGCCGGTGCCGGAGACCAGCAGCGCCCAGGTCAGCGGGCCCGGCAGTCCGTCCGCGCCGGAACCGGTCCAGCCCTGCGCCTGCTGGAAGGCCTGCGTGGCACGGCGGTCGGCGTCCGTCCACACCGGTCCGGGGCCGGAGGTGTAGAAGCGGGCCCCGCCGCGGCTGACGAGCAGCTGCCCCAGCCGGGTGACGTGGGCGTTGTTCGCACCGGCCCCGAAGAAGGAGGCGCCCGGGAACGCGGTGGCGCCCGGCGAGGCGGTGCCCGTGTCCGCGGGGGCGCCGGCCGCGCCGTCGGTGACGCCCTTGTAGCGGTAGGGCAGGTACCGGGAGCCGTTGCTCCAGTACGGGTAGGGGGTGACCTGGCGGCGGGCGGTGGGCCGGGTCTGCTCGTAGGCGACGTAGTAGGTGTGCGTGTAGTCCGTCCAGCCGCCGAAGATCACCACGTGGGACCCCTTCTCGGGGTCGGCCGTGTTGTGGAACAGCAGGATGTCGCCCGGCTGGAGCTCCTCCTTGGTGATCGGCTGCGCGACCTGGCCGAGGCTGCCGGTCCACTCGTTGCCGGGCAGGTGCCAGGCCATCGACACGAAGCCCGAGCAGTCCTGGCGGTACCCGTCCGGCCAGTACGCGTACATGCTGTACGGCACCTGCGCGGCCACCCACACCTTGGCCCGGTTGATGATCTCCGTCCGGGTGATGGGCGGGGTCCTCACCACGGCACCCGGCTTGGCGGGCCCGCCGGCGGCCCCGTGCAGGGGGGCCTTGCCGCCCTGCGGGGTCTGCGGCTCGTCGGCCGCGGGGACACCGGGAGCGGCCGGGCCGGCCTGCTGGTCCGGGGCCTGGGGGGCGGCCAGGGCCGGGGTGGCGGTGAGGGTCGTGGAGGCGGCGGCCGCGACGATCACCACGCGGTGCGCGGGAGTGGGGCCGGGGGGCGGGGTGGGGGGCGGGGTGAGCCGGGCGCAGCCGGGGCAGCCGCAGTCGCTCGTGGGATCGATTTCCTCGAAGGCCGGACGCTTCATGCGATCTGCCTCACACTCCGGTCCGCTGTGTCCAGGGCTGTACACGTTGATCAGTTTCCCAACCGTCTTGCCGAGACGCATGGTGACGGTCCGAATGATGTACTACTTTCTCATTTAATGACATAACGGACACGGGGTTCCTGGTCAAAGGCACCCTCGGACGTCCTGTAGAGTTAACGACGTCAGCAGGCGCCGCTAGCTCAGTTGGTTAGAGCAGCTGACTCTTAATCAGCGGGTCCGGGGTTCGAGTCCCTGGCGGCGCACCGACCAAAAGGCCTCTCGCTTCGGCGAGGGGCCTTTTGCCGTTCTTCTCCCGCACCTCCCCCACAGGCACCACAATGAGCGCCTATGACCGTAAACACCGCGTTTCGCGTCTTGCGATCATGCTGAACGGCGTAGAACCCTGTTGGTGCAAGAAGCTGCGGATACACGGCACTTGGGGGGCTGAGGGCCGGTTGCGCGGATTCACGGGGAGGAGGGGGCCCCGTTCACAGGGCTGATGCCGAGGGGGGCATCATGCAACCGGAACGCTGCCTTTCCATGTCTATAAGGTGGGGCGACGTGGGGACAGCGGCCCACCACTGACCCATCCGTGACGGTCGAGGGGGACCCGAGCGGATGAACAGACCGACAGACACGCGGTGACCAGCGTGTTGGGGGGATGACTCATGACGTCTTCGCCGACGGGTGCCCGGAACGCCCCGGACCCGTCACAGACCACTCAGCTCAGGGTGCCGGGACACCGGATGAGCACCACCGGAACCTTCCGGCGGATCAGGAAGACCCTGCCGAGATACGACTACGAGCACTACAGCAGGCTGGCCGGGCCCCTCACCCAGCCCGATCCGCACAAGCCCTACACGGTCCAGTACCGCTCGCTGATCTCCCAGGAGCCGCACCGCATCCGGGTCGCCCTGATGCTGGCCGCGGCTCCCCTGCTCTCGCTGGTCCTGCTGTTCTGGCTGCTGCAGCCCGAACACTGGACCGAGCGCGACTACCCCGCCTTCGACTTCCTGCCCGCGCTCGACGTCGTCATGCTCGTCTCGATCGGCCTGATCGAGTTCTTCCGCTGCATGAACGTGCTCTCCAACGCGCACGCCACGCTCGTCGCCCGCGACCCGATCCCGGTCGTGCCCGAGACCGGCACCCGCGTCGCCTTCCTGACCTCCTTCGTGCCCGGCAAGGAGCCGCTGGAGATGGTCACCAAGACCCTGGAGGCGGCCGTGAAGCTGCGCCACCGGGGCCTGCTGCACGTGTGGCTGCTCGACGAGGGCGACGACCCCGAGGTCAAGGCCGTGTGCGAACGGCTCGGCGTGCACCACTTCTCCCGCAAGGGCGTCGCGAAGTGGAACCAGGCCAAGGGCCCGCACCGCGCCAAGACCAAGCACGGCAACTACAACGCCTGGCTGGACGCGCACGGCGACGACTACGACTTCTTCGCCTCCGTCGACACCGACCACGTGCCGATGCCCAACTACCTGGAGCGGATGCTCGGTTTCTTCCGCGACCCGGACGTCGGCTTCGTCATCGGCCCGCAGGTGTACGGCAACTACGACTCGTTCGTCACCAAGGCGGCCGAGTCGCAGCAGTTCCTCTTCCACGCGCTCATCCAGCGCGCCGGCAACAAGTACGGCGCCCCGATGTTCGTCGGCACCTCCAACGCCGTACGCATCAGGGCGATCAAGCAGATCGGCGGCCTGTACGACTCGATCACCGAGGACATGGCCACCGGCTTCGAGATGCACCGCGCGAAGAACCCGGCCACGGGCCGCAAGTGGAAGTCGGTCTACACCCCGGACGTGCTCGCCGTCGGCGAGGGCCCGGCCGCCTGGACGGACTTCTTCACCCAGCAGATGCGCTGGTCGCGCGGCACCTACGAGACGATCCTCAAGCAGTACTGGAAGGGCTGGGGCACGCTGCCGCCGGGCCGGCTCTTCAACTACACCATGATGATCATCTTCTACCCGATGTCCGCCCTGAACTGGATGCTCGCGGCGCTCAGCTGCGCCCTGTTCCTGGGCCTGGGCGCCTCGGGCGTGAACATCGACCCCACCGTGTGGCTGATGCTCTACGGCAACGCCTCCGCGCTGCAGATCGGCCTGTACATCTGGAACCGGCGCCACAACGTCTCCCCGCACGAGCCGGAGGGCTCCGGCGGTGTGGCCGGCATGGTGATGTCCGCGCTGTCGGCGCCGCTGTACGCCAAGGCGCTGATCGACTCCCTGCTGCGCCGCAAGAGCAAGTTCGTGGTGACGCCGAAGGGCGACTCGGCCAGCCCGGACACCTGGTTCGGCACCTTCCGCTACCACTGGTACTTCATCGCGATCTTCGGCGGTTCCATCGCCGCGGGCCTGGCGCTCGGGCACTCCCACCCGGCGATGATCATCTGGGCAACGTTCGCCCTGCTCATCACCGCCACGCCGATCTTCGTCTGGCGTCACGAGCTGCGGCAGGCCGCGAGGAAGCCGGCCGCCCACGCGGCGGACCGCCCGCAGGACGCGGTCCCGCCGGCACCGGCCCACGGGGTCCCGGCCCACGGGACACCCGCCCACGGCGTCCCCGGCCACGGGACACCGGCCCAGGGCACCCCGGCGCACGGGGTGCCGGCGCAGTACGCGCCGCACGCCCCCGCCCCGCGGCCCCAGTGGGCCGAGCCGGGCTCGGGCGGCAACGACCAGACCATGCAGATCGCCCTTGGTGGGCTGGGGGGACGTAAGGAATGAACGACCGTGCCGGCCGCCGCCGCGCCCGTCGACTCGCGATAGGCACGGCGGTGGTCCTCGCGCTGGCCGGGATGAACGGTCCGTGGCTGTACCGCTTCAGCACCGCCAAGTACCACGACTACGAGATCAACAAGCCGGAGTACAAGGCGGAGAACGGCCACTGGGACATCATCGAGTTCCCGAAGGAGTACCGCCAGAACACCATCCACGCGGCGCTGCTGCACACCGGGAAGATCCTGCTCGTCGCCGGGTCCGGCAACAACCAGGACAACTTCGACGCCAAGAAGTTCGACACCCGGATCTGGGACCCGGTCAAGGGCACCATCAAGAAGGTGCCCACGCCGAGCGACCTGTTCTGCACCGGCCACACCCAGCTGCCCAACGGCAATCTGCTGATCGCCGGCGGCACCAAGCGGTACGAGAAGCTCAAGGGCGACGTCACCAAGGCCGGCGGCCTGATGATCGTCCACAACGAGAACCCGGACAAGCCGATCACGCTGCCCGCGGGCACCACCTTCACCGGCAGGACCAACGGCAAGACCTTCGTCTCCAAGGACCCGGTCCTGGTGCCGCGCGCGAAGAAGGTCTTCGACAGGACCGGGAAGTTCCTGCGCAACGACCCCGGTCTGGGCCGTATCTACGTCGAGGCGCTCAAGAGCGGGCAGAAGTACGAGACCGGCACCCAGGACAACTACCGCATCCAGGGCCTGACCGGCGCCGACGCCCGCAACACCTACGGCATCGCGCAGAAGCTCGCCCTGGACAAGAAGGACTTCCAGGGCATCCGCGACGCCTACGAGTTCGACCCGGTGGCCGAGAAGTACATCAAGGTCGACCCGATGAACGAGGCCCGCTGGTACCCGACGCTCACCACGCTGAGCGACGGCAAGGTCCTCAGCGTCTCCGGCCTCGACGACATCGGCCAGCTGGTCCCGGGCAAGAACGAGATCTTCGACCCGAAGACCAAGACGTGGACCTACACCAGGACGGTCCGTCAGTTCCCCACCTACCCCGCGCTGTTCCTCATGCAGAACGGCAAGATCTTCTACTCGGGGTCCAACGCGGGCTACGGCCCCGACGACGTGGGCCGTGACCCGGGCATCTGGGACGTGGACTCCAACAAGTTCACCAAGATCCCGGGCCTGAGCGACCCGAACATGATGGAGACGTCCGGCACCGTGCTGCTGCCGCCCGCGCAGGACCAGCGGTACATGGTGATCGGCGGCGGCGGGGTCGGCGAGTCCAAGCTGGCCAGCAACAAGACCCGGATCGTCGACCTGAAGGACCCGAGCCCGCACTTCGTGGACGGGCCCACCCTGGAGAAGGGGACCCGCTACCCGCAGTCCTCGATCCTGCCCGACGACACCGTGCTGGTCTCCGGCGGCTCGGAGGACTACCGCGGCCGCGGCGACTCCAACATCCTCCAGGCGCGGATCTACGACCCGAAGGCCAACGCGTTCAAACGGGTCGCCGACCCGCTGGTCGGCCGCAACTACCACTCCGGGTCGATCCTGCTGCCCGACGGGCGCGTGATGTTCTTCGGCTCCGACTCGCTGTACGGCGACAAGGCCAACACCAAGCCCGGCACGTTCGAGCAGCGCATCGAGATCTACACGCCCCCGTACCTCTACCGGGACGCGCGGCCCGACCTGTCCGGCGGCCCGCAGACCATCGAGCGCGGCGGCTCCGGCACGTTCACCTCGCAGCACGCCTCGACGATCAAGGAGGCCCGGCTGATCCGGCCGAGCGCGTCGACCCATGTCACCGACGTGGACCAGCGCTCCGTCGCGCTCGACTTCACGGTGTCCGGCGACAAGGTGACGGTGACGGTGCCGAAGAACCGCAACCTCGTCCAGTCCGGCTGGTACATGCTGTTCGTGGACGACGACCAGGGCACCCCGAGCAAGGCCCAGTGGGTGCGGGTGCCCTGAACTCGCGCCCCTTGGCGTGAACCGGCCTTGACCGGCGGCCGGTGCCTGGTGTGATCTCGACAGGCACCGGCAACACCTGAGGTCAACGGCGCTGGGGGAGACGGGAGATGGCCGAGTCGACCGCTTCGGACACGGTGGCCGACGAGGTCCTCGCCGCCGCGACCGTCCGGATCGCGGACGGGGACGGGCACATCGGCGGCCTGGGCGTGCTCATCTCCCCCACCCTGGTGCTGACCTGCGCCCATGTCGTCCTCGGCGCGCTGAAACTGCCCCTGACCAGCCCCGAGCCGCCCGGCGTCCCCCTGCGGCTGCGGCTGGCGCTGCACGACGGCGAGGAGACCGGTGCCGCCGTGCGCGACTGGGTGCCGGTCCGCGCGGACGGCAGCGGGGACGTCGCCGTCCTCGCCCTCGACCGCCCGCTCACCGGGGCCCGGCCCGTGCTCATGGCCGCGCCCCGCGACGTGTGGGACCACCGGGCGATCGTCTTCGGCCTGCCCCGCGACGACACCGGCGGCGGCTGGCACACCGCGGTGCTGCGCGCCCGCACCAGCACCGGCCGGCTGCAGATGGCGCCGGCGGACGCGCAGTCCGACCCGATCCAGCGCGGCTTCAGCGGCTCCCCCGTGTGGGACCGGGAACTGGGTGCCGTGGTCGGCATCGTCGCCTCGGTGTCGTCCCCCGCGCGCGGGCAGAGCTTCTGCATCCCGACCCGGACGGTGCTCGCCGAACTGCCCGCGCTGGCCGACCTGCTCGCGCCCGCCTCCCCGTTCCCGGGACTGCGCCCGTTCACCGAGGCCGACAGCGCCCACTTCTTCGGGCGGGACGAGGACGTCGACGCCCTCACCGCCCTGCTGTGCCCCGACGGCACGCCGGAGGGCTGCGTCACGCTGACCGGGCCGTCCGGCTCCGGCAAGTCCTCCCTGCTGCTGGCCGGCCTGGCGCCGCGGCTCAGGGAACGCGGCGTGGAGGTCACCGTCCTGCGCGCCGAGGGCGACCGCCCGGAGCCCGCCGAGGTCACCGCCCTCCTCGGCCGGACCGCCGGCCGCGGCCTGGTCCTGGCCCTCGACCAGGCAGAGGCGCTGCTGCTGCGCCCCGAGGACGAGCTGCGCCCCCTCGTCGACGCGCTCCTGGACGCCTGCCGCCGCCCCGGCGTGGGCGTCCTCGTCGTCCTGCGGGCGGACTTCCAGGACGCGGCCCTGCGCCACCCGGAGCTGAGCCGGCTGCTCGGCGGCGCCCCCGCCCACCCGCTCGGCGTGATGACCCGCGAGCAGCTCACCGAGGTGGTCCGGCTGCCGCTGCGGTCCATCCCCGGGGTGGAGTACGACCCCGGGCTCGCCGAGCGTCTCGTCGAGGACGCGGCGGGCCGGCCGGGCGCGCTGCCGCTGCTCGGGTTCGTGCTGACCACGCTGTGGGAACGGCAGGTCGGCGGCCGGCTGCGGCGGGACACCTACCGGGAACTCGGCGGCGTCGGCGGGGTGCTCAGCAGCCGGGCCGACTCGGCCTGGCGCCGGGCGCTGCGCGACGCGCCGCCGCAGGTCGCGGCCGGTCTGCTGCGGGCGCTGATCCAGCTCCCGCCGGGCGGCACCACGCCGCTGCGCGCCCGGCTCGCGCGCCGGGACGCCGGCGAGGAGCGGTGGGCGATCGCGCTGAGGCTGGCCGAGGCGCGGGTGCTGGTGCTGGGCGCGGACGCCGAGCGGGGCGAGACGGTGGAGCTGGCGCACGAAGCGCTGATCGAGCACTGGCAGCCCCTCGCGGAGCAGCTGGAGAACGACCGGGCGTTCCTCGCCTGGCGCGACGAACTGCGCTACGACCGTGCCCGCTGGTGGCGTGCGGGACGGCCGGAAGGCGCTCTGCCCGAGGACCCGGCGCTGTCCACCGCCGTGCAGTGGCTGGAGGAGCGCGGCGACGAACTGACGCAGGAGGACCGGGAGTTCATCGCGGCCGGGGTGGCGCTGCGGGAGCGCAAGCGGCGCGAGGCGGCACGGTCCGAGCGGCGCCGGCGCCAGCTGCGGTACCTGGGGGTCGTCGTCACCGTCCTGGCCGTCGTGGCGGCGTCGGTCGTCTCCGTGCTGTATCTGAACCTGCTCACCCAGCAGCGGCGGCTGGCCTCCGACCGGCTCGCCCAGCAGGCCGCCTCCCTCGACGACGTCTCCGTCGTCACCTCCTCCCTCTTCTCCGCCGCCGCCTACCGCACCGAGGACCGCCCGGACGCCCGCACCTCGCTGCTGGCGCAGTACCTGCGGATGCGGGACGTGGAGCGGGTGGCGCTGGAGGGGCGCGGGGAGGTGGCGGACGTCGCGCTCACCGAGGACGGCGAGCAACTGTACGCGCGGTTGAAGGACGGCCGGCTGCTGCACGTGGACCTGCGCAAGAAGCCCCGCGCCGATCCCGCCCAGCAGACCAAGCGCGGCGACAACGAACACACGGCGGTCTCCCCCGACGGGCGGATCCTGGCCCGGGCGAGCGACTGGGGGCTGATCTCGCTGGGCGTGCGCACCGCACCCGGCGCCGGCAAGCCGCGGACGGTTCCCCTGCGCACGGTCGACGACGTCAAGAAGAACCCGCGCGGTGTCCACGACCTGCGCTTCGACGCGACCGGGCAGCGCATCCTCGCCGCGATCCCCCGTGAGGGCGTCTTCGTCTGGCGCACCGACACCGCCCGGCGCACGGGCCGCACCCTGGTGCCGCCGAAGGGCTGGGACGCGGCGCAGGCCTGGTTCGGCGCCGACGGCACCGTGGTGGCGCGGATCGTGCCCTCCGGCGCGGACGCGGACGACGAACGCGGCCGGCTGCTCGTGTGGGACCTGGCCCAAGGCACGGTGCGGCAGCCGTGGGGCGAGGAGGCGACGGCCTCCGCCACGGTCAGCGGCAACGGGCGGACCCTGGTCACCTGCACCCGGCAAGGGGTGCTGGAGGCCTGGCGGCTGGGCGCCTCGCCGCACCGGTTCCAGAGCTGGAACAACAGCGTGCTCCCCGGCCTGTGCCCGCTGTACACGCCCCGGCTCGACGCCTCCGGCCGCTATCTGATCAACCCGACCGGACGGATCGGCGCCGACCTGGGCCGGCTGCGCTTCCTCGTCCTGGACCTGGAACAGGGCTGGCCGGCCACCTTCGACACCCCGGCCGCCGCCCCCGAGGACCAGAACATCACCGGGCGCCGCTTCGCGCCGGCCGTCGCCCTGGCCGGTCCGCCCGGCGATCTGCGGGCCGCCGTCGGGGTGGGCGGGAGCGTGGTCACCGTACGGGTCAGGCCGCCGACCCAGTTCGACAGCAACGCCCTGCTCAACCGGGTCCGTACCCCGGACGGGGCGCACCGGCGGATGGCCGTCGTCGACTCCACCTTCCGCGGGCTGCAGTTGTGGGACCTGACCGGGCGGCGGCTGCTCGCGAACGTGCGCGCTTCCCGGCCACTGGCGGCCTGGCCCGCCGCCTTCAGCCCGGACGGGCGGCGGATGCTGACCCTCGCGTCGGACCAGCGCACGGTCCTGTCCTGGCGGATCACCGCGACACCGGGCGGTCCGACGACACTCACCGAGGAGCACGTCCTCGAACTGCCCGCGCCGCCCGGCCTCACCGCCTCCGGGCCGGATCCGCTCACCGGGCTCACCCCGTCCTGGGTCAACATGGCCTTCCTGGACGACGGCCACGCGATGATCTCGGCGCTGTCGTACGTCTCGCGCTGGCGGCTGGACACCGGGACCGTGGACGGCAGGACCTACCAGCCTCCGGTGCAGGAGCGGGCGCAGCTCGCCAACGAGGCGGCCGCGACGTTCGCCGCCGCGATCCCCGGCACCGCGCGGGCGGTGATCCGGACCCCGGACGCCATCGTCAGCTACGACTTCACCACGGGCGAGTCGACTCCGTGGATCCGCAGGGACGACTCGGACCGGTCGGTGCAGGCGGTGAGCCTCTCCCCGGACGGCAAGCTGCTCGCCGTGCAGCACTACGGCGGCGAGGTGCGCCTGTGGGACGTCGAGAAGAAGAAGGACCTGCCGAGGCTCACCTACAACGGGGTGTACTTCATCGGCCTGTTCCTCGGCGACCGCCTGCTGCACACCACGGGCACCAGCGGTGAGCAGCGGGTGTGGGACGTCAGCGGCGGCCAGGAGGCCTACCGTTACTACGTCGGCTACGGTGCCCGGATCTCGCCCGACGCCGACGGCAAGGCGCTGACGATCGTCGACGGCTCGCGCGTGTCCGTCGTACCGCTCGACCCGGAGCAGTGGGCGGCGCGGCTGTGCACGCTGGTGGAGCGGGGGATGACGGACGGCGAGCGGAAACTGGCGCCCGCGGGAAGCCGGACCGACGACGTGTGCCCGGGCGGCTGACCGCCCGGTCCAGGCGTGAACGCGCCGTTCAGTTGCCGCCCTTGGCGAGTTTCAGGGCGTAGTCCGCCCACCACTGGCCCGCCTTGGGGCCGCCCTTGCACTCGCCGTCGGACTCGCCGGGCCGCTTCACCCACAGGTAGGCGTCGACGAGCGGGTCGGCGGTCTTGACGGTCGGGGGCTCGCCGAGCGCGCGGCCCGGCGGGTTGCACCAGCGTTCGTTCGCGTCGCCGCCGGTGTAGGGGCCGTTGCCGTTGCGGCTGGTGTCGACGACGAAGTGCTTGCCGCCGGTCTTCGCCGACAGCTGCTTGCCGTAGGCGATCGAGTCCTTGGTGGAGTAGAAGTTGGACACGTTGACCGCGAAGCCGTCGGCCCGGTCGACGCCCGCCCACTTCAGCGGCTCGACGACCTGGTCGGGGTGGCCCCAGCCGGCGTTGCCCGCGTCCAGGTACACCTTGGTGTTCTTCAGCGACTTCAGCTTGGCGATCGCGCCCTTGAGCAGGTCGTAGCGCTCCTCGTGGAACTCGTCCGGGGTGCAGCCGTCCACCAGGTGCAGCACGGCGTCGGGTTCCAGGATCACCGTGGCGGTGCGGTCGCCGATGCCCTTGGCCACGCCGTCGATCCACGCGCGGTAGGAGTCGCCGTCGGCGGCCCCGCCCTGCGAGTACTGGCCGCAGTCGCGGTGCGGGATGTTGTACAGCACCAGCAGCGCGGTGCGGCCGGCCTTGTCGGCGGCCTCGGTGAAGCCGCGCGCCTCGGCCTCGGGGTTCTCCGGGCCGATCCACTCGCCGGTCGGCTGCTCGGCGATCTTGCGGATCCGGTCGGCCTCGGCCTTCTTCCCGTCCTTGAGGTACGCCGCGACCTGGCGGGCGGCGGTGCCGTCCGGGTTGACCCAGAACGGGTCGGCCTCCTTGGGCTGCTGGGTGATGTCCGCGCCCGCCGCCTTGTCGTCACCGCCCCCGGAGGAACAGCCGGCGATCAGCAGCGCCGCCCCCAGTGCCGCTGCCGCCCCCCTCATGCGGTACATCCCACTCCCCCTCGCACCGACCTTGTTCCGCGCCCAATCCTGGCATACGACCCGCGACGCCCACGAGGTCGTCCGGGCGCCGGTCGACAGGCTGTTACAGCCGGGCGCCGGTCAGGTACGCGGACACGATCACGTTCGCCGTGTAGCTGCGCGTGGCCCGGTCGAAGGTGCCGCCGCAGGTGATGAGCCGCAGTTCGGCGCGGCCCGGCAGACGGGGGCCGTAGGCGCGGCGGGCGTCGAAGTGGTCGCGCGGGACGACCTCCACGTCGTCGACGGTGAACTCGGCGACCCGGCCGTCGGCGCGCACCACGCGCACGGTGCGGCCCGGCTTGAGGCTGCTGAGCTTGTAGAACACGGCCGGCCGGGTCTCGGTGTCCACATGACCCACCATCAGCGCCGTCCCGGCCGCACCGGGTGCCGCCCCGCCGGTGTACCAGCCGACCACGGCGGCCTGGTCGAACGGCGGCGGGTCGATGGCGCCCTCGGCGTCCAGGCCGCGCCCCACGACCGGCGCCTGCACGCCCAGGTCGGGGATGTCGATGCGCTGCGGCGCGGCGCCCTTGAGCGGCCGGGCGGCCGGGGGCAGTTCCGCGAGCGGGGGACGCCCGGCGGCGGCCATGTCCCCGGTGGTCGGCGCGGACAGGCCCTGCCGTACGTCGCTGACCTTCATCCCCCACAGCCACAGCCCCAGCAGCAGCACTGCCCAGGCGACGCCGGTGACCAGGCGCGCGGTGCCGGAGGAGCGTTCGGTGTCCGCCATGGTCAGTGCGTCCTGCGGCGGGCGAGGCCGCGTGCCGCGACGGCCGCCGCGGCGACCCCGGCCAGCACCAGGCCCATGACGGCGTGCGCGGTGCCCGGTCCGTCGGCGTGGGTGCCGGCGGCGGTGACGCGTGCGGTGTTCTCGGCGGTCAGCCGGGCGGTGCCGCCGCCGCCCGCGTGGACGGGGGCGATCGGCGAGGCGGGGACCCGCGGGGAGGCGGGGGCGAGGGGCGAGGCCGCCGCGGTGGAGGGTGCCGGTTCCAGGGTGGCCGGTGCGGTGGGCCGCGCGCCGGGCCGCACGACGGTGATCCGCCCCTTGACCGTGACGTCGGCGCAGGTGATCTTCACGTCGTAGGCGCCGGGCGTCAGGGAGGAGCGCACCTTGGTCTCCCCGGCGAGGGTGCCGTCGGCGCCGGCCAGGTGGGCGTCGGCGACGAAGGCGGCGGAGACGGCGGTGGCCGTGCCGCTGGTGCACCCCCGCACGTGCAGCGACACGTCGGCGCCGGGCGCGGGCGAGGACGGCGTCACCGAGACCCCGCCTCCGTCCGCCGCGTACGCCGCCGGGGCGAGTGCCCCGTACGCCGCCGGGGTGAGCGCCGCGCACACCGCCGCGCCCGCACAGAGAGTGACTTTCAGTGAGCCCATCGTGCACCTCCAGTTATCTGGAGGCTCCCCGCCGGGACCCGCCCCCGCATCCGCAGGGGCGGCGATGTTGCTCCGTCCGGGTGATGTTCGCGCCGCCCGGGGTTAGGTGACCGGGGCCGGGTGGCCGGGGCAGGGGAACGCCCGGTGATCGGCCCTAGACCAGGTCCACCAGGTCGGCGATGGAGTCGACGACGTGCGAGGGCCGGTAGGGGAAGTTCTCCACCTGCTCGGGCCGGGTCAGGCCGGTGAGCACCAGGAACGTCTGCATCCCGGCCTCCATGCCGGCCAGTACGTCGGTGTCCATGCGGTCGCCGATCATCGCGCTGGACTCGGAGTGCGCGCCGATCGCGTTCAGGCCGGTGCGCATCATCAGCGGGTTGGGCTTGCCCGCGAAGTACGGCTGCTTGCCGGTGGCCTTGGTGATCAGCGCGGCCACCGCGCCGGTCGCCGGGAGCGGGCCCTCGGTGGACGGGCCGGTCTCGTCGGGGTTGGTGCAGATGAACCGGGCTCCGTCGTTGATCAGCCGCACGGCCTTCGTCATGGCCTCGAAGGAGTAGGTGCGGGTCTCGCCGAGGACCACGTAGTCGGGCTCGTGATCGGTGAGGATGTAGCCGATGTCGTGCAGCGCGGTGGTCAGGCCGGCCTCGCCGATGACGTAGGCCGATCCGCCGGGGCGCTGGTCGTCGAGGAACTTCGCCGTGGCCAGCGCCGAGGTCCAGATGTTCTCGATCGGCACGTCCAGGCCCATGCGGGTCAGGCGGGCGTGCAGGTCGCGCGGGGTGTACATGGAGTTGTTGGTCAGCACCAGAAACGGTTTGCCGGACTCGCGCAGCTTCTTCAGGAAGGCGTCGGCGCCGGGGATCGGGACGCCCTCGTGGATCAGTACACCGTCCATGTCGGTGAGCCACGACTCGATGGGCTTGCGGTCTGCCATGTGCTGCGTCTCCTGGCGTACGTACGGTCCAAAACGGGCTGGGCGCCGGAACCACGGCGTACCGACGCCCCCAGCCTAATCAGCCCCGGCTGATCCGTACCCCGTCGATCACCGGGTATCGGTGGCGCCGGTCAGCTGCCGGTCGCGGACTTCCAGGCGACGACGTAGGCGATGAGGTTCTTGTCGAGGTCGGCCCGTTCCTGCCCCGCACGCCGGGGTCAGCGGCGTCTTCGCAGCGCCAGGAGGGCGGCGCCGGCCAGCAGCAGCGCGACCGTCGCGGCGAGGGCACCGTCGGCGATGCCGGTGCGGGCGAGTTCGTCGGCGGAGAGCACGCCGGTGGGGGCGTCGGTGGAGCCGCCGGTGGGCGCGCCCGTGGGGGTGCCCGTGGGCCCGACCGACGGTACGGCGGTGGCGGGGCCGGTGTCGGGGGCGACGGCGGCGCCGCTGGGCTCCCGGTCCCGCGCCGGGCGCGAGGCGTTCCGTACGGTGAAGCGGTAGTCGTTGGACTGGCCCACCCAGTCGCCGTCGTCGTCGTGCCGCCGGACGACCGCGGCCTCGGCGGTGACCTCGTTCGCCACGGCGTCCTTCGTAAACGCGAGCCGCACCGTCACCGTGAGCGTGCGGCGCGGCCCGACGCTGAACCCCGGAAAACCGTCCGTCTCGCCGAACGCGCCGACCAGTTCGTCCTCGTCGGTCGTCTCGAACTTCACGGTCCGGGCGCGCGCGCCGTCGTCGAACTCCAGCCGCGGCTGAGCCGCCGTCAGCGCGCGCCGCTGGTCGACGAGGACGACGACCGGGTGGACGGCGGTGCAGGTGCCGCCGGTGGTGTTCGTCAGGTCCAGGTACCAGACGCCGTAGCCGCCCCCGGCCTCGTACGCCGTGGGGCCACCGCGGATGCGGGCGCGCAGGGGGAAGTCCGGGGAGTCGTCCCCACCGGAACAGGCGGGACCGGCGGCGCGGGCGGGGACGGCGCGCACGGCGGCGGGGTGCAGGGGGCCGACGGCTGCGTGCACGGGGGTGGCGTGCAGGGCGCCGGCATGCCCGGGGGCGGCGTACGCCGAGCCGGCGGGGGCCGATAACGGCAGCAGGGGCAGCAGCAGCGCGGCTGCCGCCGCGGGGACACGGGTGAGCGGGAACAGTCGCATGATCACATGAGCGTGGTGCACGCGGCGGGCCCGGCGGCGCAGGCGTGCCGCACGGGCCCTCGAACGGCGCAGGAGAGCCATCCGACCGGTCGTGACCACGCGGTCGGCGCCGTGACGGCGGCTCGGGAGACGGGTGGCTCAGGAGGCCAGCGAGGATACGGGTGGCTCAGGAGGCCGGCGGCTCAGGAGGCCGGCGGCTCAGGAGGCCGGCGACTCAGGAGGCCGGCGACTCAGGACGCGGGCGGCTCGATGTCCCCCGCGAAGACGATGACCTGGTCGATGAGGCTTCGGCGCAGATGGACGACGTCCGTTCCCTTCAGGCGGGGGCCTCCGTCCGGTGTGGTGAACACCCACTGGTACCGGGCCCATTCGCCGGGCATGTCCACGGCCGAGCAGCGCACCATCGTTCCGGCTCCCGCCGGGTGGCGCCGGATGTCCAGCACGAACCGCTCGACCGCCTCGATCCCCTCGCTGCGGCCCAACGGGCCCCAGAGGACGACGTCCGAGGTCAGGGCCTGGGAGAGCAGGGCCGTCACATAGCTGTCGTCCGAGGCGTTGAACGCGGAGATGAACGTGTCGATCGCGGACCGCGCGGTCTCTTCCTGCATGCACCAGTAATACCAGCCGCTCCACAGGCCAGGGCACCACGCGTCCCACCGCCCGCACACCGGTCACCGCACCACACCTCCCGCCGCCCGCACACCGGTCACCGCACCACACCTCCCGCCGCCCGCAGCACACCGGTCACCGCACCACGCCTCCCGCCGCCCGCGCACCGGTCACCGCGCTACGCGTCCCGCCGGCCGAACAGCGGCCCAAGCACCAGCTGTCCCGCTCCCGCCGCGACGCCCCACTCCCCTCCCCCGGCGACCCGTACCGGCACCGCGCCGCCGGGGGTTCCCTCGCGCTCCGCCCGCTCGCGCAGCACCTCCGCGACCCCGTGCACGAAGGTCTCCGCCGCCCCGGTGACCACGCGTCCGCCGAGCAGGACGCCGTCGATGTCCAGCAGGCCCACGAGGTTGGCCGCCCCGGCGCCCAGGACCCGTGCGGCCTCCGCGGTGCGTCCGCGCCGTACGGCTCCCAGGCACAGCACCTCGATGCAGCCGCGGTTGCCGCACCCGCACACCGGCCCGTCGAGCTGGATCACCTGGTGGCCGAACTCCCCCGCCCCGGTCCGCGCCCCCCGGTGCACGACCCCGCCGATGACCAGCCCGGCGCCGAGGCCGGTGCCGACGTGGAGGTAGGCGAAGGAGCCGCCCTCCCCGGCGACGGCGAGGCCGAGCGCGGCCGCGTTGGTGTCCTTGTCGACGACGACCGGCAGCCCGAGCCGCCCGGCGAGCGCGTCGCGCAGCGGGAAGCCGTCCCACTCGGGGAATCCGGTGACCCGGTGCAGCACGCCCCGCACATGGTCGAGCGGCCCGGGCAGCGCGACGCCCGCCCCGAGCACCGACCCGGCCGGCACGGCGGCGGTGAGCGGCCGTACCGCCTCCTCCACGCCGTGCAGGACCGCCTCCGCTCCCGCCCCGAGGTCCAGCGGGGCCCGGCGCCGCCCGACGACCGTGCCGGTGAGGTCGACCAGCACCGCGCGCAGTTCGTCGCGGTCCAGGTGGACGCCGACGGCGTGTCCGGCGTCCGGCACCAGCCGCAGGACCGTGCGCGGTTTGCCGCCGGTGGAGGCGCGCCGTCCCGCCTCGGCGGCCAGCCCCTGCTCCCGCAGCCGGGCGGTGATCTTGCTGACCGCCTGCGGGGTCAGTCCGGTGCGCTCGGCGAGTTCGAGCCGGCTGATGCCCTCGGCGCCGGCCGTGCGCAGCAGGTCGAGCACGAGCGCGGTGTTGTGGCTGCGCAGCCCCAGCAGGTTGACGCCTCCCCTGCTGTCGCCGTGCTCGCCCTTGAGTCCACCGTTCGTACCGCTCACAGCTCCCATTGTCCCCGCCGCTTGCACTTTGGCAACAGCGTTGCGAAAGTGGGGGCTATGACAGGTACGACAGGCACCCCCCTCCGCGTGGGCCTCATCGGCTACGGCCTCGCGGGCTCCGTCTTCCACGCCCCGCTGATCGCCACCACCGACGGCCTCGCCCTCGACGCCGTGGTCACCTCCCGGCCCGAGCGGCAGGAGCAGGCCCGCGCCGAGCACCCCGGCGTGCGGACCGTGGCCACGGCGGACGAGCTGCTGGAGCGGGCCGGCGACCTCGACCTGGTCGTGATCGCCTCCCCCAACAAGACCCATGTCCCGCTCGCCACCGCCGCCCTGGAGGCGGGCCTGCCGGTCGTCGTCGACAAGCCGATCGCGGGCACCGCCGCCGAGGCGCGCGCGCTCGCCGCCCTCGCCGAGGACCGCGGGCTGCTGCTGTCGGTCTTCCAGAACCGCCGCTGGGACAACGACTTCCTCACCCTGCGCAAGCTGCTCGCCGAGGGCGCGCTGGGCGACGTATGGCGCTTCGAGTCCCGCTTCGAGCGGTGGCGGCCGCAGCCCAAGGGCGGCTGGCGGGAGTCCGGCGACCCGGTGGAGATCGGCGGTCTGCTGTACGACCTCGGCAGCCATGTCGTCGACCAGGCGCTGGTGCTGTTCGGGCCGGTCACCCAGGTGTACGCCGAGGCGGTCGTGCGGCGCGCCGGCGCCGAGGCCGACGACGACACCTTCCTCGCGCTCACGCACGCGAGCGGCGTCCGCTCCCACCTGTACGTCTCCGCCACCACCGCCCAGCTCGGCCCGCGCTTCCGCGTGCTCGGCTCGCAGGCCGGCTACGTCAAGTACGGCCTCGACCCGCAGGAGGCGGCGCTGCGCGAGGGCCGCCGGCCCGGCGCCGGCTGGGGCGAGGAACCGCAGGAGCTGTGGGGCCGCGTGGGCGCCGGGGAGTCCCCGGTGACCGGCGGCGGCCGCACCGAACCCACCCTGCCCGGCGACTACCCGGCCTACTATGCGGCCGTGGCGAAGGCCCTCACCGGCGACGGCCCCAACCCGGTGACCGCGCGGGAGGCGGCCGACGCCCTCGACGTACTGGAAGCGGCCCGCAGGTCGGTCCGCGACAACGTGGTGGTGACGCTGTGACCGGTGGACCGACCCCCAAGTTCACGCCCGAGCTGACGCCGAGCGTCGAGGAGCTCCAGGCTCAGGAACGCCGCCTGGTGTTCCGGCAGTTCACCCACGACGACGCCTGGGCGCTCGGTTCGCTGCTCGTCTCGATGGCCCGCGAGCGGCAGGCGCCGGTCGCCATCGACATCCACCGGGGCGGCCAGCAGCTCTTCCATGCCGCGCTGCCCGGCTCCACGCCCGACAACGACGCCTGGATCGCCCGCAAGCGCCGGGTCGTCGAGCGCTACGGCAGCGCCTCCTACCTGGTCGGCGCCCGCTTCCGCGCCAAGGGCACCACGTTCGAGGAGTCCTCCCGCCTCGACCCCGACCGCTACGCGGCGCACGGCGGCTCCTTCCCGATCACCGTCGAGGGCGTCGGCGTGATCGGCGCGGTCACCGTCTCCGGTCTGCCCCAGCTGCAGGACCACCGGTTCGTGGTGGAGGCGCTGGAGGAGTTTCTGAAGATCTGACACGCGCCGGGATTAACCCGGGGATCCCTCCGGTTGGGACTGGCCGTAGACGTGATGATCACGCAGCCCGCCCGGAGGGACCCATGAGCACGGTGCAGGACAGGATCGGCCGGTACGGCATCTGGAGCGTGGGCCTGCGCTCGGACGACCCGAGCCGGCGCGGCGAACTGGCCGAGGCCGCGGCCGAGTTGGAGGACCTCGGCTACGGCGCCCTGTGGCTCGGCGGCAGCAGCGCCGTCGGGCACGCCGAGCCCCTGCTGGCGGCGACCGGGCGGATCACCGTCGGCACCAGCATCCAGAGCATCTGGCAGCACACGGCCGCCGACACCGCGGTCCGCTTCGCCGGGCTGGAGCGGGACCACGCCGGCCGCTTCCTGCTGGGCCTGGGCGTCAGCCACGCCAAGCTGGCCTCGCAGTACCGCAGGCCCCTCGCGGCCCTCGCCGCCTACCTCGACGAACTCGACGCGGCCGGGGTCCCCGCCGAGCGCCGCGTGCTCGCCGCGCTCGGCCCGAAGAACCTGGAGCTGGCCCGGGACCGCGCGGCCGGCGCGATCCCGTACCTGACGACGGTGGAGCACACCGCCGAGGCCCGCCGGACGCTCGGCGGCGCCGCGCTGCTCGCGCCGGAGCTGAAGGTCGTCCTGGAGACCGACCCGGCCCGCGCCCGCGAGCTGGCCCGCGGCGCCCTCGCCGTCTACCTGGGCCTGCCCAACTACACGAA
Source organism: Streptomyces sp. NPDC014801 (assembly GCF_043082085.1). NCBI lineage: Bacteria > Bacillati > Actinomycetota > Actinomycetes > Kitasatosporales > Streptomycetaceae > Streptomyces > Streptomyces sp. NPDC014801. Next base: position 132,934 of record NZ_JBIBXG010000001.1, on the reverse strand, counting down.
CACCTTCCTGCGCCTCGGCTTCACCGAGGACGACCTCGCCGGCGGCGGCAGCGACCGCCTCCTCGACGCGGTCTTCGCCTGGGGCGACGAGGACCGCATCCGTGAGCGCGTGGAGAGCTACCTCAAGGCGGGCGCCGACCACGTGGCGCTCCAGGTGGTGACGGGCCGCGACAGGGAGGACCTGCCGCGGGAGGAGTGGAGGCGCCTGGCTTCGCTGCTGGGGTGAGTGCGATTCCCGGGTCTTCCCGCCCCCAGGTTCCCCGGCCCCCGCAGCGCGCTCAGGCGTCCTTCAGCTCCTGACGCTGCCGCCCGAGCCCGGAGACCTCCAGCTCCACCACGTCCCCGGAGCGCAGATAGGGCTTCGGCTCGGGCTGCCCCATGGCGACCCCGGCGGGGGTCCCCGTGTTGATGACGTCGCCCGGGTACAGCGTCATGAACTGGCTGACGTACCGCACGACCTCCCCGACCGGGAAGATCTGCTCGGCCGTCGTCCCGTCCTGCTTCAGCTCGCCGTTGACCCACAGCTTCAGGGACAGCGCCTGCGGGTCGGGGACCTCGTCGGCGGTCACCAGCCACGGCCCGAGCGGGTTGAACGTCTCGCAGTTCTTGCCCTTGTCCCAGGTGCCGCCGCGCTCGATCTGGAACTCCCGCTCCGACACGTCGTGCGCCACCGCGTACCCGGCGACATGCGCGAGCCCCTCCTCGGCCGACCCCAGGTAGCGGGCGGTACGTCCGATGACGACCGCGAGTTCGACCTCCCAGTCGGTCTTGGTGGACCCGCGCGGGACGAGCACGGTGTCGTTCGGGCCGACGACCGTGTCCGGCGCCTTGAAGAAGACGACCGGCTCGGCGGGCGGCTCGGCGCCGGTCTCGCGGGCGTGGTCGTGGTAGTTCAGCCCGATGCACACGATCTTGCCGATGCGGCCCAGGGGCGGGCCGATACGCAGGCCGTCCGCGTCCAGCGCGGGCAGCTCACCGGCCTCGGCCGCCGCCCGGATCCGGCCGAGGGCCGCGTCGTCGGCGAGCAGCGCGCCGTCGATGTCCCCGACGAGCTCCGACAGGTCCCGCAGGATCCCGTCGGCGTCGAGCAGCGCCGGACGCTCGGCCCCCGCCGTACCGACTCGCAGCAGCTTCATATGGTCCTCACCATCTCCCTCGATCGCGGGCGCCCGGCCGATGGGTGCCGCCGGGTGCGGCCGAGGCTCGGCAGCCATCGGAGGACTTGGCCGATCCTCCAAGAGGGGGTTCCACTCCGCAAGACCCGGTTCACGTACTGGACCGTAGGGTGCGGTCCGGTTCGCACGGTCCGGTGCGCGCTCGCGCTCAGCGGTAGAGCACGGCACGTTCCACCGAGCTCCACGCCGTGCTGGTCACGACGTACAGCGCGGCGGCCAGCGGGACGACGGCGACCGTGACGAGGGTGAAGAAGGACATGAACGGCATGGCCTTGGTGACCGCGCCGAGCCCCGGCACCTGCCGGCCGTCCCCGGCCGCCGGCACCGGGCTGTTCTCGGCCATCGTGCGCCGGGTGCGCCGGAAGTTGACGACGGCGACGACGGTCACGACGGCGAACAGCGCCAGGTAGACGAGCCCGGCGCCGCCCAGCGGGCCGCCGTGCGCCAGGGCGTCCGCCCACCGGTCGCCGAGCGGCGCGGCGAGCAGCTCGTGGTCGAGCAGCCCGTTGGCCTCCCCGCCGATCGTGGTGTTCGAGAACAGGTGGTACAGCAGGAAGAACGCGGGCACCTGCAGCAGGCTGGGCAGGCAGCCGGACAGCGGGGAGACCTTCTCCTCGGCGTGCAGCTCCATCACGGCCTTCTGCAGCTTCTGCGGGTCCTTGGCGTGCTGCGTGCGCAGCTCGGCGATCCTCGGCTGGAGCGCGGCCCGGGCCTTCTGCCCGCGGGCGGCGGCCCGGGACAGCGGGTGGACCAGCAGCCGGACGAGCATCGTGAACAGCACGATCGCCGCGGCGGCCGCGGAGGCGTGGAACAGGGGCTGCAGCAGCTCGGCGAGCCGCTCGACGAGATGGGCGAAAACGGACATGGGTGAGTGGCCCTCCGGGGTCACGTCGTGCCGGAACGATGGGGATGGGTGCGCGGCGTGACGACGTACGCGGGGGGCTCCGCCGGTGGGTGGTCGCCGGGGCGGGGCGCGCCAGGGGGCAGCTCTGGGGTCGCCGGGTGGCAGCTCTGGGGTCGCCGGTGGCGGTGCCAGGGGTTGCCGGGTGGCGGGATGCCGGGGCGGGCCTGGGGTCGCCGGGTGGCGGGACGCCGGGGGACGACGGGCTGCCGCCGGGTGCCCTGAACGCCGGTGGGCGACAGGCCGCCCGGTGGCGGGACGCCGGTGGGCGACGGGCCGCCGGTGGCAGCGCGCCAAGGGGCGGCCGGGGTCGCCGTACGGCGGTGGTCACCGGTCGGCGCTGGTCACCGGACGGCGGTGGTCGCCGGCAGGCGGAGTCGCCGGGTGGCGGGGCGCCGAACGGCGAGCGGAGTCGCCGGCAGGCGGGTGGCGGGAGAGCCCTACGCGATGGTCGCCGGGAGGGCGTGGCCGGGTGCCCGGGGCCGGCGGCGGCCGGGCGCGTCGGGGTCGCGCTGGGGCAGGAAAGCCGTACGGCGGGCACGGTCGCGTATCGCCGTGCGCACCCGGGTGGGCGGCACGGTGGGCACGCTGCGCGCGGTGACCCAGGCGCACACCGCGAGCGCGGAGCCCGCGGCGGCGGTCGCGGCGAGGGCGACGGTGGCGGTGAGGCTGCCGGTGTCGAGCAGGGCGACCTGCAGGACGAGGAGCAGCAACGCGGCGGCGGGACGCAGCCTGGCCCAACCGTCCATCGGCGATCCCCCCCTCGTCGTACGACTCGCTTCTTCAAGTCGCTTCTTCAGGTCGCTTCTTCAAGCGGCCCGGCGGCCGTTGACACGGACCTGTGTCGACACAGACCTGCGGTGAAACAGACCTGCGTCCCTACAACCCGGTTATACAGGATCCGGTTCCAGGGGCTGCAGCAGCCTCCGGGGCCGGAGCAGGGCCCGGCTGACCGGATCCGCCGGGTCGCGGTCGAGTCCCGGCCCCGGCTCCATGACAACGTCCGTGACCGGCACGATGGTTCCGCAGTCGGGACATTCGCCGTACGGACCGACTTCCCGCGCGGTGCCGCAGGTCGCGTGCCGGAAGAGCCGCAGCGGCTGCTCGCCGTAGTGCTCGCGGCCCCACAGGCCGAGGGAGCGCAGGGTGGGCCACAGGGCGATGCCGCGCTCGGTGAGGACGTACTCGTCGCGCGGCGGCGACTGCTGGTAGCGGCGCTTGTCGAGGATCCCTTGCTCGGTGAGCGTCTGCAGGCGGCCGGCGAGGACGGCGCGCGGGATGCCGAGGTGGACGAGGAAGTCGTTGTAGCGCCGGACGCCGAAGAAGGCGTCGCGGATGACGAGCAGCGTCCACCGCTCGCCGACGACCTCCAGCGCGCGGGCGATGGAGCACTCCTGTGTCGCGTAGTCCTTGCCCAGTGCCATGAGGCCACTGTACCGATTTTTCCGCTCGTAGGTTCACTCACCGAACCTTGACTGTTAGGGTGGCCACAACGGGTAGGTTCAGTGACCGAACCAACCGCGCCGCAGTTCTCGTACCCGACCGCACGCGCCCTGAAGCCCTCGGACCCGGAGGCCCGCCGCAGGCCGGCGCACGGCCCGTGCCGGGACCGAACCGGAAAGGAACCGGCCATGCCCAGCCCCGACCCCACGGCTCAGGCCGCGACGGCCCCCGCGCCACCGCCCGCGACACCGGCACCGGCACCGGCACCGGCACCGGCCGTAACGGCCCCCGCCTCGTCCGCGCCCGAAACCCCGCCCCGCGACGCACCCGCCCGTCCGCGCGCGACCCTCGCCCTGACCAGCGCGGCGACGGCGATCGCGCTGATGACGTACACCGCGCCGATGGTGACGCTCCCCGACACGGCCGCCGACCTGCACACCCCGCTCTCCGCGCAGGCCTGGCTGCTCAACGGCACCCCGCTCGGCCTCGCCGCCCTCCTCCTGGTCGCCGGCAGCCTCGCCGACGACTACGGCCGCCGCCGGATCTTCACCGCCGGCACCCTGGCGCTCGGCCTCACCACGGCCCTGGGCGCGCTCACGACGTCCACATGGCTGTTCACGCTGGCCCGGGTGGCGCAGGGCGCGGCGAGCGCGGCGCTGCTGGCGAGCAGTCTGGGCCTGATCGTGCACGCGTTCCCGACGGCGCGGGGGCGGCTGCACGCGACGGGCGTGTGGGGGGCGTTCGTCTCCGGCGGCATCGCGGTCGGCCCGCTGGTCGCGGGCGCGCTGCCGAACTGGCGGGTGGCGTACGGCGTCCTCGGCGCGGCCGCGCTGGTGACGGCGGCGCTGTCGGCGCGCGCGCTGACGGAGTCGCGGGCCCCGCGGGGCGGGCGGCCGGACCTGCTCGGCGCGCTGACCTTCGGCCCGGCGCTGGTGTGCCTGGTCGCCGCCCTCACCCTGGGCCGGGACGGCTGGCTGCGCGCCCCGGTCGGCCTGTTGCTGCTGGCCACCGTCGCGCTGCTGGCACTCTTCGCCGTCGTGGAACGCCGTACGGCCACGCCCATGATCGACCTGGGTCTGCTGCGCCACCCGCGCTTCCTGGCGTCCTCGGCGGGCGGGCTGTTCACGGGCCTGGCGGTGATCGGCCTGTTCAGCTACCTCCCGGCGCTGCTGCAGCAGACGCTGGGGATGTCCGCGATGGCGACGGCGTGGCTGTTCCTGCTGTGGTCGGGCCTGTCCTTCGTCGTCGCGCTGCAGGCGCGGCGCCTGGCGGGCCGGGTGCCGCCGCGCCTGCAGCTGGCGGCGGGCTTCGTGCTGCACGCGGCGGCCGCGCTGACCATGCTCGGCGCGCTGTCGGCCGGCTCCTGGCCGCGCCTGCTGCCGGGACTGCTGGTCGGCGGGATCGGCAGCGGCCTGCTGAACGCCGCGCTGCCGCTGGTCGCGGTCGAGTCCGTCCCGCCGCAGCGCGCGGCGATGGGCTCCGGCGCCCAGCAGACGTTCCGCTACATCGGCTCGTGCGCCGGCGTGGCCCTCACGATCGCGCTGGCGACCTCGGCGGGCAGCCTGCCGGACGGCGCGGACGTGGCCCTGCTGGTATCGGCGGGCCTTGCGGCGGCCGGTGCGGTGGGCGTGGGGGTCTTGCGGGAGCGGGCCTGAGGACGGGTGCTGCGGGGCGGCGGAGGAATCCGGTGCGCTGGCGGGAGCGGGCCTGAGGGCGCGGGGCCGCGGGGCCGCGGGCCCGCGGAAGATCCCGGTGCCCTGGCGGGAGCGGGCCTGAGCGCGCGGGACCGCGAGGCGACGGAGGACCCGCGTGCCTTGCGGGAGCGGGCCTGAGCGCGCGGGGCCGCGAGGCGACGAGGGATCCCCGCGCCCTGCGGGAGCGGACCGGAGGCCGCAGGGCCGGGAGGCGACGGAGGAGCCGGGGGCGCAGGCCGCCCCGGGCTGCGGAGGTGCGGTGATACCGCCCGGCGGACCCCTCACTTTCGTCACCGCTGGGCAGTACGGTGTCCACCATGCGCTCCGACACGCCCGCCGAGAACGTCGACCACACCGCCGAAGCGGCACGCCTGGAGCGGACCGCCGGCCTGTACCCCGAGGACGCGGAAGCCCTGCTGCTGCGGGCCGCGGCCCACCTGGAACTCGCCGGCGACCGCCCCGCCGCGACGACCCTCTACGACCGCCTGCTGACGTCCGGGGAGACCCTGGAGAACCCCCACCTGGTCCGCGCCCTGAAGGCGTCCAACCTGTGGGAGTACGACCACGAGGCCGAGGCCCGCGCCATCATCGAGGGCATCCGCGTCGCCGCCCCGCGCGACCCGGCGCCGTGGGTGATCGTCGCGGAGGCCCTGGAGTCCCACGACGAGCTGGAAGCGGCGCAGGACACCTTCACGCAGGCCGCGCACCTGCTGCTCCCGCAGGACGCGGAACCCCCGTACGCCGCGCGCCCGCTGCTCTTCGGCCGCCACCGGGTGCGCCGCATGCTGGGCCTGCCGCACGACGACTGGGACACCCTGGCGGACACCCTGAACACGGCGACGGTCCCCCTGGACGAGCTCCACGACCCCAAGCGCGTGTGGTCCCTGGGCTCCTCGAACCCGGCGGAGCTCCAGGCGGAGATCTCCCGCCTCCAGGCGGAACTGGGCACGTACCGCGAGGCGCTGTCCCGCCCGTTCCCGGTGGCCATCCTGCACTGGCCGGCCGAGGAACTGGCCGAACTCGTCGCCGACTACCCGGCCCTCGCCGAGGAGTACCCCTCCTACGAGGCCCACCTGGCGACGACGGAGGCCTCGCTGCGGGAACTGTCCGCCTCCGGCACGGCCAACCTGGGCATCGTCACGGGCACGGTCCCCTCGTACGAGGCCTTCGCAGCCTCCGAGGGCACGACCCCCACAGACGCCACCCTCCTCCCCCAGTACGCCACCACCCTCGCAGCCCGAGGCCGAGCGATCCCGTGGCCCCCGGAACGGACGGCCCCGTGCTGGTGCGGCTCAGGCCGAACATACGGCGAGTGCCACGGCACCGACGTCTGACCCGCCCCCCGACGAGCAACAGGGCGGCGGAACAGCGCCTGTCGGACAACCAGCCCTGTCTGACCGCCGCCCCAGGGTGCCGGTGGCCGGCCGGAAAGAACCGCACCGGTCGAGCAGACGTAAGGGCCTCTTGTCGGCGCTTCCTGCAGTCGCCATGCCGACCCGGCGTGCATCCGAGACGCCGACGCGCCCCCATCCACCACCTCACTGACCCGACCAAGCCCCGCTCTCCCTGAGGCCGCTCGCTCGCTTCTCCCCCGCGCTGGAGCGGGCCGGGTCAAGGGTGGCCCGGAGGGCCATCGCCGAAGGCGACGCACAGCGTCCTTGGCGCGGTCCGCGGAAGCGCGACAATGCCCCGGAAGCGAGCGGCCTCACGGTGCCGGCAGTCACCGGTCGACGAGCTCCGTACCCAACACCGACGGTCCGCCGGCAAAATGCTTATGTGTCGCACGCCGTCCCTTCGTCCCCCGCCGTATCCGCCCGCATGAGCCGCCAGGCCTCCCGGGATACGGCGCCGGAGGTCGCGGTTCGAAAGCTGCTGCACGCTTCGGGGCTGCGCTACCGCGTCAACGTACCGGTGCCGGGCATGCCCCGCCGAACCATCGACATCGTCTTCTCCAAGGCGAAGATCGCCGTTTTTCTCGACGGCTGCTTCTGGCACGGCTGCCCCGAGCACGCGACGCACCCCAAGGCCAACGCGGCATGGTGGCGAGCCAAGCTCGACAAGAACATGGCTCGCGACACCGAGACGACCTCCCATCTGACCGCAGAAGGATGGACTGTGCTGCGCTTCTGGGAGCACGAATCCGTCGATGAGGTCGCCCACAAAATCGAAACTGTCGTCGCCTCCAGGCGCGCGACCGCCACAGACTCGTGACGCCAGAGACGGGAGACTCGACACCCATATGTCCACTTCTGTTGAACATCGGATTGGTTTATCCCGCCGGATAACGACACGAAAACCTCCCCCAGGGTGTCCAGCGAGGTTGTTGTTTCATCTACCAACGACTCTCGACACCGAATAATGTGTAGGAGTCGTGAACGACGGGGGGCCGGTCGGCGTCCCGTGCCGCTGACCCATGCGTCGACGCAGTCGGTCGCTGGAAGCTGCGGGCAGTTGACTGGACGAACGAGAGCGGGGGGCTGTCGACCCAATGACCGAAGATTTCGACGCCATGTACGAGACCTTCCAGGCGTTGCTGGAGTCCTTCCCTCCGTCGGAAGCGGTCAAGCGGCTGGAGTTGCTTGGTGTCGAGCAGCACGTGATTGAGAAAATCCGTGAGCGGCACGAGCAGCAAACCCTCCGCATCAAGGAACTCGAAGAGCCGCACGCGGTGGTTCTCGGCAACCGCGACACCTGGTACACCGGCCCTCAGGCCAAGGACAAGTGCTGGCCGGCGATCGCGAACCTGCTCCGCAAGGACGGATGGCCGGAAGAGCCCGCAATCCGTGACCTCGACGAGTCCTCCACCCGCGTGGTCTCCTTGCTCAACCATCCAAAGGAGAAGGCCTTCTCCACTCGAGGCCTGGTCGTCGGATACGTGCAGTCCGGTAAGACAACCAACTTCACCTCGGTGATGGCCAAGGCAGCCGACCGCGGCTACAAACTCTTCATCGTCCTGGCCGGCATCCACAACGGACTGCGACGCCAGACGCAAGCCCGTCTGGTGCAGCAGTTGGTGGAGCCCAACCCGTCACTGTGGTCGCAACTGACCGGCCTGGACAAAGACTTCACACCCCAGGAAAACCCTGCCGCGTACTTCGGCAAGAACAACAAGACCCACGTCCTGTGCGTGGTGAAGAAGAACGCGACCGTTCTCCGCAAGCTTGCTCGGTGGCTGAACCAGGCATCGGACTACCTCAAGGATTGCCCCGCCCTGATCATCGACGACGAGGCGGACCAGGCCACCGTGGCCACCAAGTCGATCAACCCCTTGATCCTCAGCCTCATGAGCAGCCTGCCACGGTCGGCCTACGTCGGATACACGGCGTCCCCGTTCGCCAACCTGCTTATCGACCCGAGTGCGGAAGACCTGTATCCGCGCGACTTCGTCGTCAACTTGCCCAAGCCCAATGGTCACTTCGGAACGGAGGTCCTCTTCGGGCGCTACGCCCTCGACGGCGAGGACGAAGACGACGTCGACGACGGCTACGACATGATCCGCTCGGTCCCGCTCGACGACGTGCCCTGCGTTCGTCCGGAGACGAAGGCCGACGTCGACGGGTTCGAGCCGGTCATCACCGACACTCTGCGCGGGGCGATCGAATACTTCTGGTTGGTGACGGCAGCCCGCCGTGTCCGTGGGACGGGAAACCCTCACAGCACGATGCTGATACACACCAGCGTCAACACGTCGGTCCACAACAGCTTCAAACGGCCGCTCGAGCACCTTCGGAATCGCACACTCGGCGCGCTCGACGACCAGACCGTTCTTGCACGTCTGCGCACTTTGTGGGATGAGGAGACCGCTCGTGTCCCTGCCGAGGACTTCGGTGAGACCAAGGTTTCATTCGACTCGCTTCTGACCGTGTTGCCCGGAGTGCTGCGCGACTGCCGCGTCATCATGGACAACTCCAGCAGCGAGGACCGCCTCGACTACGAGAGCGGCCCGGTGGTCGCGATCGCGGTCGGTGGCAACACACTGTCTCGAGGCTTGACTCTCGAAGGGCTCGCGGTCAGCTACTTCGTTCGCGCGGTTTCGGCGTACGACACTCTGCTGCAGATGGGACGCTGGTTCGGTTTCAGAAACGGGTATGCGGACCTTCCGCGGATCTGGATGACCGACGAGCTCGCGGAATGGTTCCGCCACCTCGCAACGGTCGAGACCGAGATGCGACGAGACATCGACCTCTACATGACCGAGGACGAAACCCCTCTCACGTTCGCCGTTCGCCTGCGCACCCATCCCGCCCTGCGGGTCACCGCCGCCGCCAAGATGCGTTCTGCTGTCACTGCGGCATCCTCGTACGGCGGCAGGCGCATTCAGACGCACTACTTCCGGACCGATGCAGAATGGTTGAGCGGCAACATCTCGGCCGCCAAGGCTCTGGTCGGGGCCTGCATCAAGAGTGCCGTGCGCCTGGAGGAACGTCCTGTCGAGGGTCGTTACGTGTTCCGTGACGTGCCGTACGGTGTAATCACCGACTTCTTGGCTTCCTACAAGTTCCACGACAAGTCGCCGGAGAACGACCCCGACCTGATAAGCGCGTACATCAGAAAGCGGGTCTCCGTGGCGGGTTCCCTGCGTCGCTGGAACGTGGCCATCGTCGGTAACCCTGCCGGAGAGCCATTCTCCTTCGCACCCAATGTCACGGTGGGACGCGCGGTTCGAGCTCGCCTCGACACCAACTCAGGGGCCGGGACTGTCGACATCAAGACTCTGATGAGCCGCCGTGACGCGGCTGTCGACTTGGACGGCGACACGGCAAAACTTAAGGAGGAGGACATCATGGCGGCCCGTCAAAAGCATCTTCCCAACACGGGTCTCCTCGTCCTGTACCCCATCGACAAAACGTCGGAGCCGAAGCCTCCCAAGAAGACGCGTAAGCCTTTGAACGCGGAGGAACACGTCATTGGTGTGGGCCTTGTCTTTCCGGAGCCGCAGCAACAGGACAGCACTGTGGAGAAATACATCTCCGCCGACCTGTCGGGTGTCCGCATCGAGGACGAAGACCTCAGCCTCCTCGAAGGTGAAGACGCGTGAGCAACGAGCCTCTTCGGACGGTCGTGGAGGAACTGTGGTCCGCCCTTGAAGCGCGGGCGACCACGGGTGAGCACCGTCTGCGCGTGGCCCACCTACCTGTCGTCACGAACGACGGTCCCCTGGCTGCGGCCGTGGACCACGAAGGCAATCGACACCTCCTGGTTCCCATGGACACGCATCGCAAGGTGCGCTCCGGTCTCGATGGTCCAGTGCTGCACTTGCGCAAGAGGCCGTTGGAGGACGAGGAGACCTATCAGACCTATGCGGACCTGGGTTGCCTGCGCGGGGACTTCAATGATCTCTTCACAGGTCTTTGCCTGGACGTCTTGAGCGCGGCCACGGAGCTGCCCGGCAACCCGGTCAAGGCCCTCTACCGAGTGTTGGACCGGTGGAAGGCACTCTTCCAGACGCACGGTCCGACTTTGGGCCCCGAGCAGCTCACCGGCCTTTTCGCCGAGTTGCTGCTTCTCAGCGAGCTTCTGAAACGAGATCCCAGCGCTCATCGCCTGTGGCTCGGCCCGAAGGGGCACCGTCACGACTTCTCAACCGGTAGCGCTGCCGTCGAGGTGAAGGCCGGAACTGAAAGCAGTGGCAGGAAAGCTCGTATACACGGGCTGGACCAGCTCGAAGTACCCGTGGACGGAAGCCTCTGCCTGGTGTGGTTTCGTCTGCACCGTCTGACGACGGCAACAGCCAATGGCCTCGGCTTCGTGGATCTGGTCGAGCGAGTGCTCGACCAGTGTGACGACGAAACGACGCTGCTGAGCCTTCTTGCGGAAACCGGCTACCGCCACTTTGAGGCCGACCGCTACCGCGAAACGCGCTTCGCAGTTGCCGAACAGACCTGGTACCAAGTGGGTCCCGACTTCCCCGGGCTCACACGAGGCGCGCTGGTTTCTGCGGGCGTTCCAGTCTCTGTCTTGGACGTGGAGTACACCATCGACCTCTCCGGGGACACTCCCGTACCGATGAGCCCGGACGAGGTGTCGCAGACGATCGACCACATGATCGAGGAGTCGGCGTGACGCAGCCCCGCTGGTACTCCCAGCCCTACCCGCCCGAAGGCGCGAGCGCTGCTGAAGGCATCCGCAATCAGCTAGGGCGCCCCGAGCTGGACCTGCTCACCATCCTGGTCCGCGAGTCGGCCCAGAACAGTTGGGACGCGCGTTCGGCTGGCTCGCTCCAACCGGTCGACTACGGCATTGACATGTGGACGGTGGGCCCCGCACACGCACCCGCCTGGAGGACGCTCCTCCTGGCCGGCGCTCCGACGAATGTTGATCGTTTCCCGCTCAACGACACCTTCAGGCGGGGGCCGATTCGGGTCCTGGCGGTCTCCGACCGGGGGACTCGCGGCCTCGGTGGTCCGACACGCGCCGACGCCGCAGTCGGGCCGGAGCGTGACTTCGTTTCGTTCATCCGTAACATCGGCGAGCCGCGGGACACGGCACTCGGCGGCGGCACCTACGGATTCGGCAAGGGAATCTTCTACTTGCTGTCCAAGGCCGGGACAGTATTGGTGCACTCCCGCTGTCGCACGCCGGAGGGCGGAATCGAGACTCGTCTCATCGGCTGTGCGCTGTGGAAGAGCTATGTGCCCGAGACCGGAGGCCGGTACACCGGCCGGCATTGGTGGGGTGACACCTCCGGGGACGTAGTCGAGCCGTTGGTCGGGCACGAAGCGGAAGCCGTGGCCCAGCGTCTGGGCCTGCGACCGTTCGCCGTTGACGAAACGGGAACGAGCGTGGTCGTCATCGACCCCAACCTCGACGAGATGGAACCTGCCGAAGCCGCCGACTATCTGGCGGACACCATCGCGTGGCATCTGTGGCCCAAGATGATCTCGTCGGATGGCAGGCCGCCCGCCATGCGCTTCTCGGTCACGTGCGACGGCATCGACCATCCCATACCCGACCCTCGTACGACGCGGCCTCTCAATATGTTCGTCGCGGCGTACGAGAGGATGACCGGTCCGCAGGGGCAGGACCTCGCCTGTTGGAAGCCGCGTAAACATCTGGGCCGACTGGGACTGGTCAAGCGAATAGTGCCACCACTCGAGCCGACGCGTGCCCAGCGCATGCTGAACATCGAGGACCTGATTCATCACGTGTGTCTGATGCGCCCGGCAGAGTTGGTCGTGACCTACCGCCCAGGTCCCAAACCGCCGAGCTCCAATCAGGGTTATGCAGGTGTCTTTCGGGCTGATGAATCCATGGACGAGGTCTATGCGAAGGCCGAGCCGCCCACTCACGACGCGTGGAACCGGCACTCACTCGATCGTCCGGAGAGCACGTATGTGCAGAGCACGTTTCGTCGCATCGACGAGGCGCTGAACGGTCTGCTGTCTCTGACGGGGAACGCCCGGCCCGGTTCCAGCAACGTCGCACTTGGTGCCGCCAGCTCTCTCTTCTCCGGGTTGGTCGGCGGTGCATGGGGAATCGGCGGAGCCACCGACTACTCGAAGCCCGGCAGCACTGCCACGCGACGGACGGTCAGCGACGACGTGGAGGAGGTCGTACCCGCCTCGCAAGGACATGGATTGACGGAACGGGGAACCGGCGCGCCCACGGGCGGGGCCAACGTCCACACGGCTGGCGGCGCCGGGGCGCTCACTGTTGCATCGGGCGATGGCTCAGTAACCCGCCGACGGCCACGTGTGCAATACGTCGGCGACCCGTATTACGACGACCGGGGAGACACCTCCGTGCTGGTCCAGGAGTTCCGACTGCCCACTCCCGGTCCTCAGCTGGTCCGCATCGACCTGGCCGTCACCCTGCCGGGTACGGGTGGCCGGGAGACAGACCCGCCCATCGGGGCGAGCATGCCAGAACTCGTCGGTTGGGAGGACGAGACGGGACTCCTGCACTCTGGTGACCCGTACGTGATCGAGGGCGGAGACTCGGTCTGGCGCGCCTTGGTGCGACCGGCCCCTGACACGATGACGGAGATCGGCATCAAGGTCGAGGCGGTGAAGGCGTCGTGAGCCGACGGGTTCTTCCGTATCGGTCTCCGGCCGAGGACGTCGTCATGGCCCAACCGTGGCGCCTGGTGATCGACGACATCGACATCGACCTTCCCGAGGCGCTGCCCGACTGGGACTACCAAATGGACCTGCACATACGCAGGGCCGTGCGCGTCGATCTCGACCGCGCCCGGCAGGAATCGGGCCTCCCGGCGGGCACGGTGCTCACGTTGGCAGCCGTGTGGACCGCCACCGGTTCCAATCTCAGCGGACCGGCTCAACAGGTCAGGTTGGCCGAAGCCGGCACGGCAACAGTCGAACTCGATGTGCGGCTGATCGGCGCCGATCTGGGCGGTCTCCTCCTTCTCGACACCGCGCTCCTGCTCGCCGAGCGCAGGACGGACGGTAGACCCTCCTCGCCCCGCCGAGCCGGGTCCGTACTGTGGAGCGACCGGGCGGCACTGCGCCTACAGGGGGACGCCCCACAGTTCCCCATGGCCGTGATCGACTTCGCGAAGACGTCGTTCCCGGACAGCGCGGCGTGGCATCTCCAGATCAGTGGGGGCCTCGAGAGCGCAACGATGGGCTCGCTGCTTCTGCTCGTCAACGAACACAACGTCGTCACCTCGACGGCCTTTCAGAATGCGGCGAAGCCACGCCCGATCGATCGGGTCGTGCTTTCCGCGGTCTACGCGGATGCCGCTCGCATCATGATCGAACATGCCCTGGCTCACGACGACTTCACCGAAGACGCCGACTTTCCCGAGGGTTCTCTGGGCGCGACCCTGCTGAGCCTGTTCGACCAGCTCTTTCCTGGCCAGTCGATCACTGACGTCCGGCTGCGCCACAGGCAGTCACCGGCCCTGTTCGCTTCAGATCTGCAAGCGGCCGTCAAAATCTTCGAGGTGTCTACATGAGCTTCCTTTACCCGCGGCTGCTCGCGGAACAGGCCGGCCCCCTCTTCGACGAGTACGGGAAATTGACCGTAGCCGAACTCTCCCAACGCGTCGCCCTGACTCACGAGTCATCGGTATACGTGGCCACCGGTGGCGATCGGGTGCCTCCCGACCGGTTGCGCGAACTCCGCGAAGGGGTTCTCGACCTTGCAAAACGCGCAGGATTCCCCGAGGAGTCGGACCGGACTCGCAATGCGGATTTCGACTTGCAAGTGGCCGCCATGCTCCATGGAGAAATGGGCATGGTCCCCGCAGAGGCGGCGTCAAGGGACGTCTGGGCGTTTCTTGCCCTGATCCTGCTGCCGGACGTCGCCTTCTGGCGTTATCCCAGCCCCCCGAAGGACCGGATCCTCGGTACGGATCTGACCCGCCATGTCTTCGGCCGGTTGTGGTGGCGTGCGCAACTCGTGCGCTCCCCCGGAGAAACGGAGCCCTACGAGGCACTCAAGATCCTCGGCGAGGCGGCGTTCGATCAGATCTACGCCCGGCGCGCGGCACTGGGCGGCAGTCCGCACTTGGTTCGCGCCATTCTGCGGGTCTGGAAGGACCTCGACCTCAGGGGACTCAACGAGCGCGACACACTCCGAGATTTCCTCAAGCGGCTCCTCCGCCTAGCGCCTTTCGTGATGTTCGACGGCGTCGACGAACGAGCTCTTGTCTGCGAGCTGCGTGCGGTGGCCCAGGAATCGATCGACGCTCAGCGCGGTGGCCCCTCGCCTTCCTCGACGCCGCCTGTGGAACCCTCTCGATCACAGAGCTCCTCGCCGGTGCGCGCAAGCAGGATCGGGGGCAACGCACGTCGTGCCGGAGCAGACCCTGACACTGAACGCCGGTTCAGGTCTCTCGAGATATGCGCCGGCGCCGGAGGGCAGGCACTCGGGCTCGAGCGTGCCGGATTCGACCCGGTGCTATTGATGGACAGCAAAGCCGATGCCTGCTTCACCATTGATCGGAATCGACCCCACTGGGACGTGGTGTGCATCGATGTCGTCGACTTCCGTGTGGACATGCGACCGGACGTGCTGGGCGTCGACCTTGTCAGCGGGGGGCTGCCTCGTGTGAAGTCGCCGGCCACTGTGGCCCGAGCCGAGGACACCACCGAGCGAATGGTGCTGCGTGCAGCGATCAGCCTGGCGTGCGAAGTCAAGCCCAAGGCAGTGCTCTTCGAAAATGTCCCAGATCTTGTCGAAAGTCCGGAGTTCGAATCAGATCGCGCCTGGATCGAAGGTGAATTGAGCAGAGTCGGCTTTCGTTCCACCTGGAAGGTGCTCAACGCGGCCGATTTCGGTGTACCGCAGAACCGGAGCAGCGGCTTCCTTGTGGCCCTGCAAGTGGCCTATTTCGCCGCATTCGCATGGCCTCTCCCCAGTGGCGACCCCGCGCCGACCGTGGGCCAGGTTCTCGGCACCTCCATGTCCTCTCGCGGTTGGCCCGGAGCGGAGCAATGGGTCAGGCTTGCAGATCGGGCTGCGCCGGCACTCGTTGGAGGTTCGGACCGTCGAGGAGGGGCCGATCTGGGCCCGACCGGCAGCAAGAAGGCCTGGGCCGCACTAGGGGTCAACGGAAACAGCCTGGCTGACGAGCCGCCCGGTGCCGACTTTCCTGCTGGTGACCACCCCAAGTTGACTGTCGAGCAGGCAGCGATGATCCAGGCCTTCCCCGCGGACTGGGAGTTCGCCGGTGGCAAGACGTCTCGATACCGTCAAGTGGGCCACGCGATGCCCCCGCCCTTGGCCACCGCTGTGGGACACGCCGTGGCAACCGCTCTGCGCAGCTAAGATCTAGCCATGCGTACGCCCCGTCCCGCTGCTTCTGAACCCATCACAGTCGTTGATCTCTTCAGCGGCTGTGGGGGCTTCACCCAGGGATTTCATGAGTTCCGTCCGGCGGACGCAGTCGACAACGTCCCCGTCTTCCGCAGCATCGCAGCCGTCGAGCACAACCAGGCTGCGGCGGCGACATACGCTGCGAACTTCGGAGAGCTCCGACCGGACGAGCGGCTTCCGTCGGCTCGCGTCCACGTCGGCGACATCGAGGCTTGGGAACCGACCGCAGAGGCCAGGGAGGCCGAGGTCGTCGTTGGAGGTCCGCCCTGCCAGGGTTTCTCGGCCCTGAACCGCCTCAAGAAGGGCAGTGAACGCAACCGGCTGTGGGAAGAGTACGTTCGTGTCGTCGCGGACATTCGACCCAAAGTCTTCGTCATCGAGAACGTCGACCGGTTCCTCAAGTCCGACGAGTTCGCAAACTTGCTGAGCGAGGTGGCACCCGGCGGGCGACTCGCCGATTACCAGCTCGTCGATCCGCCGGGCCACGTACCAACCGACAGCACGGAAGAAAAGACCAAGCGCTATCTGCTCAATTCTGCAGATTACGGTGCAAAACAGGCAAGACGCCGAGCCATCGTCATCGGTGTCCGCCGCGACGTCGACAACGGGCGCACGATGACGTATCCGGTCCGGACACACGTCCGGCGGCCCAGGAAGACCCTGTCGGTGCCCTCCCAGGTCCTCGACGGTTTGGATGCAGGCATCCAGTACTGGGAAGCAGTCGACACCATCTTCACCGAGTCGGCGCGTCGCGAGATCCGCGGGACTGAACTGCCGGACAGTAAGGAATTCATCCCCGAAGTCAACTCGGTCCTCCCTGGAATCTTCACCACAGGCGACCTGCACTTCCGACGCAACCCGGAGGCCCTTTCAAGGGCCCGCTATCGCGCCATCCCTGAAGGCGGAAACCGTAAGGACCTGCGGAACAAGTGGTACACGGTGGACGAGACCGGAAGAATTCGGCTCTTCGACACGCCGAACCCACCGGGTGTCAGGACGCGGGTCGACTACCTTTCCACGGAGAGCTGGGACAATCACAACACCGGTACCGGCGACGTCATGGGACGCCTTCGTCTCGGTGAGCCCTCCGTGACTATCCGGACCGAATTCTACAAACCGGAGAAGGGCCGTTACCTCCATCCGAGAGAGAATCGGCCGATCACTCACTTCGAGGCCGCCCGTATACAGGGTTTCCCTCTGGATTTCCGTTGGTGCGGGACCAAGACGGAGATCGCCACCCAGATCGGCAACGCCGTTCCCATTCCCCTCGGCAAGGCACTTGCAGCCGCGATTCACTCGTTCCTTCGGGGCTGAGCCTCGAGGACGGACAGTCGTACGGACAACGGGATGACTCGGCAGACTCCGATACTCTCCCTCCATGATTCACGCAGTCGTCTTCGACGTAGGTGAGTGTCTCGTGGACGAGACCCGGGAGTACGGCACTTGGGCCGACTGGCTCGGCGTCCCCCGGCACACCTTCCACGCGATGTTCGGGGCCGTGATCGCGCAGGGGCGGGACTACCGGGAGACATTCCAGGAGTTCAGTCCGGGTTTCGACCTGTACGAGGAGCGGGAGAAGCGGGCCGCCGCCGGGCAGCCGGAGACGTTCGGGGAAGAGGACCTGTACTCCGATGTCCGGCCTGCGCTGCGGCGGCTCCGGGACGACGGACTGTGGCTCGGCATCGCGGGCAACCAGACGGTGCGTGCCGGCCGGATCTTGCGAGAGCTGTTCGCGGACGACGTCGATCTGATCGGTACCTCGGATGACTGGGGGGCGAGCAAGCCGGACCCGGAGTTCTTCAAGCGGGTGGCCGACGCCGTCCCGTTCGACGCGGGCGAGATTCTGTACGTCGGAGACCGATGCGACAACGACATCCGCCCTGCCGGCGAGGCAGGGATGCACACCGCGCTTGTGCATCGCGGGCCCTGGGCCACGATTCAGTGGCACAGCGCGCAGGCCAGGGAGCTGCCGACCTTCCGTGTCGAGAGCCTCGCTGAACTGCCTGACCTGATCGGTGACTTCAACGGGTGAGAGCACTCACCGTGGTGCACCAGTTGTAGAGGCGGTCGTCGAGGTCGCGGACGCAGCGTTCGTGCTGGTGCGGAGCGAGGGCGCGGCGGACCTCCCGTACCCGGTCCATGCCGGTGGCGTACCAGGTCTCGGCCAGTTGGTCGAGGGCACGGCTCGCGTATCCGCAGGCCTCCTCCGGCCTGCCGGCCGCCGCCTCCACCGCCGCGAGGTCACCGTAGACCACGGAGCGCTGCTTGCCCTCCGACGGCATCAGCGCGTCAAGGGCGGACAACAGGGTCTCACGGGCCTGCGGGAGGTGGCCGGCGATCAGCTGTGTGTTGCCCTTGAAGGCGGCCAAGCGGGCCGGGGAGAACCAGTCCATCCACTCCGGTGACGGATGCTCCGTGCCGGCCGCCAGGACGTCCTCCGCGTGCCTGATCAAGTTGAGTGCCGTGCGGGTGTTGCCGCAGCGCGTCTCGCACTCGGCTTCCACCGCATCCAGCCACGCCAGGAATTCTGCCGAGGCAGCGGCACGGCGGGCGTAGGTGCGGGACGCGATCATGCGCTCCGCGACCGCCTCACGGTCGCCCACCCATCCCGGGACGAACGCCATGTGCGCGATGATCGCCGCGCCGAGCAGCGGGTCGTCCGCCTCCCCGGCGGCCTGCAGGGCCAGGACGAGCGTGTGGTTGGCCGTGTCGGGTTCGCTGAGGTCGAAGAACTCGATACGGCCCGCGAGGAGGTATGTCTCCGCGAGCGCCGTCGCGATCGTACGGCGGGTACCGTCAGCCGATTCGGGGAGCAGACCGCAACCGAGCGCCGCATGGGCGAGAACGGCGGGATGCAGCTGCGTCGGTGCCACCGACCAGTAGAGGCGGCGGTGGGATCGGGTCACTGCCAGATAGTCGACACCTGCGGTGGCCGGTTGCTGTGCGGTCGCCGCTCGCCCGAATGCCGCTGCCGGGACAGCAACGGTCGCGGTGCGCGCACGGGGTGAACGGCCGGGCCTCGGTCCCTCGACTCCCCAGGGAGGCGTGAAGCCCAGGTCTTCCATGCTCTGGCCGAGCAGGTGGACGAGGACGCGCTGGCAGTCCGGCTGCGGCCAGGGCGGATTGTCGGATTCCCACCGCCGGACCTGCCGGACCCCTACGGAGAGTCCCCGGATGCCCAGGTGCCTGGCGTGCTCGGTGAGCGCGTCGGCCAGATGCTGTTGCGAGTTGAAGCCGGCTGCCACGCGCGCGGCCTTGAGCCGGACGTTCCCTGCCGGTCGGGACACGGCACACCTCCTGATGACGGCTGCTCTCAACCCTCGCACAGGACGTCCGCTCTGCGTCGCCATTTCACGCCTACGAGGTCAACTCCGTCCTCTGCATGTCCCCTTGGGGTCCTCTGGAGGTCCTTGTAGGCGACAAGCCTGTGCTCGACGCTGAATGCCCTCACTGAATGCAGGAGCGAC
The DNA here is from genome assembly GCF_043082085.1 of Streptomyces sp. NPDC014801. Classification (NCBI taxonomy): domain Bacteria; kingdom Bacillati; phylum Actinomycetota; class Actinomycetes; order Kitasatosporales; family Streptomycetaceae; genus Streptomyces; species Streptomyces sp. NPDC014801. The sequence continues at coordinate 113,472 of NZ_JBIBXG010000001.1, read as the reverse complement.
AGGAGGCACCCCTGTGTACACCCAGAGCGCTTTGAACAGGTCGATTGCGGAGTGGCTTGCCCGGGCCGACCCTGCACCGGAACAGGCCCGAAGGGAGTGGGAGACCCAGGGCGTGGCCTTGCTGCCCCTCGGCGAGCGGTTCGCAGCCGTACGCATGGCAGCCGAGGTCGTCCACGCCGGCGTGGGAAGCCAGCAGCACGCCGAAGTGGTGGTGGCGCTCGGCGCATTACTGGACGGAGCGGTCATCCATGACACCAGGTGCTCGGGCGGAACCTACTACGCCCTCATCCAGGCCCGTGCGGCACTCACCTGGCCCCACGACCGCGTCACCGGGTGCCTGGGCAGCGGCACCTATCTCGGCGTGCCGCGGCCCGACCGGCAGCAGCCTCCTGGAACGTACTGGGCGGTTCCGCCCCGCTACGAGGGCGACCTGTGCGCCCCGGAGTCCGTCGTCGCCCTCGTGAAGACCGGCCGGTCCCGGCTGGCCGAACCGCCCGGCCGTTACTCCGGCACCGGCGGGGAGGACGGCGTAAACGTGCCGGCCGGCCACGCACCGTGGGCCCTCCGTCTTGTGTCCGACCGGCTTCCGGTGTCTCCTCCCGCGTACGCCACCGTGGTACTGGACTCGGTCACCCAGACCGCCCGCTACACGGACGCGTCGGGTGACGTCGTGGAGATGGGGAAGCACGGCACGTCCCGCACGACCGGTACCGCCTCGGTGTCCGGTGGCGGCGACGGGCAGACGCCTCAGCCGCAGACGCAAGACGACAACACCACGGACTACGAGTCGGACTGACCAATGAACCCGACCGTACTCGTCCTCACATCGCTCGAGGACGTCACTGCCGACCGGGTCGTCGAGGCCCTGAACGCACGAGCGGTACCAGTCGTCCGCGCCGATCCGGCGGACATCGGGCGCGAGCTCGCCTTCGGGTTCCACATCGGACCGGGCAGGCGTCAATGGAGTGGATGGCTGCGGACGGCGACGCGGATGGTGGAACCCACTGAGATCGGTGCGGTCTACTGGCGACGGCCCACCCCCTATGCGTGTCGGTTCAGCCATCTGCCTGCCCAGCAGCGGGATTTCGCTTCCGCGGAGGCACGGCACGGGCTCGGTGGGGTGCTCAACAGCCTGAGCTCCGCTCTGTACGTCAATCATCCTCACGCGGTGACACGGGCCGACTTCAAGCCGACCCAGTTGCAAAGACTCACCGAGCTCGGGCTGCGGATTCCGCCGACCCTCATCACCAATGACATGGGGGCCGCACAAGACTTCGCCGACCGCCATGAGCGGGTGGTCTACAAGACGTTCCGCGGCCTGCCTCCGTGTGACAGCGGGCAGACCGGCGCCATTTGGACCCAGCGCATCGATCCCACAACCTTCGACGACTCGCTCAGGGCGACCGCGCACCTGTTCCAGGCCGAGATTCCCAAGACCTGTGACGTTCGGGTGACCGTCATCAGTGACCGAGTCTTCGCGCAGCGGATCACAACTCCGAACGGGGACCTCGACTGGCGTCGTGGTGACTGGAACGAACTCATCCAATCTCCCGTCACCGTGCCCGCCTCGATCGAAGGGGCGCTGCACGGCTATCTGGCCTCCTTCGGCCTCGTCTTCGGCTGCTTCGACTTCGCGATCACCGGGGAAGGGGAGGACTCCACGGACTGGTGGGCCATCGAGTGCAATCCGAACGGGCAGTGGGGATGGCTCCCGGACGCCCCCGCCATCGCCGAGGTGTTCGCCGACATCTTGACCCTGAAAGGAGGCGGGGACAGTGACCTTGCCCGCCGATCCTGAAACCGACGCGCTGCCCATGCGCGCGGCGATGACCAAGGCCCTGGCCCAGGAAGGTCTTCTGGACGACGCCGGCTGGCGGAGCGCAGTGGCCACCGTGCCCCGGCACCGCTTCGTGCCGTACTTCTACCTCCCCGCCGACGACCGGGGCGGGGATGGACTGACAGTCTGGGAGCCCATCACAGCGGATCGTGCCTACGGACGATGGCTCTCCGCCGCCTACTCCGACACGACGCTGGTCACACAGTTCGACGGCACCGAGCCCGACTGGCGGAACCCCGCCGTCCGTCACGGCGGGTCACCCACTTCCTCGTCCACGATGCCGTCGCTCGTCGTACGCATGTGGGTGGATGCCGAGGTGGAGGAGGGGCACACGGTACTGGAGATCGGCACCGGGACCGGCTACTCGACCGCGCTGGCCTGCGAACGTCTCGGCTCCTCGCACGTCACCAGCATCGAAGTCGACTCCCGACGGCTGGAGGCTGCTGCCGACACGCTGCACGACTGCGGGTACACGCCGACTCTGGCTGCCGCGGACGGGTTCCATGGGTACTGGCCGGAAGCCTGGTTCGACCGGATCGTCACCGCCTGTTCCTTCCGCAGGGTGCCTCCGGCTCTCGTGCAGCAGACCCGGCCCGACGGGAAGATCCTTCTCAATCTGTCCGGCTGGCTCTACGGCCATGCCCGTGTCCTGCTCACGGTCGCCGGAGACGGAAGCGCCGAAGGCCCACTGCTGCCGGGCACCATCTCGTTCATGTCCGCCCGGGCGCACGCGGCACCGGCATTCGGGAATCCCAGTGACTGGGCCGCGGGCCTCTGCCAGGGGCCACGCCGTGCCCGGCATGCTCCCGCGTTCATCACGGCTGCGACAACGGACGCCTTCCATCTCCGCTTCCTCGCCCAGGCTGCCGTTCCTGACGCCCAGTTGACCGTTCTCCATGGCGTCCACTACCTCATCGACGTCGTCAGCGGATCCGCCGCCGCATTGTCACCGTCCGGCGACGGGTGGGAGGTTCGCGAAGGCGGACCGGTGAGGCTGTGGGAGCGCGTTGAACGCGTCATTGACCTCTACCAGGCTGCAGGCCGGCCAGGGCCGGAGGAGTTCAGTCTTCGGGTCGACAGCGTGGGACGGCAATTCCTGCTGCACCCCCGGATGCCCGACCTCCCTCTACACGGACGGTGATCCGGCCATGAAGGCCACCATCGCCTCGTACACCGCCTCCGGTCGGTCCAGATGTACGTCGTGGCCTGCCCCTGCGATCACCTGCACCCGGGTGTCCGGGCGGCGGGATTGCATTTCCTCCGCCTCCTTGGGGCGCATCGTGCCCTTCTCGCCCCGTAGGAGCAGTGTCGGGCAGGTGATGTGGGACCAGTCCGGCCAGTAGTCGTTCGTGGACAGTTCCTGGATCGCCGCGAGGATCGTGTCTCGGGTGAAGCGGGGGTGGTAGCCGTCCTGGCGTTTTTCCAGGCCTCGGGACCAGGCCTCGTGGCCGAGGAAGGTGGTGGCCTCCGTGAGGGTGGGGAACGGGGTGGGCCAGCTGTCCAGCCAGGTGGCGATCTGGGTGGGGAGGGCCGGGTTCGGGCCCGCCGGGCCGGCCTCGATCAGGATCAGGTGGGAGACCAGGTCGGGGTGGCGGGCGGCCAGTTGGAGGGCTGTCAGGCCGCCCAGGGACTGTCCGAGCAGCGTGGCCGGGGGGACGCGGAGGTGGGTGAGCAGGGCCGCCGCGTCCGAGACCGCCGCCGCTCGGGTCATGTCGGACGGGGTGCGGGTGCTTGCGCCGTGGCCCCGGGCGTCGTAGCGGATCACGCGGTGGCCGTCGGCGAGCAGGCGTGGGGTCAGGTCGTCCCATTCGCCCAGGTGGCCTGCCAGGCCGTGCAGGAGGAGTACCGGCCCGGCCGTTCCGCCGGGGTCCTGGTCGTCGTAGGCGATGCGGGTGCCGTCGCGCGTCGTGAAGTGGTCCACGCGGGACAGTGTTGGCGGTGGCCCCGGTCGGACGCCATCCGGTTTCGGCCGGGACCTCCGATGCGCGGACGTGCGGGCCCCGGCCGGCGGCGTGCCCTTACGGCCGGAACCGCCGGTGCGCGGACGTGCCGTCCCGGCCGGGCGCCGTGCCCATTCGGCCGGGACCGCCGGTGCGCGGACGTGCGGTCCCGGCCGGTGCCGTGCCGTTGCGGCCGGGACCGCCTCCGCGCGGGCGGGCGTTGCCGCCGCCTGCGCGCGGGCGCGTTACTGCTGCGGGGCCAGGTCCGCCCTGCCGAACAGCAGGGCGTAGCCCGTGGGGAGTTCGGCAATGATGCGGTTCGTCAGGTCCTCGCCCAGCAGCGGCGGCAGGACGCTGAGGACGGAGCTGACGTCCCAGCGGGCCGTGGCCGGGGTCGCGCCCTCGATGCGGGCCGCCACCGCGTCCACGAACTCCGCCGCGGTCAGGCGGCGGGTGGCCGGGATCTGGGAGGCGACCACCGTTGCCGCCTCGTGCGGGAGCGCCTGGGCCAGCGCCACGCGCTCCTCGCCGATCACATGGCCGCCCAGCGCGGACAGGACGATACGGGTGACCCGTTCCGCCTCCGCTCTCGTCGTGTACTGGCCCGCCTCCTGCACCGCCTCGGTGAGGCTGCGCCAGCCCTCGTCCTGCTCCCTCGACGTCATCGGCTGCGGCAGTGTCCGCGGCTGTGAGGTCGTCGGCGCCGTCTGGTGTACCCGCGTCCGCGGCGCCTTCGCCGGGTGGGGCAGCGGCGGGGCGTCGGGCGTCCACGCCGGCGTGGTCAGCGTCGTCTTTGGTGTCGTCGTCTCCGGCGTCGTCGTCGGCATCGGCGTGTTCGGCACCGTCGTCGTCATGGGCGGCTCCTCCTCCTGGTCCCGGGCGGCCACGGGCAGGTGCATGCGGTGGACCGTGGCGCCCGTAACCGAATCCCCCGCGGGGCGGTTCGTACACGTCCCGCGGACCGGAAGGGGGACAACTCCGGCCGCGGGACGTTCTTTTGACCGACGGGCGGTCAGCTGTTCAGTTCCTTGCGCTGCCCTCCGCCGCTGATCTGGATGCGGCGGGGCTTGGCCTGTTCGGCGACCGGGATGCGCAGGGTCAGGACACCGGCGTCGTACGAGGCGTCGATGCGGTCCGTGTCGAGCGTGTCGCCGAGGAACAGCTGGCGGGTGAAGGCGCCCGTGGGCCGCTCGGCGGCGATCACTTCGGCGTCCTGGGGTGCGGGCGAGGTGCGCTCGGCGCGGACGGTGAGGACGTTGCGTTCGACGTCGAGTTCGATCGACTCGGGGTCGATGCCGGGGAGGTCGAAGTGGACCAGGAAGTCGTCCCCGTGGCGGTAGGCGTCCATCGGCATCGCGGAGGGGCGGGCCATGGCGCCGAAGACCTGCTGCGTGACGCGGTCCAGTTCACGGAACGGGTCGGTGCGCATGAGCATCACAGTTCACTCCTTCCCGTACGTGCTGCCTCATGCGGTGGCCTACGGTTTTTATATAGCTCCGGGGAAGAAAATTGACAAGGGGGGACTCAGGTACGCGGGCCGGCCTGGGCGCGGAGTTAGCCTCGGGGCAGACGGACTGGTCGGTGACAGGAGGCAGGCATGGCCAAGGTCCCCAGCGCGGTGGTCGCCGCGAGCGGGCTCGTCGGCGGGTACGGCGTGGCCCGGTGGACGAAGAAGCGGCAGCTCGGCGGGGCCGTACTGGCCGTTGCGGGCGCGGCCGCCGCGCAGCAGTGGCGGGCGCGGGCCGGCGGGAAGGCCGCCGGTGCGCTGACGGCCGCGTATGTCGCCGCCTTCGCGGGGTCGCATCCGCTGGCGAAGAAGGTCGGCGCCTGGCCGGCCGTCTTCGGCGTCGCCGGCGCCGTCGCCCTCGCCTCCTGGGCCGTCGCCGACCGCGACGCGCAGTAGGAGGGCCGGGTTCCGGCAGGGCACAGGCTGAGGGGCCGGTCCGAGTCGCTACGGCGACCGGGACCGGCCCCTTCGACGGCTTGCCTCCGCCTGCGCCGTCGCCTGCCTACGCCTGCGCCGCCGCCTGCATGCGCCTACGCCTACGCCGTCGCCGGATTCGACTCCGGCCGCCCCGGTGCCGTACCGGACGCGCCCGCGCCGGAGGCCTTCGTCACCGCGGTGAGCGGCTGGGCGATGTCCTCCAGGGAGCGGCGTTCCGCCTTCACCGCCAGGAAGGCGGCCACCAGGCCCGCCGCGCACATCAGCGCCGCGCCGATGGAGAACGCGAGGACCGTGTCGCCGACCTTGCCCGTGCCGGTCAGGTCGGCGAACAGCACCGGGCCGCTGATGCCGCCGGCCGCCGTGCCGAGGGCGTAGAAGAAGGCGATGGACATCGCGCGGGTCTCCATCGGGAAGACCTCGGAGACGGTCAGGTACGCGCTGCTCGCGCCCGCCGAGGCGAAGAACAGCACCGCGCACCAGCAGGCGGTGAGCGTCGTGGCGTTCAGGTGGCCCTGGTCGAACAGCCAGGCCGTGCCGAACAGCAGCAGGCCGGACAGCAGGTAGGTCCCGGAGATCATCACCCGGCGGCCGACCGTGTCGAAGAGCTTGCCGAGCAGCAGCGGGCCGCAGAAGTTGCCGACCGCGATGACGGCGAAGTAGTAGCCGGTGTGGTCGGACGGCACCTTGAAGAACGTCGTCAGGATCGCGCCGAAGCCGAAGGTGATCGCGTTGTACAGGAACGCCTGGCCGATGAAGAGCGAGAAGCCGAGGATCGAGCGGCGCCGGTAGCGGGCGAAGACCGTGCGGGCGATCTCCAGGAAGGTGACGCTGCCGCGCTGGTTGATGGTGATCTCGCCCTCGGGTTCCGGCAGCCGCTTGCCGCCCTGCTCGGACTCCACCCGCTGTTCGATGGAGGAGACGATTTCCTCCGCCTCCCGGTCCCTGCCGTGGATCAGCAGCCAGCGCGGGCTCTCCGGGACGTGGCGGCGGACCAGCAGGATGACCAGGGCGAGGACGGCGCCGAGCGCGAACGTCAGCCGCCAGCCGAGGTCCTTGGGCAGGATCGCGGTGTTCAGCGCGAGGATCGACAGCAGGGAGCCGCCGACGGCGCCGAGCCAGAAGCTGCCGTTGATGATCAGGTCGACGCGGCCGCGGTAGTTCGCCGGGATCAGCTCGTCGATCGCGGAGTTGATGGCCGCGTACTCACCGCCGATGCCGAAGCCGGTGAGGAAGCGGAACAGGAAGAACCACCAGGCGTCGAAGGAGAACGCGGTCAGGGCCGTGGCCGCGAGATACACCGCCAGGGTGATCATGAACAGCTTCTTGCGGCCCCAGCGGTCGGTCAGGCGGCCCCAGAACAGGGCGCCGGCGCAGGCACCGGCCACATAGAGGGCGGCTGCCGTGCCGGTGATCTGGCCGGAGCTGATGTCCAGCCCGCTGCCGGACTCCGACAGCCGGCTGGCGATGTTGCCGACGACGGTGACTTCGAGCCCGTCGAGGATCCATACGGTGCCGAGGCCGACGACGATCGTCCAGTGCCACCGGGACCACGGCAGGCGGTCGAGACGGGCGGGGATGTTCGTGGTGACGGTACGGCCGGTCCCGGCCTCCGCGGTGGTCATGGGCACCCTCCTCTGCGAGCGAACCGCTCGAACGGGTGCCCCGGCCTGCCCGCCTTACGCCCGGTCAGGCGCCCGGCGCCGCCCCGCGCCGGCTGCCCGGGCGCCCCGCCGGACCCCCGCTCAGGCCCCCAGCGCCTGCGTCACGACGTAGATCAGCAGACCGGCCAGGGAGCCGACGACCGTGCCGTTGATCCGGATGAACTGCAGGTCGCGGCCGATGTGCGCCTCGATCTTGCGGGTGGTGTGCTCGGCGTCCCAGCCGGCGACCGTGTCGGTGATCAGCGAGGTGATCTCCTTGCGGTAGGTGGTGACGACGTGCACGGCCGCGCCCTCCACCCAGCGGTCGACCTTGCCCTGGGTGCCCGGGTCGGACGCCATGCGGGCACCCAGCGCCAGCAGGGAGGCACGCACCCGCAGCCGCAGCTGGCTGCGCTCGTCCTCCGCCGCGGAGACGATCATGGAGCGTACGGCCGTCCACGCCGACGCGATCAGGTCCTGCACCTCGCCGCGGCCCAGCACCTCGCCCTTGAGCCGCTCCACCCGCGCCCGGGTGTCCGTGTCGGACTGCAGATCGCCCGCGAAGTCACCGAGGAAGCGGTCCAGGGCGCCGCGCGCGGGGTGGGAGGGCATGTCGCGCATCTCGGCGCAGAAGCGCAGCAGCTCCTTGTAGACGCGCTCGCCGACCTTGCGGTCCACGAACCGTGGCGTCCAGCCGGGGGCGCCGCCCTGCACGGCGTCCATCACCGAGTCGCCGTGCAGCACGAGCCAGTCGTGGGCACGGGTGACGATCAGGTCGACGACGCGCTTGTGGCCGCCGTCAGCGACGATCTTCTCCAGCATCTTGCCGAGGCCGGGGCCGATCTCCTGGGCGCCCGCGCGCCGGGTGATGGCCTCGCCGACCACCGCCTGCACGTCGGAGTCGCGCAGCACGGTCAGCGCGCCGCGCAGCGCGGTGGACAGCTCGGCGGTCACCCGGTCGGCGTTCGCCGGTTCGGCGAGCCAGGCACCGAGCCTGCTGCCGATGCCGACGGCGCGCAGCCGCTGCCGTACGACGTCCTCGGAGAGGAAGTTCTCCCCGACGAACTCGCCGAGGGAGACGCCCAGCTGGTCCTTCTTCGTCGGGATGATCGCGGTGTGCGGGATGGGCAGGCCGAGCGGGTGGCGGAAGAGCGCGGTGACCGCGAACCAGTCGGCGAGCGCGCCGACCATGCCGGCCTCGGCGGCCGCGGCGACGTACCCGGCCCAGGGGCCCGCGCCGGAGCCGTGCGCCCACTTCGCGAGGACGTAGACGACGGCGACGAGGAGGAGCAGACCGGTCGCGGTGAGTTTCATACGGCGCACACCGCGGCGGCGCTCCTCGTCGGCGGGGCCGAAGGCGGTCATGGCGCGTGCGGTCGTGGTCGCCCGGCCGGCCTGTGCCTCCGGTTCCTGGCCGGTCCGTGTCTCCGGTTGCCGGCCGGTCTGTGTCTCCGGTTGCCGGCCGGTCTGTGTCTCCGGTTCCATCCGCTCCATCCGATCACGGTGCTGCGACCCATTGTCTTGTCCGGTACCCCTCTCGTCCCCCTATGACCGACTCCGGGGGCGGGCGAAAGGTTCCCGGGGGCGGGGGCGGCGGGCGCCCGGGCCGCGGCCTTGCGGGTCCCGTTCCGCGGCCTTGCGTGTTCCCGCTCCGCGGCCTCGGGGCGGCCTGTCCGCGGCCTCGGGGCCGTCAGCCCGGGGCCGCGGGGTGGTTCGTCCCGGGGGCCCGTCGGTGGTCGTTTTTTCCTCATGCCGCATCATGAGGTGATCCTTTCGGAGTACCGGGCACCCGTCCCGGGCTCCCCTGGTCCGAGGAGAGACCTGCCCCATGACCAGGCGTCACGGCACCGCCCTGCTCTGCGCGATCGTCGCTCTCGTCGCGGTCGTGTCGGCCGGCCTGTACGTCTCCGTCGCCGGCACCGGCCTCGGCACCGGCGGCTCCGGCGCGCGCACCGCCGCCGCCCCGCCGGACTCCGCCGCGCCCGCGTCCACCGGGCTGTGGGTGGGCACCTGGTCCGCCGCGCCTTCCGGCACCGAACCGGGGACGGCCACGGGCGGCCTCGCCGGGCGGTCGGTGCGCAACGTCGTGCACACCAGCGTCGGCGGTACGAGTGCCCGCGTCACGCTGTCCAACCTCTACGGCGCCGCGCCGCTGACGATCACGCACGCCTCCCTCGCCGTCGCCGACCCCTCCGGCACCGCCACGGCGCGGCCGGACAGCATGCGGCGGCTGACGTTCGGCGGGGCCCCGAGGGTCGTCATACCGGCCGGCGGGCAGGTGGTGAGCGATCCGGCGCGGGTGGCGATACCCGCCGACGGCGACGTCCTGGTGACCACGTTCTCCCCCGTCCCGTCCGGGCCGGTCACCGTGCACCACCAGGCCCGGCAGATCTCCTACGTCGCCGACGGCGACCGCACCGAGAGCGTGAGCGGCACGCCGTACACCGGACGGGTGCCGTACTGGCGCTACCTGACCGCGCTGGACGTGCTCGGCCACGGGGCCGACGGCACCGTCGTCGTCTTCGGCGACTCGATCACCGACGGCTCCGCCTCGACGGTCGGCGCCAACCGGCGCTGGCCCGACGTCCTGGCGGACCGGCTGCGGGCGGCCGCCGAGGAAGGCCGGGAGGTGCCGCGCTACGGCGTCGTCAACGCCGGGATGAGCGGCAACCAGGTGCTCGCCGACGGGCCCGGGCGGCCCGCGCAGAACCCCAGCGGGCTCGCGCGCTTCGGCCGGGACGCGCTCGGCCGCTCGGGCGTCCGGGTCGTCGTGATCGACCTCGGCATCAACGACATCCTGCGCGCGCCCCGGCTCGCCGACCCCGAGCGGGTGCTCGCCGGGCTGCGGACCCTGGTGCGGCAGGCGCACGCGCGCGGGCTGCGCGTGGTCGGGGCGACGCTGATGCCGTTCGGCGGGCACCACGGGTACTCGGCCGCGCGCGAGGCGGTACGGCAGCGGATCAACGCCGAGATCAGAGCGGGGCACGTGTACGACGCGGTGACCGACTTCGACGCGGCCCTGCGCGACCCGTACGACCCGCGACGGCTGCGGGCGGAGTACGACTGCGGGGACCACCTCCACCCGAGCGACCTCGGCTACCGCCGGATGGCACAGTCCTTCGACCTGCGGCTGCTGACGAGCGGCGCCGAGGGATCGCTGAGCGTGGCGGGGGCGCGGACCTGAGGCCGGGCGGCTGCCTCCGCGTGGTCGCCGGACGCCGGTCGTCGGACGGGAGCCGGGGCGCCCCGTGTCAGTACTCCCCCCGCGCGTCAGTACTCCCCCCGCCTCCTGCGGTCGCGCCGCTCGCGGCGCTCCTCGCGGCGTTCGCGCTGGAGGTCGCGGCGCTCGTGCAGGAGGTCGCGGTGGTCCTCGCGCATGCGGCGGTGGGCCTCGCGGACGTCCTCGTGGAAGCCGGACTGGAGCTCGCGCAGCGACGCCCTGCGGTCCAGCTTCTCGCGGCGGCGCTCCTCCTTCAGCCGCAGCCGCTCCGCGCGCGGCAGCTTGCGCTCGATGCCGACGCCGCCCCAGAAAGCGAACCCGGTGACGATCACCCGGGGCGCGCCCGGCTCGCCCGCGTGGCCGGCCTCGTGGTGGTCGAAACCGCCCATGATCCCGATGCCGCGGACGACGACCTCGACGCCGGGCGGCACGACGATGTTCACGCCGCCCATGACGGCCACGCAGTTGATCACGACCTCGCGGTCGGCGAAGACCGCCTCGCGCAGGTCGAGTTCCCCGCCGCCCCAGAAGGCCACGCAGTCCATGCGGCGCGGCACGGTCCAGCGGCCCTTGCGCTGGAAGCCGGACATGATCGCCACGGCCCACTGCGAGGAGCCGTCGCCGCCGACGACACGGTCCTGCCAACTCCCGCTCACCGCGGGCTCCTTGGTCAGGGAGACGGGCGGTGCGGCCGGCGTCCCGGCGGCCGGCAGATCGCGGGTGATCGGCGCCAGTTCCCCGTAGGTGCGCGCCTTGTACGTCGCGTCGAGCCGTTCCTCGAACTCGGCCATGTCCAGGCGCCCCTCGGCGAGGGCGTCCCGCAGGATCTCGGCGACCCGCTCACGGTCGGCGTCGGAGGCACGGAGATCCGGGACTGCGTCGTCGGTCATGCGAGCAGCCTACGAGACACACCGGTCGGCGGCTACGACACCGGGTGACCGGCCGGGAGCGGGGACTACAGCACCGGCTGCCCCCGGCCGGGCGCGGGGTTACGGCACCGGCTGACCCCGGCCGGGCGCGGGGTTACGGCACCGGATGCTGGGCCGGGTGCGCTGGTTACCGCACCGGGTGCTGGCCCCTGCTGCGGTCGCTACGGCACCGGGTGCTGGGCCGGGTGCGGTGGCTGCTCGGCGTACATGCGCGCGATCACCGCCTCGATGTCGGGCTCCCGCACCGACAGGTCCACCAGCGGATACTCGGTCGCCAGCCGCGCCACCAGCGGGGCCGCCGACTGGGACGCCGGGAACGCCAGCCACTGGCGCGGGCCCTCCACCCGGACCACCCGGGCGGGCGCGGGCGCGTCGATCGGCGGGAGTTCGCGTTCCAGGTCCACCACCAGGGTCCGCTCGCTCTCCCCCGCCTCGTGCAGACCGGCCAGCGGGCCGTCGTACATCAGGCGGCCGTGGTCGATGACCATCACGCGGGAGCACAACTGCTCGATGTCCTGCAGGTCGTGGGTGGTCAGCAGGACCGTCGTGCCGCGCTCGGCGTTCAGGTCCCGCAGGAACGCGCGGACCTTGGCCTTCGACACCACGTCCAGGCCGATCGTCGGCTCGTCCAGGTACAGCACCTCCGGGTCGTGCAGCAGCGCCGCCGCGATGTCGCCGCGCATCCGCTGCCCGAGCGACAGCTGCCGGACCGGCACGTCCAACAGGTCGCCCAGTTCGAGGAGTTCCACGCAGCGGTCGAGGTTCTCCCGGTAACGGGCCTCGGGCACCCGGTACATGCGGTGCACCAGCCGGTAGGAGTCGATCAGCGGCAGGTCCCACCACAGCGTGGTGCGCTGCCCGAACACCACGCCGATGCGGTGCGCGAGCCGGGTGCGCTCACGGGAGGGGTCGATACCGGCGACGCGCAGCCGGCCGCCGCTCGGGGTGAGGATGCCGGTCAGCATCTTGATCGTGGTCGACTTCCCCGCGCCGTTCGGGCCGATGTAGCCGACCATCTCGCCGCGCGCGACCGTGAAGGACAGCGTGTCCACCGCCCGCACCTGCCGCCGCTCCCGTTTCAGCAGGCCGGTCCTGCGGCGGACGTCGAAGACCTTCTCGACCCGGTCCACCTCGATGAAGGGCCGCGCCGCCGTCGCCAGGGCATCCGTCATGCGTCCGCTCAACTCCCCGTACTCCGATAGGCCCGAAGCCCCGCCCGCCAGGCCACGCCGGCCAGGGCACAGCACGCCACCGCCACCAGCGGCGGCGCGAACGCCACCCAGCGGGGCAGGTCCAGCGGCATCGGCAGGCCCAGGACGTAGGCCGCCGGCAGCCAGTTCACGAACGCCAGCGGCAGGACGTAGACCACCCCGCGCACCAGTTCCGTGGCGAAGATCGTCGGCGGGTACTGCAGCAGCGTCGTCCCGCCGTAGGTGAACGCGTTCTGCACCTCCGAGGCGTCCTGCGCCACGAACTGGAACGCCGCGCCCGCCACGAACACCGCGCAGAAGATCACCCAGCCGCTGAGCAGCATCAACGGCATCAGCAGCAGCCGCACCGGCGTCCAGTCGACGTCCAGGTGCAGCAGCGCCCAGCCCAGCACCAGCGCGCCCTGCGTCACCCGGCCCAGGCGCCGCAGGCCGAAGCGGTCGGCGGCGACCTGCGCGAGCACCGGGGCCGGACGCACCAGCAGCACGTCGAGGGTGCCGTCGCGGACCCGCTTGCCGAGGCGGTCCATCGAGCCGATCGCCAGGTCGGCCCCGCCGAAGGCGACGGAGGACGCGCCGTAGAGGAACGCGACCTGGGTGAGCGAGTAGCCGCCGAGGGCGTCCACGCGGGTGAACATCAGCAGGATCGCCACGAAGTCCAGGCCGGTCAGGGCGAAGTTGCCGAGCGTGGTCAGGACGAAGCTCGTGCGGTAGGCGAGGGTGGAGCGGATCCACATGCCCGCGACCAGCCGGTACGTGCGGGCCGCGGCCGTGAGCCGGGCGAGTGCGGCGCGTTCAGCCACCCTGCACCACCACCCTGCGCGTCGCCACCGACTGCACGGCCCGGCCCGCCGCCAGCAGCACCACCGCCCAGCCCGCCTGGAAGAGGTACGTCCGCCACGGCACCGCGTGGCCCAGCAGTACGTCGGCCGGGGCCTGCAGCAGCGACGACCACGGCAGGGCGCGGACGATCTCGCCGATCACGCCGGGGAACAGGTTCAGCGGCAGCAGCATGCCGGAGCAGAAGAAACCGGTGATCAGCAGCATCTGCGTGACCCCGGTGCCGTCCAGCAGCCAGAACGCGGTCAGCGCCACCAGGTAGCGGATGCCGAAGCCGACGACCATCGCCAGCACCACGGCGAGAAGGAAGGCGGCCCAGGTCGCGGGGCGCGAGGGCAGCGCGACCGGGAAGAGCAGCGCGCCGAAGGTGAAAGGAATCACGCCCCGGCCCAGCAGCTGGAAGGAGGCCCGGCCCACGTCGGCCGCCAGCCACCACAGCTGCAGGTCGACCGGGCGGTACAGGTCGATCGCGATGTCGCCGGTGCGGATGCGCTCCATCAGCTCGTCCTCGACGCCTCCGCCGCCGATCGCGAGCGCGGACAGCAGCGCCTGGCCGAGCCAGACGTACGTCGTGGCCTGCGCCTGGTCGTAGCCGCCGAGGTGCGGTTTTTCGTTCCACAGGGCCAGGTAGGTGTATACCAAGATCAACCCGAAGACGGTGTTCGTGAACACCCCGGCGACCGTGGCCGCCCGATACGTCGCGTACCGTCTGAAACCGCCCACCGCGACGGCCGCGTACAACCGCCCCGTTCCCACGCCGACGACCTCCCGGCTCGCCCCGGCACCGAAGCGCAGGAGCCTAGTGCGTGTCCGCCGCGGGCCGCCACACGTTTTCCCGGCCGACGGCGGCCCGGTGCGGGCACCCGGGAACGAAACGCCCGCTGCGAGAGTCTTCAATGGGGGCGCTGAAGCCGTAAGTGGGCGCAGACGGCGCAAGTGGGCGCCGGCAGGCGCAGTAGGCCGTACGGGAACGTACGACGCGAAAACAGGAGTCCGTGCACGAGATGAGCGACGAGCCGCAGCAGCCGACCCCGGGCTCGGCGAAGCAGGAGCCCGGGACGGCCGCCGACCCCAAGGCCGCCAGAGCCGCCAGGGCCGCGCGAGCGGCGGCAGCCGCGCGAGCCGCCGCCGCGGGGGCCGCATCCGCGGGATCCGCTTCCACGGGGGCGACCGGAGACATGGGGGCCGCAGGCCCGGAGGCGGGGACCCGGGGGGCCGAGCGCACCGGGAAGTCCGGAGGGAACGGTCAGCCCGAGCAGGAGGCGACGACCGGACGTTCCGGGGCTGAAGCGGCCGAGCGGAAGTCCGGGTCCGGACGGAACGCGGACACCGGTCACGCCGCGGGGAACGAACAGACCGCAGACACCCCGGGCCGTCCGGCCGCGACGCGCGCGGCGAAGGGCGCGGGAGCGGGGCAGGGCGCCAAGGGTGGACGTACCGCCCCTACCGGTCCGGTGGCCGGACGCAACGCGACGGGTGAAGGCACCGGGCAGGGCGCCGCGGGCGCCGGTCGCAGTGAGGGCTCGCCCTCCGGTGAGGCCTCCGCGGCCGCGCGGTCCGCCGTGCCTGCGGACCCTTCCGAGACCATGCAGCTCGCGAAGGCCGACGTGAAGGCCGACGTGACCGGGGACGGTGCGCGCGGCTCGCAGAGCCGTTCGGTCGGGCGTGCCGCCGCGGGGGCTGTGCCTGCCTCCGACGACACGGACGACACGGCGGCCGCACACCCCGCCGCTACCGGCCCCACCGCTTCCGGTCCCGCCGCGGCCAGGTCCTCCCGCGCCGCACGCGCGGCGAAGGCCGCGGGCGCCGGTGCCGCAGCGAGCACGTCCGCCGCCGGCGCCGCGGCCGGCTCCACCGCCTCCTCGGGCGCGCAGGCCGCCGGTGCCGGGGCGGCGTCCGCCGCCGGTGCCGTCGGGGCCGCCGCAGCCGCCCGGGCCGCACGCGCCGCGCGGGCCGCGCAGGCCGCCGGTGGTGGAGCGGCATCCGCGGGCGGTCCCGCGGGCCCCGCCGGCGCCGCAACCGGCACGACCGCTGCCGCCGGTGCCGCGCGCGCCGCGCAGGCCTCCGGTGGCGGCGACGTTCCCACCGCTCACGCCTCCGACGCTCCCGCCGGTGGCGGGGGTGGGGGCAAGAAGGGCAAGCGGCCCAAGCGGACCGGGTGGCGGCGGCTCGTGCCGACCTGGCGCATGCTGCTCGGGACCCTCGTCCTCGGCATCGTCGTGATCGCGGGGCTGTTCCTGCTCGGCTACTCCATGGTGAAGATCCCGTCGGCGAACGCCATGGCGACCAAGCAGTCCAACGTCTACTTCTACGCCGACGGCACCGAGATCGCCCGCGACGGCGAGATCAACCGGGAGAACGTCTCCCTCGCCCAGGTCTCCAAGGCCGCCCAGCACGCCGTGCTCGCCGCCGAGGACCGCGACTTCTACAGCGAGTCCGCCGTCGACCCCAAGGCGATGATCCGCGCCGGCTGGAACACCGCCACCGGCAAGGGCAAGCAGTCCGGCTCCACCATCACCCAGCAGTACGTGAAGAACTACTACCTGGGCCAGGAACAGACCGTCACCCGCAAGGTGAAGGAGTTCTTCATCGCGATCAAGCTCGACCGCGAGAAGAGCAAGGACCAGATCCTCGAGGGCTACCTCAACACCAGCTTCTTCGGCCGCAACGCCTACGGCATCCAGGCCGCCGCCCGCGCCTACTACGGCATCGACGCCGTCGACCTGAACGCCGCCCAGGGCGCCTACCTCGCCTCCCTGCTCAACGCACCCAGCGAGTACGACATCGTCGCCCACCCGGAGAACCGGCGCGCCGCCGAGGCCCGCTGGAACTACGTCCTGGACGGCATGGTCAAGAAGGGCTGGCTGAGCCAGGCCGACCGCGCCAAGGCGAAGTTCCCCGCGCCCAAGGAGGAGACCCGCTCCACCGGCATGTCCGGCCAGCGCGGCTACATCGTCGACGCCATCAAGGACTATCTGCGCGAGAACAAGATCCTCGACCCCGACGACCTGGAGCGCGGCGGCTACCGCATCACCACGACCCTGCAGAAGGCCAAGCAGGACGCGTTCGTCGAGGCCGTCAACGACAAGCTGATCAGCAAGCTCGACAAGAAGAACAACCCGCGCGACCGCTACGTCCGCGCCGGCGGCGCCTCCGTCGACCCCAAGACCGGCAAGGTCGTCGCCATGTACGGCGGCATCGACTACGTCAAGCAGTACACCAACGGCGCCACCCGCGGGGACTTCCAGGTCGGCTCCACCTTCAAGCCGTTCGTGTTCACCTCGGCCGTGGAGAACGGCGCCACCACCCAGGACGGCCGCCCGATCACCCCGAACACGATCTACGACGGCACCAACAAGCGGCCCGTCCAGGGCTGGGACGGCGAGCCCTACAGCCCGGAGAACGAGGACCAGGTCTCCTACGGCCCCATCACCGTCCGCGAGGCCACGGACAAGTCCGTCAACGCCGTCTACGCGCAGATGGCCGTCGACGCCGGCCCCGCCAAGGTCAAGCAGACCGCGATCGACCTCGGCCTGCCCGCCGACACCAAGGAGCTGTACGCCTCGCCGTCCATCGCGCTCGGCGTCGCCAACGCCAGCGTGCTCGACATGGCCGAGGCCTACGCCACGCTCGCCAACCACGGCCGGCACGGCACGTACACCCTGATCGAGAAGATCACCAAGGGCGGCGAGACCGTCCCGCTGCCCGCCCGCACCACCCGCCAGGCCGTCAGCCGCGAGGCCGCCGACACCACCACGGCGATCCTGCAGAGCGTCGTCGAGAACGGCACCGCCACCGCCGCGCAGGCCGCCGGCCGGCCCGCCGCCGGCAAGACCGGCACCGCCGAGGAGGACACCGCGGCCTGGTTCGCCGGCTACACCCCCGACCTCGCCACGGTCGTCTCCGTCATGGGCCAGGACCCCGACACCGCCGCGCACAAGTCGCTGCGCGGCGCGCTCGGCCTGAACCGCATCAACGGCGGTGGCGCACCCACCGAGATCTGGGCGCAGTACACGAAGGACGCCCTGGAGAACACGCCGGTCAGCGACTTCGACCTGGAGCTGCAGGACGGCGCGGACGTCTCCCAGGCGCCGCCGAGCACGGACCCGTCGCAGCAGCAGCCGGGCACCGTCGGCGGCGGTGACGGCGGCTCGACCGGCGACACCACCGGCACCGCCCCGGCCACGCGGGGCCAGACCCAGGGGCAGACGCAGGGCCAGACCGGCACGCCGACCACCGGCGGCACCACCACCGGCGGCACGACCGGCGGCACCCCGACCACCGGCGGCGGGGGCACCGGCACCACCGGCGGCTCCGGCACCACGGGCACCACGACCGGCGGCGGCAGCGGAACCGGTGGCTCCGGCACCACCGGCGACACGACCGGCGGAGGCACCACCGGCGGCGGAACCGACGGCGGCGCCGGCGGCACTCCCGGAGGCGGCACCTCGGACGGCGGCACCTTCCCGTAGAAGACGGGGGCCCCTTGCCCGTAGAAGGCGGGAGCCCCTTCCCGTGGAAACGGCCCGCGCCGCCCCGCACATCGACGGGGCGGCGCGGGCCGCGGTCTGTGGCCGGACGGCGCCTTCGGAGTCAGTGGCCGGACGCCGCCTTCGGAGTCAGTGGCCGGACGTCGCCTTCAGACCGACGACGGCCACCAGCAGCAGACAGATGAAGAAGATCCGGGCGGCGGTCGCCGGCTCACCCAGCACCACCATGCCCAGCACCGCCGCCCCGGCCGCACCGATGCCCACCCACACGCCGTAGGCGGTGCCGATGGGCAGCGAACGGGCGGCGTACGACAGCAGCACCATGCTCGCGACGATGCCCGCGCCGGTGAACACACTCGGCCACAGACGGGTGAAGCCCTCGCTGTACTTCATCCCGATCGACCAGCCGACCTCGAGCAGACCGGCGACGACCAGCAGAACCCACGCCATGACGGCACCTCCGGAAGATCACTCCTGAACGGGGGTGCGTCGTCTTTGCCTTGGCCCGGTACGGCGCGTCTCGTCGGGCTGTGCTTTCGAAGGTAGCAAACAAGCAGCACAAGGGGCCGGTGACGATGGTCACCGGCCCCTTCGGACCGCTGAAGGACAGGTACCGGGCAGACACCGGCCGGGCACCGGGCGGACACCCGGCCGGTGCCGACGGGTCAGAGGTACAGGCCCGTGGAGTCCTCCGACCCCTCGAAGCGGTCGGCCGCCACGGCGTGCAGGTCGCGCTCGCGCATCAGCACGTACGCGATGCCCCGCACCTCCACCTCGGCCCGGTCCTCCGGGTCGTACAGGACCCGGTCGCCCGGCTCCACGGTCCGCACGTTCTGCCCCACCGCGACGACCTCCGCCCAGGCCAGCCGGCGACCGACCGCCGCGGTGGCCGGAATGAGGATGCCGCCACCGGAACGCCGCTCGCCCTCGCTGGTGTCCTGCCGCACGAGGACTCGGTCGTGCAGCATGCGGATGGGCAGCTTGTCGTGCTGGGTGCTGTCGTTTCTGTTGGCGCTCACGCCACTGAACCTACCTGCCTGAACCGGATTCGTGAGCGGGTGGGTGGGCCTCTGTGCCCCGGCAGCGCTCCACCGCGTCAGTCCTTGCGGCGCCGGGTGCCCAGGGCGAGCAGCCCGACCACCACGAGCGCGACGGGCACCACGCGCTCCAGGCGCGGCTGGCCGTCCTCGTCCGTGAACTGCGCCTTCACCTCGCTGACCACCCGGTTGACCTGGACGTAGGCCCGCCCGACCGTGTGGTCGAGGTTGGCGACGACCTTCGCCTTCGCATCGCCGACGATCGTCTTCGGGTGCACCCGCACCCCGATCTCGTCCAGCGTCTCGGCCAGCACCTGACGACGGCGCCTGATGTCCGCCTCGATCTGCGCCGGGGTTCTCGTGTCCGACGTGTCCGCCACCGTACGGCCTCCGAAGTGAGAGGATGCTGTTCTGGACAGTC
This sequence comes from Streptomyces sp. NPDC014801, assembly GCF_043082085.1. NCBI lineage: Bacteria > Bacillati > Actinomycetota > Actinomycetes > Kitasatosporales > Streptomycetaceae > Streptomyces > Streptomyces sp. NPDC014801. The sequence continues at coordinate 93,965 of NZ_JBIBXG010000001.1, read as the reverse complement.
TGTCAGTTCCTGGTCCCGCCGCACGGTCAGGACCCCCGGTTACGCTAGCCCGATGAGCGAGCGACTCCAGCCGGGGGACGTGGCCCCCGCCTTCACCCTCCCCGACGCCGACGGCAACCAGGTGTCCCTCGCGGACCACAAGGGCCGCAAGACCATCGTGTACTTCTACCCCGCAGCCCTTACCCCGGGCTGCACCAAGCAGGCCTGCGACTTCACCGACAATCTCGAGCTGCTGGCCGGCGCCGGGTACGACGTCATCGGCATCTCTCCCGACAAGCCGGAGAAGCTGGCGAAGTTCCGCGAGAAGGAGTCCCTGAAGGTCACCCTCCTGGCCGACCCGGACAAGCAGGTCCTGGAGGCCTACGGCGCCTTCGGCGAGAAGAAGCTGTACGGCAAGACGGTGGTCGGCGTGATCCGCTCGACGGTCGTCGTCGACGAGGACGGCAAGGTCGAACGCGCCCTGTACAACGTCAAGGCGACCGGCCACGTGGCCAAGATCATCAAGGACCTCGGCATCTAGCCGCGCTGCCCGGCCAGTAGCATGGCCGGGCAGCACCAGGCGGCCGTGGTGGAACTGGCAGTCACGCTGGGTTTAGGTCCCAGTGGGGTAACTCCCGTGAGGGTTCGAGTCCCTCCGGCCGCACCAGCACGCAGCACTCGGCACCGGTGGGCCGTTACGCGGCGCCGACGGGCCGTACCGCTCTCAGCCCAGCAGTTCCCGCACCACCGGCACCAGGGCCCTGAACGCCTTCCCGCGGTGGCTGATCGCGTTCTTCTCGTCGGCCGTCAGTTCCGCGCAGGTCCGGCTCTCGCCGTCCGGCTGGAGGATCGGGTCGTAGCCGAAGCCGCCGGTGCCCGCGGGGGCGTGGCGCAGGACGCCGCGCAGCTGGCCCTCGACGACCCGTTCCGTGCCGTCGGGGAGGGCGAGGGCGGCGGCGCAGGCGAAGTGGGCGCCGCGGTGTTCGTCGGCGATGTCGGCGAGCTGGGCGAGGAGGAGGTCGAGGTTGGCCTGGTCGTCGCCGTGGCGCCCGGCCCAGCGGGCGGAGAAGATGCCGGGGGCGCCGTTCATGACGTCGACGCAGAGGCCGGAGTCGTCGGCGACGGCGGGGAGGCCGGTGGCCTGGGCGAGGGCGTGGGCCTTGAGGAGGGCGTTCTCGGCGAAGGTGGTGCCGGTTTCCTTGACGTCGGGGATGTCGGGGTAGGCGTCGGCGCCGACGAGTTCGTGGGGCAGTCCGGCCTCGGCGAGGATGGCCTTGAGCTCGGTGATCTTTCCGGCGTTGCGGGTGGCGAGGATCAAGCGGGTCATGCCGTTCAGTATCGCGGGCCGGGCCGGCGGCCGGTCATGCCGCCCGCATGGCGCCGGTCGGCGTCGTCACGGGGTGCAGACCTTGGTGAGTTCGCCGGCCGCGTCGGTGACCGGGGTGAGGTCGGGGGTGCGGTCGCCGTTGCGGACGGCGGTGCGGACGTTGCCGACGGCTTTGCGGAGGTCGTCGACGGCCTTGTTGACGTCGGTGTTGCCGGTCTTGTCGCCGATCTTGTCGAGGTTGCGGTCGATGGCGGCGAGGGCCTGGTCGGTTCGGGTGGGGTCGTTGGCGGCGTTCTCGACGGCTTGCTGGAGGTCGGTGACGCTGTCGGCGATGGAGTCGGCGGTCTGCACGCAGTCCAGGGCCTTGCCGACGGCGTCGCAGCCGGTGGTGAGGCCGGCGGTGAGTGCGACGGCGGCGATCGCGCCGGCGACGGTGGTGGTGATGCGGCGGCCTCGGCTCGCGGCCATGATCGGTGTCCCTCCCCTGGCGGCCTCCCGGCCGCCGTGTCCCTGGCGGCCTCCCCGGCCCCCGTGTTCCTGGCGGCCTCCCCGGCCGCCGTGTGTGCCTTTCGGTATCCGTTCTGACGCGAGGACGGGCGGCTCGGTTGCTCGGGCCGCCCGTCTTTCTTGGCGCGTCTTTTACTTTTCGGCGGTGGCCGCGAGGGCCGCTCGCTGGAGCGTGGCGAGTTCGGCGCAGCCGGCGACGGCGAGGTCGAGGAGGGCGTCGAGTTCGGCGCGGGCGAAGGGCTCGGCCTCGGCGGTGCCCTGGACTTCGACGAAGCGGCCGTCGCCGGTGCAGACGACGTTCATGTCGGTGTCGGCGCGTACGTCTTCCTCGTAGGCGAGGTCGAGCATGGGGACGCCGCCGATGATGCCGACGGACACGGCGCTGACGGTGCCGGTGAGGGGCTGGCGGCCGGGCTTGACGAGCTTCTTGGCCTGGGCCCAGGCGATGGCGTCGGCGAGGGCGACGTAGGCGCCGGTGATGGCGGCGGTGCGGGTGCCGCCGTCGGCCTGGAGGACGTCGCAGTCGAGGACGACGGTGTTCTCGCCGAGGGCCTTGTAGTCGACGACGGAGCGCAGGGAGCGGCCGATGAGGCGGCTGATCTCGTGGGTGCGGCCGCCGATGCGGCCCTTGACGGACTCGCGGTCGCCGCGGGTGTTGGTGGCGCGGGGGAGCATGGAGTATTCGGCGGTGACCCAGCCTTCGCCGCTGCCCTTGCGCCAGCGGGGGACGCCTTCGGTGACGGAGGCGGTGCACAGGACCTTGGTGTCGCCGAAGGAGACGAGGACGGAGCCTTCGGCGTGCTTGCTCCAGCCGCGTTCGATGGTGACGGGGCGGAGTTGTTCGGGGGTGCGGCCGTCGATGCGAGACATGCGGCTGAGCCTATCCGGAGCGGCGCGAGGGGCTCCTCCCGTGGTGGGAGGAGCCCCTCGTGGGTGACCGGCTTCGGTCACATCATGTCTTCGATCTCCGCCGCGATCGGGTCGGCGTCGGTGCCGATGACGACCTGGATGGCGGTGCCCATCTTGACGACGCCGTGGGCGCCGGCGGCCTTCAGGGCGGCCTCGTCGACCAGCGAGGCGTCGTGCACTTCGGTGCGCAGGCGGGTGATGCAGCCCTCGATCTCGTCGATGTTGTCGATGCCGCCGAGCCCGGCGACGATCTTCTCAGCCTTGCTGGCCATGTTCCGTCTCCCTGAACTACCTGATCCGAACCGCTATGTCGCAGTAACCCACAGTTGGCCCAACTTCGCGAGCGGTCATGTCGTCTGTACCGAATGATGGCGATCACGACAGCGGAACCGAACCGTACGCAACTGGTCTACACCAGCTGAAGGACGGTCGCCAAACCCGCCCCTGCCTCCGGGGGCCGGAAGGACACCGCCATGAGTGCCGAGAGCGCCGCCGCCGCACCGCGTCCCGTGAGCCCCGTGCGCCAGCACTGGAACCGTTTCTTCCAGGGCCTGCAGAAGATGGGGCGCAGTCTGCAGCTGCCCATCGCCGTGCTGCCGGCCGCGGGCATCCTGAACCGGCTGGGCCAGCCGGACGTGTTCGGGGACGACGGCCTGGGCTGGACGAACGTGTCCAAGGTGATGAAGGGTGCCGGCGGTGCGCTGCTGGACGGCTCCATCGGTCTGCCGTTGCTGTTCTGCATCGGCGTGGCGATCGGCATGGCCCGCAAGGCGGACGGTTCGACGGCGCTGGCGGCGGTGGCGGCGTTCCTCGTCTACTACGGGGTGCTGCACCAGTTCCCGGAGGGCTGCCCGGGCGGGTCGAAGGCGATCGCGGACATCGGCTGCCAGGTGACGGTGGGGGCGGACACCGGTTCGGTGACGGCGTTCACGTTCCAGAATCCGGGTGTGTTCGGCGGCATCGTCCTGGGTCTGCTGACGGCGTTCTTCTGGGCGCGTTTCCACCGGACGAAGCTGGTGGACTGGCTGGGCTTCTTCAACGGGCGCCGTCTGGTGCCGATCATCATGGCGTTCGTGGCGATCGCGTTCGCGGCACTGTGCCTGTGGGTGTGGCCGCCGGTCGGGGACGCGCTGGAGAGCTTCAGCAAGTGGCTGCGGGACGCGGGCTCATGGGGCGCGGGTGTCTTCGGGGTGGCGAACCGGGCGCTGCTGGTGATCGGTCTGCACCAGTTCCTGAACGTGCCCATCTGGTTCCAGTTCGGGACGTACACGCCGCCGGGCGGAAAGCCGGTGCACGGTGACATCAACATGTTCCTGGCGGGCGATCCGAACGCGGGTCAGTTCACGTCGGGCTTTTTCCCGATCATGATGTTCGCGTTGCCGGCGGCGGCGTTGGCGATCGCGCACACCGCGAAGCCGCACCGCCGCAAGGAGGTGGGCGGTCTGATGCTGTCGGTGGCGCTGACGTCGTTCGTGACGGGCATCACCGAGCCGATCGAGTACTCGTTCCTGTTCATCGCGCCGCTGCTGTACGCGGTGCACGCGCTGCTGACGGGTGTGTCGATGGCGGTGACGTGGGCGCTGGGCGTGCACGACGGCTTCAGTTTCTCGGCGGGGCTGATCGACTACGTCATCAACTGGAATCTGGCGACGAAACCGTGGGCGATCATTCCGATCGGTCTGTGTTTCGCGGTGGTCTATTACACGGTGTTCCGTTTCGCGATCACGAAGTTCGATCTGAAGACGCCGGGGCGGGAGCCGGAGGAGGAGGTGGAGGACACCACCAAGGCATAACCGCATAACGCTGCGCACCCCCGCGGTCACGGGAATCGCGGGTTCCTTATCGCGCCTTCATCGTGCTACAACAGGTCTACACCACTGAGTGGTGTAGACCACCACCCGATGGAGGACGTATGAGCACCGCCACCGCAACGGCGGCTCCCGCAAAGAAGCGGGGATCCGGCCTTTTTCAAGGCCTGCAGAAGGTCGGCCGCAGCCTGCAGCTGCCCATCGCCGTACTGCCGGCGGCGGGCATCCTCCTGCGCCTGGGACAGCAGGACATTCACGACAAGCTGAACCTGCCCGACAAGGTCACGGCGGTGTTCGCCACGGCCGGTGGCGCGATCTTCGACAACCTGCCGATGCTGTTCTGCATCGGTGTCGCGATCGGCTTCGCCAAGAAGGCCGACGGCTCGACGGCCCTCGCCGCCCTGGTCGGCTTCCTGGTGTACAGCAACGTCCTGAAGGCGTTCCCGGTCACCGAGGCGAAGATCCAAGCCGGCGAAGACATAGCTGCAACTTACAACAACCCTGGGGTGCTCGGCGGCATCGTCATGGGTCTGTTGGCCGCCGTGCTGTGGCAGCGCTACCACCGCAAGAAGCTGGTGGACTGGCTCGGCTTCTTCAACGGCCGCCGTCTGGTGCCGATCATCATGGCGTTCGTCGGCACCGCCATGGGTGTCTTCTTCGGCCTGGTGTGGGAGCCGATCGGTGAGGTCATCTCCAACGTCGGCGAGTGGATGACCGGCCTCGGCGCGGTCGGCGCCGGCCTGTTCGGTCTGATCAACCGCGCGCTGATCCCCGTCGGCATGCACCAGTTCGTCAACACCGTCTCCTGGTTCCAGATCGGCGACTTCAAGGACGCGGCCGGCCAGGTCGTCCACGGCGACCTGAACCGCTTCTTCGCCGGTGACCCGACCGCCGGGCAGTTCATGTCGGGCTTCTTCCCGATCATGATGTTCGGCCTGCCGGCCGCCGCGATCGCCATCGCCCACAGCGCCCGCCCCGAGCGCCGCAAGGCCGTGCTGGGCATGATGGTCTCCCTCGCCCTGACCTCCTTCGTCACCGGCGTCACCGAGCCCATCGAGTTCGCGTTCATGTTCATCGCGCCCGTGCTGTACGCGATCCACGCCGTGCTGACCGCGCTGTCCATGGCGATCACCTGGGCGCTCGGCGTCCACGCCGGCTTCACCTTCTCGGCCGGATTCATCGACTACGCCCTGAACTGGAACCTCGCCACCAAGCCGTGGATGATCATCCCGATCGGTCTGGTCTTCGCCGCGGTCTACTACGTGCTCTTCCGGTTCGCGATCACCAAGTTCAACCTGCCGACCCCGGGCCGCGAGCCCGAGGAGGAGGTCGAGGACCTCACGAAGGCGTGAGCCCCGCCCACGACGGCACGAAGGCCCCCCGGAGCACTGGGCGCTCCGGGGGGCCTTCCCCGTTCACCGGACCGGATGCCGCAGGCCCGTCGGGCCGGGCCCCGGTCCGCTCCCGGATCAGATCTCGTACGACTGCCTCGGGGCCGCCAGGTGCACCGGACCGTCGTAGACCGCGCGGGCGTCGGTCAGGTTGACCTCGGGGTCCGTCCACGGGGGGATGTGGGTGAGGACCAGGCGGCGCGCGCCGGCGCGGGTCGCCGTCTCGCCGGCCTCGCGGCCGTTGAGGTGCAGGTCGGGGATGGACTCCTTGCCGTGCGTGAAGGCGGCCTCGCACAGGAACAGGTCCGCGTCCCGGGCGAGTTCGTCCAGGGTGGGGGTGACGCCGGTGTCCCCGGAGTACGTCAGCACCTTCCCGCCGTGCTCGATGCGGATGCCGTACGCCTCGACCGGGTGGGCCACGCGTTCGGTGTGCACGGTGAACGGGCCGAGCTCGAAGGTGGACGGCTTGACCGTGTGGAAGTCGAAGACCTCGCTCATCGAGGAGGCCGACGGGGTGTCGGCGTAGGCCGTGGTCAGGCGGTGCTCGGTGCCTTCGGGGCCGTACACCGGCAGGGGCGCGCAGCGGCCGCCGTCGTGGCGGTAGTAACGCGCGACGAAGTACCCGAGCATGTCGATGCAGTGGTCGGCGTGCAGATGGCTCAGGAAGATCGCGTCGAGGTCGTAGAGACCGCAGTGGCGCTGCAGCTCGCCCAGGGCGCCGTTGCCCATGTCGAGAAGCAGCCGGAAGCCGTCGGCCTCGACGAGGTAGCTCGAGCAGGCCGACTCCGCGGACGGGAACGACCCCGAGCAGCCGACGACGGTGAGCTTCATGAAGCAGAAACCTCCGCTGGCGGGGACCGGAAGAAAAGGGGGGCGACGGGGGTCGTGCGGTCCGTCGAGCGTAAGGCGCAAAACTCCTTGTCGCTCCTCCACCAGGGGCTGTTGTGGGCGAACTCACCTGCGCTGTCACCGGTTCGGATGGACGTGGGGGCCGGTGAGGGCGGCGGGGGCGGCCATCGGCGTGACGAGGGGGGCGCGCCCGGGTGGGGTGCGCCGGTAACGTCGTCTTATGGAGACGTCCTGGTGGCTGGCGCTGGCGGCGATGGTGCTGCTCGCGGTCGTCGCCGTGCTCGTGGACGGCTGGGGGCGCGGGCGGCGCGCGGGACGGCGCGCGCGGTGGGCGGGTCGTGGGGCGGGCGGGGCGCTGCGGCCGCGGCCGGCGGAGATCTGGTGGGCGCAGGTGCCGCACGAGGACGGGCCCGAGCGCCGGGACCGGCCCTGTCTGGTGCTGTCGGTGCACGGGCGCCGGGTGCGGGTGGTGAAGATCAGCACGAGGTACCACGACGAGCGGTCCGGGGTGATCCCGCTGCCGCCGGGTTCGGTGGGCGACGTGCAGGGCCGGGCGGGCTTCCTGCAGACGGACGAGCTGCGCGAGGTCCGGATGGGCGACTTCCGGCGCCGGGTGGGCGTGGTGGACCCGGTCCTGTGGGACCAGGTCCGTCACTTGGCCGGTTAGAACCTGCCGGCCTGCCGCGTCCGGTGAGGGCCCGTCGCACCGGTCAGGCCCTGTCGCGTCCGGTCACACCCTGCCGCGTCCGGTCAGGACAGGTCGTACCGGGCGGCGTTCACGCCCAGAGCTGGCCCTGGAGCGTCTCGATCGCTTCCTCCGTCGTGGCGGCCGTGTAGACGCCGGTCGACAGGTACTTCCAGCCGCCGTCGGCCACGACGAAGACGATGTCGGCGGACTCCCCCGCCTTGAGCGCCTTCCTGCCGACACCGATCGCCGCGTGCAGGGCGGCGCCGGTGGAGACGCCGGCGAAGATTCCCTCCTGCTGGAGGAGCTCCCGGGTGCGGGTGACCGCGTCGGCGGAACCGACCGAGAAGCGGGTGGTGAGGACGGAGGCGTCGTACAGCTCGGGGACGAAGCCCTCGTCGAGGTTGCGCAGGCCGTAGACCAGGTCGTCGTAGCGCGGCTCGGCGGCGACGATCTTGACGTCCGGCTTGTGCTCGCGCAGGTAGCGGCCGACGCCCATGAGGGTGCCGGTGGTGCCGAGGCCCGCGACGAAGTGGGTGACGGAGGGCAGGTCGGCGAGGATCTCCGGGCCCGTGGTGGCGTAGTGGGCGCCGGCGTTGTCCGGGTTGCCGTACTGGTAGAGCATCACCCAGTCGGGGTGCTCGGCGGCCAGTTCCTTGGCGACGCGGACGGCGGTGTTCGAGCCGCCGGCGGCCGGGGAGGAGATGATCTCCGCGCCCCACATGCCGAGCAGGTCACGGCGTTCCTGCGAGGTGTTCTCGGGCATGACGCAGACCATGCGGTAGCCCTTGAGCTTGGCCGCCATGGCCAGCGAGATGCCGGTGTTGCCGGAGGTGGGCTCCAGGATCGTGCAGCCCGGGGTGAGGCGGCCGTCCTTCTCCGCCTGCTCGATCATGTGCAGGGCGGGACGGTCCTTGACGGAGCCGGTGGGGTTGCGGTCCTCCAGCTTGGCCCAGATGCGCACGTCGTCGGACGGCGACAGCCGCGGCAGCCGCACCAGGGGGGTGTTGCCGACCGCGGCCAGGGGGGAGTCGTACCGCATCGCCGATCAGGCCATACCGCCGGCCACGGCCGGCAGGATCGTGACGTTGTCGCCGTCGGACAGCTTGGTGTTGATGCCGTCGAGGAAGCGGACGTCCTCGTCGTTGAGGTAGACGTTGACGAAGCGGCGCAGCTGGTCGCCGTCCACGATGCGGGCCTGGATGCCGGCGTGCCGGGTCTCGAGGTCGGCGAACAGCTCGGCGAGGGTGTCGCCGGTGCCCTCCACCGCCTTCTGACCGTCGGTGTACTGGCGGAGGATGGTCGGGATGCGGACCTCGATGGCCATGGCTCAGGGCTCCTGTCGGAAGGTGTCGTCGGTTCGGTCAGGCGCGCACGGGGCAGCGGCGCGCCGCGGCTCACGGCCGGACGGCGGCAGCGGGGTGGATCAACAGATGGCGCTGTTCAGCCTGCACAGGTCGACGTGCAGCCGCGCCACGAGCAGCGTGCCCGGCGCCTTGTCGCTCACGTCGAGAAGAACCATGGGCTCATCGTATCGATTCCCGGACCCGGTCCCGGAGTGTGATTCCGTATGCCGGACGGATTTCGTCCGCCCAGCGAGACCGGACGGCGTTCAGTAGGCCTCGACGACCCTGACCTCCTCCTCCGTGACCTCGCCGTCCACGATCCGGAAGGAGCGGAACTGGAAGTCGCCGAGGCCGTCGGTGTCGGCGGTGGAGACGAGGACGTAGTGGGCGCCGGGCTCGTTGGCGTAGGAGATGTCGGTGCGCGAGGGGTAGGCCTCGGTGGCCGTGTGGGAGTGGTAGATCACCACCGGCTCCTCGTCGCGGTCGTCCATCTCGCGGTAGAGCTTGAGCAGGTCGCCCGAGTCGAACTCGTAGAACGTGGGCGACATGGCCGCGTTCAGCATGGGGATGAAGCGCTCGGGGCGGTCCGAGCCGGCCGGGCCCGCGACGACGCCGCACGCCTCGTCGGGGTGGTCCTTGCGCGCGTGGGCGACGATCTGGTCGACGAGGGCCTGGGTGATGGTCAGCATGGGGGTCAGGATAAGCAGAAGGGCCGCCCCGTACCGAGGGTTGGTACGGGGCGGCCCATATGCCGGACGTCCTGAGCGGCAGCCGCCCGGGGCACCACGAGAGCCCCGGGCGGCTGGACGTCCCTGGCGGGCGCCTTCGGCGGTCGCCGAGGCGCTCGGCCGGGTGTGCCTCAGTGCTCGACGGAGGCCGTGGCCTGCCGCTCGCCGCGCTTCTTGAAGGCCGCGGCCTCGGGGTTGCGGCTCTTGAGCACCAGGTAGGACACCCCGAGGATCAGGGCCCACACCGGCGCGCAGTACAGCGAGATGCGCGCGTCCTTGTCGATGCCCATCAGCACGATCACCATGCCGATGAACGCGAGCGCGAACCAGCTGGTCAGCGGGGCGCCCGGGGCGCGGAACTCGCTGCGCGGCAGCTCCCCGCGGTCGGCCTTGGCCCGGTAGCGGAGCTGGCAGACCAGGATGACGATCCAGGCCCACATGCCGGAGATGGTCGCGAAGGACACCACGTAGTCGAACGCCTTGCCCGGCCACTGGTAGTTGATCCAGACGCCGACCATCATCAGCGCGGCGGAGAACGTGGTGCCGACGAGCGGGGTACCGCTGCGCGTCAGCTTGGTGAAGAACTTCGGACCCTGGCTGTTGAGCGCCAGGTCGCGCAGCATGCGGCCGGTGGAGTACATGCCGGAGTTGCAGGAGGACAGCGCGGCGGTCAGCACGACGAAGTTGACGATGCCGGCGCCGGCGGCGAAGCCCATCTTCTCGAAGGCGGCCACGAAGGGGCTCACGCCCGCGTGGAAGTTCGTCCACGGCACGACCGAGAGGATCATGATCAGTGCGCCGACGTAGAAGACGGCGATGCGCCACGGCACGGTGTTGATCGCCTTGGGCAGCACGGTCTTCGGGTCCTTGGACTCGCCGGCGGTGACGCCGACCAGCTCGACCGCGAGGAAGGCGAACATGACCATCTGCAGGGTCATCAGGCTGTTTCCGACGCCGTGCGGGAAGAAGCCGCCCTGGTTCCACAGGTGGGCCACGGAGGCGGTGTCGCCCGCGTCGGAGAAGCCGAGCGTGAGGATGCCGGCGCAGATCAGGATCATGCCGATGATCGCGGTGACCTTGACCATCGAGAACCAGAACTCCAGCTCACCGAAGAGCTTCACGGAGATCAGGTTGGCGCCGTACAGGACGACGGTGAAGACCAGGGCCGACAGCCACTGCGGGATGTCGAACCAGTACGTCATGTAGGAGGCCGCCGCGGTCACCTCGGTGATGCCGGTGACGACCCAGAACAGCCAGTACGTCCAGCCGGTCACGAAGCCCGCGAAGGGGCCGATGAACTCGCGCGCGTACTCCGAGAAGGAGCCGGACACCGGGCGGTACATCAGCAGCTCGCCGAGCGCCCGCATGATGAAGAAGATGACCAGGCCCGCGATGGCGTACGCCAGGATCAGGCTGGGGCCGGCCTTGGAAATGCCCTTGCCCGCGCCGAGGAAGAGGCCGGTGCCGATGGCACCGCCGATGGCGATCATCTGGATCTGCCGGGCTCCGAGCCCGCGCTGATACCCCTCGCCGCCCTCGTGCGCCACGGCCTCGTTGCCGTCGCGATGCTGGTCGACCTGCGCAGAGGTCATGTGTGGTGCGCCTTTCTCCATGCCGACCCGCGCCTTGAGTCGGCCGCGGATCGGGTCTCGATCCCCCCGGATGATGGAGCTGAGCGGGCTACACGCGCCTGCTCGTGCCTGGCCGGTGGTTACCGGCTCGGTGGCGCACCCGGCTGAACATGGGTGGTGTTCGCCGGGCGGTCGTGAAGATTTATCACGGCCGCAACAGAGATCACAGGTGTGCCCTGTGAGGCATCCCACAGGGAGAAGCGGACAAAGGCCACCCGAACGGGGCGTAAGAGGGCACCGCTTTCACAGGATCGTTATCCGGATTTGAGCGTCCTCTGAGCGGACGCCCGTATCCGGACACGTCGGGAAAGGTTGGGGCAGTCGGCGAGGGTCAGGGCATGAGGGTGGTGACGAGGGTTTCCTGGAGTCCGCCCAGCCACAGGTACGCCATCACCATCGGCTTGCGCGGGTCCTCGTCCGGGAGCCGGTAGAGCAGGTCGGTGTCGTCCTCGTCGGTGATGTCCAGCCGGGAGCCGATGGCCAGGCGCAGGTCGTTGAGCGCGCCCAGCCACTGCCGGGACTCCTCCGGGGACAGCTTGAGGACGGCGCCGCCGTCGCCCGCGGGGGTCAGCGCGTCCAGGGAGCGGATCACCGCGAGGGCGTTGTCGCGCTTGCCGGCGCGCAGGTCGTTCTCGGTGTACCGGCGGAACTCGGCCGAGTGCGCCTTGGCCTCCTCGGCCGCCTGCGCGGTGGGGGGCTGCTCCTCGGGGTCGGTGTAGGCGTCCGGGAACAGGCGCTTGAGGACCGGGTCGGAGGGCGGCTCGCTCGGTCCCTCGGCGAACAGCTCGGCGAGCGGGTCGGCGCCCGCGTCCTCGGCGGGGCCGGGGCCGATCAGCTCCAGGAGCTGGACCGCGAGGGAGCGGATGATGGAGATCTCGACGTCGTCGAGGGCGACGGCCGCGCCGCCGCCGGGGAGCGGTTCGAAGGTTCCTGGCATGGAGAAGGTTCGCTACTTCCGGTCCTGCTGGAGGGTGGCCCACAGACCGTAGCCGTGCATGGCCTGTACGTCGCGTTCCATCTCCTCGCGGGTTCCGCTGGAGACGACCGCCCTGCCCTTGTGGTGGACGTCGAGCATGAGCTTGGTGGCCTTGTCCTTGGAGTACCCGAAGTACGTCTGGAAGACGTAGGTCACATAGCTCATGAGGTTGACGGGGTCGTTGTGCACGATCGTCACCCAGGGAACATCGGGCTCGGGTACGGCGGACACCTCTTCCGCCGACTCGGTCTTCTCGATCTCGATGGGTGCGGCTGCCGTCACACTGCCCATGCTGCCACCTGAGGTGGGTACTCGCACAAACGGCCCCCCGGGACACGGCGTTGCGCGGGGGGCCGAGATCACATCCGGCTTAAATCGTCAGAGTGACGAAATGGGAGTAGCATCCGTTGCCATGAACACAGCGGACCTTGGGCTGCCGGTGGACGTTCCCTCGACGGCGCTCTTCACGGACCACTACGAGCTGACGATGCTGCAGGCCGCCCTGAAAGCCGGTACGGCCGAGCGGCGGAGCGTGTTCGAGGTCTTCACCCGGCGGCTGCCCAACGGCCGGCGCTACGGCGTCGTCGCGGGCACCGGACGCGTCCTGGACGCGGTGGAGAACTTCCGCTTCGACGCCGGTGTGCTCGGCTTCCTGCGCGAGCGCTCCGTCGTCGACGACGAGACGCTCGACTGGCTCGCCGACTACCGCTTCAGCGGCGACATCTGGGGCTACCCCGAGGGCGAGGTGTACTTCCCCGGTTCGCCGATCCTGCGGGTGGAGGGCTCCTTCGCCGAATGCGTGCTGCTGGAGACCGTGATCCTGTCGATCCTCAACCACGACTCCGCGATCGCCGCGGCCGCGTCCCGGATGACGGCGGCGGCGGGCGGGCGGCCGCTGATCGAGATGGGCGCCCGGCGCACCCACGAGCTGTCCGCGGTGGCCGCGGCGCGCGCCGCCTACGTCGGGGGCTTCGCCTCCACCTCCGACCTGGCGGCCGGGTTCCGCTACAACATCCCCACCGTCGGCACCTCCGCGCACGCCTTCACCCTGCTGCACGACAGCGAGCGGGACGCCTTCCAGGCGCAGGTGGACTCCATGGGCCGGGGCACCACGCTGCTGGTGGACACCTACGACGTCGCCGAGGCCGTACGGACCGCGGTGGAGGTCGCCGGGCCCGAGCTGGGCGCGGTGCGCATCGACTCCGGTGACCTGCTGCTGGTGGCGCACCGGGTGCGGCAGCAGCTGGACGAGCTGGGCGCGACCGCCACGAAGATCCTCGTGACCTCGGACCTCGACGAGTACGCCATCGCCTCGCTGGCGGCGGCGCCGGTGGACGCCTACGGGGTGGGCACGCAGCTGGTGACCGGGTCCGGGCACCCGACGGCGTCCATGGTGTACAAGCTGGTCGCCCGGGCCGAGACGGCGGACCCGCGGGCGCCGCTGAAGCCGGTGGCGAAGAAGTCGTCCGGCGGCAAGACGTCCATCGGGGGACGCAAGTGGGCCGCGCGGCGGGTGGACGCGTACGGGGTGGCGGAGGCCGAGGTCGTGGGCACCGGGGCCGTGCCGCACGAGCTGGCGGACCGGCAGCTGCTGGTGGAGCTGGTGAAGGGGGGCGAGGTCGTGGGGCGTGAGCCGCTGGATGTGGCGCGGGAGCGGCATGCGGCGGCGCGGGCGGGCCTGCCGTTGTCCGCGACGCAGCTGTCGCGGGGGGAGCCGGTACTGCCTACGGAGTACGTCTAGGTAAGGGGTGCCCGGCGTCGTGCCCGCGGACTACGCGGACGGTGACTGCAACCCCTCAGGGGCCCGGGGAACTGCGCGACCAGCCACCCACCCGCCCGCACCCGGACACGGTCTGTGCCCGCCCCGCGACTGGCCCCCCGCGGGGGCGGGTAGACAGGTCGTGTCGTGACACTCTGTAGATCCCATAGCCCGAAGGACACCGCATGCGTCGCGCCTTGATCGTCGTCGATGTGCAGAACGACTTCTGCGAGGGAGGCAGCCTCGCGGTGGCCGGGGGTGCCGACGTCGCCGCCGCCATCACCGAGCTGATCGGGCAGGCGCCCGCCGGCTACCGGCACGTGGTGGCCACCCGGGACCACCACATCGCCCCCGGGGGCCACTTCGCGGACGAGCCGGACTACGTCCGCTCCTGGCCGGCGCACTGCGTCGCCGGCACCGAGGGCGTCGGGTTCCACCCGAACTTCGCGCCCGCCGTCGCCTCCGGCGCGATCGACGCCGTGTTCGACAAGGGCGCCTACGCGGCCGCGTACAGCGGCTTCGAGGGCGCCGACGAGAACGGCGTGAAGCTCGCCGACTGGCTGCGGGCCCGCGAGATCGACGAGGTGGACGTCGTGGGGATCGCCACGGACCACTGCGTACGGGCCACCGCCCTGGACGCGGCGGCCGAGGGCTTCCGTACCCAGGTGCTGCTCGACCTGACCGCCGGGGTGGCCCAGGAGACCACCGACCGGGCGCTGGAGGAGATGCGCGAGGCGGGCGTGGAGCTGACCGGCAAGCCGGTCGTGGCCCGCGGCTGAGGCACGCCGAGGGCCCGCGGCTGAGTCACGCCGAGGGCCTGCCGCTGTGTCCCGCCGGGGGCCCGCGGCCGGCTCACGCCGGGACGGCCCCGCGCGGGCGCGTCACGTCTGGGGCGCCGGGCGGCGCAGCAGGGAGCGGATCGGGTGCCACAGTTCCGTCGCCAGGTCGGGTGAGGTGACACCGTTGTCCGGTGCCGTCCGCCACACCAGCCCGTCGGGGTGGTGCAGGACGGCCGTGATCTCGTCCGGGGTGGGCGGGGCCGCGTTGCCCCGCAGGTAGACGGCGCGCAGGCCCAGGTTGCGCAGCCGGGTGAGGGCCCGGGCGCGGTTCTGGGCGTGGACCAGGACCCGCACTCCGGCGGGGCCGTCGCCGGCCGGGCGCGGCAGGTTCAGCGCCACCACCACCGTGCCGTTCGGCAGCTTGCAGAAACCCCCTGCGGCCATCTGGTCACATCCCCGTTCCGGTCGGCGCCGACGCCGCTGCCGGCGCCGGTGTCAATAAGACAGTCACAGCACGCACCTAAACACGATCGGCGGCAACCCGCCAGGGGGTTACCGCCGATACGCGTCTGACCTGCGGAAATGCCGACTACTTCACCGCGGGGCCGACCTGGAGGTTGATCGTCGAGCCGTCCTTGGCCTCCTTGACGATCCGGATCCGGGTGTTGGTGTCAGTGACCTTCACACCGGAGGCCGGGTTCGTGGCGTCCCAGTAGGTGCCGGCGTGGTCGTCGAAGACCGAGACGCCGGAGGACGGCCAGATCTTCGTCGCGACGTCCGCCCTGTGCAGCGTGATGCCGTCCGTCGGGTACAGGCTGAAGGGCGCGTCGTAGGACTGGATGCGGCCGCGCATCAGCGTGCCGTCCTTCCAGCGCAGCGCCTCCGGGTGGGAGTCGATCGGCAGGATCAGGCCGGCGCCGGGGTGGGTGCCGGTGTTGTTGTCCGCCTGCGAGGTGTCCCACTTCCAGATCAGCAGGCCGTTCTGGTACGGGTAGTGCTCCACCCAGTCCGGGCGGGACGCGAAGCCGAAGTTGTACGGGCCGGTCTTCAGCGTCTTGTCGTACGACACGTACTGCCGGTTCTCGGCGATGTAGTACTGCGCGTAGTCCTTGGTGAAGGACGCGCCGATCCGGGAGAAGCCGGCCGCGGTCCACGCGGCGTCCGCGCTCTCGGCGTTGTCGGAGAACACGGGGGTGCCGTCGGCGGTCACCGTGATCTCGTCGGCCGCGAAGCCCTTGAGGGCGACGCCGCCGTCCGTCTGGTAGCGGAAGCGCAGGTCGATCTTCTTGCCCGCGTAGGCGTCGAGCGAGTACGCCAGCTTCTTGTAGCCGTCGACCGAACCGGTCAGGGCCGGCTTGTCGCTGCCGTCGCGCGGGATCGGCGATCCGTCCACCGTGCCGTCGAGGGCGGTCCAGTTGGCGCCGCCGTCGGTGGAGACCTCGGTGTACAGGTAGTCGTAGCCCGCCTCGATGTCGTACCAGCCGTCGAGGGTGAGGCCGGCCGACTTCTTGCCGGTGAGGTCGACGCTGCGGGTCAGCGTGTTCTTCAGGTCGTCGCCGCTGCCGCTCCACCACTGGGTGGCGCCCTGGGCGGGCTGGACGACCGTGGTGGTGACCGCCTTGTCGGGCAGGTTCACCACGAGGGCCTGCTTGTCCCAGGTGTTGTACTCGGCGACGCCCAGCTTGTGCGTGGACTGCTTGCCGGCCTTGGCGGTGTCGTAGTTGAGCCAGCCGAGCTGCAGCTTGTCCCAGGCGTTCATGTCGCCCGGCAGGTCGCCGATGGCGTTCTCGCCGCGGCCGAGCCAGGAACCGGAGGACATCAGCGTCCAGAAGCCGGTGGAGTTCTCGCCGCCCGCGGTGTCGTACTCGTCGGGCAGGCCGAGGTCGTGGCCGTACTCGTGCGCGTAGACGCCGAGGCCGCCGTTCTCCGGCTGGATGGTGTAGTCGCCGACCCAGATGCCGGTGTTGCCGATCTGGGCACCGCCCAGGCGGTTGTTCGCGGGGCCGGTGGCGCCGGCGTCGGTGCCGAAGGCGTACCAGCGGTGGGCCCAGATCGCGTTGGTGCCCTCGGCACCGCCGCCGGCGGACTCGTCCTCACCGGCGTGCACGATCTGGAAGTGGTCGATGTAGCCGTCGGGCTCGTTGAAGTTGCCGTCGCCGTCGTAGTCGTAACGGTCCCACTGGTCGAACTGGGCGACGTCCGCCTTGATCTGGGCGTCGGTGCGGCCGGCCGCCTTCTGCTGGTTGACCCAGGCGTTCAGGCCGTCGCTGACGACGTTCCACACGCTCGGGCAGTTGGTGGAGCCGCAGGCGTTGTTGCCGTAACGGGCCTCGTTGTAGGGCACCTTGACCCAGTCGGAGACCTCGCCGTCGACCGAGTAGCGGCCCGAGGACTGCTTCTCGTAGTACTTCTTGACCGACTCGACGTTCTTGCCGGTGCCGAAGTACAGGTCTTGGAAGTGCCGGCGGTCGTAGTCGGCCTGCCAGGCCGTGGAGTTGTCCTTGGTGCGGTCCGGCTGCGGGATCGTGTTGTGCAACGGGCCGGGCGTGCCGCCGAACTTGGGGTCGGCCTGGTCGCCGAACTCGACCAGGATGGTGAAGATCTTGTCGGTCTTCTCCCGGCCAAGCTCGACGTACTTGCTGTCGCCCTTCTTGCTCTTGAGCTGAACGACCTTGGAGCCGTTCTTGTCCTTCACCTGGGCCTTGCCGGATATGACCTGGTCGAGCGCTTCCTGACGCTGCGCTTCCTGGGTCTTGCTCAGCGGGCCGTCCAGGTCGTGCTTCTGCTGCTTCACCGGCGCCGGGTCGTGCCGGTCGACGCTCGTGGCGCCGGCGGTCGTGGCCGCCTCGGCCACCGCGAAGGTGGTGAAACCGGCGGAGGCCGCCGCGAGCGCGACACCGATGGCCGCCGCTCGGAACATCCAGGATCTACTGGTCACTTGAGTTCCTCCCCCGCGTGGGCGCACGCGGACGGGGGGCCCTTTGGTCATGGCGGGAGCCGCGCGCGCGTGATCAACGCGTGTAATCAAGTGACGACATTTGACTAGAGGTTTGAAAGAAAAGACAGATCTTGACTTGGACAAGTCAAGTGCACTATGCGGAAGAGAGGTTCGCTTTGCGGACACCCGGCGCTCATCCCGCCGTCGCTCGGACACGCCTCGGACATGACTCGGTGCGCCCCCTGTGCACCGGCACTGTTGGTCAGGTCACGCTTACTCTTCGTTCCGCTCGGGCATGCACGCGAATAGAGTCGAGCACACCCCCGCTTCCGAGGACACGATTGCCATGCCTCGTCCGACCGTCGCACAGCTCGTCTACGGTTCGACCACCGTGATCTTCTCGACGCTCGCCATGCTGCTGCTGTCGCAGACGAGTTCGGGCCCGGCGATCGCGGTCATCGCCGTCGCGGCACTCGTGCTCGGCCTGCTGGTCGCCGTGACCGTGCCGGCGCCGTCGCCCTCCCGGGCGGCACGGGCCTCCGATGCCGCCGGGGAGGCGGTACGGCAGCCGACGGCCTCCGTGCGCTGAGCGGACGTCACGCCGAGCGCACGTCAGCCGGTCGACACGACCACCGTCTTGGCCGCCTTGTCGTGCAGGCCCTGTTTGTAGGGCTTGTCGAAGTAGCTCCAGCCGCCGCAGATCGCCGTCCAGATGCAGGCGCAGCAGAAGGCGAACGGGATCCACAGCACGGCCGCGCGCGTCAGCGAGGTCTGCACCGAGGGGTTCTGGCCGTTGTCGAGGTTGGCCACCCGCATGTTCAGCCACTTCTTGCCGAGCGTCTGCCCCGTCCGGTTGATCAGGTACGTGTCGTAGGCGATGTAGAGGACGGCGGCGACGACGGACTGCCCGATCGACTTGCTGACCTCGATCTTGTTGCCGTCCACCGTGTACTCGTTGACGCCGAAGCCCCAGGAGAGCAGCCAGACGACGATCCCGACGAGGATCATGTCGATGATCCGGGCCAGCGTGCGCCGGCCGCTGTCCGCCAGCGGGGGCATGCCGGCCAGCGGGTCGGCGGGGTAGCCGGAGCCACCGCCGTACGGGCCGCCGCCGGGCGGCTGTCCGCCGTAGGGACCACCGCCGCCGGGCGGCTGTTCACCGTAGGGTCCGCCGCCGTACGGGCCATCACCGGGGGGCGGCTGGCCTCCCGGCGGGGGCGGACCTCCGGGCGGCGGCTGGCCTCCCGGCGGGGGCTGGCCTCCCGGCGGGGGCTGGTTGCCGTGGGGGGTGTCGTACGGCGAGCCCTGCCCCGGGCCGGGCGGGGGCTGCTTGCGGAACGGGTCGTCTTCGGGCGGCGGGCCGGAGCCGGGGGGCGGTTCGCTGCTCATGGCCCGAGTGGACCGCGAAGCCGGGGACCGTGCATCCGGCGGGCCGCCGGACGGAGTACCGGACGCGGCGGCGGGGTGACGGACCCTCAGCCGCCGCCGTCCGCTCCGCGGGCGACGGACCCTCAGCCGGCGACGAACGTGTGCGCCGCCTTGTCGTGCCAGCACTGGTGCCACGGGCGGTCGAACAGGCACCACGCGACCCCCACCACACCCACGGCGAGCAGGCCGGGGACGCTGTACACCAGCCAGCGGCGCAGCGCGGCACCGAACGACGGCGCCTCGTGCCCCTCGATGTCCCGCACCTCCAGCCCGAGCAGCTTCTTGCCCAGGGTGCGGCCCCAGCGGGCGGTGGGCAGCGCCTCGTAGAGGACGCCGGCCACGAGCAGGACCGCGAGGACCACGCCGAGGTAGACACCGGTCGTGCCGTCCAGCAGCCAGACGGTGACCTCGCGGCCGGACAGCCTGGCCGCGTCGACCTTGTCGCTGATGTGCTGGGCGGCCTTCGTGCCGAGCGGGACGGCGGCCACGGAGGTCACCGCCCCGAGCACCACCGTGTCGATCAGCCGGGCGGCGAGCCGCTTGCCCAGGCCCGCGGGGCGCGCCGACGCCTGACGCCGGGCGGCCGCCTGGAAGACGTCCTCCACGGGCGGCTTCCAGGGCGCCACGGGCTGCTCGCCCTCTCCCCCGGCCAGCTGGTGCACCTGCTGCGCCCAGGACGCCTGGCCCCCGCCGGGGCCGGTGGTGAGGGGCGTGGACAGGGGTGCGGAGCCGCCCGCGGCGGGTGCGGGCGCGGGCCGGTGGCCGGGGACGGACGGCGCCCCGGCGGCCGGGCTCGCGGCCGGGCCGGCGCCCGGTCCCGCGGCCGCACCGGCCACGGGCAGGGGCGCGCCGGCCTGGTGCGGTACGCCGGGTGCGGCCGCCGTGGCGGACGCGGGGGTGCCGGGGGCGGACGCGGCAGGACCGGGGCGGGCGCCGCCGGGCTGGTGGCCGGCGAGCGCGGTGGGGGCGGAGGGCGCCTGCGCACCGCCGAGCTGCGGGCCCTGGGCCGCCTGGCCCGCGCCCATCTGCGGTCCCTGCGCCGCCGGGCCGGGGCCGCCGGCCTGCGGGTTCTGAGGCGCGGAGGTCTGAGGCGCGGAGGCCTGGGGCGTGCCGCCCCGCGGCGACACCGCGCGCATCGTGATGGTGCCCTCGTCGGAGTCGCGGCCCGTGCCGGGCCGTGCGCTGCCGCCCGGCGCGGCGGACGACGTACCCGGGGTTCCGTTCCCCGCGCCCGCGCCACCCGTCGGGCGCCGGAAGACGAACGTGCCGTCGGAGGGCACGTCACCCGAGGCCGCACCCGCACCGGGAGTGCCCGCACGCCCGTCGGCCGGCCGCCCGTCGGCAGACCGGGCCTCGCCGGGCCGTCCCTCGGCCGGGACCCGCGGGTCGGCCCCCTGCGCGGCGCCCCACGACACCCGCCGGTCCTGGTCGCCGCCGTAGCCGGACTGCCGGGACCGCTCGGCACCCCACGAGGACGCCGGCTCGGGCCAGCCGCCTTGGGCGGCACCCGCCTGGGGCGCGGCCCCCTGCCCGGGCACCCCGTGCCCGGCACCGCCCTGCGCCGGACCACCGGCCACGGCACCGCCGTGCTGTCCCGCACCGCCCGGCGCGGAACCCGCGACCACCGGCCCCTGCGCAGGACCGCCCGGGGACGCAGCACCCGAAGCCGCAGCACCCGGAGCCGTGCCCCCGGTCGCCGGCTCCGGCTGGGGGTCCTCGTCGAAGAAGTGCGGGCCGGTCTCCTCGACGGACGGTGCCGCCGGAGGGGTCGCCGGGCGGACGCCGGGCGGCGGGAGAAGCGGTTCGCCGTCCGTCGGCGCCGGACGGCTGGTGCCCGGTACCCAGGCGGCACCGTTCCAGTACCGGACGTAGCCGGGGATGGACGGGTCCGGGTAATAGCCTTCGCGGGGCCGCTCGTCGCCGGGGGCCGGGGTTGGGGCGCTCATGTCCGTCGTCCCGTATCTGTCGAGGGGGTCGTATGGCGGCCTCCACATCTATCAGACGAGCGCAACCGCCACCGCCTCTCCCGCAGGACCCGCCCCTTTCCGGGCAACGCCGCACCCCTTCCTTCACCGCGTCGGAGAAAATTTCGCGGAACCCGCGTAATGCTCCCGGCCCGGCGCCCTCTCCCTCGTGCGGGCCCACAACAGGGCCCCAGGACCCGAGAGGAACGAGATGCACACCGTCGTGGAGCGCGAGCTGGAACTGCGGCTGATCCTGTCACCGGAGCACGGCATCCCCGTCCCGGCCCGCCTGGCCTACCGCACGGACGATCCGTACGCCGTGCACATCACCTTCCACATCAACTCCGACCACCCGGTGCACTGGACGTTCGCCCGGGAACTGCTGATCGAGGGCGTGTTCCGGCCGTGCGGGCACGGGGACGTGCGGGTGTGGCCGACGAAGGCCGACGGGCGCAGCGTCGTGCTGATGGCGCTGAGCTCGCCGGACGGGGACGCCCTGCTGGAGGCGCCCGCCGCCCAGGTGTCGGCGTGGCTGGAGCGCACGCTGCGGGTGGTGCCGCCGGGGTCCGAGAGCGAGCAGCTGGGGATCGACGACGCGCTCGACCAGCTGCTCGCCCGGTGACGACGGCGGGCGGGAGGTGTCACGAGAGGCGGGACGTCGCGGAAGGCCGGGACGCGTCAGAAGAGCTTTCCGGGGTTGAGGATGCCCAGCGGGTCGAAGACCTGCTTGACGGCCCGCTGCATCTCCACCCCCACCGGGCCGATCTCACGCGCCAGCCACTCCTTCTTCAGGACGCCCACGCCGTGCTCGCCGGTGATGGTGCCGCCGAGTTCCAGGCCGAGGGCCATGATCTCGTCGAAGGACTCGCGGGCGCGCCGCGACTCGTCGGGGTCGGCGGCGTCGAAGCAGACCGTGGGGTGGGTGTTG
This sequence comes from Streptomyces sp. NPDC014801, assembly GCF_043082085.1. Taxonomy (NCBI): domain Bacteria; kingdom Bacillati; phylum Actinomycetota; class Actinomycetes; order Kitasatosporales; family Streptomycetaceae; genus Streptomyces; species Streptomyces sp. NPDC014801. Next base: position 72,033 of record NZ_JBIBXG010000001.1, on the reverse strand, counting down.
CCGTCGCCGGCGTGCGCGCACACGCCGATGGTCAGGTCGTACTTCTCGGCGATGCGTTCGACGCCGTCCAGCATGGCGCCGAGCCGGGAGCGCGGCACGCACACGTCGTCGATCATCGTGGTGCCCTTGACCGCCTCCAGCGCGGTCAGGGACAGCCGGCGCGCCTGGAGGAGCAGTTCGGACTCGGCGGCGTCGTCCGCGGGCACCACCTGGGTGGCGCCGGCCGCCTCGCACAGCGCGCCGACGGCGGCGAGGTCGGCGGCCGGGTCGGGGGTGTCGAAGGCGGCGAGCAGCAGCGCCTCGGTGCTCTCGGGCAGGCCCATGTGGGCGAGGTCGTTGACCGCCTTGACCGTCGTACGGTCCATCAGTTCGAGGAGTGAGGGGACGTGCCCCTCCTCCATGATCCGGCACACGGCGTCGCAGGCGGCGGTCGCCGAGGCGAACTCCGCGGCCAGCACCAGCTGCTCGGGCGGCTTCGGCTTGAGCGCGAGGACGGCCTTGACGACGATGCCGAGGGAGCCCTCGGAGCCGACGAACAGCCGGGTCAGGTCGTATCCGGCGACACCCTTCGCGGTGCGCCGGCCGGTCGACATCAGCCGGCCGTCGGCGAGGACGACGTCGAGACCGAGGACGTACTCGGCCGTCACGCCGTACTTCACGCAGCACAGGCCGCCGGAGGCGGTGCCGATGTTGCCGCCGATGGTGCACATCTCCCAGCTGGAGGGGTCCGGCGGGTAGTACAGGCCGTGTTCGTTCACCGCGCGGGAGAGCGTCGCGTTGATCACGCCCGGTTCGACGACGGCGACCCGGTCGACGGGGTTGATCTCCAGGATGCGGTCCATCCGGGTCAGGGACAGCACGATGCAGCCGTCGGTGGCGTTGGCGCCGCCGGACAGGCCGCTGCGGGCGCCCTGCGGGACGACCGGCACGCGCAGCTCGGAGGCGACGCGCATGACGTGCTGCACCTGCTCGACCGTGCGCGGCAGGACCACCACGGCGGGGGCGCCGGCCGGGCAGAAGCTCGCCATGTCGTGGGCGTAGGAGGCCGTGACGTCGGGATCGGTGAGGACCGCCTCGGCGGGCAGGCCGGAGCGCAGCCGGTCGAGGAGGTTGCCCGTGTGCTCGTCGCGAGGCGCTTCGATACGGCTCATGATCACAGGTTCGCACCCGGGGCCATCGGTGTGAAGTCCGCGGATGAGGGCTGCCGTATCCCCGGGGGGACGGCGGGGCTGACGCACAGTGAGCGCCATGGAGAACCAGGTGTCCGCCCCGCAGAACCGGGAGAAGCCGAAGGCGCACGAGGAGCAGCACGAGCACCAGGGCCGGGAGGGTCGGGAGGGCGCCGTGGACGCCGTCGTGCCCATGTGGCGCAGGCGGCCGGTGCGGGTCGTTCTCGCCACGCTCGCGGGGTGCGCGGTGCTCGGCGGGGCGCTGCTGCTGTGGCCGGGCGGCGAGCGGGCGGCCGGGCCGCCGGCACCGGCCGCGGGGGCGCAGGCGCAGGCCGCGGTGCTCACGGGGGCGCCGGCCGCGCTGCCCGACCTGGACGTGCTGATCGGTGAGCGGGAGACGTATCTGCGCACGCACCCCAGGGACGCCCGGTCGTGGGCGCTGCTGGGCGCGGCGTACGTGGAGCGGGGGCGGCGGACGGCGGACGCGGCCGGCGCCTTCCCGAAGGCGGAGCGGGCCCTGCGGACCTCGCTGTCGGTGCGCGGCCGGGGCAACGCCGAGGCGCTGGAGGGGCTCGCGGTGCTGGCGAACGCGCGGGAGGACTTCCGGGCGGCGCGCGGCTACGCCGAGGACGCGCTGCGGGCGCAGCCCAAGCGGTGGACGGCGTACGGCCCGCTGATCGACGCCTGTACCGGGCTCGGCGACTACAAGGCGGCCGGGCGCGCCCTGGACCGGCTGACCGTGCTGCACTCCGGCCCGGCGGTGCGGGCGCGGGCGGCGGGTGTGTACCGGGACCGCGGCTGGCGGGAGGACGCGGCGGCGGCGCTGGCGGACGCGGCGGCCTCCGCGCAGGGACCGGCCGAGCGGGCGGCGCATCTGGAGCGGGCGGGGCAGCTGGCGTTCGAGCGCGGGGAGCCGGAGGCGGCGCTGCGGCACTTCCGGGAGGCGGTGCGCCTGGACCCGGACCAGCGGGCGGCGCAGGCCGGGCAGGGGCGGGCGCTGGCGGCGCTGGGCCGCACGTCGGAGGCGCTGAGCGCGTACCGGGTGGCGCTGGAGCGGCAGCCGCTGCCGCAGTACGCGCTGGAGCTGGGCGAGTTGTACGAGTCGCTGGGGCTCACGCAGGCGGCGCGGGTGCAGTACGAGCTGCTGCGCGAGCGGGTGCGGCGGGACGCGGCGGGCGGGGTGGACGGCTCCCTCGTCCTCGGTCGGCTGGAGGCCGGCCACGGGGACCCGGCCGAGGCGGTGCGGCTGCTGCGCGGCGCGTGGCAGCGCCGGCCCGGCATCGAGGTGGCGGACGCGCTGGGCTGGGCGCTGCACCGGGCGGGGCAGGACGCGGAGGCGCTGCGGTACGCCGTGATCGCCACCGACCAGGAGCACGGCGGCACGGTCCGCAGCGCGCCGTACGCCTACCACCGCGGGATGATCGAGAAGGCGCTGAACAAGCAGGGTCCGGCCCGCCGCCGTCTGCAGGAGGCGCTGCGGATCAACCCGTACTTCTCGCCGCTGGCCGTCCCCGAGGCGCGGACGGCTCTCGCGGCGCTGGGCGAGCCGCCGGAGGTCGCGCTTCCGCGCTGACCTCCGGCGGCCCCTCGGTCGGCGGCCCCTCGGTCGGCGGCCCGTCGGCCGGCGTAGGGTCGCCGGCCGAGGGTCGGCTAGAGGTTGCCGCGCTTCTCCTGCTCGCGCTCGATCGCCTCGAACAGGGCCTTGAAGTTGCCCTTGCCGAAGCCCATGGAGCCGTGGCGCTCGATGATCTCGAAGAAGACGGTCGGCTTGTCCTGGACCGGCTTGGTGAAGATCTGCAGCAGGTAGCCGTCCTCGTCGCGGTCGGCGAGGATCTTCAGCTCGCGCAGGGTGTCCACGGGCACCCGGGTCTCGCCGACCCACTCGCCGAGCGTGTCGTAGTAGGAGTCCGGGGTGTCGAGGAACTCCACGCCGGCCGCGCGCATCGTGCGCACGGTGGCGACGATGTCGCCCGTGTTCAGCGCGATGTGCTGGCAGCCGGGGCCGCCGTAGAACTCCAGGTACTCGTCGATCTGCGACTTCTTCTTGGCGATGGCCGGCTCGTTGAGCGGGAACTTCACCTTCAGCGTGCCGTCGGCCACGACCTTCGACATCAGCGCCGAGTACTCGGTGGCGATGTCGTCGCCCACGAACTCCTTCATGTTCGTGAAGCCCATGACCTTGTTGTAGAAGGCCACCCACTCGTCCATCTTGCCGAGCTCGACGTTGCCGACGCAGTGGTCGATGGCCTGGAAGGTGCGCTGCGCGGGCGGCTCGACGATCGGCTTGGCGGCGACGTAACCGGGCAGGTAGGGGCCGTCGTAGCCGGAGCGCTCGACGAGGGTGTGGCGGGTCTCGCCGTAGGTGGCGATCGCGGCGAGGACGACCGTGCCGTGCTCGTCCTTCAGCTCGTACGGCTCGGCGACGCTCTTCGCGCCCTGCTCGACGGCGTAGGCGTACGCGGCGCGCGCGTCCGGCACCTCGATGGCGAGGTCGATGACGCCGTCGCCGTGCTCCGCCACGTGCCGGTCGAGGAAGTGGCCCCAGGCGGTCGCCGGCTTGATCACGGAGGTGAACACGAACCGGGCCGAGCCGTTCTCCAGCACGTAACTGGCCGTCTCGCGGCTGCCGTTCTCCGGTCCGGAGTAGGCGACCAACTGCATGCCGAAGGCGGTGGAGTAGTAGTGCGCGGCCTGCTTGGCGTTGCCCACGGCGAAGACGACCGCGTCCATTCCCTTGACCGGGAAGGGGTCGGCCTGCCGGGCGGTCGCGTCGGGAGTGTGGTGTGTGGTCTGCGTCATAGCCGAAGCCTGGCCCCGCTCTGCAAGGTGCGCAATAGTTTGCGTATTCGCTGTGCATTCTGCTCAGCCGTACGGCCGTACCGACGGACTTTCTGTACAGGATGCCCACCGCTGGGAGGCTGCTGTGGCGATCGATCACCTGGACGGCCGGATCATCGTGCTGCTCGCGCAGGAGCCGCGCATCGGGGTGCTGGAGATGTCCCGGCGGCTCGGTGTGGCACGCGGGACCGTGCAGGCGCGGCTGGACCGGCTTCAGTCGAACGGAGTCATCCGCGGATTCGGTCCCGAGGTGGATCCGGCGGCCCTCGGCTACCCGGTCACCGCGTTCGCCACGCTGCAGATCCGGCAGGGCCAAGGAGCCGACGTGCGGGCCCACTTGGCGACCGTGCCGGAGGTGCTGGAGCTGCACACCACGACCGGCACCGGGGACATGATGTGCCGGCTGGTGGCCCGCTCCAACGCCGATCTCCAGCGGGTGATCGACCGCGTCGTCGGTTTTGATGGCATCGTCCGGGCCTCCACCGCGATCGTCATGGAGAACCCCGTCCCGCTGCGGATCATCCCGCTGGTGCAGCAGGCGGCGGAGGACCGGGAGCGGACCATGTGACCCATCGGGGGTGAGGCCGGTGAACTTCTGGGAGTACCTCTCCACCCGCCACCAGCAGCTGCTCACCGACGCCTGGCAGCACGCGAGCGTGGTCTTCCAGTGCATGGTGCTCGCGACCGCCCTGGGCGTGCTCCTCGCCGTCGCCACCTACCGCAGCGCGTGGGCCGGCAACCTCGCCACGCTCACCACGGCCACCGTCCTCACCGTGCCCTCGCTCGCCCTGATCGGCCTGCTGATCCCCGTCGTGGGCCTGGGCGTGCCGCCGACGGTGATCGCGCTGACCCTGTACGGGCTGCTCCCGGTGGTGCGCAACGCGGTCGTCGGCCTGCGCGGGGTGGACCCCGCACTGGTGGACGCGGCGCGCGGCATCGGGATGTCCTCCCCGATGCGCCTGCTGCGGGTGGAGCTGCCGCTGGCCTGGCCGCCGATCCTGGCCGGCATCCGGGTCGCCACCCAGATGCTGATGGGCATCGCGGCCGTCGCCGCCTACGCCTCCGGGCCCGGACTCGGCAACGAGATCTTCCGCGGGCTGGCCTCGCTGGGCAGCAGGAACGCCCTCAACCAGGTCCTCGCGGGCACGCTCGGCATCGTCGTGCTCGCCCTGCTCTTCGACGCCGCGTACGTCCTGATCGGGCGGCTGACCATTCCGAGGGGGATCCGTGTCTGACGTGTCCGAGGTGCAGGACCTCCCCGGCAGGCGGGAGCGGCAGGAGCCGCGCGGAGCGTCCGCCGCGCCCCTCGCGCCCGGCGCCTGCGTGGCCGGGGCGGCCATCGATCTGGAGCACCTGACCAAGCACTACCCCGGCTCCCCGGACCCGGCCGTCGACGACGTCTGCCTGCGGATCGGGGCCGGCGAGACCGTCGTCCTCGTCGGCCCGTCCGGCTGCGGTAAGTCGACGACCCTGAAGATGATCAACCGGCTGATCGAGCCCACCGGCGGCCGCATCCGCATCGACGGCGAGGACGTCACCGGCATCGACCCGGTGACGCTGCGCCGCACGATCGGGTACGCCATCCAGTCGGCCGGGCTCTTCCCGCACATGACCGTCGCGCAGAACATCGCACTGGTGCCGAAGATGCTCGGCTGGCCCAAGGCGCGGATCCGCTCCCGGGTGGAGGAGCTGCTGCACCTGGTCGGGCTGGACCCCGGCGCGTTCCACGGCCGCTATCCGCGCCGGCTGTCCGGCGGCCAGCAGCAGCGCGTCGGCGTGGCCCGGGCGCTGGCCGCCGACCCGCCGGTGCTGCTGATGGACGAGCCGTTCGGCGCGGTCGACCCGATCACCCGCGAGCACCTGCAGGACGAGCTGATCCGCCTCCAGCGCGAGCTGCGCAAGACGATCGTGTTCGTCACCCACGACATCGACGAGGCCGTCAAGCTCGGCGACCGCATCGCGGTACTGCGGGAACGCTCGCGCATCGCGCAGTTCGACACCCCCGAGGCGATCCTCACCCGTCCCGCCGACGCCTTCGTCTCCGGGTTCACCGGCGCCGGGGCGGCGCTGAAACGGCTGAACCTCACCCGCGTACGGGACATGCGGACCGATGGCTGCCCGACGGTCACCGTGGACACCCCGCTGCAGCAGATCCTCGGCCTGCTGCGCACCGGCGGCACCGGCGAGATCCTGCTGCTGGACCGGCGGGGCCGCCCCCACCGGTGGCTGCGGCGCGGCGACCTGATGCGGGCGCGCGGCTCTCTGGCCCGCGCGGGTACGCCGGTCACCGGCACGGTGAGCCGGGACGCGACCCTGCGCGACGCGCTGGAGGCGGTGCTCACCGACCGCGCCGGACGGGTCGCGGTGACCGGTCCGGACGGCGCGTACGCCGGGGTCCTCGCCCTGGAGACGCTGATGCGCTCCGTGCACGGGCTGCTGGCGTCCGAGCGGTTGGAGGCGGGGGGTGGCCGTGGCCGGGGCGACCTGCGGGAGGCGCGGTCGGCGCGGGCGGGGACGCAGCCGCAGCCGCGGTCGCGGCCGTCCGCGGAGGTGGCCGCCGAACCGGCCGCGGACGCAGCCGCGGAGGTGGCCGCGGAACCGGGGCGCGAGGCGGAAGGGTGGTCGGCGTGAGCGGTTCCGCGCAGGTCAGGGACGTGCCCGCCGGCGAGGAGGAACCGGCGGCTCGGGGTCGGGCCGCGGGCGAGGCCGAACCGGCGGCTCGGGTCCGGTCCGCGGCGCGGCCGCGGGTGAGCCGGCCGCGGGTGAGCCGACCGCGGGTGAGCCGGCCGCGGGTGAGCCGGAACAAGCTCACCGTCCTGCCCACGGCACTCGTCGCACTGCTGCTGGCGACCTGGCTGTGGTTCACCCGGGCCGACCTGGACCAGATCACCCGCAACGCCCTGTCCGGCGGCCAGGTGACCAAGGCGCTGTGGCAGCACGTGCAGCTCACGGTGATCTCCACCTTCTTCGTCCTGGTCATCGCGCTCCCGCTGGGGGTGCTGCTGACCCGGCGGACGTTCCGGCGGGCCACCCCGGTGGCGATGGCGCTCGCCAACACCGGCCAGGCCACCCCGGCGATCGGCCTGCTCGCGCTGCTGGTGATCTGGCTGGGCATCGGCCGCCGGGCCGCCCTGATCGGCATGGTCGCCTACGCCGTCCTGCCGGTGCTGTCCAACACGATCGCCGGCCTGCGGGCCAACGACCCGACGCTGCTGGAGGCCGCGCGCGGCATCGGCATGTCACCGCTCGGGGTGCTGCGGAAGGTGGAGCTGCCGCTGGCGGTGCCGCTGATCCTCGCCGGGGTGCGCACGGCGCTGGTGCTGAACGTCGGCACAGCGACGCTGGCCGCCTTCGGCGGGGGCGGCGGACTCGGCGTCCTCATCACGACCGGGATCACCACCCAGCGGATGCCGGTGCTGATGCTCGGCTCGATCCTCACGGTCGCGCTCGCCCTGCTGGTGGACTGGCTGGCGTCCCTGGCGGAACTGCTGCTCACGCCGCGGGGTCTGGAGCCGGGGACGTGAGACGACGGCTCCCGGCGACCCTGCTGAGCTGCGTGCTGCTCACCGTTCCCGGCTGCGGGCTGACCAGCGGTTCGCCCATGTCGGACGATGTGCGACCGGGGCTGATCGGCGGCGGTGAGCCGCTGAAGGGGGCGGATCTGACGGTCACGTCGAAGTCGTTCACGGAGAGCCTGATCCACGGCGCGATGATGGGCATCGCCTTCCAGGCGGCCGGCGCGCACGTCCTGGACCGCACGGGCATCCAGGGGTCGATCGGCGGCCACGAGGCCGTGAAGAAGGGCGACGCGGACGCCATGTACGAGTACACGGGCACCGCGTGGATCACGTATCAGGGGCACGGCACGCCCCTCCCCGACCCGCGGCGGCAATGGCAGGCGGTGCGGGACGCGGACGTGAAGGCCGGCCTGACCTGGCTTGCGCCGTCCCGGCTGAACAACACCTATGCGCTGGCGATGAACCAGGCCGCCTACCGCAAGTACGGCACCCGGACCCTGTCGGACGTGGCGGCGCTGGCGAAGAAGGACCCGGGCGCGGTCACGCTGTGCGTGGAGGGCGAGTTCGCCAACCGGACGGACGGGTTGCCGGGGCTGGAGAAGAAGTACGGCATGCGCGTCCCGGCGAAGAACATCACGCAGATGGACAGCGGGATCATCTACACCCAGACGGCGAAGGGGAGTTGCACCTACGGCGAGGTGTACACGACGGACGGGCGGATCCGCTCGATGAACCTGGTCGTGATGGACGACGACAAGAAGTTCTTCCCCAACTACAACGCCGCCCCCGAGATCAACACCGCCACGTTCGGGAAGTGGCCGGCGATCGCCCGGGTCCTGGCGCCGCTGACGGCCCGGCTGGACAACACGGTGGCCCAGGAGCTGAACGCGAAGGTGGACGTGGACGGGCAGGACCCGCACCAGGTGGCACTGGAGTGGATGAGGGAACAGGGGTTGGTGAAGTAGGGGACGCCGCCTCAAAAGCTCGGGTCAGCAGCTCGGGACGGTCCCCTTGCCCTTCTCCAGGGCGGTCAGGGCGTCCACCGCGCCCTTCAGCGTGGTGACCGGGATCAGGCGCAGGCCCTTGGGCAGCTCGCCCTTGGCGTCGGAGCACTCCGACTTCGGTACGAGGAAGACGGTCGCCCCGTCGCGGCGGGCCGCCTGGGTCTTCAGGCCGACGCCGCCCACCGCGCCCACCGTGCCGTCGGCGTCGATGGTGCCGGTGCCGGCGATGGTGCGGCCGCCGGTCAGGTCGCCGCCGCTGCCGTCGCCGTCGAGCTTGTCGACGATGCCGAGCGCGAAGAACAGGCCCGCGCTGGGGCCGCCGATGTCGGCGAGCTTCAGATCGACCTTGACCTTCTGGTCGCTGAGGTGGAGATAGCCGAGCGCGGCCTTGGTCGCCGCGTCCTGCGACTGGTCCATCTGCGCGAGGTTGTGCCGCTCGATCTCCCGGTCGTTCTCCCCGCTCGGGTAGACCGCGTCGCGCGGCATGATCGCCCGGTCGGTGGCGAACCAGCCGTCGAGCACGTCGCCCAGCGACACGCTCGCGTCGGGGCCCGTCGCCACGATCGTCGTCATCCGCAGCTGGCCGGTCGTCGGGCGGGTGGGCGCCCCGGAGATCGTGATGACCGGCGTGCCCTTGTGCTCGCCCAGGACGTTCGCCGTGTCCCCCGGCTGCGCCACCGAGAAGGGCAGCGGCGCGAACGCGGCCGTGGCGAGCAGCGCCACGACGGGCAGGGCGCAGACGGCGAGGGCCTGGGGACGTGAGAGACGCGAGAGCACGAGGCCAATCTAACGCGCGGCCACCCCCGCCTCCGGCCCCGGTCACCACGGGCCACCCCGCCTTCGTCGCCGGGCGGCGCGGGCCGCTCACCACCTCGCACCGGTCACGGCGGGCCGCGGCCCTGCCCGGCGGTGGCCGGCGCAAGCCGCCCACCCGTCCCGGCGGTGGGCAGCGCAAGCCGCTCACCCGCCCGGCGCCGGGCGGCGCGGAAACGTTCGCCCCCGCACGGTCCAGGGCGGCACGGCCCTCACCCAAGGGCCACGGACCGTTCAGCCCTTCCCCCGGCGCCGGGCGGCGCAAGGCGGCGGGACCGCTGCCCGGTCTCCGCCCTGATCGCGCTCGCGGGCAGGCCGCCGCCCGGCCCGGCCGCCTTCAGGTCCCCGGCCAACCCCTGCCGGTCCCAGTCAGCGCCGTCGCTCCCCGCCTCCCGTCGGTCGCCGCCAGGCCGACGCCCGTCCCCGGCAGACCGACGCCCGACGCCCGTCAGGCCGAGCCCCGAGGCCCGTCACGCCGGCCCCCGTCCCGGGCGGCGGGTGTACAGGTCGCGGCGTTCCCTCGTGCAGCGGCGCAGTGCTTCGGGCAGGGGTTCCACGCCGATGCCCGGGCCGGTCGGCACGGGCAGGTGGCCGTCCTTCAGCACGAACGGTTCCGTGATGTCCTCGGCGAAGTAGCGGCTGGAGGCGGAGGTGTCGCCGGGCAGGGTGCAGCCGGGTAGCGCGGCCAGCGCCAGGTTCGGGGCGCGGCCGATGCCGGTCTCCAGCATGCCGCCGCACCACACCGGCACCCCGTGCGCGTGCGCCACGTCGTGCACCCGGCGCGCCTCCAGATAGCCTCCGACCCGGGCGGGCTTGACGTTGACGACACGGCAGGCGTCCATCGCGATCGCGGAGGCGGTGTCGCGGGCGTTGTGCAGGGACTCGTCGAGGCAGACGGGGGTGCGCAGCCGCTTCTGGAGCCGTGCGTGGGCGTGCAGGTTGTTCTCCTCCAGCGGCTCCTCGATCAGCAGCAGGGAGAAGTCGTCCAGGCGCCGCAGGTGCTCCGCGTCGGCGAGGGTGTACGCCGTGTTGGCGTCGACCTGGAGGGGCAGGCCGGCCCCGAAGCGTTCCCGCACCGCCCGCACCGGCTCCACGTCCCAGCCCGGCTCGATCTTCAGCTTGACGCGGACGTACCCCTCGGCGAGATAGCGCTCGACGTCGTCCAGCAGCTCACCGACGGACTCCCGGATGCCGACCGAGACACCCGCGGGCACACGCTCGCGCACGGCGCCGAGATACGCCGCGAGTGGCATGCCGTAGGAGCGCAGCTCGGCGTCGAGGACCGCGGTCTCCAGCGCGGCCTTGGCCAGCTCGTGGCCCTTGATCCGCGCACAGGCGGGGGCGAGGGCGGCGGCCGTGAGGCGGGGCAGGGCCGCCGCGCGCGGCAGCAGGAAGTCCCGCAGCACGATCTCCGCCCCGGCGACGAACTCCGAGCAGTACAGCGGTTCGGGGTCGGCGGCGAACTCCGACCAGCCCTCGGCCGTGTCGGTGACGACGTGCAGCAGGAAGGTGTCCTTCGTCGTCATGGTGCCGAAGGAGGTGCGGAAGGGGGTGACGAGAGGGATCGCCACGTGCACGATCTCCGCGCGTTCGAGCCTCATGCGCCGGCCTCCCCGGCCACGCGGGTCAGCGTGTACCAGCCGTCGCGGGACATCCCGGTCGCCCGGAAGCCGTCGGCGAAGGCCCGCGTGAACACCTCGCGCACCGCGTACCGCCAGCGCAGCGCGAGCACCGGGTCCTCGGCGCGCAGGGCGACGATGTCGTCGGGGACGCGGCACCACAGGTGCCGGTCGTCGAGGGAGCGACGGGTGAGCGCGCCGCCGTCGGGCGCGGTGGCGGTGACGGGCCCCTGCGCACCGAGGTCGGGGCCGGGGTCGAGGTCGTACGGCTGTGAGGGGCCCGTCAGGTCCCAGGTCACCGTCAGCCGGTCGCTCTCGTCGCCGTCGTTGACGCCGTCGGCCATGCGGCCGTAGAAGTCGACCAGGTACTCCGTGCCGACCGCGCCCAGTTTGGCCAGGTTGAAGCGGGCGTTGCGGCCGACGAGCGGGTCGAAGGTCCAGCGCATAGTGCTCGCGCCCACGCCGACGGCCCACGCCCGCTGCGCCTGCTTCACCGCGTGTCCGAGACCGCGGTCGGCGGCGGCGACCAGCGAGTACGTGTCGCCGTCCGCGCCGCGCACCGCCACGGCCGCCCCGGCGAGCCGCCGTCCGGTGTGCGCCGCGTGCACGGCTCCCCCGGCGTGCACCAGGCTGTGCAGCACCTCGGCCGGGTAGGGCGGCGCGACGCGGGGGGTGCGCCACACGTCGCTGAAGAAGTCGGCCACGGCCGCGAGCGAGGCGACGTCGTGGACGGTTCGGATGGTGACTCCGGTCGTCACGGTGTCTGTCATGGCTCGAGTGTCGAAGCCCGGGCGGCCGCATGTGTTGTGCGAGGGGACAACGCGGACGTAGGTTCCTTGCGAGATCGGCCAATCATGCGCGAAGGAGCCCGATGGACGCCCGCACTCTCGGCGCCCTGCTGGACGTGGTCGGCGGGCCCACCGTCCGCCTGCACACCGCGCCGGCCGGCCTCGCCGTCCCCGTCACCGACGTCCTGCTGTACGACGCCCACGCCCCGCTGCCGCGCACGCCGGGCGCGCTGCTGCTGGCGGTCGGGGTGCTGCCCGAGGCGGCCGGACCGCTGGTGGAGGAGGCGGCGCGTGCGGGACTGACCGGAGTCGTGGTGCGGGGCACGGGCGGCCCGGCCGAGGTGGCGGAGGCGCACGGGGTGGCGCTGCTCTCGGTCGACGAGGACGCGGCCTGGCACCAGGTGCACCTGCTGCTGGCCTCGGCGGCCGGCTCCGGGCCCGCACCGGCCGCCGGGGGTCTCGCGGACCTGTTCGCGCTGGCCGACGCGATCGCGGCGGCGGTGGGCGGGGCGACGGCCGTGGAGGATCCGCGCCAGCGCATCCTGGCGTACTCGACCGTGCCGGGCCAGGCGGTCGACGAGGACCGCCGTCAGGGCATCCTCGGTCTTCAGGTGCCGGTCAGCGCGGAGAACACCGAGCAGTACCGGGTCCTGTTCGCGGCCGGCGGCCCGGTGCGGCTGCCCGCGCTGCGGGCGGGGGACCTGCCCCGGCTGGCGGTCGCCGTGCGGGCGGGCGGCGAGACGCTCGGCTCGATCTGGGTGGTGGACGACGGCCGGCTCGCGCCCGACGCCGAACAGACCCTCGTGCAGGGCGCGTCCACGGCGGCGCTGCTCCTGCTGCGTTCCCGCGCCGCCCAGGAACTCGCCCGGCACCAGGGCGGCGACCTGCTGCGCCGTCTGCTCGACGGCAGCGCCGACGACACGACCGCCGGGCGGCTGGGGGTGCGGGGTCCGGTGCGGGTCGCGGCGTTCGTGCTCGGCACCGCCGCCGGCCTGCCCGACGCGGAGCAGACCGCGCTACGGCTGCTGGACGTCGTACGCCTGCAGTGCGAGGCGCGTTACGGGCGGCACGCGTGCGTGCTGCTGGACGGGGTGGTGTACGCGCTGCTGCCGGGGCCCGGGGAGCGGCATGTGAAGCTGGCCGAGGACATCGTGGCGCGGGCCGGGCAGGCGCTGCGGGTGCCGGTGCGGGCCGCGCTGGGCGAGGTGGTGCCCGAGCCCGGGCGGGCGGCGGACTCGCGGGCCGACGCCGACCTGGTGCTGCGGCTGCTCGGACCGGAACTGCCGGTGGCGTCGGTGGACGCGGTGCGCCCGCGCGTCGTCCTGATGCGGCTGACCGAACTGCTCGGTGAGCGGCGCGAGTTGAGTGCGGGCGCGTGGCGCCGGGTGCTGGACCATGACGAGCGGCACGGCACGGAGTACGCCCGCACCCTGGTGTGCTTCTTCGACGCCGGGTGCGACATGTCGGGCGCGGCGAAGCTGCTCGGCGTGCACCCCAACACCTGCCGCTACCGGCTCCGGCAGCTCCAGCAGCAGACCGGGGTCGACCTCGACGACGCGGACGAACGGCTCGTGCTGTGGCTGCAGTTGCGCACCCTGGCCGGGCTCACCTCAGCCACCGCCTGAGCCGCTCCTCGCAGGCCCGCAGATGCTCCACGGGCACGTACTCACCGGGGGTGTGCGCGAGCGACGGGTCACCGGGACCGTAGTTCAGCGCGGGCACGCCGAGCGCGGCGAACCGGGCCACGTCCGTCCAGCCCAGCTTGGGCCTCGGCCGCGCGCCGAGCGCCTCGACGAGGTCGCCGACCCGGTCCAGGTGCGGCAGGGCACCGGCGACGACCTCGGTGACCCGTACCTCGTACTCCGGGAAGAGGCCCCGCACGTACGCCTCGGCCTGCTGCGGTGAACGGGTGGGCGCGAAGCGCAGGTTGACGGTGACGACGCACTCGTCCGGTACGACGTTCCCGGCCACCCCGGCCCGTACGGCGACGGCGCTGAGCCCCTCCCGGTACTCCAGGCCGTCGACGGCGACCCGTTCGGCCGTGTGCTCGTCCAGGCGGCGCAGGACGCCGGCCGCCTTGTGGGCGGCGTTGACGCCCTGCCAGGCGCGGGCGGTGTGGGCGCGGGCGCCCTTCACGACGATGTCGGCGGTGAGGATTCCCTGGCAGCCGGCCTCGACGCCGGCGTCCGAGGGCTCCATGAGGATCGCCAGGTCCGCGTCGAGCAGTGCGGGGTCTTCGGCGGCGATGCGGTGCAGGCCGTTGCGGTCGCCCTCGACCTCCTCGCACTCGTAGAAGACGTAGGTGACGTCCCGGGAGGGCGCCGGCACGGCGGCGGCGAGGCGCAGGGCCACCGCCACGCCGCCCTTCATGTCGCAGGCGCCCAGGCCATGGACGCGGCCGTCGGCGAGCCGGGAGGGCAGGTTCCCGGCCTCCGGGACGGTGTCCAGGTGGCCCGCGACCAGGACCCGTCGCGGCCGGCCGAGGCGGGTGCGGGCGACGACGGAGTTGCCGGTGCGCCGCACGGTCAGATGGGGCAGTTCCCGCAGGGCGGCCTCGACGGCGTCCGCGATCGGAGCCTCCTGCCCGCTGACGGAGGGGAGGTCGACGAGGGCGCGGGTGAGGTCCACGACGTCGGCGGACAGGTCCAGGGCGCTCACACGTCCTCCCGGGCGGCGTCGAGCTTGGAGTGGCGGATGCCGTAGAGGCCGTAGACGACTAGCCCGGCCGCCATCCACGCGCCGAACGCGATCCAGGTGTCGGTGCCGAGGCTGAAGAGCATGTAGCCGCAGAACAGGACGCCGAGGATCGGGGTGACGGGGGAGAACGGGACGCGGAAGGAGCGCGGGGCGTCCGGGTTGCGGCGGCGCAGCAGGACGACGGCCAGGTTGACCAGCATGAACGCGAAGAGCGTGCCGATGCTGGTGGCGTCGGCGAGACTGCCGAGCGGCACCAGCGCGGCGAGCACCGCGATGAACGTGGAGACGATCACGGTGTTGGCGCGGGGCACTCCGGTACGCGGGTGCACCCGGGCGAACAGCGGCGGCACCAGGCCGTCCCGGGCCATTGCGAAGAGGATGCGGATCTGCCCGTACTGCACGGTGAGCACCACGCTGGTGGTGGCGACGACGGCGCCGACCGACAGCAGGACGGGCCACAGGTCGCCGCCGCCGACCGCCTGCACGAGCACCTCGCTGAGCGTGGCCTCCGTGCCCGCGAACCTCGTCCACGGCATCGCGCCGAGCGCGGCGACGGCGACGAGGACGTACAGGGCGGTGACCAGGACGAGGGAGAGGATGATGGCCCGCGGCAGGTCCCGCTGCGGGTTCTTCGCCTCCTCCCCGGCGGTGGAGGCGGCGTCGAAGCCGATGTAGGAGAAGAACAGCGAGGCCGCTCCGGCGCTCATGCCGGCGGCGCCCAGCGGGAACAGCGGCTGGAAGTTCCCGGCGCGGAACGCGGTGAAGGCGACCGCGCAGAACAGCACCAGCGCGGCGATCTTCACGGCGACCATGACCGTGTTGGCGACGGCGCTCTCGCGGGCGCCGCGCAGCAGGACGGCCATGGCGAGGACGACGATCAGGGCGGCGGGCACGTTGAGGGTGCCTCCCGCGCCGGGCGGGGCGCTGAGCGACTCCGGCAGGCTCACGCCGAGCGTGAGCCGGAGCAGCTCGTTGACGTACTGCCCCCAGCCGACGGCGACGGCCGCGACGGACACGCCGTACTCCAGGATCAGACACCAGCCGCACACCCAGGCGACCAGCTCGCCGAGGGTGGCGTAGGCATAGCTGTACGACGACCCGGAGCCGGGGATCATCCCGGCCAGCTCGGCGTACGACAGCGCCGAGAACAGGGCGGTGACGCCGGCCAGCACGAAAGAGATGACGATCGCGGGGCCGGCCTCCGGTACGGCCTGCCCGAGCACGACGAAGATCCCGGTGCCCAGGGTGGCGCCCACGCTGAGCAACGTCAGCTGGGCGACTCCCATGGTCCGGTGCAGCGGGCTGCGCCCGGCGTCCCCGACGAGCGAGCCGACGGCCTGCCGCCGGGTCAACCGGCCGACGGGCCTTGTCCGCTGTCCTGCTGGCGCCTGCGTGCCGACTGTGTCCACGCTGCCACTCCCTCCACCGCACGGGCTTGTTAGGCCCTTGATGATGCGGAGGAGGGAATGTCACAGGGTGATGGGAACGGCCTAAGGGGCGGGCCGATGTTTGTCGGGTGGGCCAAAGCACCGTGGCCGAGCGCTCAGCGCAGCGCCTCCGCCACCTCGCGGGCGGCGTCGACCACGCGGGGGCCGACCCGTTCCGGTACGGCGTCGGCGAGCATCACCACACCGACGCTGCCCTCGACGCCCGTCAGCCCCAGCAGCGGTGCCGCCGCCCCGCTGGCGCCGGCTTCCAGCTCCCCGTGCGTGAGCGTGTACCCGGGGTCCCCCAGCGGATTGGCCCGCGCCGCGAGGATCGCCTTGCCCGCGGCCCCCCGGTCCAGCGGATGCCGGAACCCGGCCCGGTACGCCACGTGATAGTCCGTCCACGACGGCTCCACGACCGCCACCGCCAGCGCCTCCGTGCCGTCCACGAGCGTGAGGTGCGCGGTCGCGCCTATGTCCTCCGCCAGTGACCGCAGCGCCGGCAGCGCCGCCTCCCGTACCAGCGGATGCACCTGGCGGCCCAGCCGCAGCACCCCGAGCCCGACGCGGGCCCGTCCGCCGAGATCACGCCGTACGAGAGCGTGCTGTTCCAGCGTGGCGAGCAACCGGTACACCACGGTCCGGTTTACCCCCAGTTTGTGGGAAAGCTCGGTGACGGTCAGCCCGTGGTCCGTGTCGGCCAGCAGCTTGAGGACACGCAGTCCTCGGTCGAGCGTCTGAGAGGTCTCCGCGGTCACGACGCCCACTCCTCCAAGTGGTGAGGTCGGCGGGCCTTCACCGGGGCGGACGCGTCACCGAGTCCCGTCAGTGACGCGCAACGAAGGCCGCCGATCGGTGACGGTCCGGGTCGTCCCGGACCCAGTCGCTTCACGGCTGCGCTCCGCGGCGGCGCTGCCACGGGGCGTGTGCGTAGCGGGACAGTAGCGAAGCCGGTTCGCTCAGCGGAAGGCTCCGTCCAGAATCCGGGCAATGGCCGAGACGAACCATCTGTGTTTGTCCGGATACGTACTGCGCACGCGCGCGCCCGCACACCCCCGAGGAACGCCATCAGGGCGTCCCCGGTGCGTTCCCGGGGGCGTCACGCCGACGCCCCCGGAACGTCACTTCATCCGCGTCGCCCACTCCTGGACCTTGGCGATGCGCTGCCGCAGCTGCCCGGCCGTCGCCTCCGCGCTCGGCGGCCCGCCGCACACCCGGCGCAGCTCGGTGTGGATGACGCCGTGCGGCTTGCCGCTCTGGTGGACGTAGGCGCCGACCATGGTGTTGAGCTGGCGGCGCAGCTCCATCAGTTCCTTGTGGGTGACCACGGGCCGCCGCTCGGCGGGCAGTTCGAGCAGGTCGGCCTCCTCGGCCGGCTTCTTCTTGCTGTGCGCGATCTGCTTGGCCTGCCGCTTCTGCAGCAGCAGCTGCACCTGCTCCGGCTCCAGCAGCCCGGGGATGCCGAGGTAGTCCTGCTCCTCCTCGCTGCCCGGGTGGGCCTGCATGCCGAACTCGGCGCCGTTGTACATCACCCGGTCGAAGACGGCGTCGGACTCCAGCGCCTCGAACGGCAGCATGTCCTGCTCGCCGGTGTCCTCGTCCTGCTGCTTCTCCGCCTCCTGGAGGAGCTTCTCCTCCTCGGCGTAGGGGTCCTCCTCGCCGTCCTTCTTCGGCTTGTCGAGGACGTGGTCGCGCTCGCGCTCCATCTCGTTGGCGAAGGAGAGCAGGTCGGGCACGGTCGGCAGGAACACGGACGCGGTCTCGCCGCGCCGCCGGGAGCGCACGAAACGGCCGACGGCCTGCGCGAAGAACAGCGGCGTGGAGATCGTCGTGGCGTACACGCCGACCGCGAGCCGCGGCACGTCGACGCCCTCGGACACCATGCGCACGGCGACCATCCACCGGTCGTCGCTCGCGCTGAACTCGTCGATCTTCTTCGACGCGCCGGCGTCGTCGGACAGCACGAGGGTCGCCTTGTGCCCGGTGATCTCCCGGATCAGCTTGGCGTACGCGCGCGCCGAGTCCTGGTCGGAGGCGATGACGAGGGCGCCCGCGTCCGGGATGGCCTTGCGCACCTCGGTCAGGCGCTGGTCGGCGGCGCGCAGCACGGACGGCATCCACTCGCCGCGCGGATCCAGCG
Source organism: Streptomyces sp. NPDC014801 (assembly GCF_043082085.1). Taxonomy (NCBI): domain Bacteria; kingdom Bacillati; phylum Actinomycetota; class Actinomycetes; order Kitasatosporales; family Streptomycetaceae; genus Streptomyces; species Streptomyces sp. NPDC014801. The sequence continues at coordinate 54,020 of NZ_JBIBXG010000001.1, read as the reverse complement.
CCGTGCGCCAGGCCTGGCTGATGGCGTCCTTGGTCATCGGCTCGCCGAGGCGGGCCTCGATCTCGTCGCCCGCCTTGGTGCGCCAGCGCATGTTGCCGCTGTAGGAGAGGAAGATGACCGGCCGCACGACGCCGTCGGCGAGGGCGGAGCCGTAGCCGTAGGTGTAGTCGGCGGCCGAGCGGCGGATGCCGTCCGCCCCTTCCTCGTACGTCACGAAGGGGATCGGGTTGGTGTCGGAGCGGAACGGCGTACCGGTCAGCGCCAGGCGCCGGGTGGCCGGCTCGAACGCCTCCAGGCAGGCCTCGCCCCACGACTTGGAGTCGCCGGCGTGGTGGATCTCGTCGAGGATGACGAGGGTCTTGCGCTGCTCGGAGCGGTTGCGGTGCAGCATGGGCCGCACGCCGACGCCCGCGTAGGTGACGGCGACGCCGTGGTACTCGCGGCCGAGCGGCCCCGCGCTGTACTCCGGGTCGAGCTTGATCCCTATCCGGGCGGCCGCCTCGGCCCACTGCTTCTTCAGGTGCTCGGTCGGCGCGACCACGGTCACCTGCTGCACGACGTGGTGGTGCAGCAGCCAGGACGCCAGGGTCAGGGCGAAGGTCGTCTTGCCGGCGCCGGGGGTCGCGACCGCCAGGAAGTCACGCGGCTGCTCCTGGATGTACTTCTCCATCGCCCCCTGCTGCCAGGCACGCAGCTTGCTGGCGGTGCCCCAGGGGGCGCGGCCGGGGAACGCGGGCGACAGGTGGTGCGAGTGCGCGGAACTGGGGCTGGCGGTGGTAGTCACGGTCTCCGGGAGTCTCGGGGTCGGGCTCGGCTACGTATGACAACCGGGCCACCCTACCGGCGCCGACCCGGCGCGGACGCCCGGACGAGGCCGGGTCGCCCACGGGTGGGACTCACGTCACAGCGCTCTCAGCCGTCCCGCGATCGCTCCCACGTCGCTCTCCTTGCCCGAGGCCACGTCGATGACCAGGTCGTACGCCACGTCCTGGTCGCAGCCGGCGAGATCGACGCCGTTGACGGCGAGGAAGGTGGCCGCGGCGAGCCAGGCGGTGCGCTTGTTGCCGTCGACGAGGGGATGGTTCGTGGCGAGGGCGTGGAGCAGCGCGGCGGCCTGCTCGTACAGGTCGTCGTAGGCCGGCGTGCCGAACATCCGGGCCCGCGGCCGGTGCACCGCGGAGGCGAGCAGTCCGGCCTCGCGCGCCTCGGGCGGCCGGCCGCCGAACGCCGTCGCGGCCAGCGCGGTGACCTCGGCGACGGTGAGGTGCCGGGTGGCGCGGGGGGTGGCTTCGGTGGTCCCTGCGGTGGTCATTCGCCCAGCCTCCGCAGCAGGTCGGCGTGGGCCGCGGCGAGCCGCTCACCGGCGGCCAGCACGCGTGCGGCCTCCGCGTCGACGTACCGGCGCACGGCCTCCCGCGCGATCTCCTCCGGCGGCCGCCCGGTGGCGTCCGCGAGGTCGTCGAGGGCCTGCCCGAGGTCCGGGCCGAGCGGGACGATCAGCTGCTGCATGCCGGGAGACTACGGCCGCGGCCGCCCGCCCGGCGACCCGGTTTCGCGCCTCGGCACGCATGGGGCCGCCGGGTCAGCCACGGGGCCTCACCGCGCGTGAAGCCCCCGGTAATCCACGGCACCTCACCGCGCGTTGAGCCGCCCGGACACGGGGTTTCGCGCCTCACCGCGCGTAAAGCCGCCAGGTCACCCCCGGCGCCTCACCGCGCGTGGAGCCGCCGGGTCACCGCCGCCCCGACGAGGGCGACCGCCGCCATCGGCAGAAAGACGGCGGCGAAGGCGGCCGGGTGGCTGCCCGGGCCGGCGGCCTGCGTGGCCGTGTGGGTGACCGTGCCGCCGCCCAGGGCGGCGAAGGCCGCTCCGCCGGCGGCGAGGAGCAGGGCGTTGGACAGGCCGTCGGAGATCTGCAACGCGGCGGAGTTCGCGCCGGCCTCCTCGGGTGCGGACAGCTGGAGCAGCAGCACGCTGGTGGAGGAGATCACCAGGCCCATCCCGAAGCAGCCGAAGCCCCAGGCGACGGCGACCGTCCACGCCGGCACCGCGTCGATCAGTACGCTCGGGGCGGCGGCGATCGCGGCGGCCACCAGGAACATGCCGAGGGTCGTCAGCCGCTCCCGGTACGGCTCGACACGCGGCCGGGACTGCACCCAGGAGCCCAGCGCCCAGGTCGCCCCGCCCGCCGCGAGCGAGAGCCCGGCGAGCGTCGGGGAGAGGTGGCGCTGGGTGACCAGCATCAGCGGCACGAACGATTCCGCGGCGATGAACGACCCGGCCGCCAGGCCGCGCAGCAGCACGACCGCGGGCAGCCCGCGCGCCGCCCGGTACGTGCCCCGGGGCAGCAGGCCCAGCACCGCCGGCACGAGCAGCGCGGCCCCGGCAACGCCGGGCAGCAGCGACAGCGGGCGCAGGTCCTGCGCGGCGTACTGGAGCAGCCCGGCACCGACGGAGATGCCGAGCGCGAGCCGCAGCCGGCGGCGGTCGGCCGCGCGCCCGGCGGCTTCGCGTCCCGGCGTGTCGCCGCCCGCGTCCACCGGCCCGGACGCCCGCAGCCGTATCTGCGGCAGCGCGAGCGCCAGCGGGACGACGACGAGCACGGGAATGCCGACGAACACCCAGCGCCAGCCGAGGTGTTCGGTCACCGCGCCGGCGGCCAGCGGGCCGACGACGGACGGCACCACCCAGCCCGCCGCGAACGCCGCCATGATGGCCGGCCGCAGCGGCTCCGGGTACGCCCGGCCCACGACCACGTACAGCGCGACGATGACCAGCCCGCCGCCGAGGCCCTGCACGGCCCGCCCGGCGATGAACAGCCACATCGCACCCGCCGTCCCCGACAGCAGCAGCCCGGCCCCGAACGCCCCGATCCCGCACGTCAACGCGCCCAGCGGACCGCGCCGGTCGGACCACTGCCCGGCGAGCACCATCCCGAACAGGCTCGTCGTGAAGTACCCCGAGAACGCGAACGCGTACAGCGACACCCCGTCCAACTCCCGCGCCGCGACCGGCATCGCCGTGCCCACGGCGGTGGCCTCGAAGGCGATCAGGACGATGACGGAGACGATCCCGATGCTCAGGGCCCGGTAGGACCGGCTCAGCACGGTCTCGCGGGAACCCTGCGTCCCCGTTCCCACCTCGTCGGCGGCCTGGTCATGGGCGACGGCGTCGTCGCGCGGTTCGAGGGCGGTCATGGTCGCCAGGGTAAGGCCCGCTACCGCCTTTGGCTCCTGTCGCACCCTCCGTTCATGAACGCGGTGTGGCAGTCGCGTTGCACCACCCCCACTTCCCTTGAGCCCGCCTCACGCCCCGCCCTACGGTCATCTCACCGAGTTCGGCACGGAGACGACAGCCTCCGACACCGACCCGGCCGTGTGCCCGAGTGGTTCAGGGACTCGCCTGCAAAGCGAGTTACGCGGGTTCGATTCCCGCCACGGCCTCCAGTGGCTTGACCAGGCAAAAGGAAAGGGCGGCACCCCATGCAGGGTGCCGCCCTTTCGGTCGCCCGTCTCAGTTACCGTCTCAGTTGGCCGGTACGAGGGCGCCAGCCGCGCCATCGTCGTCATCATCCGGACGGTCCGTCTCGGGCTTCCAGATCAGACCATCCACCTGCCGGGCGATGTCCGTCCGCACAGCGTCCACCATGTGCTGATACCGGGCGGCCATGGCCGTGGTCGACCACCCCATGAGGCCCATGACAGCACGCTCGGGGACACCGAGGATGAGTAGGACCGTGGCGGCCGTGTGGCGGGCGTCGTGCAGGCGCCCGTCCCGTACCTTGGCCTCTTTCAGAAGAGCCTTCCACTCAGTCCAGTCCCTGCGGTGGGACGGGCTACGGCCGTACTCATCTGGGAACACCAGGCCGTTCTCCTCCCAACGCTGTCCGGCCACCTGTCGCTCCGCCTCCTGCGCCTTGAGATGAGCACGGAGTAGGTCAACAAGCTGTTCGGGAAGGCCAACCGCGCGTCGGCCGGCGCGCGACTTTGTGGTGGACAAGTCCGGGTTGGTCCGCCGCCGCTTCGGGCAGTAGCCGGCCGCCTTTCGTCCGCAGGGCTCCGCCGCCGTGCATCCGTGGGCGTACTGCGGCCGGTGACGACTACGGCGGACCACGAGAAAGCCACCGTCAAGGTCTATGTCCTCCCACTTCAACGCCAGCACTTCACCTTGGCGCAGTCCGAGGGCAAGAGCGACGGCCCAGCGTGCGGAGTTGCGATGTTGGTCAGCGGCCTTGAGTAGACGCTGTACCTCTTGGACGGTGTAGGGCTCCACCTCGTACTCCCCCGTCTTCGGCGCCTTGGCCAACTGAACCGGATTCTTGCCGAGATGACCCCGCCGTACGGCCTCGTTGAGCGCGACGCGGAAGGTGCGATGCACCTGGTGAGCGGTCGCGGGCTTACTGCCGTTGGCCTGCATCTTCGCGTAGAACGCCTCGATGTGCTCAGGCTTGAGCCTGTCGAGACGATGGGCACCCAGGCCGGGAATGAGGTGCTTCCGTACGGCGACGCCATAGCCGACCATCGTGTTGTCGTTGACCACGAGCGGCGCGATGTTCTCGATCCAGTGCGACAGCCAAGCCTTGACCGTCCAGGGCTTCCCCGGTTTGCGCACAGCGCCAGCGTCACGCTGACGCTCCAGCTCGCGCACGGCGGCGACGACTTCCGCCTTGGTCTTCCTCTCGACGTGGCGACGGTCCGGCTTGCCGTCGTCGCGGACGCCGACCGTGACCCGGCCGTGCCACTTTCCGTCCTTGCCGAAGTAGATGGAACTACGCCCGTTCGGCTGTCGGGTGCGCTTCTCTTTCTCTGCCACAGACAGCTCCTGTTCATGGTGTCGGGGTGGAGGCCGGGGCGGCAGGCTGTCCTTGTCCGGGAGTGCTGCCGCCCCGGTCGGCGTCAAGCGGCGCGCTGGGCGGTGCGGAGACGGGTGACGAATGCGGGTACGGCGTCGGCCGGCACTCGGCGCAGGTGGCCGACCTTCACAGACTCCAGCGCGCCGGAACTCACGAGGTTGAAGCACGTGGTCCGCCCGATGCGGAGGCGGCGTGCGGCTTCTTCGACCGTGAGGAGAACCAGCGTCGGGTCGTCGTCGGTGGGCGCCGCGGAGGTGCTGTGCTCGCTCAAGGCTCACTCCTCTTGTGCTGCGTTCGCTGGGGATGCCGCCGCACAAACCGCAATATCCGCAGAAAACCCGGGCCGTGCCGGTGACCTGCGGTGATGCGGTTCGTGGTCGGCGTCGGGATGGGGCTCGCAAAAATCCGCGATATTCCGCAAAAATCGTGGCGCCCCTGGAGACACCGGGGCGCGAGGCCCCGGACGCTGGTTTGTGCGGAATATTGCGGAATAGTGCGGCGGGGCCTCGCTGCGCAGTGCCGGGAGGTCCCGCCGCTGGTCAGCGGCCCCGTCGGGGTTTTTTGCGATTTTGCGGTTTGTGCGAGGGGGTCAGCAGGGAGACCGGCTCACCGGCCGCCCTGCCGAAGGGTGGGGTGGACCTGCAATCGGGGCGCCGGCGGCCTGCCGCGCTTGCCCGTGCGCTCCGGCTGATAGGTCCGCAGATACCCGTGGTCTTCCAGCAGGGCGAGGGCCGGTTCCAGGTCCGCGATGGTGGGCACTTCGGCCCGCGACAGAACCGCGAACAGGTCGCGTCGGCTCACGTCGTCCCATCCGTTGTCCCTCAGCGCCTCCAGGACGCTGCGGGCGCGAGACAGGACCGGGTCGGCGCCCATGACGTCGAACACGGCGAGGGCGTGGGCGGTGTAGTACTCCCCCAGCTCGATGGCCGCGCGCATGGTGACCTCGGAGACCGGGTGGGCGTAGCCGTTGCCCAGGTGCTCGGCGAGGTGCAGCAGCGCGGCCATGCGGGCGGTCGCTCCGGCAAGCTTTCCGGCCCAGTTCGAGATGTGACCGAGCTTGCCGCCACGCGCCTTGAGCTGCGGTTCCACGTGCTTCTGGTACTCGATCAGCGCCGCGTCCGCCTCGGGGCTGAGCTGGATGACCGCCGGGTCCGTCCACTCCGCGAACGCCAAGGTCAGGTTGATCACGTTGGCGGAGTAAGTAGCGGCCGTCTGCTCCGGGACCGGGTCGGTGATGACCTTCCGCTCACCGACCGTGGACTGGGGCAGGGAGTACAGGAAGCGGGCCAGCAGTCCGCGCCCCTCGAACCCCTTCACCTTGCCGATGTCCCGCAACACGTCCGGCTGGACGGCGAGGCCGATCGTCAGGGCGGGGTCGTCGATGTACTCGCGGCGGGTCTGCCGGTTCACCCTCAGCCGGTCACCGGCGTGTCCCTTGAGGAACACTTCCATGTTCGGGGCGCCGGAGTAGCGGCCGGCGATGATGTCGAAGATGCCGCCCTCAGCGCTCATCACCGACAGCCGACCGCCCTGCTCGGCCATGAGCGAGGTGACCGTCTCCGGGGTGGAGTCGTCCGCCAACAGGACCGGTTCGGCCGGGACGGTGAGCGTGTCGGCGCTCTGCGCGAGACCGACGGCAGTGGCCACCATCTCGTCACGCCTGTCCGCGTCTGCGGACGCGGCTTTGGCGGCGGCCTTGTCGGCCGCTTCCTTGGCGAGGCGAGCGGTCAGCTCCGCCTCGACAATGACCGGCTTCATCGCGGCCTTGAGCTGCTTTTCCGCCTCGTACAGCGGGTCCGTCAGCAGGGCGAAGACGGCGGACTTGCGGTTGGCCGGCGGGAGCGCCACCACGGTGTAGAGGTTGGTGGGCTCACGCCAGTTGCCGCGCACGTGGACGACGGACCGACCGCCCGCGGCCGTGGCGAGCACGGCGAGAGCGATCGATCCGGAGAGGTCCACCGGAGTCTGGGTCTCCTCAGCGACGGCCGCCACGAAGTCGTGCAGCCACGCGGGGAAGACGTGGACCGGGAACGGCGGACGCTCCCGCCGGCCGGTGAGGGGAATGGGGTCTTCCCACACGTCCGGCGCCGTCTCGACCTCGGCGGGCGGCGCTTCGAGGGCGGACAGTCCGGCCCACAGGTCAGGGCTGTCCACAGGCTGTGTGGTCACGCTGCTGCCCTCCCTTCGGCGGTGGTGGTGTGCGGGCACATGCCGACGCGGACGCGGGCCGTGAGCCTCATGACGGCGGCGCGGCCACGGGCCCGTTCATGACGCCCGCACGAGCACAGCCAGTCGGCGACGGGCGGTTCCGTGATGCGGACTTGCAGGCCCGGCTGAATGCCGCCGACGGTGACCGGCTGCGGGTCAGAACGAACAACAGAAAGGACGCCCTTACGGGCGACGCCCTTCGGCTCGCCCACGGCCGTCCGTGTCGCGGCCCGTACGGCGTCCTGCGGGCCGTTCGCGGGATTACGGGATGCCTTGTTCATGCCGCCCGCTCCGAGGCCACCTCAAAGCCGTTGGCGACCGCGCGGCGCGCGTACGCCTCGGGGACTCCGACCGAGACGGCGGCGGCCACGATCTCTACCGCGATGACTTCCAACCCGCACGGACCGGGGCAGTTCGCGTGCTGCGCCGCGAGGAACCGGGCCACCCCGAACGCCTGCGATCCGGCGCCCGATTCGATGCGGGAGCGCACCTTGGCGAGGCCGCGTTCCAGGCCCGTGCGTACGTAGCGCTCGGTATGGCGGCACCCGGTGGCAACCGTCCGGTCCCAGGTGGCGCGGGTGGGAAGAGAAGAGACCACCTCGCCCCGCGCGGGGGTGGCCTCTTCCTTCACCGCGAGCGCGCGGACGACCGGCGTCAGGTCCGTCATGGTGCCGCTGCCGGGACCCAGCCACCGGGCGTAGGACATGAGCGACTTGACGTCCACACCGGGTCGAACGGCGTTGTGCGAGGTCATGGCGCCCCGGTAGATCCAGTGCTGACCGCGCGTGGTCGGCACGGTCCGGGTAGGGGGCAACGTCTCGCGGGCCCACGCGACGGCCGCCGCGTTGTCGAGGTCCACCACGGTCAGCCCGGCCCCGCCGGGGTGGTAGCCGACGCAGACGGCCTCACGCCACGCCAGCGCCCACGCGGGCGAGGTGATCACCTGCGGGTTGGTCGTGGCGGCGGCCCACGCGTGGCAGGGGGCGGGGCACTGGCAGGGACCGGCGTTCTTCATGTTCGGCCGCCCACCACAGGCGCCGCCCGCGCACGCGCGGCAGTTCCCGAACGGCACCTTGCCCTCGCGCAAGGGCAGCACGGGCACGCCCGCCGCCGCGAGGTCCAGCGCGGTTCGCAGGGCGTTCCCGTCCGGGTGATTCCCGCCGGCGGGGCGCCGGGTCTTGCAGTCAGGTGTCATCCTGTAGGTCTCCTGTTCTGCTTCGTCGGGATTGGGAGACCGGGGGCGGCGGGCTGTCCTTGTCCGGGAGTGCCGCCGCCCTCGGGCGTAGCTAGAAGGGCGGTTCGTTGCTGTAGCCGCCGGGGGCCCACGGGTCGCGGCCGGTGCCGCTTCGGCTCAGCCAGCGCGGCAGTCGGGGCAGCGGCAGCAGGAGAATCCGCCACTCGGTCCAGCAGTCGCAGGGCTCCCAGTCGGTACCGGCATACTCACCGGTCGCCGGGTCGCCGTAGTCGTGCGGGATGCCGCCCACGCCCTCGCAGTTCCGGCAGTCGGGGCGAGGCGTGTCGGTCAGGATCAGCGCGTTGCGGGGCAGCGCCGTGCGCTGGATACGCAGTCGCAGCACAGTCGTTGTCCCCTCAGCCGTGGAAGTGGTTGCGCTTGATGACGGCCTTGCGGATGTGGACGGTGCTGCCGCTCCGGCCGTCGGTGATGGCGCGGACTGGCATGCGCCACGCGAGCACGGCGAGGGCGATCCACATCGCGGCGCCGGAGGTGAATCCGGCGACGGCGTTGATGACCTCGCCGACGCCCCAACCGACGCCGGCCGCGAGGGCGCCTGCGCCGATCCCGGCGCCGACGAAGCGCTGAGCGATGGGGTCCAGCAGCGGCAGCGGGGTCAGGTCGCGCGGCTCCGGCACGGCCATGGGCGGCGGGGCGAGATGCTTGGGCATGGGCACCATGCGGCCGTAGGCGTCGGGGACCCACACCACAGAGCCGCGCTCGGCGGCCAGTTCGACGGCCGACAGGGCGGGCGCGTACAGCTCCGTCGATGCCGGGTCGTACGCGGCGGCAGTCGGCGCGTCCGGCCGCAGGGCGGGGACGTGTCCGTTCATGAGTCGGTCTCCTGTCACTTGCCGAGGGCGGACAGAGCGTCGGCGGACGCCTGTACGAGGTTGTGGATGGGCTCGTAGGCGCCGGTCCCGGCGGTGAAGAAGCCGAACAGGAACAGCACCAGGGCGGCGCCGCCACCGGTCGACTTGGTCTTGACGGCGAGGGCGGAGGCGGCGCCGAACAGCAGCACGGCGGAGATGTTCAGGACCATCGAGGTTTCCTCCGGATGGGGTCAGTCGGCGGTTCCGGCGCGATAGATGCGCGCCCAGCGGTTGTAGAGCCAGCGGCCGACGCGGATGCGCTTGCCGGTGGCCTTGCAGCGGCGGCAGTCCTTGCCGCGCTTGAGCCGTCCCTTGCGGTCGGACTTGAGTTCGTGACCCATGCCGCGGCACTTGCGGCAGTCACCGAACGGCGAGGCCGCACACAGCCCGCCGTAACCGAGCGTGACGACGAACAGGCAGGCGATAGCAAGGAGGATGGGGGTCACCAGGGGCCCTCCGGGCGAGATTTCGGGCGTTTCCGCAGGTGGGCCGCTATCCGCTAGCGGCCTGATCAGGGGCGGTTTGGGGCGCTAGCGGGGCCGCTAACGTTAGCGGGGCTTGCCGCTATCGTTAGCGGCCCCTGAGCCTCAGCCCGCGTCCCGGTTTCCGTCACGCTCCGCGATCGCGGTCGTGATGTGGGAGCGGGTGATGCCGCGCCGGTTGACGACCTTGCCGTCTACCCGGCGGCCGACCTGCACCGTGCTCACGCCGTGCGGCTTGAGTGCGGCGGCCAGCGCATCGGGGTCCCATCCGTCGTAGACCTCGGGGCGCAGCTCAGCGAGCCGGGCGACGACGGTTTCGGACCACACCTTGGCCTCGGCGGCCGGCACCACGGCGAGGATGTCGGCCAGCAGGTCGTACGCGGGGCCGGTGACTTCCTCCGGCGCCTCCCCGAGCGCGTAGCCGGAGAGAAGTCCAGCCTTCTCGCGCGCCGTGCGGGCGCGTGCGGCGATCGCTTCGGCGCCGGGGGCGTCGACGTAGACCGAGGCGACGATACGGGCGTCGGCGCCCTCGCCGACGAAGTAGTGAATGCCCTTGTCACCCCAGGCGAACATGGTGGCGCGCACTCCGCGCTTGTACTGCGAGGTGCCCAGCACCATGTCGTTCTCGGTCTGGCCCATGACCTTGAGGCACCACCGGGCCGACGCGTTCGCGCTGATCCCGGTGGGCAGCGACTTGGCGTCCGGGCGCTGCGTGGCCAGCAGGACCACGATGCCGGTCGCAGGTCCCCGCTTGACCAGGTCGGTGGCGATCTCCTCGAACTCCTTGCCGTGGTCGGGGTGCTCGAACAGGACCTGGCACTCGTCCACCCCGACCACGATCGGGTGCAGCCCGAGCGAGCGCTTGTCGGCGAGCTGGCTGGTCACCTTGGACTCGGGGCAGATGTCCCGGGGCAGGGACCGGATCACCTTGGTACGGCGCCGCAGTTCCTCACGCAGGGCGCGGAAGTCGGCGAGCGCGTAGGCGATCGACTCGTCGTCGTCGCCAGCGGCGTGCCGGTGGGAGACGGCGTTGCCGACCGGGTCCAGGTCGCCGGTGCCCTTCATGTCGTAGGTGTGCAGCTCCGCACGCGGGTCGAGTGCGGCGATGAGCAGCAGCAGCCGCAGAAGGAACGTCTTGCCCATGCGCGGGATGGCGCCGATGACGCCGGCGATGTACATGAGCGTGACCTCGACCCAGCGTCCGCGCTGGTCAGTGCCGTAGGCGACGGGCTTGAACAGGTCCACCGTGCCCGACTTGGCCAGCGGCCAGGCAGGCTTCTTGGCCTTGTTCATGTCCTGGTCGCCCACCCACAGCACCAGGTGCCCGGTGTGCTCGTCCGGCACCGCCTCCGGCCACACGCACCCCAGCGGGCGGCGCAGACCCGAGGCGAGGCGTTCGCGCCGTTCGATGATGTCCGTAACCGTCACGCCGAACGGCAGGTTGCCCTCGGCGCGCCAGCCGGGGCCGTCCCGGGTGATCGGGGCGGTGAACTCGAACCCGTCCCGGCCCTTGGCCTGAGCCTGGCTGATGGCGGAGATACCGAGCGCACCGAGCGCGCGCAGAACGATGTCCGAGGTGAGCTTGGTCGCCTTGGGCAGTTCCACCGCCCGGTGGATGACCGGGGCGTCCGCGCGGCGGCCGGCGGCCCCGAGGGCGAGCACCACCGCGCTCACCGAGACCGCCTGCAGCCAGGCAGGGGCGAGCACGTAGATGGCGAGCGCCGTGGCGAGGCCGACGAACAGTGCGAGCACGGTCACCAGGGTGCGCAGCCGTACCCGGCCGTCGCGCTGCCGGGAGAGCTTGAGGTATTCGGCAGCGTCCTCGCGGCGCACGGCGGCGAGGCGGACCGGTTCGCCCTCGCGGTCGGCGATCCACCGCATCGTGCCCCCGACGAATCGGGCCGCGCCGGTCGGGGCCTGGAAGGTGAGCCGGGCAGCGTAGACCGGGGCGCGCAGGGCGTGGTAGCCGATCGTGTGGGCGTAGTGGCGGGCCACCCACGCCGACGCGGTCCGCAGCTCAGCCACCGACCGCAGCCAGATCGGGACGACCGGGCGGCGCCGGGCAGCGGCGAGCCGACCCAGGTAGCCGGGACCGGTCGCGGTCGGGGTCGGCTGGTCCACCATGACGGGGGCGGTCGGGTCGTCCACCTCCGGGCCGGTCGGGGTCGACTCACGGGCGGCGCGGGCCTTGTCCAGGTCGACCACATCGGCGCCGCCCTCTGCGGCCATCTCGGCTTCCAGCCGGTTGAACAGTTCGTCGTCGTCGGGATGCTTCACTGAGGGTCCTTCCAGTGGGAGGAAAGGCGAGGCCCGACCGGCGCTGTGGAAGGTGAGCGGTCGGGCCCCGCCGGGATCAACGGAGGGCGCGCCGGGCGAGCCGTAAGGCTCAGGCGGCGCGCTGTTCGGGATAGGCGCAGGTCACACACATGCCGAGCGAGGCGGGGACGACGTAACCGGCGTCCTGGCCGCACTCGGGGCAGCGGCGGCGGGCGCGCATCATCGCTGCGTGCGCACGCCACCTGCCCGGTGTCATCGGTCGCACGGGAAGCGCCCGGTCGATGCGGTAGAGGTAGGCGGTCAGCGGCTCGCGCCGGCGGCGCGGCCGGAGGAGCTGTGCCGCAACGTCCTGGCCGCCCGGCCGTAGCCCTTGACTGCGCAGTTGGCGGCGGGTGGCCAGGCCATCGGGAGCGCAGCGCCACGGATAGGTGGGGATGCCGAACCGCTCGCCGTCCGGGTCGAAGCAGTCGGCGAGGGTCAGCCGCGTCACGCGGCCACCGCTCCGTCACCGTTGGCACGGTCGGCGCGCTCGGCAAGGAGCGTGTCCCGCAGCATCCGGGCGTTCGCCGGCGAGGTGTGCACAGTGCGGCGGATGCCCTCGGCAGTGATCTGCGCGTCCGGCCAATCCGCGGTAGCGGCGCGTGCCTCTTCGAGCAACTGAGCCGCCGTGCGCTTCGGCCGGGGCGACCGGGCCACCTCGGGAACCCGACCGGTCGCCCGGCGGGGTCGAGGGGAGTCGGCCGCCACCGCCCGGGGCGTGCTCGACCCGACCGGGTCCCGATCGGCCTTCTTGGGGTCGACCGGAGCGGCGATCGCCGGAGCGGGCTTGAGCGGGAGCGTCGACTTGGCGAAGTCGACCGGCACCGGATCGGGGATCGTCAGTCGAGTCAGCACCACGGAGGGGGCCGGGGTCGATTCCGGCAGGTCAGCGGTAGACCGATTCCTCATGGTCTCGGTAGATTCCTCCGCTTTCGCGATCCCGCCGAACATGGCGGACAAGGCGGCGTTCGCGCCGTCCGTCACCCGATCGCGCTGCACATCCAGAAGCCTCGACCCGAGCGCCGCGTCACCGACGCCGACCCTCCGCACGAGCCGCCACGACTTGCGATCCGACCGCTTCCGAACTCGCGTGTCGGGGTGGTTGGCCGCGCGGGCGCGGTGGTAGGCGAGGGCCTGGACGACGGCGGCGGCCTTGCGTTCGGCCTCGGCGTCGCGGCCGTCGGTGTGGACGACGATGCGCCGCGCGAGGAACGCCATGCCCTCGGCGGACACGCACATACCCATGGGGGTCACCGCGTAGATGACGGTACGGCCGGCGTCGGGGCCCGCCATCGCGGCCATGACCGAGGCGGCGGCCGGCAGTGCCCACAGCCCGATCCGGACCGGCCACGGCGACGACTGGCCCAGCATGGTCAACCCCAGCAGGACCAGACCGAGCACGGCGGTCGCGCCCTCACCGGCCGCCACCGCTCCCAGCGCAGTGCCCTTGCCATAGGCGTGGCCGATGTTGCTGAACGTACCGATCCCGCCGGCCACACCGGTCAGCAGCATGGGCACGAACGCGGCCGTCAGTACGGTCCTCTGCGTTTTGGTCAGCGGCTTGCGTCCGGTCATCACGCGGCCTCCCTTCGAGCCGTTCCGGGGCGCCCGGTGCGGCGGCCGGCCGTGGTCGTCTGGGTGAGCGCGGGGCCGTCGGCGATGCGCCATCCGCCACCGCTGCGCTTGGCCTCGTACATGGCCTCATCCGCCCGTCGCAGCGCCAGCGACAGCGAGGGCGCCGGGAGGGCCGTGGTCAGACAAGCGCCGATGGAGGCACCGACGGCGAGCGTCATGCTCTGGTAGGCGAACGGGGCAGTCACCTCGCCGTGCAGACCGCTCAGCAGCCACGGCAGGTGCGCGGGGTCCGGCAGCGGCACGGCGGCGGTGAACTCATCCCCGCCAAGCCGGGCGGCCACGCCGCCGCGCCGGTCGCTGAGCGAGTCGGTCAGGCTCGCGGCCGTGGCGCGGATCGCCGCGTCACCGGCCGCGTGCCCGAACACGTCGTTGAGGTGCTTGAACCCGTCCAGGTCCATCACGATCACGACGTGCGGTCCCCGGGCCAGCGCGCGCTCCGCCCGCCGCTCGAACACGGCCCGGGTCGGCAGACCGGACAGCGGGTCCCGGCGGGCGTCGGACAGCCGGCGGCGCATCGCCATACCGTGCCAGGCCCACCCCGAGGCGAGCGGCGCAGCTGCGGCGAGCGCGGTAATAAAGTCGTTCATGCCGCTTCCCCCGTCCCCGGCCGGTGGCCGCGAGCGGCGCGCAGGAACGGCACCGTGTGGGTCAACGCGTCGGCGTACAGGGCGTCCCAGGCGGCGATCTCGTCACCGGCCTCGCCCTGCGCCCGCAGGTCGGCGAGCACGTCACGGGCAGCGTCCTCCCGGGCGGCGCGCTCGGAGTCCGTCTCCGGTTCCAGCGGCCCACGGAACAGGTCGATGTCGATGCCGAGCGCCAGTTCCGCGAACTCCGCGTCGTCGTACGCCTCATGGCCAGCGACGAAGGTGCGCATACGCATGGCGGATCTCTCCTCTTCTGCTACGTCGGGAAGGGCGCGGGGCGGTCTGCTGTCCTTGTCCGGGAGTGCAACCGCCCCGCACCGTGCGGGGATCGAGCAGTGACACCGGAAGCGGCGGGCTGTCCATGCCCGGGAGTGCCGCCGCACCGGAAGTGGGTGATGAGGTTCGCCGCCCCTCGTCGACACGGGCAGCGAGCGCGAGGGCTGCCCCTCGCCAAGGTTCTGCGGACTTCAAATCAAGTGATGCCGGCCTGCCCCTGAGGGGCTGCGCCGGGCGGGTCACCCGGCCCGACATGGGCGGTCGGGGTGGTGACCCGCACCCATCGACCACCCCTGTTCAGGTGGCTGGGTCGGCACTCTGTTGAGTTCTTGGCAGTGCGGAATCCGGGCCTAGCCATCCGGACACTGCATGAGGAACATGTAGTACGTGTTCCTCATCATGCAGAGAGGGGTTCGCCCCGTCAAGCCCATCGGCTTTGTGGCGATCGGCGAGCCCCTCGCCGCGATGTACCTACAGACTGGCGCCGGCGCGGACGACGCTCGACTTCGCACCTGTACGGCTTCGGTCGTTCTTGGCTAGCGTGAAGTCGTACCAAGTCGTCCCAGACAGGCGGAGGTTGGAGTGGCGAACGAGCGGCTGCGAGGCGCCATCGTGGACTTGGGCCTGACGCTCGATGAGGTCGCGGAAAGGCTGGGGGTCGCTGCCAAGACGGTAGAACGCTGGATCAACGATCCCGAGCGCAAGCCTTACCGGCGCTTCCAGTACGCAACTGCCTCGCTGTTGAAGTGCGAGGTGTCGTATCTGTGGCCCGACGAACGCACATCGGCTGAGGTCACGGCGTCCGGCAATGCCGAGTTGGTCAGGCTGTATCCGCACCGATCCGTTGTGCCGCAAACGCTTTGGACGGCCCTCTACGCCAAGGTAACGCGCTGCTTCGACGTGCTGGTGTACTCCGGATTCTGGCTGACGGAAGACGCCACGTTCCATCGCATCGTGAAAGAGAAGTCAGCTGACGGCGTACCCATCCGCTTCATGCTCGGAGAGCCCACGTCTACGGCCGTGGCCGTCCGCGGCGAAGACGAGGGGATCGGCACGGCGATGGCGGGCAAGATCCGAAACGCCCTCATCAACTACGGGCCGCTCTTTGGACTCCCCGGCGTTGAGTTCCGGCTGCACGGCACCACCCTCTACAACTCGATCTATCGGGCCGATGACGAGTTGCTGGCGAACGGCCATCTGTACGGCGTGGGCGCCTACATGGCGCCTGTGCTTCACCTGCGGCGCGTGCCCGGTGGGGAACTCTTCGACGCCTACGCTGAGAGCGTTGAGAGGGTCTGGGAGTCAGCCCGACCGATCTCCTCGCCCGCCGACTGGGAAGGCGCACCATCATGAGCCGTATCGACTACTTCCGCGACCCGAACGCCCCGACGGCCAACTCGGTGGTGCCCTCGGTCACGGCGGTTGTCCGGGACGACTCGGGACGACTGCTACTCATCCACAAGACCGACAACGACCTGTGGGCGCTTCCCGGCGGCGGCCACGACATCGGTGAACGGATCGGTGACACCGTCGTCCGGGAGGTCCTGGAAGAGACGGGCATTCAGGTTGAGGTAGTCAGCATCGTCGGGCTTTACACCGACCCTGAGCACGTCTTGGCGTACGACGACGGCGAGGTCCGGCAACAGTTCTCCATCTGCTTCCGGGCCCGTCCCGTCGCGGGCTCTCTGCGTACCAGCAGTGAATCGAAAGAGGTCCGCTGGGTCGACCCAGCGGACCTTGATGGCTTGGACATCCATCCGTCGATGATGCTGCGCATCCGGCACGGCCTGGACGAATCGCGGCAACAGCCCTACATCGGCTGACTGCCGGCGGATGCCTGTGCCAAGCGTGCTTCCACTCGTCCCACTGCTGCATGAATCTCGGGGGCAGCGCGCTGGATAAAGCGTCCGACGATGGTGTCGGGGCCGTATCGCTTCACGATCTCGTCCAGCCGTTCGGCCGGCGTGGTCGGCGTACCGTCCGGCGTCGTCGTCATGTCGCAGTAGATTAGTGCGTCAACGAGGTCCGGACGCTCCGGTTGGAACTCGGTCTCCAGTTCTTGCCTCAGTCCGCGTTCCTCGGCCTCCAGGAGGGCGCAGGAGTGATGCGCGACCAGCCGCACGATGCGTTGGTCCACCCCTTCCTGGCCCCGGAGGAACCGCGCCCCGTCCAGTGGGTGAAAGCCTGTCGTCGCGATGGTCGGCGAGTACCCGATGTCGTGCAGAACGGCGGCGGATTCCAGTACTTCCGCGTCGTCACCGAGGATGGGGCCCAGGGAGCGAGCGCGCTTGGCTACCCCGAGGGAATGCGCCCAACGGCGCGGCAACGGTTCGGACAGCATCGCTTCGGAGAGCGAGTACGCCCACTCAGTCAGTCCCATGTCGGCCAAGACTACGGCCGCCCCGTGGGCGCCGGCAGAGCGCGCACCGTGCGCCCCTTCCCGTGAACCGTGGTGAGCAAGCCGTTCCCTTCCATCTGCGCCAGAACGCGCCGTACCGCGGTCCGGGATGCGCCGAACCGCTCGCACAGCTTCGCCTCTGACGGGTACGCATCGCCCACTGCCAACGAATCCTCCGCGATCACGTCAGTCATGCGTTCTGCCAACGACCGCCGGTCGCCGCTCCGAGCGGGACGCCATCCGATTCCGGGTGCGGACTCGACAATGCCTTCGGCTTCGAGCACCTTGAGGGCGCGACGGATCGTGTTCCGGCCGACACCGTGCGAGCGCATCATGTCGGCTTCCGACGGAAGGGTGTTAATACCCCTCCCGTTCTCGATCTCGGTTCGCAGTGCCTCTGCGATGACCAGGTACGTTCCACGCGGACTGGCCTGCGGCACGGGGGCTCACCTTCCTCGACCTGCACTCTATGGCAACAAGTGTTGCACTCCCCGTGCCACCGGCCGATGGTCTCGTCTTCCCATCCACGGGATGACTGCCGGCGTGATCACAGGGACCTCGGCTGACGCGAAGCGCGGGTGGCCAGGGTGGCGCGGGCCGCCTCTGGTCTCGGGAAGGTACAGGTCGGTCGGGAACCGGTGGGACAAGCAGGGCAGATCAGAAAAGATGGCCAGTTCGAGGCCTCTTGAGTGGTTCCATGGGCGTCTGATGGTGTCGGGGCGGCGCCTGATGTTCGACAGCAGGGCGAACACTCGTGCGAATGCACTGCAGCGGCGCTCGGGGCGAGGCGGCTAGGACTTCGTGCCTCGATACCGAAGGTGACGTGCATTCCTTCGGGGAAGTAGAGCGGGAGCGATGGCAACAGTAGAACAGCAAGTCAAGAGTGCCGACGACGTGATCTGCCAGAACCTTGCCAACCCAGTAGGCGACCGAGGCTTCCTCTCGCAAAACGTGTTGGGGCAACTCCGAAATCTCGTCGAAGGCCTTGCTGTCTGGGCACACCTAAATGATCGCTCGGCTGAGTTTCATTACAACCAGGTCGGGCCAGCTCTGGACGCTGTTAAGGCCCTCGCCAAGTTCAGGCTCCTGAGTAGATTCCACGGCCTACTCCAGGCCAGCGTCTCGCACTACACACTGGATCGTGACCCGTCCGAGCGATTGATGCTGAAGTATTACGAATACCTGCTCCGCACCCGCGACCTAGCAAAGGATCAGCTCGGGGTAACGATCCTGACCAACATCGAACAGTTTCCGATCGACCTCGACCCCTCGTTGCGGGAGTACTACGAGAAGATTGCCGCCTGCATCGAGGAGGAAAAGACGAGGCTGCCCACAAGTCGACGTCGCGAGCGATACTACATTCATAGCTCTCGACCTTTCTTCATCGCTGGCCGGATCTACTATGAGGTCACGTTTCACCTCGCCCACAATCGGACGAGCAAGTTCGATCGCATCATTGGGTTCACCGACATCGACGTCACTGACAAGTACGCAGCCAGTCTGGAGCTGGCAAGCGACACGATCGAGGTACTCGGCAAGAAAATGCCCATCACGCTGATCCGCTCATGGGAGGTGTCAATCCGACCGTGTGAGTTCGACAACTTCGCACGCCTCTTCGACGCCTCGCACGGAAAGGTCAGTACGTCGCATTCCGAGTACCGCAACCTGATGCGGTACCTCACGACGACGCGATCAAGTCTGCTTGATCTCATGGATATGACCGACGCCGCTTACGCATCGCTCCGCTCATGGGCACTAACTGGGACTCAACGAAGTGCGTCTATCTTCCCCGTCCTTGACCGCGCGCGGTCACTCATCCGCAAGGACCGGCCTGGCTCTCGTCTGCTGCGGTACCTCATGCTGCGGATGAACAATCGCGTCATCAAGGATCAGTTCTATGTCGATCCGTGTACTGCACTTTCCGGGCTGCGCGTCTCCTGGGGTTGCAGGCCCTTTGACACGATGCCGTTCTGCACATCACCACGCAAACACAACCCGCGCTTTGGGGATCTTGCCGAGAGTTTGGACGCTAAGGCTCGGCCTCACGAATTGCTTGCCAGGCGGGTCAGGAGCAATGTCGAGCAGCGCGGTGTGATTTATACACCGGCATCTGAGCTAGAGGACCTCGGTGACCTCGACGAACTGATATCGCGTCACAATTCGATGCTTCCGCCCACCGAACGGCACGCACGACGCAAGCTGGCTCAAGCAAATGGGCATGTGTTCATCGTCGGGTACGAGGACGACACGGTATCGATCGTGAACAAGCTCCGGGAAATCTCTGCTAGTGGCGTCCCCCAACATAGCAGCGACGTTCAGGCATGGATCGACGCGAACCCGGGCGTCATCGATGATCCCTTGAAGGCTGAGGCGCTGACGAAGTTGTTCGAGCACTCGAAGGTCGCCCTCGTCTACGGCGCGGCTGGTACGGGAAAATCGACGATGGTAAATCACATCGCGAACTACTTCGAGGATGCTCGAAAGCTCTTCTTGGCCCACACCAATCCGGCCGTCGACAACCTAAAGAGACGAGTACAGGCGCCGAACAGCGAGTTCAGTACGATCAGCAAGCACGTACGCAATGGTGCGCCGTTCGGCGTAAAGTACGACGTATTGGTAATCGACGAGTGCAGCACCGTAAGCAACGCAAGCCTGCTTGAGGTGCTTGAGAACACGTCCTTCGACTTGCTCGTACTTGTTGGCGACGTCTACCAGATCGAGTCGATCGAGTTTGGCAACTGGTTCAGTATCATTCGGTCGTATATCCCGAGCGAGTCTGTATTCGAACTGACAGAGCCCTTTAGGACGACCGACCAGGGCCTTCTGACACTGTGGAGCAGGGTTCGGAACCTGGACGACCACATCGAGGAGTCACTCTCCAAGAATGGCTACTCGACGGTTCTAGGAGACTCGCTCTTCCAACATCGAAGCGATGACGAGATCGTACTCTGCCTGAACTATGACGGCCTGTATGGCATCAACAACGTCAACCGGTTCTTGCAGGCGAGCAACCCGAATCCATCCGTGACGTGGCACGAGTCCACGTACAAGGTCGGAGATCCAGTACTTTTCAACGAGTCTGATCGGTTTAGTCCGGTCATCTTCAACAACCTGAAGGGGAAGATCGTCAAGATCGATCGCGCGCCCGGCCGTATCACGTTCGATGTGAATCTCGAACGGGATGTCACTGCAGACGATGTTCTCTTCACAAGTCTGCGCTGGGTGGAAGGATCGACTGTGCAGTTCGATGTCTTCGAGCGCGGCAATAGCGACGATGACGACGACTCCGTCAACACCATCGTGCCGTTTCAGATCGCTTACGCCGTGTCGATTCACAAGGCACAGGGTGTTGAGTACGAATCTGTGAAGGTCGTCATTACGGATGCCAACGAGGAGAGTATCTCCCACAGTATTTTCTACACCGCGATAACACGTGCTCGGAAGCGTCTCGAAGTGTTCTGGACTCCGGAAACGCAGCATCGAATCCTGAGCCGGCTGGCAGTGCGCGAGAACACGAAAGACGAGCATCTGATGAAGATCCGCAGGGGTTTGGTCCCTGTTGCGAAGCGACCGAAGCGCCAAAAGACGCGCCAGCTACCGTAGACACTGACAGTGACAGCAACGCGGCGCCGTGGGGCATCTCCCAGTCGACACGAGAGGTGTAGATCTGGAGGTGCCTCATCGGTATTGGGCAGGACCTTGCCGAGCTCGGCGGCGTTGCTACTGCTGTCGGGCCTCGGTGTTCTCACGGATCGCGGCGGCGACGTCGAGCAGGGCGTAGGCGATGGCAGCGAGCCCTTCCCCAATGGCGTCGGTTCGGTCTTCGTCGCCGGTCCGGCTCGCCGCCGCGTCTGCCTTGCCCTCCGCGTAGCTCCCGTACACGCTTTGATTCGGCATCCGTGTCCCTCCCTCTCCCCGGCTTCTCCAGGGATCTTTGTTGCCTCCCCCGACCTGAGCTCGGCCAAGCCTCAGATCACGCCAGCCCTCATGCCGGTTGGCCCCGTGCTCCAAGTGCAGGCTGAAGAGCACCCAACGCCAGACGCCGGTAGCTGACCCTCTGCCGGCAGCGCTGCGTCCGTCTCAGTTTCCGTCTCGTTCATCGCCGTACACAGGCATACAGCGCGGTTCGCGCTGCCCGGCGGATGCGGCCCTCCGTATGGGGCTGAACGGCGACGGTCGCACACGAATGACCCTCTGAGCAGGTCCGACAAACCTGCAAAGCGAGTTACGCGGGTTCAATTCCCGCCACGGCCTCCGGCGGCCTGGCCAGGCCAAACAGAAGGGCGGCACCCCAGCACGGGTGCCGCCCTTCTCGCCGTCCGTCCCCGTTTCCGTCGCAGTTGGTCCGCGTGAAGGCCAACCGCGGAACCGGGTCTCGAACACGCGGAGTCCCTCCCCTCGCGGGGTAACGGGATGGAATGGCGGAGCGTCAGCGATCGGACGATGAGGCAACCCCTTCGTGGCGCCGGCGCGGAATGGCGCGGTGGCTCGCGGTGGCTCGCGGTGCCGGCTTACGCGCTTGCCGTGGCGGGGCTTGCGGCCGTGTCATGGCGCTGGGTGAGGGGCAAGTCGCGGGACGACTCGCTGTCTTTGGCGCTGACGGTCACGTCGAGCGCGATCGGTGGCCAGTGGATGGCCGCGCGCATCCGGCGGAGGGCCGGTCGAGGCGAAGGCTGAACGTCAGCCGCGGACGTGGTCGCGCTGGAACGTGGTGCGGCCTCATGGCCGTCGCCGACCGGGAAGGGGTGGCACGCGTGCGTGCCGCCCCTTCTGCTGTGTGGGCGGGTCAGCCGCCTTCGGGGCGTGGGCGGGGTCAGCCCGCCGAGCACAGGCCGTCGTTCGGGCAGAACATCACCTCGGTGTAGTTGTAACCGGTGTGGACGGTCACCGGGTTCGGTGAGGGACCGATGTTGACGTACGAGCCGGCGTCGGGGGTGGCGGTGAACGTGACCGTCGTGCCGACCGTGAACGTCGCGGTGCAGGTGCCGGTCGGGTTCTGCTGCGGGACGTTGTAGGGATCGAGGTCCGCCGCCTGGTGGCAGTTGATCCCGGCCGGCTGGCTGGTGATGGTTCCGCCGCCCCAGCCGTCGCTGACGTACGCGGACAGTTGGGCGGTGGCGGCGTGGGCCGGGCCGATGGTGGCGATCGCGGCCGCCGTGGTGAGTGCGGTGACGAGTCCCATCGCCCGCCAGGTGCCCTTGGTCGTCTTGCGCATGGGAGGCTCCTCGGAGATCGAACCATGTCGACCCCTGTGACCAGCCTATGAGTCCCTCAGGGCGCACGCATCCGGCGGCCCGGCAGGGCAGACGGCGTTCTCCGACCGCGGCTCGGCGCCCGCGCGCTCGGCGCCCGGCTCACGACCCACTGCCCACGCGTCAGGTCGGCAGGTCGCCAACCCCCGCGCCCCGGGGTCCCTGCGCGCCGGCTCCCCTGCTGCTACTGCGCCAGTGCCACCGGCTCGCCCATGTCTCCGAGCGCGCGGGCGTTGCGGTGGTGTGCCAGCCACAGCAGGAACGCCAGGCCGGAGACGTCGGCGTTCAGAGGCTGGGGGGCCGCGCCGGGGCCGGGCCAGGACAGGACCGTGCCCGTGGTGCCGTCGAGCGCCAGGCTGGTGCCGTCCACGGCCTCGCCGAGGCGTATCAGGCGGGCCGCACCGTGCGGCAAGGGCGCGTGCGAGCGCAGCTCGTGCACGGCGTACTCGCTCAGCGTGGCCAGCGGGACGTCCATGTCCAGCCGGAACCACGGCGTCTCCTCCGGCAGGCCGACCTCGCGCAGGAAGCGGCGCGTCGGCTCGTGCGTGAGGGCGCGCGGAAAGTCGAGGTCCTCGAAGCGGACGATCCGCCCGGCCCCGAACTCCTCGTCCAGCAGCCGCGGCGGCAGGTCCAGGGCCAGCCCGGACGCCGTGTCCGGTCCCCTGGCGGTGATGGTGCGCGTGCTCATGCTTCCCCCGTGTGCTTCCCCGTACGGGAGTTTCCCTGTGTCTCTCCCGTGGTCGGAACACTACGCCCCACCACTGACAACGGGCCCGTCAGTTGTTCACCACCGCCGCCTGGGGGCGGATCGGCAGCCGGTTGACCGGGCGGCCCGTCGCCGCGCGCACCGCCGAGGCGATCGCCGCCGGCGAGGCCACCACCGGCGCCGCGCTGACCGCCTTCGCGCCGAACGGCGCCACCACGTCCCGCTCCTCGACCAGTTTGACGATCCGGATGTCCGGCGCGTCCAGGGCCGTCGGCAGCGCGTACCCGGTGAGGTCGGGGTGGCGGATCAGACCCCGCGGCGTGCGCAGGTTCTCCGTCAGCGCGATGCCCACGCCCTGCGTGACACCCGCCTCGATGCGCGCCGCGAGCTGCGCCGGGTTGAGCACCCGGCCCACGTCCTGCGCGACGGCCAGCTCCACGACCCGCACCGAGCCCAGCTCGATGTCCACGTCCACCACCGCGCGGATCGCGCAGAACGCGAGCCCGACGAAGGCGTCGCCCTGTCCCGACTCGTCCAGCGGCTCGGTGGGGTGCGGGCGGCACTGGGCCGTGGCCCACAGCTCCTTGCCGTCCATCGCCTCCGTCACCGTCGTCGACAGCACGCCGTCGTACGAGGTGATCTTGCCGTCGGTGATCTGCAGCAGCTCGGTGGACATGCCGAACTTGTGGGCCAGCGGCTGCAGGAGCTGCGTGCGGACCATCTTGGCCGCGCGCTCCACCGCACCGCCCGACACCCACGTGTGGCGGCCGCGGCACCCGGGGCCCGCCGGGGGCTGGTCGGTGTCGACGGGCGCCACGTGGACCTCGTCGATGCCGAGCGTCTCCTGCACGATCTGCCGGGCCAGCGTGGCGAATCCCTGCCCGGTCTCCACCGCCGCGCACAGCACGGTGGCAACCCCGTCGTGCACCTTCACCGTCGCCGTGGACACCTCGTCGGCGCCCTCCGCGCCGAGCATGTGCACCACGCCCAGGCCGTAGCCCACGCCGCGGCGCACCGCGCCCGGCTCGCCCGCGCCCTCGGGGCCGCCGGGCAGCAGCCAGTCCTCCTCCGGGGTGTCCTTGGGGAGGGCGGGCAGGGGGAAGTCCCGTACGGCCTGCAGGAGTTCGGCGACGGGTGCCGGGCAGGTCACCGTCTGGCCCGTCGGCAGCACGTCGCCGGTGGCCATGACGTTGCGCAGGCGCAGCTCCGCCGGGTCGACGCCCAGCTTCTTCGCCAGCTTGTCCATCTGCGCCTCGTACGCGGCGCACACCTGCATGGCGCCCTCGCCGCGCACATGGCCGGAGGGCGGGTTGTTGGTGCGCACCGCCCAGCCCTCGATGAACGCGTTCGGCACCACGTAGGGGCCGCAGGCGAAGGAGACGGCCGCGGCGAGCGCGTCGGAGGAGGTGTCGGCGTAGGCGCCCGCGTCGAGCAGGATCTGCGCCTCGACCTTCACCAGTCTGCCCTCGGCGTCCGCGTGGTGGCGGTAGCGCAGCAGGGTGGGGTGCCGGTGGGCGTGGCCGAGGAAGGACTCCTCGCGGGTCGCGGTCAGCTTCACCGGGCAGCCCGTCTTCAACGCGAGCAGGCCCAGCGGGAGTTGGAAGCCCTGGTCCTCACGGTCGGCGGTCGCGCCGGGCACGCCGGTGACGACGACCTTCACCCGCTCCGGCTCCAGGCCGAAGCAGGCGGCGAGGGCGTCGCGGTCGGTGTGCGGGTCGGTGGAGGCCGTGTACAGCTCCACGCCGCCGTCGGGGCGCGGCACGGCGAGCCCGGCCTCGGCGCCGATGGGCGCGGGGTCCTGGCGGCCGATGCGGTACAGGCCCTCGACGACCACCTCGCCGACCGCGGACGGGTCGCCGTGGCGCAGCGGGATGTGCCGGATCAGGTTGCCATCGGGGTGCAGCGGCTCGGCCTCGAAGGCCTGCTCGGGGTCGGTGACCGGGTCGAGCACCTCGTACTCGACGATGACGGCCGCGGCGGCCATCCGCGCGGTGTCCGGGTGGTCGGCGGCGACGGCCGCGATGGGCTCGCCGTGGTGGCGTACGACCTCGGAGGCGAACACCGGGCGGTCGGCGGCGCCCCGGCCGTACACCGGGCTGCCGGGGACGTCCTCGTGGGTGACGACGGCCCGCACGCCGGGCATCTCGCGCGCGTGCGTGGTGTCGATGGACACGATGCGCGCGTGCGGGTGCGGGGAGCGCAGCACGGCCGCCCACAGCAGGCCCTCGGCCCACAGGTCGGCCGCGTACGGGAAGGTGCCCTCGGTCTTGGCGCGGGCGTCGGCGGCCGGCAGGGAGGCGCCCAGGCCGTGCGGGATCTGCTCGGGGGCGGGTGCTGCCTCCGCGGTGGTGGTCGCGGTGGCGGCTTCGTTGCTCACGCCTGGCCTCCGTCCTCTCCCTGTCCGTACGGCTGCTGGTCGTGCCCGTGCGGGGCGGCCGGGTCCTGGAACGCGCCCGGGTGCCCGCCGTGTTCGAACACGCTCGGGTGCGCGCCCTCCTCGAACGCGCTCGGGTGCACGCCGCCCGCGCCCGGGCCCGCCTGGTGCGGGATACGCGGCTCGTCGCCGTCCGTCTCACCGTCGCCCGCGCGCAGGGCCTCACGCTCGGCGACGACCTCCTGGACGGCCTGCACGACGCCCCGGTAGCCGGAGCAGCGGCACAGGTTGCCGCAGAGGGCCTGGCGGGTCTCCAGCTCGGTCGGCGCCGGGTTGCCCTCCAGCAGGTCGTGCACGGTCATCGCCATGCCGGGCACGCAGAAGCCGCACTGCACCGCGCCGCACCGGGCGAGCGCCCGCTGCACGTCGGAGGGCTGCCCGTCCTCGGCGAGGCCCTCCACGGTGCGGACCTCGCTGCCGGCGGCGGTGACCGCGGGCACCAGGCAGGAGGCGACGAGCCGGCCGTCGACCTGCACGTTGCACGCCCCGCACTCGCCCTGCGAGCAGCCGTCCTTGGCGCCGGCCAGGCCCAGCCGCTCGCGCAGCACGTACAGCAGCGACTCGCCGATCCAGGCGTCGCCGACGGGCCGGTCGGCACCGTTGACGCGCAGCACGTAGGAGGCGAGGGGGTGTTCGTCGTGCGGCGGTGGCGGGGCGTCGTGCGGCGGCGCCTCCGGGTGCGGCGCCGCGCCGGGCGCCGGGCCGTCGTGCGGCTGGGCGGCCTCGTGCGGCTGCCCGGCCTCGTGCGCGTCGTGCGCGTCGTGCGGGTCCGGCGCGGCCGGGGGCTGCTCCGGGGACTCGGCGTGCCCGGCGGGGGCCTCGGCCTCTGCGGGCGGTTCGGCGGACGGCTGCTCCGGCGCCTGCTCCGACGCCTCGGCCGTCTCCGGCGCCGGCGCGTGCTCGGCCTCCGGCGCCTCGTCGGCGTGCGGCGCGTGCGCGGGTACGGCGGTGGGGTCGGCCCCGGTCGGCACGGCCTGCTGGACGTCGTGGGCGCCGAGGGCTTCCTGGGCGGCGTGCGCGCCGGGCGTGGCGTGGGCGTCGTGCGCGTCCTCCACGCCCTGTGCGCTGTGCGCGTCCTGCACGCCGTGCGCGTCCTGCGCGGGCGCCTGCGTGGGCTCCGTCGCGGGCTCCCCGCCGGTGGGTTCGGCACCGGACGGTTCGGCGTCCTCGGCCGTCGGCTCGGCGGCGGGGGCGTAGTCGCCCTGGGGGCCGGCGAAGTGGCCGGTGTGGTCACCCGGGGTCTCGCTCGCGAAGGGCTGCGGCTGCGCACCGGCGAAGTGGCCGCTGTCCTGGCCGGCGGCGTGACCGGTGTGCGGGCCCGCGTAGGGGGCGACCTCCGGTCCGGCGGCCGGGTAGCCGCCCTCGTGCGCGTGCCCGGCGACCGGCTCGCCCGGCTCACCGCCGTGGACCGGTGCCTGCGGCTGTTCCTCGCCCGCGCCGGGCTCCGGCTGCGGCGTGTCCCAGGGGCGTCCCGGTGCGCCGGTCGCCCAGGGGGCGGCGGCCCCGCCGGGCAGTGTGGCCGGAGGGGTGCCGCCCCACTGCTCGACGAGCGAGGACGTGGTGTACTCGCCGGACTCGTCCGGCAGGTCGCCCCCGGCGACGGGGATGGACCACTGCCCGGTGACGTCGTGGCCGGGCGCGGGCGCCGGCTCGTGCTCGGGGGCGCCCCCGCCGCCGTACGCGCCCGTGTGGTCCTCGAAGTTCCACTGCCCGGTCGCGCCGGGCTGGTAGGTGAACCGGTCGTCGGCGGACGCCTGCGGGGCCTCGCCCGAGCCGGTGGCCGGGGCACCCCACTGCGCCCCGTCGGCGGGCATGCTCCAGGTGCCCGTGGCGGCGGGGTCGGTGCCGGCGGTGGTGGCCGGGGCCACCGTTATCTGCGGCGGCACATAGCCGTGCCCGGGCGCGGCGAGCGGGCTGTCGCCGGACAGCAGCGCGTCGACGCCGCCCTCGGGGAGCTTGACGAAGGCGGTCGCGCCGTCGTCGTAGTCGCCCTGGGGCAGCGGGTCCCAGCGGCCGCCGCCCTGCGGGGTGCCCGTTCCCTGCTGGTCGTCGGTCACGACAACGCCCTCCCCAGTGCTCGTCGGGCCAGCGCGGCGACGGTGCGCCGCAGGTGCAGTACGGCGGGTGGAAGCGGTGGTACGGAGCCGTCCTGCTCCGGGGCCGGGTCGGGGATGCAGGCCGCGGCGACGTACTCCCCGAAGGCGTGCAGCGCCTCGGGGACGATCGCGCGGTTGTTGTCCCAGTCGATGAGCTGGGCGACCCAGTGCTCGGCCTCCAGGGGGCGCAGCGGCATGGGCGCGATGGCGCCGACCGCGCAGCGCACGCCCCGGCGCGCGGGGTCGAGGACGAGCGCGACGGAGGCGACGGCGCGTCCGGGGCCGGTGCGGCCGGTGGCCTTGAGGAAGACCTGGGGGGCGTGCAGCAGCGGCACGCGCACGTAGCCGATGAGTTCACCGGCGCGCAGCAGGTCCATCCCGGCCAGCAGGTGCGACACCGGGATCTCGCGGCGGGCCCCGCCCGGCCCGGCGATGATCAGGGTGGCCTCCAGCGCGGCGAGCACGGGCAGCGCGTCGCCGGTCGGAGCGGCGGAGGCGATGTTGCCGCCGAGGGTGCCGGCGTTGCGGATGTGCGGGGGGCCGGCCGCGCGGGCGGCGGCGGCGAGCGCCGGGATGAGGGCGGCGAAGTCGGGGCGGCCCATGCGCGCGTGCGTGAGGCCGGCGCCGAGCAGGGCGTGGCCGTCCTGGTACTGCCAGCCGCGGATCTCGCTGATCCGGTTCAGGCCGACCAGTGCGGCGGGCCTGAGCTGCCCGGAGTTGACGGCGGTCATCAGGTCGGTGCCGCCCGCGACGGGCACGGCGGCGGGCATGGCGGTCAGGGCCGCAACGGCCTCGTCCAGCGTCGTGGGCAGCGTGACGGTCTGCGCCGCCTGCGGTGCGTGCGTGGTCAAAACCGGCTGCCCCTTCCCGCTGCCCCACCTGGTCCCACCCGTTGCGCCGTACGGTACGTGCTGACAGGGCGGACGTGGCAACTCTGGCACATCTTCCGAGCAGCTGAGGACGCGGGTCCGGTAGGAGGCGTTCGCCCACCTCACCGGCGAGTTGGTCCGTTTTCGCACGGCTTCGCCGAAGGGTGCGAATTGGCACTCTTCGGTGACCTCGATGGGATTGTGCCATTACCTGTTCGACCGGCGCGGGGCCTGTGGAAAACGTCCGTCCTCAGCCTGTGGACGACGGCCGCCGGGCCAAAGAAGGCACCCGCTGAGGGCAGCACCCCCGGGGGCTCGGGCGCGGCTACCGGTTCGGCGGCGGTCCGTCGATCGGGCGGCCCAGGATGCCCGGCCGGCGCTGCCAGGGCCGCGGGCCCGAGGGCGGGCGGTAGGCGACGCCGAGGGCGTCAAGTCGCCGGTAGTGGGCGGCCATCCGCCGCTCGAAGCCGGCGTGGTCGCGCTCGGCGGGGGCGGGCAGGTCGCTCCAGGCCACCTCGGCGAGGGCGGCCAGCCGCGGGAACACCTGGTAGTCCACGCGCCCCTGGTCCTCCGTCACCTCCGACCACAGGTTGGCCTGGGTGCCCAGGACGTGCCGCCTCTCGTCCCCGGTGAGCTGCGCCGGCACGGGATCGAAGCGGTAGACGTCCTCCAGGGTGCGGACGAAGCCGATGGGCACCGGCTCGTCCTCGCCCGGCGCCTGACGGTGGTCCAGGTACACGTACTGCTCGGGGCACATGACGACGTCGTGGCCCGCGCGCGCGGCGGCGATGCCGCCCGCGTAGCCGCGCCAGGACGACACGGCGGCGCCCGGCGCGAGGCCGCCCTCCAGGATCTCGTCCCAGCCGATGAGGCGCCGCCCGCGCGCGCTCAGCCAGCGGTCGAAGTGACCGATGAACCACGCCTGGAGCCCGTCCTCACCGGCCAGCCCGAGCTCCTTGATCCGGGCCTGCGCGGTGGCCGAGCGCCGCCATTGGTCCTTCGGGCACTCGTCACCGCCGATGTGGACGAACTCGGACGGGAAGAGCTCCAGGACCTCCTCGAACACCTCTTCGTAGAAACGGAGGGTGGTGTCGGTGGGGGCCAGTACGTTGGGGCTGACTCCCCAGGTGTCCCAGACGGAGAGGGCGGTGGTGTCGATGACGTCGGTGTTGCCGAGTTCCGGGTACGCGGCGATGGCGGCCTGCGAGTGTCCCGGCACGTCGATCTCGGGGACGACGGTGATATGCCGCTCGGCGGCGTAGGCGACGATCTCCCGGATGTCGTCCTGGGTGTAGAAGCCGCCGTGCGGCCGCTCGTCCCACAGCGGTGAGGCGCGGTGGCCGAGTTTGGTGCGCGCGCGCCAGGAGCCGATCTCGGTCAGGCGCGGGTGACGGCGGATCTGCAGGCGCCAGCCCTGGTCGTCGGTCAGGTGCAGGTGCAGCACGTTGAGTTTGTGCGCCGCCATCAGGTCCAGGTAGCGCAGGACGCCGTCCTTGGGCAGGAAGTGGCGGGCGACGTCCAGCAGGAGGCCGCGCCAGCGGAAGCGGGGCGCGTCCTCGACGACCGTGCCGGGCAGGGTCCAGCGGCGGCCGGGCGTGAGGGGCGCGCGCCGGAAGGCGTCGGGGCCGAGCAGCTGGCGCAGCGTCTGCGCGGCCCAGAAGACGCCGGCCGGCCCGCCGCCGAGCAGGGTCGCGCCGGTGGCGTCCACGGTGAGCCGGTAGCCCTCCGGGCCGAGCGTCCCGGTGTCCCCGACGGCCAGCCGGATCGCCGTGCCCCCGTCACCTCGGCCGGGCGGCAGCGCGTACCCGGTCGCGGCCTGGAGCATGGCGCGCAGCCGGCGCGCGGTGGCTTCGGTGCCGGGCCCGGCCGCGAGCACGGTGTCCTCGTCGAGCGCGCAGCCGGCGTCGGCCGTCCGCACGGCCCGCGGCGCCGGGATCAGATCCGCTGCGGTCATCGCTCCCCCCACCGTGCGCGGCCCGCGGGAGCGGGAAACCGGCGCACAAGATTCACAGAGCGCGGCCCGGCCTTCACGGGACGGCCCTCGGTACGGCACACCGGGAAGGCTCCTCCGCCACGGCACACGCCAAGACCCCTCTGCCCGGCAGACCGGAGAGGCTCCCCCGCCACGATGCGCAAGGCTAGGGAGCGCGGGAAGGCGCCCACAAGAGGTCTGCACCACTGCGTGAAAACGCACGGAGGCCCCGACGGCACGCCACTGCGCGCCAGGGGGCCTCACCCACGTCGAGAACGGCCGAGCCGGCCGGCCGGCTACTTCTTGCCGCCGCCCTTGCCGCCCTCGTCGCCGCCGGCGCCCATGGAGTCGTAGATCTCCTTGCACATGGGACACACGGGGTACTTCTTCGGGTCGCGGCCCGGCACCCAGACCTTGCCGCACAGCGCCACGACGGGCGTCCCGTCGAGGGCGCTCGCCATGATCTTGTCCTTCTGGACGTAGTGGGCGAAGCGCTCGTGGTCACCGTCACCGTGGGAGGTCTGCGGCGTCGGCTCTACGAGGGTCCCCGTACCAGTCCCGCGCTCGGGCTCGAGAGTGCTCATAAACGCAAGGGTACTGAAGGTCACACGGTTCAGTTGAGCGATGGGTCGTCCGGGTACGTGGCCACCATCGCGAGCTCGTTGCGCTGGCGGCGCAGCACCTCGCGCCAGAGTCGTTCGGGGGACGGGGAGGAGACGTCGCCGGGTTCGGACTCGACGACGTACCAGGCGCCCTCGACCAGTTCGTCCTCCAGCTGTCCTGGCCCCCAGCCGGCGTATCCGGCGAAGATCCGCAGGGAGCCGAGGGCGGAGGCGAGGAGCTCGGGCGGGGCCTCCAGGTCGACCAGGCCGATCGCTCCGTGCACCCGCCGCCAGCCGAGCGGGGTGCCGTCCGCCTGCGGGTCGCCGGGGACGACGGCGACGCCGAGGGCGGAGTCCAGGGAGACCGGGCCGCCCTGGAAGACGACGCCGGGCTCGCCGGCGAGGTCGGCCCAGCCCTCCAGGATGTCGCCGACGCCCACCGGCGTCGGGCGGTTGAGGACGACACCGAGCGAGCCCTCCTCGTCGTGGTCGAGGAGGAGCACCACCGCACGGTCGAAGTTCGGGTCCGCCAGGGCGGGGGTGGCCACGAGCAGCCGCCCTGTGAGCGAGGACACCTCGGTCATGCCAGACATGATCCCGCATCTTCCCGGGCTGTGGGGAGGCAATCGGGGTAGGCGGGTGAAGGCAGGTCACGGCTCACGGAGGCTCCCCCGGGCGCACGGCCGGGTCCGTGACCGCATGTGCCCGGTGCTCCACGGTTCGTGTTGTGACAAAGCCATGACGTTCCCGGGTGGTCCGCGGGCTTACTTCAGGGGGGTCCGTGGCGATTACTCTGTCTCTCTCCCCCTGCCCGACTCATCGGAACGCGAGATACATGACCGTCAACGACGATGTCCTGCTTGTCCACGGCGGAACCCCGCTGGAGGGCGAGATCCGTGTCCGAGGCGCGAAGAACCTCGTGCCGAAGGCCATGGTGGCCGCCCTGCTGGGCGGTGAGCCGAGTCGACTGCGCAACGTTCCGGACATCCGTGACGTGCGGGTCGTACGCGGTCTGCTGCAGCTGCACGGGGTGACGGTCCGTCCGGGTGAGGAGCCGGGCGAGCTGGTGCTCGACCCGACCCGGGTGGAGAGCGCCAACGTCGCTGACATCGATGCCCACGCGGGCTCCAGCCGTATCCCGATCCTGTTCTGCGGACCGCTGCTGCACCGCCTCGGGCACGCCTTCATCCCGGGCCTGGGCGGCTGCGACATCGGCGGCCGGCCCATCGACTTCCACTTCGACGTGCTGCGGCAGTTCGGCGCGGTCATCGAGAAGCGGGCGGACGGCCAGTACCTGGAGGCCCCGCAGCGCCTGCGCGGCACGAAGATCCGGCTGCCGTACCCGTCGGTCGGCGCGACCGAGCAGGTGCTGCTGACGGCCGTGCTGGCCGAGGGCGTGACCGAGCTGTCGAACGCGGCGGTGGAGCCCGAGATCGAGGACCTGATCTGCGTCCTGCAGAAAATGGGCGCGATCATCGCGATGGACACCGACCGCACGATCCGCATCACCGGTGTGGACAAGCTCGGCGGGTACACCCACCGCGCGCTGCCGGACCGGCTGGAGGCCGCGTCCTGGGCGTCGGCGGCGCTGGCGACCGAGGGCAACATCTACGTCCGCGGGGCGCAGCAGCGCTCGATGATGACGTTCCTGAACACCTATCGCAAGGTGGGCGGCGCCTTCGAGATCGACGACGAGGGCATCCGCTTCTGGCACCCCGGCGGGCAGCTGAAGTCCATCGCGCTGGAGACGGACGTGCACCCCGGCTTCCAGACCGACTGGCAGCAGCCGCTGGTGGTGGCGCTCACCCAGGCCACCGGCCTGTCCATCATCCACGAGACGGTGTACGAGTCCCGGCTCGGCTTCACCTCGGCGCTGAACCAGATGGGCGCCCACATCCAGCTCTACCGCGAGTGCCTGGGCGGCTCCGCCTGCCGCTTCGGCGCGCGCAACTTCCTGCACTCCGCGGTGGTGTCGGGCCCGACCCGGCTGCAGGGCGCCGACCTGGTCATCCCCGACCTGCGCGGCGGTTTCTCGTACCTGATCGCGGCGCTCGCCGCCCAGGGCACGTCCCGGGTGCACGGCATCGACCTGATCAACCGCGGCTACGAGAACTTCATGGAGAAGCTCGTGGAGCTGGGCGCGAAGGTGGAGCTGCCGGGCCAGGCGCTGTGAGGGAGCAGGCCCTGTAACGGCGCCAGCCCGCACGACGACGATGGGGCGGCCCCCCGGGAAGGGGGACCGCCCCATTGGCGTCCAGAGCGTCGCGTACGCCGTCCCGTGGCGTACGGACGGCCGGGGTCACTTGCCCTTGGCGGCTTCCTTGAGCTTGGAGCCCGCGGAGACCTTCACGCTGAAGCCGGCCGGGATCTGGATCGGCTCACCGGTCTGCGGGTTGCGGGCGGTGCGAGCGGCACGGTGGGTGCGCTCGAAGGTCAGGAAGCCGGGGATGGTGACCTTCTCGTCGCCCTTGGCGACGACATCGCCGACGACGTCGGCGAACGCGGCCAGCACGGCGTCGGCGTCCTTGCGGGTCACCTCGGCGCGGTCGGCCAGCGCGGCCACCAGCTCACTGCGGTTCATGTTGTTACTCCCGTGTTCTTCTTGCCGTTGGGGCGTGCCATGCGGCGACAGCCGCGTCGGACACAGCGAAGCCGTTGCTGCCAGGGTCGTCGGACGGTTCCGGGGCCGGTTCCGTCCTCGGACGCGAGCGCCCAGGGACGCATCCTGCCCCTACCTGCGGCGGTAAAGCCAATCCGGCACCCGCAGGAGTCGTGAGAACACTCTTGGGAGTCACACGAAAGCGCCACCGCCCCGGCCGTCACTTTTGCCACTGGCCGGCCGCCCACCCTAGAGGGCGGCCGCAGGCCCCTGGTTCCACGACGCGCCGGGCGGTGGTCGTGGGAAGTCTCACAAGCGTTTACGCGGTCGCGCCGGCCGCCCTGGCCGCGTCCCGGACCGCCCCGGCCACCGCACCGGCGACCTTGTCGTTGAAGACGGACGGGATGATGTAGTTCGGGTTCAGCTCGTCCTCGGTGACGACGTCCGCCAGGGCCTTCGCGGCGGCGAGCATCATCTCCGTGTTGACGGTGCGGGACTGCGCGTCCAGCAGGCCGCGGAAGACACCCGGGAAGACCAGCACGTTGTTGATCTGGTTCGGGAAGTCGGAGCGGCCGGTGGCCACAACGGCCGCCGTCTGACGGGCGATTGCCGGGTCGACCTCGGGGTCGGGGTTCGCGAGCGCGAACACGATGGCACCCTCGGCCATGCCGGCCACGTCGTCGCCGTCGAGGACGTTCGGGGCGGAGACGCCGATGAAGACGTCGGCGCCGCGCACGGCCTCCTTCAGCGTGCCCGTCAGGTTCTCGGGGTTGGTGTTGTCGGCGATCCAGCGCAGCGCGGAGCCGGCGGGCGCGTCGACCAGGTCGGCCCGCCCGGCGTGCACGACGCCGTGGATGTCGGCGACGACGGCGTTCTTCACACCGGCGGCCAGCAGGAGCTTCAGGATGGCCGTACCGGCGGCCCCGGCGCCCGACATCACCACGCGCACGTCCCCGATGCCCTTGCCGACGACGCGCAGGGCGTTGGTGAGGGCGGCGAGGACGACGATGGCGGTGCCGTGCTGGTCGTCGTGGAAGACGGGGATGTCCAGCGCCTCGCGCAGCCGGGCCTCGATCTCGAAGCAGCGGGGCGCGGAGATGTCCTCGAGGTTGATGCCGGCGAAGCCGGGCGCGATGGCCTTGACGATCTCCACGATCGCGTCGGTGTCCTGGGTGTCCAGGCAGATCGGCCAGGCGTCGATCCCGGCGAACCGCTTGAACAGGGCCGCCTTGCCCTCCATCACCGGCAGCGCGGCCTTGGGGCCGATGTTGCCCAGGCCCAGCACGGCCGAGCCGTCCGTCACGACCGCAACGGAGTTGCGCTTGATGGTCAGACGGCGGGCGTCCTCGGGGTTCTCCGCGATGGCCATGCACACGCGGGCGACGCCCGGGGTGTAGATCATCGAGAGGTCGTCACGGTTGCGGATGGGGTGCTTGGACGCCATCTCGATCTTGCCGCCGAGGTGCATCAGGAACGTACGGTCGGAGACCTTGCCCAGCGTGACGCCCTCGATGGCGCGCAGCTTGCCGACGATCTCCTCGCCGTGGGCGGTGGAGGTGGCCGCGATCGTGACGTCGATCCGGAGCTTCTCGTGCCCGGATGCGGTGACGTCGAGGCCGGTCACCGAGCCTCCGGAGGACTCCACGGCGGTGGTGAGCTGCGAGACGGCGGTTCCGCTCGCGGGCACCTCCAGCCGGATCGTCATCGAGTAGGAGACGCTGGGCGCCGTTGCCATGGCCGACTTCCTCTGCTTTCACCGTTGCGCTGGGTTTGTAGCCGTCCGATCGTCGCACCTACCCCTGAGTACGTGGTAGTCGCCCCGGATTGCGGACGTTTTGTTCACGGGCAGGGGCATCCTGGGTGCGTGTTTTCGGAAAACGACTTCCGCCATGCGAGAGAATACGACAGGGCGTCAGACAAATAAAGAGACCCACGTCACGATGACGTGGGTCTCTCAACGTTCATGACACCGACCCGCCATGCTCGCCTCGCGGCAAGTGGTCCCTCTGAGGGACAAAGGTTGGGCCCGGGGGCTTGGATCGGGCCGGTGCCACACCCAGGCTAACAAACGGATCCGCCGGGGCCATTCCCCCCACGGAGTTCTTTGTCGTGGCACCCCGATACGGCCCAGCGCGGCATGGCGCCCGGGGCCGGGTGACCGCCACGGGGTGCGCGGCCCGGCGTCGCGGGGTGCAGCCGCGCAGGGACCGGTTCAGTCCCGGAGCAGGTCCGGTACGCCGTCCGTGTCGGGGTCGTCGCGGTCCGTCGAGACCACCGTCAGCTGCTGGGTCGCGCGCGTCAGCGCCACGTACAGCACCCGCAGCCCCGCCGGCGACTCGTCCGCGATCTCCGCCGGCGACACGACGACCGTCGCGTCGTACTCCAGGCCCTTGGCCTCCAGGCTGCCCAGGGCCACCACCCGGTCGCCCAGCCCGGCCAGCCACCGCCGCGCCTCCTCCCGGCGCTGCATGGCGACGACGACGCCGACCGTGCCGTCGACCGCCCCCAGCAGCCGCTCGGCCTCGGCCCGCACGGTCTTCTCCAGCGAGTCCCCGGCCACCGCGAACCGCGGCCGCACGCCGGTCGAGCGGACCGCCGACGGCGCGGTGGAGCCCGGCATGGCCAGCGCCAGCACCTTCGAGGCCAGCTCGGCGATCTCCGCCGGGTTGCGGTAGTTCACGGTGAGCTGGAAGCGGCGCCGCGGCCGTGTGCCGAGCGCCTCGTCCCGGGCCTCGGCGGCCTCGTCGACGTCGGACCAGGACGACTGGGCCGGGTCGCCGACGACCGTCCACGTGGCGTGGCGCCCGCGCCGGCCCACCATGCGCCACTGCATCGGCGTGAGGTCCTGCGCCTCGTCGACGATGACGTGGGCGTACTCCACGCGCTCGGCGGCCAGCCGCTCCGCGCGCTCGCGCTGCGACTCCTCGCGCACCGGCATCAGCTCCTCCAGACCGGTGAGCTGGTCCAGCGGGTCGAGCTCGCGCTTCTTCTTCGGGCGCACCGGGGCGCCGAGGATCGCCTGCAGTTCGTCCAGCAGCGCGATGTCGTGCACGGAGAAGCCGTCGCGTCTGAGCGAGCGGGCGACCTTGCGCACCTCCCCCGGGTTGAGGATGCGCCGCGCCCAGCGGCCGAGCCGCTTCTCGTCGGCCATCGCCGACAGCACCGCCCGCGGGGTCAGCTCCGGCCACCAGGCGTCGAGGAACTCCAGGAAGGAGTCCTCGGTGCTGACGTCCTCGTCGAAGGAGGAGCGCAGCTCCGCGGCCAGCTCCGGATCGGTGTGCCGGCCGGCGGCGCCGGACTGCTCCCACAGGGCGTCCAGCAGCAGCCTGCGGGCGCGCGGACGCAGCAGGTTCACCGGCGCCGTACCGCCGAGGGCGGTGCGCCGGACGCGGTCCAGCTCCGCGGCCTCCAGTTCGAGCCGCCGCCCGAAGGCGACGACCCGCAGCCGGGCCGGGGCGTCCGGCCCCTCCAGGGCCCCCCGGGCGGCCTTGCGCAGCACCTTCAGCATGCGGATGGAGCCCTTGGCGCGGGCGACCGCCGGGGAGTCGTACAGCGTGGCCTCGACGCCGTCGACCAGGGAGCCGATCGCGCGGATGGCGACCTGGCCCTCCTCGCCGAGCGAGGGCAGCACGCCCTCGGTGTAGGCGACGAGCAGCGGGGTGGGCGAGACGATCAGGATGCCGCCGGCGTAGCGACGCCGGTCCTGGTAGAGCAGGTAGGCGGCACGGTGCAGCGCCACGGCGGTCTTGCCGGTCCCAGGGCCGCCCTCGACGTACGTCACGGACGCTGCGGGGGCGCGGATCACCATGTCCTGCTCGGCCTGGATGGAGGCCACGATGTCCCGCATGGTGTGGGTGCGGGCCTGCCCCAGCGCGGCCATCAGCGCGCCGTCGCCGATCACGGGCAGCCGCTGCCCGTCGAGGTACGCGGTGAGCTCCGGGCGCATCAGGTCGTCCTCGACGCCGAGGACGCGCCGTCCCTTGGACCGGATGACCCGCCGCCGCACGACACGGCCCGGGTCCACCGGCGTGGACCGGTAGAAGGGCGCGGCCGCGGGCGCGCGCCAGTCGATGACGAGCGGCGCGTAGTCCTCGTCGAGGACGCCGATGCGGCCGATGTGCAGGGTCTCGGCGATGTCGGCGGTGTTGTCGGGCCGTACGGCGCCCTCGGCGGGCTCCACCGCCGTGTACGCGCCGTCGGGCCCCTTCTTGCCGTCCTTGCCGAGCAGCAGGTCGATCCGGCCGAAGAGGAAGTCCTCGAACTCGTTGTTCAGGCGGTTGAGGTGGATGCCCGCCCGGAAGACCTGCGCGTCCCGCTCGGCGAGCGCCCCGGGCGTGCCGACCTGGCCGCGCCGGGCCGCGTCGTTCATCAGGAACTCCGCCTCGTGGATCTTCTCCTCGAGGCGCCGGTACACCCGGTCGAGGTGTTCCTGTTCGACGGTGATCTCCCGGTTCCGAATCGATTCGTGAACCGGGTCGACCGCGGATTGCTGTGCCTGAGCGGCCACCGGGCCCCCTTCTGACGTGCTGGGCAGCCGTCAACCGTACGCGAAGGAAGCACGAAGAGGCGAGAGGAGACGGCACTGCCCGGTACCGGGCAAGCCGCCGGGGCCAGAGCGCGGGGCCGTACGGCTGTGCGGGCGGCGCCGCGTGGGCGCGGGAAACCACAGATCACCCGCACCCGTCAGACGACCGCCCTCACCTTTTGACGGGCGGCGAGCGCCGCCCCCGCCGGGCTCACGCCTTGATCTGCACGAGCTTCTGCCCCTGGAAGGTCATCACCTCGAAGTGGTCGATCTCGTTCGGCTTGAAGGCCGCCCCACCGCCGATGTACAGCGGGTTCTTCGCCTCCTCCGTCTTGGCGTTGGGGATGCCGTATCCCCAGCCCGGCACGGACCAGGACGACACCGTCTCGCGCTCGCCGTTCTTGCCGACGGCGATGAGCGAGCACTTCAGCGGGCCCTTGACGTTCTTCAGCTCCAGGACCGCCTGGGTGCCCCAGTCCTTCTGCGCCATGCCGACGGTGCCGGTGACGTCGGTCGCCGGGTCGTGGCCGGTGACCTTGTCGCCCATGGTCGAGAACAGCGTCTTGGCGGGGCTGGCCGGCGCGGCCTGGTTGCTGCCGCCGGAGTCGGAGCCGGTGGTGGCGACGGCGACCAGGGGACCGCCGACGATCAGCGCGGCGGCCGCGGCCACCATGTAGAAGCCGCGGCGGCGCTTCGCGGCCCGCCGCTCGGCGACCTCGTCGACGAGCTTCTCCGCCAGCCGCGGGCTGGGCCGGGCCGACAGCGACTCGCCGATCGCGGGCGTGCCGGTGCCGGGCAGGTCGGCCAGCGCGGCCAGCATCGGTTCCATCCCGGCGAGTTCGTCGAGCTGCTGGGCGCACCACTCGCAGGTGGCGAGATGCGCCTCGAAAGCGGTTGCTTCGGCGTCGTCGAGAATCCCCAGGGCGTAGGCGCCGACGGTCTCGTGCTCGTTCGGGCCCGGTGATCCCTGCATGGGACCAGTGTTACCCGGACCTTCCGGTCCGAATCCTCGCATTCCCCCGTACCCGCTCATCACGCCGTCACCCCCCGCTCCTCCAGTGCCAGCTTCATGGACCGCAGGGCGTAGAAAACCCTTGAGCGGACGGTGCCGCTGGGGATGCCCAGCGTCTCGGCCGCCTCATTGACGGTACGCCCTTTGAAGTACGTCTCGACGAGCACCTCCCGATGGGCCGGGGTCAGGTCGTCGAGCGCGTCCGACAGCGTCATCAGCCACAGCGCTTTGTCGATCTCGTCCTCCGCGGGGATGACCTCCAGCGGCGACGGATCGACCTCCTGCGGCCGGGCCTGCCGGCTGCGGTGGCCGTCGATGACGATGCGGCGCGCGACCGTCACCAGCCAGGGGCGTACCGAACCGGTCGCTCGATTGAGCTGGCCGGCGTTCTTCCAGGCACGGATGAGCGTCTCCTGCACCACGTCCTCGGCGCGCTGCCGGTCTCCGGCGACCAGGCGCAGCACATACGCGAGCAGGGGTCCGGCGTGCTCTCGATACAGGGCACGCACCAGCTCCTCGTCGGGTTCCGAGGGCTGGGAAGCGCGATGTCGGGCCCTCGATCCACGTTCATTGGCCACGACGGAATCCTTGCGCACGCCCACCTCCGGTGTCCGGGGCTTCCCCCAGTCGGTCGCTCGACCACCGGTACGGAAGCGGGCCGTCGGATGTTCAAAAGAAGGGGAGGCAATTCCGCGAGGTCGGGTGACGAGGGAGGACATGCACGCACATTCCCGCCCCGCGTTCTTTACATTTCCCCCACGGGCGGCAAGATCTGAGCCTCTGTCCCTACGGGAGCGTAGGTAAACCGCGTGTAACCGAGATCACGTCGATGCTCCTGTCGCCGAGGCGGACGCACCCCGCGCCGACGCCGGGAACCGGGTCGCCGCGCCCGGGGTGCGCGAGGCCACCCGGCGGCGGTGGCGGGCCACCCGTTCCCGGTTGCCGCAGATCTCGCTGGAGCACCAGCGGCGCCGGCGGCCGCGGGAGGTGTCGAGGTAGACGATCGGGCAGTTGTCGCCCTCGCACTGGCGCAGCGCCGCCCGCGCGACGGGGTCGGTGAGCAGGTCGACCGCGTCCCGCGCGACGGCGCCCAACAGGGCGGCGCAGTCCGGGGCGCTCGCCAACTCCCGCACCAGCGAGCCGTCCTGGGTGCGCACGGCCCGGGGGGCCGGTGGCGGGGTGCGGGCGGTGTCGTTGACGCGGACGAGCGCGAAGTCGTACGACAACGAGCCGGGCGTGAGCCAGCCGCGCACCAACTGGCCGAGCTGCCCGCGCAGTTCGCGGAAGCCGAGCAGCCAGGCGGCGTCGGCGTGGGCGAGCGGGGTGCCCGGCGGGACGAGGCCGGAGCCGGTGATCCAGGCGCGCAGCACCTCGACGGAACCGAGGCGTTCGACGGGATGCGTGGTGGCGAGCAGGTCGAGACAGACCCGCCCGGCGTCGAAGCGCAGCTCGTACGGTGCCGTGGCCGTGCCCAGTGCCATGTCCCTGCCACCGCCTAGGTCGCCCCGCGGAATCACTCCCTTCCACAGTGCCTGCCCACCGGCGTGGCCGGTACCCCCCGGACGGCGTGGTGCCCTGCGTTTACTTGGCGCCCGGGGGTGCGGTGACCGCCGTGGGGGGCGGTGCCCTGCGTTTGCTTGGCGCCCGGGGGTGCGGTGACCGCCGTCGGGTGCGGTGCCCTGTGTTTGCTTGGCACCCGGGGGTGCGGTGACCGCCGTCGGGTGCGGTGGCCCTGCGTTTGCTTGGCGCCCGGGGTTGCTGTGACCGCCGTGGGGTGCGCTGCCCGGCGGTGCGGGGTGCCGCTGCGCCCACCCGTGCCGCCCCAGCGGCACGATTGCCCGCAGCTGCGCATGACTGGGTGGGCGCCGCCCCTTGCGGCACGACTGCCCGCAGCTACGGCAGGTACCGGGCTGCGAGTTGCTGTCGTGCTACGCGTCTGCGTATTTGTCTGTCGGGGTGGGGTCCAGGGAGAGGCGGTAGCCGCGTTTTACCACCGTCTGGATCAGTTTCGGGGTACCGAGGGCCGTGCGGAGGCGGGTCATCGCCGTTTCCACGGCGTGCTCGTCGCGGCCCGCGCCCGGCAGGGCTCGCAGCAGGTCGGCGCGGGCCACCACCCAGCCCGGACGCCGGGCCAGCGCCCGCAGCAGGGACATGCCGGCCGGCGGGACGGGCCGCAGCTCGCCGTCGACCAGGACGGCGTGCCCGCGGATCTCCACCCGGTGCCCGGCGACGGGCAGCGCGCGGGCCCGGCCCGGCAGCTCCTTGCACAGCAGCTGCACCAGCGGCCCCAGCCGGAAGCGCTCCGGCTGCACGGTCTCCACCCCGTGCGCCTGCAACGGCAGCGCGGTGACCGGGCCGACGCAGGCCGGCAGCACGTCGTGGTGGAAGGCGGCGAGCAGCTCCGGCAGCAGGCCGCGCTCCTCGGCGCGGTTGAGGAGGGAGGCCGCGGCGGGCGCGCTGGTGAAGGTGATCGCGTCCACCCCGCGCGCGACGGCCGCGTCCAGCAGCCGGTCCAGCGGCGCGAGGTCGTCCGGCGGCATCCACCGGTACACCGGTACGCCCACCACCTCGGCCCCGCCCTCCCGCAGTGCCTCCACGAACCCGGGCAGCGGCTCCCCGTGCAGCTGGACGGCGATACGGCGGCCGTCGACGCCCTCCTCCAGCAGCCGGTCCAGCACCTCGGCCAGGGACTCGCTGGACGGCGACCAGTCCTCGGTGAGCCCGGCGGCGCGTACCGCGCCCTTCACCTTCGGG
The DNA here is from genome assembly GCF_043082085.1 of Streptomyces sp. NPDC014801. Lineage (NCBI taxonomy): Bacteria > Bacillati > Actinomycetota > Actinomycetes > Kitasatosporales > Streptomycetaceae > Streptomyces > Streptomyces sp. NPDC014801. The sequence continues at coordinate 12,282 of NZ_JBIBXG010000001.1, read as the reverse complement.
CCGCGGGCGAGGAGTTCCACCGACCGCAGCCGCTCCAGCAGCTGCTCGCCGAGCCCCCAGCCGTCGGCGGCCTCGACCCAGCCGCGGAAGCCGATCGCGGTGGTGGCGACGACGACGTCCGGCGCGTGGGCGATCAGCTGCTTGGTCGCCGCCAGCAGTTCGCCGTCGTCGGCGAGCGGCACGATCCGCAGGGCGGGCGCGTGCAGGACGGTGCCGCCGCGCCGCTCCAGCAGGGCGATCAGCTCGTCGGCGCGGCGGGCGGCGGTGACGCCCACGGTGAAGCCCGCGAGGGGTCCGTGGTCCGCTCGTCGGGGGTGCTGCTCTTCGTCGTACATGGCTCTCCTCGCTGACCGGCGCGCGGACCGAGCCTGTCAACGGCGCGTGACAGGCTCGGTTCGGCTTCATGTCACCGGTGTTACTTCAGACCTCGGCGTAGCTGAGCTGCGGCTTCGTCTCGGCTGTGGCGTCGGCTTCGCGGCCGGGGGCCGTACGGCGAAGGTATACGGCCCAGGTCACGGCGAAGCAGACGGCGTAGTAGGCGAGGAAGGCGACGAACGCGCCGGTGCCGGAGCCGTAGGAGAGGAAGGACTGGCGGAAGGCGAGGTTGATGCCGACGCCGCCGAGCGCGCCGACCGCCCCGATGAGGCCCATGGACGCCCCGGACAGCCGCCGCCCGTAGGAGGCGGCCGCCTCGCCGGTGAGCCCCCGCGCCTGGGCCTTGGCCTGGAAGATGCCGGGGATCATCTTGAACGTCGAGCCGTTGCCGAGCCCGGTGAGCAGGAAGAGCAGCACGAAGGCGCAGGTGAACAGCGCCAGCGACTTCTGCACCGAGGCGAAGATCAGCACCGCGGTCGCGGCGCCCATGGCGATGTAGGTGTACAGGGTGATCCGGGCGCCGCCGTACCGGTCGGCGAGGCGGCCGCCGACCGGGCGGATCAGGGAGCCGAGCAGCGGGCCGATGAAGGTGACGTAGGCGGCCTGCAGCGGCGTACGGCCGAAGCCGTTGGTGAGGACCTGCCCGAAGGCGAAGGAGTAGCCGATGAAGGACCCGAACGTGCCGATGTAGAGCAGCGACATGATCCAGGTGTGGGCGTCCCTCGCGGCGTCCTTGGCGGCGCCGGTGTCGTTGCGGACGTTCTCCAGGTTGTCCATCTTCCACGCGGCGAGGGCGGCGGCGAGGACGATCAGCGGGATGTAGATCCCGAGCAGCACGCGCGGTCCGCCGTTCGCGCCGATGATGGCGAGGGCGGCGAGCTGGATGACGGGCACGCCGATGTTGCCGCCGCCGGCGTTCAGGCCGAGGGCCCAGCCCTTCTTCCGCAGCGGGAAGAAGGCGTTGATGTTGGTCATGGAGGAGGCGAAGTTGCCGCCTCCGACGCCGGCGAGCAGGCCGACGAGCAGGAAGGTGGAGAAGGAGGTCCCCGGCTCCATGACGGCGAACGCGGCGATCGTCGGGACGAGCAGCAGACCGGCGGAGATCACCGTCCAGTTCCGCCCGCCGAAGACGGCGATCGCGAAGGTGTAGGGCACCCGGACCACGGCCCCGACCAGTGTGACCATCGAGGTCAGCAGGAACTTGTCGGCGGGGCTGAGCCCGTACTCGGGGCCCATGAAGAGCACCAGCACGGACCACAGGGTCCACACGGAGAAGCCGATGTGCTCCGACAGCACGGAGAACAGCAGGTTCCGGCGGGCGATCCGCTCCCCCGTGTGCTGCCAGAAGGTCTCGTCCTCCGGATCCCAGTGCCGGATCCAGCGGCCGCCCCTGGGGGCGGGAGGGGAACTCGGGGCTGTCATGACGCCTCCACGGTGCGACGGGCTCGGTCTGTGGCGGACCTGCGGGTGACCGAGTCCCGACGCTAGGGAGGGCGCGTTTCCGCGCTGTGGCTGCGGGTGACCGGGAGGGAACGTTGCTCTCACGCGGAGCGTCGCCCCACGGTGAGGGCCGGGGCGTGCAGTCCCCGGCCCGGGGCTCAGCCCCGGTGGGACCCTCCGCGCGCCCTGCCCGGGACGCCGCCGCGCGCCCTGCCCGGGACGCCGCCGCGCGCCCTTCCGGCGGCTTTGCCCTGCTTGCCGCCGGCCCCGTCCGGCCACAGCTGCGGCCTGCGCTTGGCGGCCACGTCCTCCATCCAGCCGAACCAGACGATGCAGCTGCAGATGAGCAGCCAGGTGACGACGAGCACCGGCCACAGGCTGTCCAGCAGCCACGGCACGTTCGCGGCGAGCGTGTCGAAGCGATACAGGTGGTCCCACATCGTGCCGGCGACGAGGATGCAGATGTTGTGCCAGAGGTAGATCGTCACCGCGCGGGAGTTGAGCAGCGTCACCACGCGGTCGAAACGGCGCAGCGGGCGCGGCCACTCGGACCAGGACGGGCTGACGTGCAGGAGCAGCAGCACCGTCGCGAAGGACCACAGAGCCTGTGCCAGGGGGATGTCGTCCAGGTCGTGGCCCCCCTTGAAGCCCTGCGAGAAGGCGTACCAGAGGCCGGCCGCCGCGATGAACGGGGCGATCGACGGGACGACGTAGCGCGGCAGGCGTTTGAGGACGCCCTCCTGGTGGGCCATGCCCAGGACCCAGCAGGCGCCGAAGGTGCTGAAGTCGGTCAGGGCGGAGGGGAAGCGCTCCCCGGGCAGGAAGTCCAGGTAGCCGAACTCGAAGGCCGCGGAGATGGCGATCGGGAACAGGATCGTCGGCCAGGGCAGGCGGCGCAGCGCCTTCAGGATGAACGGCGACAGCAGGACGTACCAGAGGTAGGCGCGGATGTACCACAGCGGACCGGCGAGTTCGGCCGCCCAGTCGTCGCCGAGGACGCCGTGCACGCCGTGCAGGCCCTCGGCGAACGGCGGGTCGCTGACCGGGACGATCCAGAAGGTCAGGTGCAGCCACCACCAGCCGGGGTGCCCGTCCGCGTCCGGTCCCCAGCCCTGCAGCACCATGCCGGTGACGCCGATCGCGCCGAGCAGCCACAGCGGCGGCAGCAGGCGGCGCATACGGCTGCGGACGACCTGCACGGCCGGGCGCTTGAGGGAGCGGGCCATGAGGTTGCCGGCGAGCGCGAACATCACGCCCATCGACGGGAACACCACGGGCAGCCAGGCCCAGCCCGTGAGGTGGTAGAAGACCACCCGGAACAGGGCGATCGCGCGCAGCAGGTCGAAGTAGCGGTCGCGGACGGGACCGCGGCGCGGCGGCGCGGCCGCCGGGGGCGCGCCGGCGCCGGCGGGGACGGTGGGTGCGGTCACGGGGGCGTGGACTTCCTGAGGGGCCGGGGTCCCGGCGGCGGGCGGCGTCGTGAGGTAGTCGAACGGCTGGTGCGTCATCCGGCCGCCCTTCCCACCGCGGCGTGCCGCCGCTCGCCGGGTCCGCTCGGCGGGGCCGACACCCCGCCCTTGCGGCGCAGTTTCTGCCAGCGCAGCCGGCCGCCGGTGAGCGCGGTGATCCAGGACTGCAGCAGCACGACGTACATCAGCTGCCGGTAGAGGATCTGCTGCAGCGGCAGCGAGATCAGCGGGGTGAGCCGCTCCCGGTCGAGGAGGAAGGAGTACGCCGCGCAGACCGCCTGGACCGCGAGGACGCCGAACCAGGCCGCGATCGTCTTCTCGGTCGGGCCGAAGACCACGCCGTAGATCAGGAAGATGTCGAACAGCGGGGCCAGCAGCGGGGCGACGACCATGAACAGCGACACCAGGGGCAGGCCGACCCGGCCGAACCGCCCGGAGGGGCCGCGTTCGATCAGGGCGCGGCGGTGCTTCCAGATCGCCTGCATGGTGCCGTACGACCAGCGGTAGCGCTGGGACCACAGCTGCTGCACGGACTCCGGCGCCTCGGTCCAGGCGCGGGCGTTCTCGGCGTACACGACCCGCCAGCCGTCGCGGTGGATGGCCATGGTGATGTCGGTGTCCTCGGCGAGCGTGTCGTCGCTCATGCCGCCGACGCGTTCCAGGGCGGTGCGGCGGAACGCGCCCACCGCGCCGGGGATCGTCGGCATGCACTGCAGGACGTCGTACATCCGGCGGTCGAGGTTGAAGCCCATCACGTACTCGATGTGCTGCCAGGCGCCGATGAGGGTGTCCTTGTTGCCGACCTTGGCGTTGCCGGCGACGGCGCCGACGCGCGGGTCGGCGAAGGGCTGCACGAGCTCGCGGACGGTGGACGGTTCGAAGACGGTGTCGCCGTCCATCATCACGATGATGTCGTAACGGGCGTTGGCCAGGCCGCGGTTGAGCGCGGCGGGCTTGCCCGCGTTGAGCTGGCGGATGACGCGGACGTTGGGGATGCCCATCGCCTCCACGAGCCGCGCGGTGCCGTCGGTGGAGCCGTCGTCGATGACGATGACCTCGATGGGGTGCTCGCTGCGCATCAGGGAACGGACCGTGTTCTCGATGCACTTGGCCTCGTTGTACGCGGGCACGAGCACGGAGACCGGTTCGGTGACCGGTGCGCCCGGTCCCCAGCGGAAGCGGCGGCGGCGCGTGCGGCGGGCGTGGACGCCGGAGAGGACCAGCATCAGGCCGAAGCGGCCGAAGACGAGGACGCCGATGACGGTGAGGCCGACGACGAGGGTGCCGGTGATGTCGTCGGACGCCTGCACCAGCCAGATCCAGGCCTTGCCCTTCCACAGCTCCAGGCCGCTGACCGGGATGTCGCCGCTGGGCGCGTTCAGGGCCTCTGTGAGGTTCTTGAACTCGTAGCCCTGCCGCTGCATCTGCGGCAGGAAGCGGTCCAGCGCCTCCACGGTCTGGTGCCGCTCGCCACCGGAGTCGTGCATCAGGACGATCGCGCCCTTGCCGTGTTTGGGGGTGGCGTTGCGGATGATCTGGTCGACGCCCGGGCGGCGCCAGTCCTCGCTGTCGGTGTCGTTGACGACGGTGAGGTAGCCGCGGCTGCCGATGTACTGCGTCACCGGCCAGGAGGCGTTGTCCATGTTCTGCGACATGGAGGAGTACGGCGGCCGGAACAGCGAGCTGCGGATGCCGGCGGCGCCGGCCAGCGCGAGCTGGTTCTGGGACAGCTCCCAGTCGATGCGCTTGTGGGAGTGGTAGGAGAGGTCGGGGTGGTTGAAGGTGTGCAGGCCGACCTCGTGACCCTCGGCGACCATCCGCTGGACGATCTCCGGGTAGCGGGAGGCCATGGTGCCGGTGATGAAGAACACCGCGTGCGCGTGGTGCTTCTTGAGGATGTCCAGGACCTTCGGCGTCCACGTGGGGTCCGGGCCGTCGTCGAAGGTGAGGACGATGCGGTGGTCCGGCACCCGGAGGGTGGTCGCCTTGCCGCCCCGGGTGTCGATGACCGGGCCGCCCTCGAGGATGCTCGCCGGGACCTTGTCGTTGTCCACGGCCTCCCGCACCCGGAAGTCGGCGAGGATCTCGCTGTGCACATAGCCGCGCAGCATGAGCATCGCGAGCATGGACAGCAGGACGAGGACGGGCAGCAGGTAGCGCAGAGGCAGCCACCGCCGGCGGCTGGTGCGGGGTGCCATCAGGTGACGTTCTCCGGGGACGTGGGCGGTGCGGTGGGCGTGGCCGCGGTGGGGGCCGGGACCACGGGTCCGCCGGCCACCGTGTCGGTGGCGGCGGCCGGGGAGCTGGAGGGGCGGGGCGAGGTGCCGCCGCTGGGCGAGGACGGGTGCGAGGAACCGCCGCCGGGGGACGTGCTCGGCTTGACCGGGTCCTTGCTGCCGCCGGTGCCGACCGTGCCGCCGGTGCCGGTGGAGGTGGAGGGCGTGCCGCCGCCGCTGGCCGAGGGCTTGGGCCGCAGGGAGGTGCCGGACCCGCCGCTGCCGTGCGTGGCGCCGCCCGTGGTGCCGGGGCGGGAGCCGGCGCTCTGCGACGGCGGGGCGACCTGGTCGGAGGCTCCGGCGCCCGAGGGCGTCGGGGTCGAGGAGACGCTGGGCACGGTGGAGGGGTCCACCTGACCTGCCGGCTGGTTCTGCTCCTGGGCGGGCACCGGCACCCAGGGCGCGCTGGAGTTGCCCGACAGCAGGGTGGCGACGATGACGACGGCGTAGACCGCGCAGGCCAGGCCGATCGCGATGCCCAGGCGCCGGAAGGTGCGGCTGCGCCGCCCGGACTCGTCCACGAACACCGGGCCGTCGGAGCCGTCCGGCGCCACGCCGGGGCCGCCCTTGACCGGGCGAAGCCGGGTGTCGCCCAGCTGCACGGCGTCCATCTGGACGGTGACCTCGTGCGGGTCGTGCTCGGCGGCGGCCGGCGAGACACCACCGGGCCCGTCGCCCCAGGGGTCGCGCAGCGCACCGGTGCCCCCGGCCGGGGACGGGGTGGCGGCGGTGCGGGCGGTGGGGTCGTACGGGGACGGGATCGCGTCGGCGCGCGGGGCCGTGCCGTACGGGGACGGGGTGGCCGCGGGGGCGGCGGCGTACGGCGACGGGGCCGGGGCCGGACCCGGGTGGGCGTGACGGGGGGCGGACGGGGCCGCCGGCCGGGCGGGGTGACCGGGGTTCCCGTAGGGCGGGAGCACGGCGGTCCGGTCGGCGGGACCCTGCGGCTGGGGGACCTGCGGTTGGGGGGCCCGCGCTTGGGGGGCCTGCGCCCATCCGGCGGCACCGGCGCGCGGAAGGGCCTGCGTCGGATCGGCGGCACCGGCACGCGGGAAGGCCTGCGTCGGATCGGCGGCACCGAGGTGCGGAAGCGCCTGGGTGGGATCGGCGGCACCGGCGCGGGGAAAAGCCTGCGTCGGATCGGCGGCACCGATGCGCGGGAGGGCCTGGGTGCGGTCCGTGCCGCCGTGGGGCGGGCGTATCCGGGCCGGATCGCCGGGCACGGCGGCGGAGTTCGGGTCGCCGGGTATGCCGGGGGTGTGCGCGGCACCAGGTATGCCGGAGGTGTGCGCGGCGCCGGGTGTGCCGGAAGGGCCGGGCAGGCCGGGGCCGTTCGGGGCGCCGGGGAAGCCCCCGGCACGCGGGTCGCCGGGCAGGCCGGGGTACCCCGCATCGGCGGGCATGCCGGAGGGCCGGCTGCCGGTGGGTCCGGTTTCCGGGAGGGCCTGGGTGTCGCCGCCCGTCGGGGAGAGGTTCCACGTCGCGGACGCGGCCTCGGACCATTCCGGTTGGGCGTCTTCCCGCCACTGTTTCACGTGCGTACATCCCCCCACGGGACAGTTCTGGAAGCGCCTGACGACTCCGAGCACCCGTCGGCCGAACCGGGCCCCCACCCGCTTCGAGCGCCCCCTTTACCACACCGTGCTCGGGCCATGAATGTAGCGCACGCGGGGGACCCGTGGTCGCCACGTGTCAGTTGTGCAGCAGCTTTGTGACATGGTGCATGGCCGGAATCCATCCGTCGGCGGGCCTGCGCAGCCAGTCCTCTTCCGCCGTGAGCTGGGCCGCCGCGCGCCGCAGGGCGTCGAACCCCGGGTGGGTGAGCCCGCGTCGCCAGACCAGGGAGACCGGCGAGAGCGGCACCGGTTCCACGAGCGGCCGCACCACCGTCCCCGGCAGCGCCGGGAAGTCGGTGACGGCGAGGACGGGATGGCCGGTCTTCGCCATCAGCCGCTGGAACTCCTCCTCCCCGACGGCCAGCGGAGCCGGCGGCGCGACCGTGATGCCGCGTCCCTCGAAGAGCCGGCGGGCGAGGTCGGTCCACTCCGGGGTGCGGGGGTTGCCGGCGCCGGCGTACACCGTCTCCCCCGCCAGCGCGGCCAGCGGGACCGCCTCCCGCGCGGCCAGCGGGTGCGCCTCGGGCAGGATGACGGCCATCGCCTCGTAGCGCACCGGCTGGTGGTCCAGGGCGGCCCGCAGCGCCGGGTCCAGTCCGGCGAAGTGCCCGAAGGACGCGTCCAGCCGTCCGGCGATCATCTCGGTGGCGGCGCCGGTCAGGCCGCTCTCGTAGCGGGCCATGAGCTCGCAGTCGGGGGCGAGTTCCCGGGCCCGCTCCAGGACGCGGCGGCCGGTGGCCAGGCCGGGCGAGTTCAGGTCGACCAGCAGCGGGCGGGCCTGCCCGAACGCGGCGAGCAGGTCCTCGTGCGCCTGGAGCACCCGGCGGGCCAGCGGCAGCAGCCGCTCCCCGTCGGGCGTGAGGGCGACCTGACGGGTCGTCCGCAGGAACAGTTCGGTGCCCAGGTCGCGCTCCAGCCGCCGTACGTCCCGGCTGAGGGCCTGCTGGGCGACGTAGAGCCGGGCGGCGGCGCGGGTGAAGTGCAGTTCCTCGGCGACGGCGACGAAGGCACGCAGCAGCCGGGGGTCGACGGCGGAGGGGGTCGGCATCGGGCGAATTTACAACGCGGGTGTGTGAATCGGCGACGATCAGGTGTTGGACCCGCCGCTCCGCCTCCGGCCAGCCTGGACGCATGCCGCAGACCCCCCGGGGGACCACTCCCCCGCGCGCCGCCCTGCCCGCCCTGACCGCCGACACCCTCGTCCTCGCCGACTTCTCCCCCCGCACCCGGAACCGGCCGCCCGGCCCCTACCGCCGGCTCTTCTCCGTCCCCGGAGCCCTGGCGTTCACACTCGGGAACCTTCTCGCCCGCCTGCCCATGGGGATGTTCAGCGTGAGCGCGGTGGTGATGATCGCCGGCTCCCGGGGGTCGTACGCCCTGGCCGGTGCCGTCACCGCGACGGGTCTCGCGGCCACCGCGGCGGTGGCGCCCCGCGTCGCGCGGCTGGTCGACCGGTACGGGCAGGCGCGCGTCGCCGTGCCCGCCACGCTGTTCGCGGCGCTGGGGAGCCTCGCACTGCTGGTGTGCGTGCGCACCGGCGCGCCCGACTGGACCCTTTTCGCCGCGTACGCCGCGACCGCGACCACGCCCAACACCGGCGGCATGTCCCGGGCCCGCTGGGCCCACCTGCTGCGCGCGGAGCCCGAGGCGCTGCACACCGCCAACTCCTTCGAGCAGGCGGCGGACGAGCTGTGCTTCATGATCGGCCCGGTGCTGGCGGCCTTCCTGTGCGGGACGTTCTTCCCCGAGGCGGGCACGCTCGCCGGGGTGGTGCTGCTGGTCACCGGGGTGCTGCTGTTCGCGGCGCAGCGCTCGACCGAGCCCCCGCCGCGCCCCCGCGCCCCGGCCGCCTCGCCGCTGCGGGCGCCCGGCATGCCGCCGCTGCTGGCCGTGTGCCTGGCGACGGGCGCGGTGTTCGGCGCGATGGAGGTCGTCACGATCGCGTTCGCGGACGCACACGGCCACCGCGCGGTGGCCGGGGTCGTGCTGGCGCTCCAGGCGGCCGGCTCGGGAGCGGCGGGCCTGGTCTACGGGGCCCTGCGCCCGTCCGGGCCGGCCGAGTGGCGCCACCCGTGGTGCCTGGCGGCGATGGCCGCGCTGATGACGCTGCCGGTGCTGGCGGCCGTGTCGGGTTCGCTGCTGCTGCTCGCGGGTGCGCTGCTGGTCGCCGGGACGGCCACCGCGCCGACGATGATCACCACGATGACGCTGGTCCAGGAGCGCACCCCCGAGGGCCGGCTGAACGAGGGCATGACCCTCGCCGTGACCGGCCTGCTGGGCGGGATCGCCTGCGGCAGCGCGACGGGCGGCTGGGTCGTGGAGCACGTGTCACCGACGGCCGGCTACGGCGTGCCGGTGACGGCGGCGGCCCTCGCCCTGCTCATCGCGCTCGCCCGGCAGGCGCGGCCCTCAGCCTGAGGTGAGCCCCCAGGCGAGCGCGAAGCGGTAGCCGGCGCACAGGTCGACGTCGAGGAGGTAGGCCCCCGCGGTCCCGCACTGCGCGGGGCCGCTGCCGGGGTCGACGGGCTGCCCGTGGCCCATCCCGGTGACGCTGTAGGTCTCGACGACGGTCCGTCCGGCGGCGTTGCGGTACACCCGGTGGGGATAGCCGGCGACGGTGTCGGACCCGTCGGCGGTCTGGTCGGCGCCCTGCACGTCGGTCCACTGGGCGACCAGGTCGGTCATGTTGACGGGTTTGACGGTGTAGTCGGCGGTGCCCTGCACGACGGCGAGGGTGGGCCACGGGCCGGTGTAGCCGGGGCGGGCGGCGCGCACCCGGTCCCCCCACTGCTTCGGGGTCTGGGTGGCACCGACGTACATGCACACGTACGGCGACCCGGCGGCCTGGGCGCAGCCGTAGGGCAGCCCGGCGACGATCCCGCCGCCGGCGAACTTCTCCGGGTACGCGGCCATCATCACGGCGGTCATGCCGCCGCCGGCGGACAGCCCGGTGACGTACACGCGCGCCGGGTCGCCCCCGGTGTCGGCGAGCTGCCGGTCGACCATCTGGGCGATGGACGCGGCCTCGCCCTGGCCGCGGGCGATGTCCCCGCTCTGGAACCAGTCGAAGCATCCGGAGGCGTTGTTGGCGGACTGCTGCTGGGGCAGCAGGAGCGAGAAGCCGTAGCGGTCGGCGAGCTGGGTCCACCCGCTGCCGGTGCCGTACCCGGCGGCGTCCTGGGTGCAGCCGTGCAGGGCGACGACGACGGGCCGTCCGGCGGGCAGGCCGTCCGGGACGTAGCGGAACATGCGCAGGTTGCCGGGGTTGGTCCCGAAGGCGGTGACCTCCGTCAGGGAGGCGGCGTGGGCCGTCGTGGGCGTGAGGAGAGCGAGGCCCAGGACGGCGAACAGGGCCGCCGCGAGGGCGGCGACACGGTGTGCGGCTCTGGTGGGGTTCATGGGCCGGGACGGTAGGAGCCTTGCGCCGGGCGGGACATGGGACCGGGCACCACAATCGGCCGCCCTTCCTGTGGCGGTGTCGCACGTCTTGACACGGCCGGTCCGCTACCGGTTCCCTTCGTTGCTCATAGGGCGAGGCATTGCACGATACGAAACCCAACGAGAGGGGCCGGCATGCCCGTTACCCGACGTCGTCTGCTCACCGCCGTCTCGGCCGTCACCGCGGCGACGGCCGTGCAGGGCCCGGCGCAGGCCGCGGACGGCACGACGGCCGCTCATCCCGGCGGTGACGCGTCTGCCGCCCGTCCCGCCGGGGCTTCGGCCGAGTTGAGGCACTGGCCGCCGGCGCAGGCGCGGCGGCTGGAGCGGCTGATCCGGGAGTCCGCGGATCGGCCCGGCGCGTACGCCGTGTTCGACGCCGACAACACGATCTGGCGCAACGACCTCGAAGAGGCGCTGCTGCCGTACCTGGAGATGCTCGGCGAGCTGACGCCTCGGTCGCTCGACCCGTCGCTGCGACTGATCCCCTTCCGGGAGGCGGAGAGCCTCTACTCCTACTACGTCCGCCTCTGCGAGATCGACGACAAGGTCGGCTACCCGTGGATCGCGCAGGTCTTCGCCGGCTTCACCCTGAGCCGGCTCAAGACACGCGTCGACGCCCTCCTCGCCCACGACCGGCCGATCCCCGTGACGTACTACGACGGCGACACGCTCGTCCACGGCACGGTCGACCCCCCGCGCATCCACCCGGGCCAGCGCGAACTGCTGAACTGCCTGCGCGCGCACGGCATCACGCCGTACGTGGTGACCGCCGCGCACGAGGAACTGGTGCGCATGGTCGTGTCCGACCCGCGTTACGGCCTCGGCGTGGAGCCGCGGAACGTCATCGGCGTCACGACCCTGCTGCGCGACCCGGCGACCGGCGACCTGACCACCGCGCGCAAGCAGATCGAGCGGGGCCACTTCCTGGACGAGCGGTACCCGGCGAGCAAGCACGCCGGCATGGTCGTCACCCCGTACCTGTGGACCCCGGCCACCTGGTACGTCGGCAAGCTCGCCGCCATCAAGGAGTACATCGACCCCTACGCCCGCCCCGTCCTCGTCGCGGGCGACTCCCCGTCCGACTGGTACATGCTCTTCGACACCGACGTCCGCGCCGGCGGCGTACGCCTGTGGGTCAACCGCAAACAGAAGTACACGGACGCCCTGGAGGCGGAGAAGGCCCGGCGGGCGGACGCCCAGAAAGCGGCCCACGTCCCCGTGGACGCCGACCGCGGCTGGATGGTGGTGACACCGGCGGAGATCGGCGGCTAGGCAGCGTCTTGTCGATCACGCCTCGAGCCAGATGAGCGTGCTGGCCAGGGTGATGGCGGCGAGGAAGCGGTCGGGCAGCTTGTCGTAACGGGTGGCGATGCCCCGCCATTGCTTGAGGCGGTTAAAGCAGCGTTCAACGACGTTGCGGCGCCGGTAGACGGCTCTGTCGAAGCCGCAGGGCCGTTCACGGCGCCGTCGTCGGCCCGCGAGCTGGTCGACGCGTTCGGGGATGGTCGCTTTGATGCCGCGTCTGCGCAGGTAGGCGCGGAAGGCGCGGGCCGAGTAGCCCTTGTCGGCCACCACCCGCTCCGGGCGGACGCGAGGCCGTCCCGGTCCGGGCCGGATCACGCGGATCTTGTCGATGACCGTCTCGGCCTGGGTGCAGTCGTTGCG